>JBKJUW010000103.1:0-8083 GCA_046589725.1 Gemmatimonadaceae bacterium
CGCTGCCCACGCCTCCTCGATCGGCGTGATGATCCGCCATTCCGCGTCCACCTCGTCGCGCCGTGTGAACCGAGTCGGGTCACCGCGCATTACGTCCAGCAGCAGTGTCGCGTACGCACTCGGCATCTTCCCCTCGAAACTCTCCGCGTACGAGAAGTCCGCCTCCACGGCGATGGCCCGCAACTCGTCGCCCGGCCGCTTCGCCGCGAAGCCGATGGTGATCCCCTCGTCCGGCTGGATTCGCAGGGTGATCTGATTGTTTTCGATGTCCTGCTGGCGCGCGCGCGCGAAGAGCGCCTGTGGCGTGCGCTTGAAGTGCACCACCACTTCCGTGCGCTGACTCGCCAGACGCTTTCCCGTGCGCACGTAGAATGGCACGCCCTCCCAGCGCCAGTTGTCGATGCGGAAGTCGATGGCGGCGTACGTGTCGGTGTTGGAGCTCGACTGCACACCGGGCTCCGCGCGATACGCGACGACCGGCTGCCCGCCAATCGCTCCCGCACCGTATTGCCCGCGGATCGTCCGCTGCTTCACTTCGTCCACGGTCATGGGACGCATAGCGCGCAGCAACTGCACCTTCTGATCGCGCAGTGCATCCGCATCGAGTGCCACCGGCGGCTCCATGGCCGTCAAGGTCAGGAGCTGCAACAGGTGATTCGTCACCATGTCGCGCAGTGCACCTGTTTCTTCGTAGAACGCCGCGCGTGACCCTACACCAAGCGTCTCGGCCGCCGTGATCTCGACGTACGCGATGTAGTTCCGGTTCCACACCGGCTCGAGCATCGTGTTACCGAAACGAAAGACCAGGATATTCTGCACCGTCTCCTTCCCCAGATAGTGGTCGATGCGGAAGATCGCCTCCTCGGCGAACACGCCGTTCACCACGCGATTGAGCTCCCGGCCCGACTGGAGGTCGTGCCCGAACGGCTTCTCGATCACGATGCGCGTCCAGCCCAGATCGTTCTTCGCCAGACCTGACGCGCCAAGTCCCTCGATGATCGGCCGTGCGAGTGACGACGGTGTCGCGATGTAGAACAGGCAGTTCGGACTCCCGCCCTTGTTCCGCCGCATTTCGAGTTCGGTCGCGAGACGTGCATAGAGCCCGGCCTCGCTGGGATCGCCGGGGACGTACGAAAGTTGCTGCTCGAACGCGCGCCACCGCGCGTCTTTCGTGTCAATCCCATCCTTCGATTCCGCGAACGCATCTCGCACACGCTCGCGGAACTGTTCGTCGGTGAGGGACGTCCGCCCGGTGCCGATGATCTCGCAGTGGCTGTTCATCCCGCCGGCCGCGAGAAGCTCGTACAGCGCCGGCAGGAGCTTACGGCGCGTGAGATCGCCGGTCGCACCGAAAATGATGATTGTGCACGGGTCCGCCTCGCGCATCGCTGGCCTGACCAGCTTCTCCGACGGCGACGCATGCACAATGGCGGTCACTGTGCGCGACTCGTCGCTGCGGCGGCGATGAGCGTCGGCCAATCCGAGTGCACAAAGCCAGCGTCCGGCCGGTCGACTCGTTGGTATGTATGGGCACCGAAGTAATCACGCTGGGCCTGCGTGAGGTTCTGTGGCAGTGCTGCGGTGCGGTAGCTATCGAAATACGAGAGCGATGCGGACATTGCGGGCACGGGTATTCCGTGCGCGACGGCCAACTCCACGGTACGGCGCCATCCCTGCTCCGCTTGCATCACCTGAGGTTGAATCGCTGCGTCGAGTAGCAGGTTCGTCAGCTCGGGGGCGCGCTCGAACGCCTGCATGATGGTATTGAGGAGTCGCGCGCGAATGATGCAGCCGCCTGTCCAGATGCGCGCGATCTCGCGCATGTTGACCGACCACTTGTACTCGGCCGACCCGGCGCGCAACAGCGCCATGCCCTGCGCATACGAGCAGATGGTGGCGGCGACAAGCGCGTCGCGGACAGCTGCCACGAGTTCCTTCGCATCGCCAGCCACGCGTGGAGTCGTGGCACTCGTGATCTGCGCGCTCGCCACCACCCGTTCCACCTTCATGCTGGAGAGCACGCGCGCATCGATGGCCGCTGCGATCGTCGGGATGGGCACGCCGAGATCAAGTGCCACTTGCGCCGTCCACTTGCCGGTACCCTTCTGCCCCGCTTGATCGAGGATCATCTCCACCAGCGGCTTTCCGGTCTCGGGATCGCGCACGGAGAGCACCTGCGACGCGATCTCGATCAGGTACGATTCCATCGGCCCTCGGTTCCATTCGGCGAAGAGGTTCGCGATCTCCACCGCCGTGAGGCCAAGCGCCCTATGAAGAAGATCGTACGCCTCGGCGATCAACTGCATGACGCCGTACTCGATGCCGTTGTGCACCATCTTCACGAAATGGCCCGCCCCATCCGGGCCGACGTAGGTGACGCACGGCCCCGAGTCTGTCTTTGCGGCGATGGCCTCGAGGATCGGCCTCAGGTAGTCGTAAGCGGCCTGGGCACCACCGGGCATCAGCGACGGACCATGCCGCGCGCCCTCCTCGCCACCGGAGACTCCCATGCCGACGAAGTGCACCCCGCGCAGGCGCATGGATGCCTCACGACGTTGCGTGTCGGCGAAGAAGGAGTTGCCGCCGTCGATGACGACGTCGCCGGGTGCCAGAAGCGGTGTGAGCTTTTCGAGCATCTCGTCCACTGCATCGCCTGCCTTGATCATGAGCAGGATGCGGCGCGGCTGCCCGAAGGCGGCGGCAAATTCCTCCAGCGTTTTGGTGCCGATCCACGAACGATTCGGCTCGCTCCGCTGGACCAGGCTCGCGACCTTTGCCTCAGTGCGATCCCAGAGTACCACTCGGAAGCCATGATCGGTGACGTTCAGCGCGAGGTTCTCGCCCATGACGCCGAGTCCGATCACTCCCAGTTCCGCAGATGATGGTGCGTCGATCGTCGATGTCACGTGTTCACCTCATGAGGTTGTTTGCGGGCCGCTGCCGATTGCCGAGCCTTCGGAACGAAGCATCCTCGCTTGGGACTGCTCGAATACATCGACCCACTGCCGGAAGCGACGCGCGATCTCAAACACCGCGGCGTCGCGGGAGATCTTCCCGTCGCGCAACGCAACGAGAGGATCCCAGAACGTGGTCCGTCCCACTGCGAAGCCGATGAAGCCCGGAACCGCCGCTGCGGCCGCGAGCCATGTGCGCACGTGCTGCTCGTTCTCCCCACGGCCCAGCACAATGCAGCCCACATCGCGCCGCCCGTCACGCTGTGCGGTCGCCACAATCCGTTCGTTGTCACCCCGACGGTCAAGCCCTTCGACCTTCCAGACGTCCGGCTCCACGCCGGCGTCCTGAAGATCGCGGATGGCAGTGACCATGAGCGCGGGGCGAAGCTCGTGGTCGTAGGCTCGCTGGTCCGCTCCGACATCCTTGAGTTGCCTTGGCGTGGCGGGCACGAGCAACTCGAACATGTACCTGGACGGGCTGGCACCGAGATATTCGGAGAGGCGCCGCAGACGTGCGGCCTGCCGGCGGTTCATGTCCGTGTCGCCCTCGGAATTGTAGCGCACCAGGACCTTGCAGAAAGTCGGCGCGAACGCCTCGATGTGTCGGGGAAACTCCTCGCCGAACTCGAAGTCGAACTCCTCCTGCCCGCTTTTCTCCGCAGAAAGGCACGTGATGTAACCGCTGCCTTTCGCGTCGCGCAGAATGTCGGCGCCGAACTGCTCGTCAACGAGGATTCCGGCTTTGTCGCTTGGCATGCCGGCCGCCACCGCGGCGCTGAAGCCGTCATAGATCACACGTTTGGCCGCAACGATCTTCCCGGTCTGCTCGGCGTTGAGCGTTCCAGTCCAACCGAACATCCCGGTCTGGAACGACGCGCGGTGATCGAAGGGCAGGATGTATAGAGGCTTGGTATGGTCAGGCATCATCGTCCAGTAACTGTCGTCGAACCCACGGTTACCCCATCTTCGTGCGTGCCCGGAACGGCACAAAGCGTCTTCAGCGCCGCCCTCACGCAGCCTCGCAGCGCATGCCAGACATGGCCACGGTCGTGTGGTGCATGCAAGCCTCTTGAAATCCGTTGCCGTGCAGCGGTGAATGCAGCGTAGTTCGTCAAGCTGAGTCGGACCTGAGTCCCGACTGAAACCTGCGACTCTTCCCTTGTGCGTGGGCAGGGCATCGCGGAGTTGGCGCGCGGTGGCGACGACTCCCGTTGGGCACGGACCGCTTCAACTCATGGCGTCGTCCGGCGGCCGGCGTGTACGTCGCCAATCAAGGTACGGACTGAACCCGATAGCACGGTGTCCGTGATCGATACCCTGAGCAATACAAACGCGCGGACGCTGGCGGTAGGGCGCGGTGCCAACGGCGTTGTCGTAAGCAACGACGGATCCACTCGTCTTCATAGCGAACACGTTCGCCAGGGCCGTGACGGTGATCAATACCATGGTGCAACACGTGATCGCGACGGCGCGAATTGGGGCACGGCAACGCGGCATCACGTACCGCGCGTTCAGTCTCCAGCCTCGTCGTTGAACGCGCAGAAGCTCCCGCGTCAACGAGGCCGGCGCGCCAAGTGGCCCGCTCGTATTCCTTGCCGATCGTGGAGCTTAGCGCATCGGCCATCGCGTGATCCGGCGGCGGAGCTCGAGCTGTGTCCCGGCTGATCGCCGCTCGAGCATGCGACGGAGCCGGCTATCGCGACGGCGCACCGTGCGCACACGCTCCGAGAGGTCGAGCAACATATGACGCACCGCGCATCTCGCATGCAAACAATGACCCTACGCATGCCATCTATATGCACGCATTGGGCGCCGGGGGCTTTGTCACATCGCTGCGTACGAGGGACACGCCCTACCGTAGCAGGCATCGGTGCGCGACCGACTGCGGCGTGCCTCGCGAGCGCATCTGCGGTCAGTCACGTTCTGGCCCAGGCTCGAGCTCCGCTCCTCCACTTCCCGCGGAACCGAACTTCGGGGCGGTGAACCATCCCCACGTTGTGGTGCGTGGTGGGTTGGGCGCGATGGCCTCATCCGCCTCCCCGGCCGGTGCTGGTTTTGGGGGTGCATCGGCAGCAGAGCCGACTGCATTGTCGTGGTCGTCGTGTTTGGAGTGCGCCATGCGATCTCCTGTGAGTGTGCGAACCAGGACTGCATCATGCATGCCGACTTGCACACAAAAAACATGGAACTCCAGTCTCGCGCGTTGTGAGCATGGCTTGCGGACTCGCCGTGACTTGCGCAACGCTCATCCCGCTTTCAGCCTAGGCTCATATACCGAGCATACCTTCGTCGCGTACCGAGGGAAGCACCACCCACATATCAGTTCACCGTGAGAGGCGACTTGCATCAGATCACCCTGGCGCTGCGCGGGATGAACGGCGGCGGCTGCGTCCGCGAGGTTCGTGCCGCGCTGGGACGCATCACAGGTGTAGATGTCGAGTCGGTCACAAACGCGACCGCCACGCTGTCCTACGACGTGGCGCTCGTGGAGCGAAGCGAGATCATCGCGGCGCTCGAACAGGTTGGCTACGCACAGTAGAACAACTCGCGCTGTGGCCGGTGGGCGCGAGCGCGACGAGTTGTTCAGGCCCGGCGGAGAGTCGACCATGCGTGAGGACGACGAGAGCCAGTGCATCGCGCTACCAGCGCACTCACGCGCGGACTGGCATCACATGCGCGTGCGCGGACCATCGCGCCCGCCCAACTCGCCAAACGACGTGTGGTTGCAGTCGTCGTGGGGCAATACGGCTCCGATTGCGATTCAACGCGCGCCAGCCGCGCCGCACACGAGGCGTCGCCCAAAGCGGACGACGATACTGGTAACGCCACTCACGAGCGCATCGACGCGCACACATCCTCTCCGCGGGTGTGGGCGACATGCCTCCGTGCTGCGCGTCGCCTGGCATGGCGAGGTGCCCTCGTCGTCGTTGAACTGCCGCGCCCCCTTCGGATCGATTCGGAGGTCAGTCGAGACTCGCATCGCCCTGCACCGGGGGAGGCACATTCCGACACGACAGGGGAAGTGCGACGAACGAGACAGCTTGCGCGCACGCGTGCGTTGATGACTCGACGTCCTGGCACCTCGATGCATTTCTTGCGCGTGAAGGAAGGCTGTCCGCCGGAATCGGCGCGCGCGCAGCAAACGTGCAGCGCGCCGGTCGCTCGCGGGCATCTGACTCTCATCCCGGGCGTCGACGACGCGATGCTTGAGGCCTCCGTCGCGATCGGGATGCATCGTCTCGTGCTGTCTCTGCTCAACGCAGGGCATCGAGAAGGCGGGTCGTGCCACATCCGGGCGTGGCGCTCCGGTCGGTGACGCACGCACAAGAGATTGCCTCTGTCGCCGATGTCCGGGTGCTGCTTCGGCCTTCGGCGCTGGCGACGAGCATGACACTCGGCAAGACACAAGCACGCGTCAGCCAATATTCCAGACGCTATAAACGATGAAGATTCTTCTGGCAGTCGATGGCTCGGGACACAGCGAAGCCGCGGTCCACGAAGTGGCATCGCGACCGCTGCCCGCACACAGTGAAGTGAGAATCATCTCCGTACACGAGACCACGTACTTCCCGCCGGTCCTGCCGGGAGAGGGCATGAGCGGGGGTCTCTATCTCGACATCGAGGCGGTCGCGCGCGAGCGGGCGCAGACGGCGGTCGATAGAGCAGCGGCAACACTCCGCACGGGTGACACAGGTGACCATCTCACTGTCACGACGGGCGTCCCAGCCGGCTCGGCCAAACGCCTCATCATCGAGGAAGCGGAAGCATTTGGCGCAGACCTGATCGTCGTCGGCTCACACGGCCACGGGCACCTCGAGCGCTTTCTGCTGGGCTCGGTGTCCCAAGCGGTAGCCCTTCACGCGACGTGCTCAGTGGAGATCGTGCGCAGCCCGAAGACGCGA
Source organism: Gemmatimonadaceae bacterium (assembly GCA_046589725.1). Taxonomy (GTDB): domain Bacteria; phylum Gemmatimonadota; class Gemmatimonadetes; order Gemmatimonadales; family Gemmatimonadaceae; genus AG11. Next base: position 6,857 of record JBKJUW010000103.1, read on the forward strand.
ACCGGCGCACAGCCAGCCCGGTAGCTTGCGGGAGCACTCTGCCGAGACGCTACGGCACTGGATGCGACGACTCGACGACCGGGCCGACGAGGCGCGCGCGCTGGTTGGCGACGTGACAGTTCGCGTGTGGCGCCTGTGCATGGCGGCGTCCGCGCACGCCGTCGCAACGGCGCGCATCGGGGTCGTGCAACTGCTCCTGGCTCGGCCCACGGGCGACGGTGGGCGTGATCACCCCAGTACGCGCGCCGACCTGTACGTCGCTCAGGGAATGGCGTGAGCGTATCAGCGTGAGCGCGTCTCCATCGATGTGGTGAGCAACTCACGCACAAGTGCGGAGGGAAAGCGTCGCCCGTCGTGGCACCGCCAGGCGCACTCCGCACGCGATGGGCTGGCGCGTGGGGTTGCGGAGCTTGGGCCTGGACTCATCACCGGCGCGGCTGATGACGACCCGTCGCGGCGCGGCGCCATCGGAGCCATTGAGGGCTAAACCGGTTCGCGGTGCCAACGCGGACTGAATGTATGCCCGCTGCGGACAGCAGACCGGCATGATTCGCGGCGACGGGAGTTCAACGCAACTCAATGGACGCACCCAACCCGGAGAGCAGTGCGTCGGCATCGGAGAATGCGAGGAGATCGTCCATCCTTTTCGAGCCAGTCAGTTGGCAATCGAGGGCAATCTCGGTCGCCCGAGCGGCAATCGCACCGGTGAGGTTCGACTGGTCCCGGCCGTGGAATACGGCCTTGCGTACTGTCGAATCGTTCGCGATCGTCACGTCGAGTCGGACCCGATCCGTGGCCAAGCCAAAAACCTTGACGATTGTCGCCGTTGCGGCGGAAAGTGCCTCGAGACCTCCTTCACGCCCCTTCAGATGCCGCGCGATCAAGGAGAGGACGATGGCCGGCAGATCGGGTCGAAGGGCCAGGGAGGCAGATGCCGTATCCAGACCGAGCCGCGCCGCAATCGCAGCGTTGTCGGCGAAGTCGACCGGATAGAGCGTGTTTCCCCGAGGACCGCGGACAAACTCGGCGGCGGCCCGAAGTTGCGCGAGCGTCCAGGCAATAGCCTCCTGCCCGTGACGCCCGATCAGGTCCAGGGTCAGCACGATATGAAGCTCGCCGCGAGCGCCGCAACGGACAAGTTCCTTCGCCAGGACTGTCATGAGACCGGGGGCGAGGCCTGTTTCCGAGACGAGCAGCGCACCAGTCGCGTCCGCCGAACTGGCGAGC
>JBKJUW010000112.1:0-55275 GCA_046589725.1 Gemmatimonadaceae bacterium
ATTCGGATCTTTGGTCGCGAAGGGATAGTTCGCGGCGAGGACGCCGGCGCTGGTGAGCGCGTTGAACAGCGTCGATTTGCCGACGTTGGGGAGACCGACGATGCCGAGTTTGAGCATTGAAAAGACTGTAGATGCGGTCCGATGATGTCTGCGGAGCGGAACTCAGGTGCGATCATTCGCAGATGCGAGACTTCAAGAAGATAATCGCTTGGCAGAAGGCGCATGCTCTCGCAGTTCGCCTCAACGGTGACCTGAGCGTCGTGCGATTTCGCATCCGCCCGACACTGCGATCGCAATTATTGCGGGCAATCGATTCCGTTGCTTCAAACATTGCCGAGGGTGCCGGAAAGCCTTCGGAAGCAGAGTTCGGACGCTACCTCGACATCGCGTTGGCGTCCGCGAGAGAAACAGAGAACCATCTCCTGCTTGCGCGCGACATCGGTTGTCTTGATCAATCCGTCGCGGATGTGTTACTCGGCGATCTCGACGAGGTGAAGCGCGTGCTCTATTCCTACGCCCGAGCGGTACGGCCTACCGCGGGGCGCGGGTGAAAGCGATCAGCCTCAGTCGTTCAGGGGTCAGCCCCAGCTACAGCACTCAGCGTCGTGGCATAACTGGTCTCGGGGACCATGTACGCCACCTCTCTGAAAGCTGGGGCTGGAGCTGACCCCTGAACGCCTGATGGCTGCGGATGTTCAGGCGCCCTTTCCAGGCGCATTCCTCGACTGCACGTCCAGCGCCCCCTTCACCCCATCACGCACAAACGCCTCGACCGCCTCCGCCATCACGGGAAACAACCCGCGCAGTGCCTCCGAGTCCCGCTTCCCCATGGCGCCCAGCACGAAATCCGTGAGCGGCCCACCCGGCGCCCGCTCCGGATCCCCTACGCCGATTCGCAACCGGGGGAAGCTCTGCGTCCCCAGCGCCTGCTGAATCGACTTGAGCCCGTTGTGTCCTCCCGCACCACCCTCGGCGCGAATGCGCCAGGTACCCGCAGGAATCGCGACATCGTCGGAAATCACAAGCAAGTCATTCGCCGCCGACCAGAACGGACGCCGCGCATACTGCACCAGTACACCACCGGAGAGGTTCATGTACGTCTGCGGCTTCACGAGTCGCGTCGCTTCCTTCACACCCGTGAGCTGACCCTGTACGACCTTGGCCTGGCCGTCCTTCTTCCATCCATCGAAATGCCAGCGGTCCGCGAGATAGTCCACGAGCCACCAGCCCACGTTATGGCGGGTGTGCTCGTACTCCTTCCCGGGATTACCGAGGCCCACGATCACCTTCATTGGCGCGTTCTCGTCGTCTGAATACAACGACGGCCCCGCCCCGAAAGGGCGGAGCCGTCGCGTGAGTGCCGCAAGAAAGTCGAAAATTACTTCGCGTCCTCGTCTTCCTTCGCCTTGCGGATGAGCTCCGGCTCGGCGACGGTACCCTCGGCAGCGGCAGCCTCGACGGCGGCGCGCGGCGCGATGACGGCGCAGATCGTTGCATCTTCGTCCGACAGGACTTCGACGCCTTCAGGCAGCTTCAGGTCGCGCACGTGGAGCGAGTGCCCCATCGCGAGGTGCGAGACGTCGACGTCGACATGGTTCGGGATGTTCGCCGGATCGACGAGCACCTCGATCTTGTGCAGGATCTGCTCGAGCAGCGCACCGCTGAGGCGCACACCCTCGGGAACGCCGACGAACACGAGCGGAAGGTCGACGGTGACCTTCTCGCCAGCGACGAGTTCCTGGAAGTCGATGTGCATGATCATCTTCTTGAACGGGTGGCGCTGGATCTCACGAATGAGGGTCTTCGTGGTCGCGCCGCCGAGTCCGAGCTGGACGACCGTGCTGCTGACGGCGATGGACGACAGGAGCTTGTCGAGATCGCGCGCGACGACGGAGAGCGACTGCGGCTCACGGCCGTGACCATACACGATTCCCGGGACGCGGCCGGCCGCGCGAAGCTTGCGGGCGTATCCCTTGCCACGATCAGAGCGCGTCTCCGCGCTGAGTGATGCGTTTGCCATTGTAGTGTTCCAGACGAGCGTTCTTCGACTGCAGCGAACCGTGATGCCGGATGCTACTCTCAGGCGGCTGCGTCCGCCCTACCATGCCGGGGTTGCCTTTTGGCGACGTATCACGGGGAATCTGGCAATATAGTCTGGTCGGCTATTGTCTGACAGTCTGACAGTCTGACAGTCCGACTGTCTGACCGGAGAGCGTGAGCGCCACTTGGCGGCCGTCAGAGCCGAGGCACTTGCGGGCGGACTTCGTACATGAGTACCGGGTACCCAGTACTTAATCCTGTAGTATGGGCTTCAGGCAGTCGTTCCTATTCAAACAGTGAACTGACCGATTGCTCCGCATGCGTATAGCGGATCGCCTTGCTGAGCAGCTCGCCCACCGAAAGGATCGTCAAGCGGTCGAACTGGCGTTCGGGCGGAAGCTCGATCGTATCGGTGACGACAAGCTCCACGATGGGCGAATCCTTCAGCCGCTGTACGGCTGGCCCGCTCAGCAGCGCATGGGTCGCGCAAGCGTACACCGAGTTGGCGCCAAGCCTCTTCAACGCGTGCGCGGCCTCGGAGATCGTGCCCGCCGTGTCGATCATGTCGTCCGCGAGGATACAATCGCGTCCCTCTACTTCACCGACGACGTTCACCACCTCGCTCACATTCGCGCGCGGGCGGCGCTTGTCGATGATCGCGAGCGAGGCGTCGAGCCGCTTCGCGAAGCCGCGGGCCATTTTCGCGGAGCCGACGTCGGGCGCGACAATCACGGTGTCCTTCAGCTGCTTCTTCTTGAAGTGCGCCGTGAGCACCGGCATCGCGTACAGGTGGTCGACGGGGATGTCGAAGAATCCCTGCAGCTGATGCTGGTGAAAGTCGATGCCGAGCACGCGGTCGGCGCCCGCCTCGGTGATCATGTTCGCAAGGAGCTTGGCACCGATCGCGACGCGCGGCTGATCCTTCCGGTCTTGCCGAGCGTATCCGTAGTACGGCAACACGACCGTGACACGAGCCGCACTCGCCCGCTTGGCGGCATCGATGAGGAGAAGCATCTCCATGATGTTCTCCGCCGGCGGATTGGTGCTCTGCACGATGAAGACGTCGTTGCCGCGAACGTTCTCATCGATGCGAACGAAAATCTCGCCATCCGCGAATCGCGTGCAGGTCAGCTTGCAGAGGCCGATCCCCAGCTGTTTCGCGATTTCCTCGGCTAACGGCCTGTTGCTTGTGCCCGACAACAGCTTGAACCCGTGCGCCGGAACGGCAAGCCCGTCCATGTATAGCCTTGGTGAGATGAGTGGGGCCGCGACTCTCGAACACCAGCACCAGCAATTGCCCCTCTTGGATTCGAACCAAGATTCACGGCTTCAAAGGCCGCTGTCCTGCCATTGAACGAAGGGGCAGCACGACTGAGCCCCCAAACCTACTCGATCGCGGACACGTGCTCAACTCGCGCCGACGTGCGAGTGCGAATGACCGTCGCGCCGGCGGGAGCCTCGGACGGCGTCCTCACCTCTGACGCGCCCGAAGCTGAGGACGTCCAGATACCGAACACCGCAGACCCTGACCCGCTCATCATGACGAGCGGGTACCCATGGGCGCGGAGGAAGGCATGGTGCTCGAGGATCTCCGGATGACGCTCTGCGACCGCGAGCTCGAAATCGTTCATGTGCAGGGACCTGAGCGCCATCCAGTCGCTGAGATCGCCTGGCTGCAGCACCGTCACGCCGGTGTTCCGTCCCGGCCCGCCCGTCGACGCGACCGTATCGAGCCATCCGAACGCCTCGGCAGTGTTGACCGAGAACGACGGGACGACGAGCAGGACATCGCGTGCGGGAGGAGGCGCGAGGGCGAGCATGCGCTCCCCGCGCCCCCAGGCGAGTGCGTAGGCGTGGTCCGTCGCGAGGAATGGAACGTCGGCGCCAAGCTTCGCTGCCAGACGCAGGAGGCCCTCGGCCTCCATGCACTCCTCGTTCATCGCGTCGAGGGCACGCAGCACCGCCCCCGCATCCGCACTGCCTCCGCCGAGTCCTCCGCGAATGGGGATGCGCTTGGTCAATTCGATCGCAAATCCACCGTCCATTCCGCTGGCCGCGAAGTACGCTTCCGCAGCGCGCCACGCGAGGTTCTTGTCGACGGGACCGAGAAGCGCCGGGTCGACGTCGCCTGCAACGTAGAGCGAGCGATCCCCCGACGTCCGACGGATGCGCACCGTGTCGGCGAGATCGATCCGGAGGAAGAGTGTTTCGAGCTGGTGGTAGCCGTTCGACTCCCGCGCGAGGATGCGAAGCCGCAGGTTGATCTTCGCCTGCGCCTGCACTTCAACGGCGGTCGCGCCGCGCACCCGAGACGTCGTGGTGCCTGCGCTCACGCCGTCGGCGCGACCGGGGCGGCATCATTGCCCGGCACATCCCGCTGCGCGTTGCCGATCTGCGCGAGTGACAGGCCGGCGCGCAAGAAGTACCACGCGCCGATGATCGTGATCGGCAGGAACGAGAGGAAGTGGAAGCTCACGGCCCATGTCACGGCAGCGTCCGACCCTACGCCGTAGAGGCGCAATCCCTCCTTCGCCATGAACTCGAAGACGCCGAAGAAGCCGGGCGTCGACGGAGCTGCCACACCAATGGCGATGACGCCCTGGAGAAACAACGCGGCGCTGAACGGCGCATTGATGCCCACGGCCTTGAACGCAATCCAGAACGCAAGTGCGTTGAGCAGCCAGTGCAGCATCGTCCACGCAAATACCGCCGCGAAGTGACGCGGGGAGCGAAGCACGCTGAGACCGTGCATCAGTGCGACCAGTGCGCTTCTCCCTTTTTCCTCGGCCTTCGGGGCAATGCGTCGCGCGAATGTCTCGTAAATGGAGAGCACCCGCGCAGGGAAGAGCACCATCGCGTACATGCCGAGGAGTGCCACGACGACCAGGAGCATCCCCTTCACGGCAAGGCTGGACATCGAAAAGCCGAAGACGTCCGCACCGGCGGGGAAGGCCGGATCCAGCAGCGCCCCGAACATGAGCAGCAGCAGCACAACCATGTCGAACAGCCGGTCGACGGCCAGCGACGCAAAGGCCGCGGGAAACGACACCTGCGGCACGAAGCGCGAGAGGGCGTAGGCGCGCGCAGGTTCACCCGCGCGCGCCGGCGCCACGTTGTTGATCATCACGCCGATCGCCGTGGCGCGCCACAGCGCATCGAATGGCAGGTTGGGTGCGATCGGGTCCAGAATGGGGCGCCAACGCCGCGCGCGCGCCGGGACAGTCAGCGTTGCGCAGATGGCCGACAGCGCGAGCAGCGGCAGGTTTGCCTTGCGCACATTCGCGATGACCTTCGCGAACTCGATGTCCTTGAACGCGAGATAGAGCAGGACGGCGCTCAGAACGATTCCGACCCCGCTCCGCCAGCCGAATTTCATTTCGGGTCAGCCGGTGAGGGCGAGGTCGAGCAGGTCGAACAGCTCCGCCTGCGCCGCCGCGTCGAGCGTGCCGCCGTCGCGACGCGATGTATCGCGAATCTCCACGCATCGCACGATGGCCGAGCGCCCGCGATAGAGCAGCGCCTCGATCGGCACCGGTGGCTGTTCCTCGATCACCTTGGGAACACTGAGCGGCGTGTAGCTCAGCGCGCCAAGGTTCTTGATGCCGGCGTCGAGCAGGTCGCCAAGGCGCGAGGCAACGGACGTCGCCTGCGAGACGGCGGCCGTCAACATCGCACTGGCCATGTCCGAAACGGCGGGCACGTGCTGCCGCGGTGTTTCGCTGTGCGGCCTCATCGGCTCGGCGCGGGGCGTATCGGGTTCCACGCGCGGCGCAGGCTCTGCCGGCGCCGGCGCTCGCTGTTGCGGGGCCTTCAGCGCAGCGAGCCGATCGAAAACGGGCACCGTCACCAAGCCGGGGGAGGCAAGCACGGATGCGAGCTTCTCGAGTGCGTCGAGCGCCGGCCCGTCGAGAATCGAAACGGCCGCGTCCTGCTCCTCGATGATCGACGCCACGTGTTGTTCGCCATAGCTGTGGGCTGACTCCTTCAGCTGGCGAAGCTCCACGCGGAGCGCCCGGCGCGTGCGCTCCCGCGCAAGGTCGTCGCGCGCCGTTCTCGCATCGGCGACGAGGCGCCGCAGGTGCTCGCCATGACCCACCACGTCAAGGCGAAACCGTTCCTCGGGCGTGGTCGGCGGATGCGCGGCGGCCTCGACGATGGTCGGCCCGCCGTCGCGGTAGAACAGATCGGAGATGCGCAATACGCGCTCATCGCCGATCTCCTGCTCCTGGAGAGCCTCCCGTGCCTTGGCAAACCGCGCGACGTCCGCAGCCGGCGCCTGACCAGTTCCGCTGCGTATCCCCGCCGCGATTCCCCGAAGCACCGTCGCCGCCGCTGAGAGGAGCGCAATACGCTCCCCACTCAGCTGCGTGCCGCTGCCTTCGAGCTCGTGCGAGGCCTGCTCGGCGGATTCGAGCACGTCAGCGAGGGCCGGGTGATCCTTCACGCTGGCAATGCCGCGCAACGCCCGCACCCTGCGCAGCACGTTGGCGGCGGCGTCCTGATCTGCCGGGCGGGTGGCGAGCAGCTCCAACCCCGCGCCGATGTTCGAGGCCTCGGTGGCGAGGTATGTGTCGTACCCCTGCACGCTCGACGAGGCCATTGGCGTGCCGTGCCGCACGGCAGCGTACTTCGAGAGCTCGGCGACGCGCGCTCGCGCGCGCGTGTCCTCGGCGCCGCCCCACGTGCGCACCTGGCGGAGCAGGAGCTTCGAGTCGTCCACGGCAGCCACGACGACAGCGCTCAGCTCGGGTTCCCAGCGGAGTCCTGCCTCGCGCATGGCCCGTCCGACGCGCTCGATCCCGGCTGCCATCTCGGAAAACGACGGCAATTTGGCCATCCTCGCACTGCCGCGAAGCGCTCGCGCGACGCGCTGCAATTCGTCCGGGTTCGGCCCGGACGTACCTCCGGCATCGAGCAATCCGTCGAGCTGTTCGACGTACTCGCTCGCTTCCAGGATGAAGAAATCGAGGAAACCGACGGGGGTGGGGACCGTCATGCCCGCTCCGGACTGGTGAGCAGTGATAACAAGTGATATGCCACGAAGTTAGAGCGATCCGCGCGCGGCGTCCATTGCGGCGCGCAGCTCGTGTATGGCGGTTGGCAGGCCGACGAACACCGCACGGGCCACCACGTGGTGCCCGATGTTCAGCTCTTCGATCTCTGGAATGGCCGCGACGGGCCCCACGTTGGATGTCGTCAGGCCGTGACCTGCATGAACGGCGATGCCGAGGGAGGCGCCGAGCCGCGCGGCGTCTTGCAGCGACTTCACGGTCGCCGGGTCGTTCGAGGCGTGCGCATAGCGCCCCGTGTGCAGCTCGACCGACTGGGCACCCAGTTCGTGCGACCGCTTGACGCTCGTGATGTCCGGGTCGATGAACAGACTGGTACGAATGCCGGCCGCCCGGAGTCGCGCCAGGTAGCCCGCGAGCCGCTTCGGGTCTGCGTTGACGTTCAGCCCGCCTTCCGTTGTCACTTCTTCGCGCCGCTCGGGTACGATCGTGACCTGATACGGCCGCAGGCGCTCGGCAAGCGCGATCATCTCGTCGGTTCCGGCGATCTCGAGGTTGAAAACGGTCGTGACCGCGGCGGCAATGGCGTCGATGTCCGCGTCGTTCATGTGGCGCCGGTCCTCACGGAGGTGCGCGGTGATGCCATCTGCACCAGCCTGCTCGCAGGTGCTGACTGCGTCAACGGGCACGGGCTCGACCCCACGGCGGGCCTGCCGGATGGTGGCGACGTGGTCAATGTTGATATAGAGGCGCTGGTTCTTGATGATCATCTGCGGTGTGTCACTGGCCATGGTGCAGGAAAGTGGCGAGACTGCTTACCAGGGAAACTGAACCCAAGGAGGACGTGTGAGAAAGTTGCTGCTGCTCGGTTTGCTGTTGGCTGGCGCGTGTCAGACCCGGACGGTCGAGCAACCCGCTCCGGCTCCCGCTCCTGTAGCGGCGGCTATGGGCCCTCGACCCGCGTTGGACGCGTTCCTGGCGGGCATTCGGGCCGGTGACCTCCAGGCAATATCGGAGGTGTGGGGAGACAAGAACGGGCCCGTGCGTGACTCCAAGGTGTTCTCGAGAGAGGAGATGGAACAGAGGGAGCTCATCCTGATCCGCTGCTTCAAGCATGACAAGGCGCGCGTCCTCGGGGACGCTGCGGCAGCAAACGGCGAACGCGCCTTCCAGGTGGAGCTGACGCGGGGAACCGTCACGCGCGTCACCGACTTCTTCCTCACGAAGGCTCCCGATCGCTGGTTCGTCCGGTCGGCGAACATGGAGCCGGTCAGGGATCTCTGTTCCACGAAGTAGCGGCGAGACACCAATTAGAATTCCGTCAATTCGATGAGGACGCCCGCCGTCGCGCTGGGGTGAAGGAAGGCAATTCGCTTTCCTTCCGCGCCGAGACGTGGGACCTCGTCGATGAGGCGGACGCCGGCGGTCCTGCAGCGGTCGAGCGTGCGATCGAGGTTGTCGACGGCAAAACAGATGTGATGGATGCCTGGGCCGCGTCTGGCGACGAACTTGCCGATTGGAGAGTCGTCGGAGCTGGCTTGAAGCAGTTCGACGAGGGAATCGCCGGCTTCGAGTCCGGTAATGCGGGCTCCGTCGGCGTCGTCGAGCGCGACTTCGGGGAGGTCGAGGATGTCGCGGTAGAATGGCAGGATTGCGTCGAGCTGGGCGACAGCCACGCCGACGTGGGCGATGCGGGTACGGCGAGGAGCGGCGAGAGTCATGACGGTTGCGCTGGTGTGGGTGCGCTGGCGTTGAATATTAATTCTGTGGCGGTCGTGAAGACTGCCGGGAGACGACGAGCGGTGTCGAATGCACAGGCGGTAACGGATGCGGATTTCGAGGAGAAGGTCGAGAAGGGCGAAGGGCTCACGATCGTGGACTTCTGGGCCACGTGGTGTGGGCCGTGCCGCATGATCGCGCCAATCCTGGATCAGCTCGCGTCCGAGTACGCCGACAAGGGCGTCACGGTGACGAAGCTCGATGTGGACGCGAACATCAAGACGGCGACGCGCTTCAACGTGCGTTCCATCCCCATGCTCCTGTTCTTCAAGGACGGCAAGGTCGTCGACCAGATCGTGGGCGCCGTTCCACGTCCGGCAATCGAGGACAAGCTGAAGCGCCACGTGGCGGCACCAGCCGCCTGAGCTCGGCGCGCTCCGCCGTTGCACGGTGGGTGACTGCGCACCACATTGGGCCGGTACGACAGCAGTCGTGCCGGCCCTCTTTTCCGCACTGATGCCCGCCACCGTCGCCGGCCTGCGCTATCCCCACACGCGGGTTCTCCTGCCGCGGACGCGTCTGGCCTACGTACACCTTCGGAACCTGCTCACGGACGCGAAGCGCGAACGGGGAGCGCGCGTGTCCGGATTCGTCGCGATCTGGCTGCCGGAGGAATTTCTCGTGCTCTACCTCCAGCAGGGCGAGTTGGTCAATGCATGCTTGCACGATGGAAAGCATTTTCACGCCATCGCCATCGGTGCCGCGATCGAGAAGGTGCCGTCCGAGCCCGAGTATGGCGAGATCTGCTTCTGCGAGGCGGAGCCGGCACAATTGGCCTGTATGTTTGCTTCGCAGACCGAACCCATGATCCCCTGGCCCGGTGAGCTGCGCACGAGCGATCCGAAGTCGTTGTTTCCGTACCTGATGGCCACGACGTTCGACGGAATGTTGGAAATCGCGGCCAACGGGGAGGTGAACTACCTGCTGTTCACGCATGGCGTGGCCCACACCGCGTACCTGTCTGGCTCGTCGGAGGGGACGCTGGTGGATCGGGTGAGCAGGATGTTCGCAGGCGACAGGCGCGTGCTGCACATGGCGGTACGCCACTGGCCCTTGCCCGACCCGCTTCCGTTGCAGGCCGCCACGGGACTCGTACAGGCCTATCGCGACCTCACGACGTCGCTCGTGCTGCGCCTTGTTGCCGACGGCCGCGAGAGTGCGCCGGCCATCGCGGAGCACGCGCGCCAAACATTGGTGTCCTCGCATCCGCCACTGGAGGGTTTCTCGTTCAACGGTCGTCCCACGAAGGCCGTTGTCGCCGACGCCGAGGCGCTCACGAACGCGATCGCCGCCCTCATCAACGAGGTGCTGTGGACGGCGGCCGACCCGGAGGGCCACACGCCCGAGCAGATGCTGCGCGAGCTCACGCACGAGCGGAGGCACCTGTTCGCGTCCGCGGGACTCTTCGACCGATTGTCGTGGAAGCTGGCCTGACGCGTAGCGAGTCCGGGACGTTGTACGTCGTCAGCACCCCCATCGGAAACATGGGGGATTTTTCTTACCGTGCCGTCGACGTGCTGAAGGCCGTCGGCGCAGTCTTGGCCGAGGATACCCGTCATTCGCGCCACCTGCTCGAACGCTACGCCATCGAGACGCCGCTCGTCGCGTACCACGAGCACAATGAGGCGAAGTCGACTCCGCGCCTCGTCGAGCGGCTTCTCGGTGGAGAATCACTCGCGCTGATTTCGGACGCGGGCACGCCGCTCCTCTCGGACCCTGGTGGCCGGCTCGTGCGCGCCGCGGTCGACGCCCGCGTGCCGGTGACGGCGGTGCCAGGTGCTTCGGCGCTGCTGGCGGCGCTGGTCTCGTCAGGGCTGGCGCTCGACCGATTCACCTTCTTCGGATTTCTTCCACGCAAGGGAGGCGAGCGGCGCGACACGCTGGCCGAGATCGTCGGACTCCGCCATGCGGCCGTGGTGTACGAGGCGCCGTCACGGGTTGCCGACACGCTGTCCAACCTGGCGGAGGCCGGCGCGGGCGAGAGGGCAACGGTCGTCGCCCGGGAGCTGACCAAGCAGTTCGAGGAGCTGCGACGGGGAACGGTGGCCGCGCTTGCGGCGTACTACCTCGATGCACCACCACGCGGAGAAGTCGTGATCATTGTTGCTGGGGCGAATGCGCCGGTCGGCGCGAGCGAGGAGACGCTGCAGGCGCGTGTTGCCGAGCTGCGTGCGGAAGGTCGCACACCGCGCGATATCGCCGCCTTGCTGACCGCCGAATTGGGTGCCCCCCGAAACCTGGCGTATCGCCTGGCGCACGAGTGACACGTCGCCTTGCGCTCCTGCTCGCACTGTTGCTTCCCCTCACGCTGACGGGCGCGCGGGTTGCACCTCGTCTCACCATCGCACGCCTGCAGTACGAGGGCGGGGGCGACTGGTACGCCAATCCGTCGAGCCTCCCGAACCTCCTCGCCGCCATTCGCGAGCGGACGTCGCTTCCTGTGGAGAAGACCGAGGCGCGCGTGACGCTGATGGACGACAAGCTCTGGGACTATCCGTTCCTGCACCTGACGGGTCATGGCAACATCACGCTCAGCGAGGCGGAAGTGGTCAGGCTGCGCGAGTACCTGGTGCGCGGCGGCTTCCTTCACGCCGATGACAACTACGGGCTCGACGAAAGCTTTCGTCGCGAGATGAAGCGTGTCTTTCCGGATCGTGAGCTCGTGGACGTGCCGCTCTCGCATCCGATCTATCATGCGGTGTACGACTTGCCGAGGGGCGTCCCGAAGATTCACGAGCACGACGGGAAACCCGCGCGCGGATTCGGCATCTTCCTCGGCGACCGGCTGGCCGTGTACTACACGTACTCGAGCGACCTCGGCAACGGATGGGAAGATCCCGAGACGTATCATGATCCCATTGCGCTTCACGAGGCGGCGCTCCGCATGGGCGTGAACCTCTTCGTGTACGCCGTTACCAGCCGGGCGCTGCAATGACGATTCGTTCGCTGGTGGACCTGGAGCGTCGGCACCTCCGCCGGTCGGAGGTGGCCGCGGGAGCGCTGCTCGCGGTGGCGCTCGTGGCACTGATCGTCGCGATGGGCGCCGCACTGCTCGCCCGCGCGCGCTGGCTCGCGATGCCACGCGGCATTCCGGTCGTCATCTGGGTGCTCATCACGACCGCGGTCGCTGCGCTCGCCGTGCGTACGCGCATGCGCCTCGTGCGCCGATCCTCGCGCGGTGACGTGGCCCAGGCGATTGAGCGCGAGCAGGGAATTCGCCGTGGCGCGCTCGTCGGCGCCCTGGAGCTGGAGGGACAGGGAGCTCTCGCCGCTCGCGCCGCACTGCGCGTCCGCGGTTCGCTCCCGGCGGATGCGCCGTTCGCGCCCGCCCTGCGCCGCGCGAGCTCTCGACATGCCATGATGGGCGCCGGCGCCGCGGCCGCGGGCGTGCTGGTGCTGCTCACGGCGTCTCCCGTATTCGGCGATGGACTGCGTGCCGTGCTTCGGCCGATCGCTGCGTGGAATGGCACGCTCCTCCCCCGGCCGGTGATTGTCGGTGCACCACAAGAGCTGCTGCGTGGGTCGCCGCTTCGCGTGAGTGTGAGCGCCCCCGGACGTCGTGTCGTGTACCTCGACGTGCGCCAGACCGGCGACGCATGGCGCACCGACACGCTCGCGGTCGATGCTGCCACAGGGCGGGCCTCCTGGGGAATGGAGATTCTGCGCGGCGATGTGCGACTTGTGGTCTCGGATGGACGTGTCAGCGGGGACAGCGTGGTCGTTCATGCAGCGGATCGTCCCTTCGTTGGTGCAGTCACGTTGCATGTCCATTATCCGGCGTATCTCGCTCGCGCGGACGAATCGCTGCCGGTGGGCGAACCGTTGCATCTTCCGCGAGGAAGCGCGCTCTCGATTGCCGGGCGCGCGTCGGTCGCCTTGAGTGATGTCGCGCTCGTGGCGGCGGGTGGCGACCGCGTGCCCCTCGCCACCGCGGCACAGACGTTCAGCGGTCGCCTCGTTGCGGACCATTCGGAGGAGTTGCACTGGACGGCCCGCGGGCCAGGTGGCCTCGTGCCCGACTTGCCCGAGCCGCTGGACATTGTCGTCGTTGCCGACTCCGCGCCCCACGTGCTCATCGCCGAACCGAGCGCCGACACCTTGCTCGTGTCGGACCTGCCGGTTTCGCTCGCGGTGCAGGTGTCGGACGATCACGGCGTCGCTTCGGTCGCGTTGCGTGTCGTGCGCACGGGAGCGCGTGATGCTGCGCCCATGCTCCACGCGCTTGCGGGTAATGTGGGCACGAGCTGGATTGGCGCGACAAGCGTCGATATCGCCGCGCTGCATCTCGCACCCGGTGACGCCGTGACGGTGCGCGCTGAGGCCGTCGATGCGTCGCCGTGGTCGCAACGCGGGGTGAGTCGCGAGGTCGTACTGCGGCGGGCCACGAGCGAGGAGCAACGCAACGCCGCGCGGGCCATTGGCGACTCGGCCGTGAAGGAAGCACAGGCAGCGGCGAAAGAACAGAAGGCCCTGGCACAGCGCACCGATGAAGCCGCGCGGGCGCAGAGTCGTGCGGGCGCCGCAAAGGACCCCGCTGGCGCACAGCAGAAGAGCCCCATGAACTTCGAGGCAGCGGAGAAGGCGCGTAGCCTGTCCAAGGAGCAGCGCGCCATGACGGAGCGCGTGGAGAAACTGCGGCAGGCAACGCAGCAGCTCGAACAGCAATTGAAGGCCGCTGGTGCACTCGACACATCGTTGGCGCGTCAGCTCGGGGAAGCGCAGGCGCTGCTGCGTCAGGCCCTGACGCCGCAGATGCTCGCGCAGATGCAGAAGCTCGAGAACGCGTCGCAGCAGATGAACGGCGAGCAGTCACGCGACGCGCTGCGAGACCTCGCGCAAATGCAGCAGAAGATGCGGGAGCAGCTCGAGCGGAGCGCGGAAATGCTGAAGCGCGCCGCGCACGAAGGCGCGATGCAGACACTCGGCGACGAAGCGAAGGAGTTGGCGCAGAAGGAGCGCGCGCTCGCGGATTCGCTGGCGCGTCCCGACGGCGCGAAGCCCGGTGACGTGAAGGATGCGAAGGACCTGGCGAATCGGACCGAGCGCCTCAAGCAGGCGATGGACGATTTGAAGACGCGCCTCGCCAAGGATCGCGCCGACGCCGGCGCTTCCAAGACCGACGACGCGGGCAAGCACGCCGAGAAGTCCGAGGATGCCATGCAGCGATTGGCCGAACAGATCAAGGCGGGCGACAAGAGTGATGACGCCAAGTCGCCTACCGGTGAGAAGAAGGCCGGTGGTGAAAAGAAGGGCGGCGAGAGCAAGGCGGGCGGCGAGTCGAAGTCGGGCGAGGGAAAGGCCGGCGAGAGCAAGTCGGGTGCGGGGCAGAAGGGCAGCCAGGCCAGCGCGAAGGCGGCGGGTGACGCCGCGAGCGAAATGGACCAGGCCGCGAAGTCGATGCAGGACGCGCGCAGCGAGCAGGTGAAGGAGTGGAAGCAGGAGCTCACGTCAGAGCTCGATCAGTCCGTGCAGGAAATGATGCAGCTCGCGCGCGAGGAGCGATCGCTCGAGCAGAAGACGCGCACCGGAGCATCGCCGGAAGACCGCAGGAGCGCGCAGAGTGCGGTGGAACAGGGCGTCGACAAGGCGAGCGAGCGGCTGCAGGGAGCGGGGAAGAAGAGCGCGCTCCTGTCAGGCGGAACGCAGCGCGCCATGTCGGAGGCGAAGAGCAAGGTGTCGCAGGCGACCGAGAGCGTCACGCAGCCGAACAGCAGCGCGCAGAAGCAGGCGAATGCACTGGGTGAGGCGGCAGACGCACTCACGAAGGCCGCGGCCTCACTTGCCCGCGATCGCGAGCGTGCGAACAACTCGAACAGCGCGTCGGGCTTCGAGGAGATGATCAAGCAGATGCAGGAGATGGCGCAGAAGCAGGGGCAGATCAACGGTCAGGCGCAAAGCCTGTTCAACATGCCGAATGGCCAGAACAGCGCGGCGGGCCAGTCGCTCGCGCGTCAGCTCGCCCGGCAGCAGCGTCAACTCTCTGAGCAGCTCGACGATGCGGGCGATGCCGCGGGCGGGGATCGCGCTGCCAAGCTCGCGCAGGAGGCCCGGCAACTCGCCGAAGCGCTCGACAACGGCCGACTCGACGGGAGCACCATCGCACGACAGCAGCAACTTTTCCGCCGGCTGCTCGACGCGGGCAAGTCGCTGGAGAAGGAAGAGCGCGACGATTCGGGCAAGCGGGAAGCGAAGTCGGCGACGGGCAGTGACGTATTCGGTCCGGGAGCGAAGGTCGACGCGAAGTCCGCGGTGAAGTTCCGTCCCCCCACGTGGCAGGAAATGCGTTCCCTCTCCGCGGACGAGCGCCGCGCGATCCTCGACTACTTCACGCGTCTCAACAGTGCGCCCGCGTCGACGCCCTGAGTTGAGGGCACGCGCCGGTCTACTCGCGCTGTTGATTGTTGCTGCGCTCGCACTTCCGCATCGCGGCTTGGGCGCGCAACAGGAGGAGCGCCCCGATGTCATGAAGGCGCTCGAGCTCGAGAACGACGGCAAGTACAAGGAAGCCGCGGCGCTGTTTCGCGCCGCCATCCACGCGGCACCATCACCCAACTCGGTGCTCGGCCTCGAACGGGTGTATGCGGAGCTCGGGATGAGTGATTCCCTCCTCGCGCCGCTCGACACCATCATCGCGCAGAATCCTCGCGAGCCGACATACCGCACGGTGCAACTCCGCACACTGCAGCTGCTGCGTCGCGACGACCGTTTGCGCGAAGCGTTCGAGCGGTGGGTGCGTGCGGCCCCGCGGGATGCGCAGCCGTACCGAGAGTATGCGCGCATCCTGATTCAGCTCGGGCGGCCGGCCACCGCGGACAGCATCGTCAGTCGGGGCAAGGCGGCGCTCGGCAGCCTGCGTGATCTCGAGTACGAGAATGCGCAGCTGCGCGCAGCCCTTGGACAGTGGGTCGCAAGCGCCCTCTCATGGCGACGCGCGCTGGCCGACGCGCCCCACCTGGCGGTGGCGTCGGCGTACGCGTTGGCGCCCGCGCCTCCCGTGTCTCGTGACAGCATTCGCGCGGCGCTCAGCAGTCTCCCGGCGGACGCCGGGTCGCGACGCGCACTCGCGGAGCTTGAGCTCACATGGGGACGTCCGGGCGAGGCGTGGGAAGCGCTGCGCGCGCTCAAGCCCGATACACTGGCCGCGACCATGTGGGAGGAGTTCGGTGAGCGTGCGGTCGTCGAGGAACGCTGGTCGCTCGCGCGCGAGGCGCTGGTGGCGGCGCTGAACGTCCGACGCACCCAGCCGCTCGCGCTGCAGGCGGCATCGTCCGCGCTGCGAGCGGGCGCACCGGAAGACGTGTTCACGCTCATTCCCCTGCCGGCGGGCGAAGTGGACACGTTGCGCATCGCGCGAACCATTGTCCCGTTGCACGTTGCGGCGCTTGTGGCACTCGGGCGCGGCGCTGACGCGGATGCGCTCATCGCGCGCTTCGACCGCTTCATTGTCCCCGCGCAACGCATGCGACTCGCGCAGCTGGTCGCCATGGCGTGGGTGCGATCCGGCGACTTGAACAAGGCGCGCGCCGCGGTGCGCGCGGCAGGGCCCGAGGCGGACTCCAGCGAAGCCGCGGGCTGGCTGGCGCTGTACGAGGGGCGACTCGGTGCCGCGCGTACGCTGCTGCGCGGGTCACGGTCCGCAAGCGTTGAGCTCGCGCAGGCGATGGGCGTCGTCACGCGCGCGAAGGGCGACACGGCACCGACACTTGGCGCCGCGTTCCTGACGCTCGCGCGCGGAGACAGCACCGGCGCATCGGCGCGTTTCGTCGATGCGGCCGGGCAGCACCGCGAAGTTGCGCCAGCGCTCCTGCTGATCGCCGCGCGACTCGTCGCCTCGACACCCGACCGCGCCATACCCGTCTGGCAGCGTATTGTCACCGAGCATCCGTCAACCCCCGAGGCCGTGGAGAGCGAGCTCGAATGGGCGCGCGTGCTGCGGCGCCGAGGCGACACGGCTGCAGCTACGACGCATCTCGAACATCTCATCCTCAGCGCGCCACAGAGCGCCCTCCTTCCACAGGCGAGGCGCGAGCTGGAGTTGGCGCGCGGCGCGGTTCCTCCCGGCACATGAGCGCATACATGAAGTCCCTTCGCACCCTTGCCGCGGCGATGCTCCTCGCAACGCCACTCGCGGCGAATGCGCAGCGCCTCCTCATCCCGATGGACGATGGGCAGACCAACCACCTCAAGGCATACGGTCTCACGTACAACGCGATGAAGACCGGCGTGCAGGCGGAGTGGCTGCTCAACTATCGCGGCGGATCGTTCCTGCTTCCCGACGCACCCGAGCTCAGACGTCGCGCCGCCCTCGACGGCATCGCGACCGAATCGATCAATGACGCGCAACTCGCCGCACTCCGGAAGGAGATGTCGAGCGGTAACATGGAGAGCGTCCCCCTCGAGAAGTCGCCCCGAATTGCTGTTTACACGCCCGCCGACGCGCAGCCCTGGGACGACGCCGTCACCCTCGCGCTCAAGTACGCCGGCATCGAGTTCACCCCGATCTACGACGAGCAGGTCGAGCAGGGCGACCTCACCAAGTTCGACTGGCTGCATCTGCACCACGAGGACTTCACGGGCCAGTTCAACAAGTTCCAGCTTGGCTACCGCGATGCACCATGGTTTCGCGACATGGTCGCCAAGAATGCCGCGGTGGCGAAGAAGCTTGGCTACGCCAGCGTGCCGGGACTCAAGAAGGACGTGGCCGAGCGCATTCGCGCGTTCGTGGAGCGCGGTGGTTTTCTCTTCGCGATGTGCGGCGCCACGGAAACGCTGGAACTCGCGATCGCCGCGCACGACGTCGACATCGCGGGCGAGTTCTCCGATGGCTCGCCGATGGATCCCGACGCCGATGCGCGCATGAACTGGAAGCGCTCGCTCGCCTTCAAGGACGCGCACCTGGAGCATTCGCCCTTCGTGAACTCGATGAGCGACATCGACGGCCATCAGGTCAACGTCCCTGGCCGACGTCAGCCACTCGGCACGTTCACGCTCTTCAACTTCTCCGCGAAGTTCGACCCGGTCCCGAGCATGCTCGTGCAGGATCACCGGAGCGTGGTCAACGACTACTACGGCGTGACGACGAGCTTCACGAAGGCCACGCTCAAGCCGGGCGACGTCATCCTCGCCACGGAGGAGGGATCGCCGTGGGTGAAATACATCCACGGCGATTACGGCAAGGGCACATGGACGTTCCTCGGCGGACACGATCCGGAAGACCCGCAGCACGCGATCGGCAACCCGCCGACGGATCTCTCGCTGCACAAGTCGAGTCCGGGCTACCGATTGATATTGAATAACGTGCTGTTTCCCGCCGCGAAAAAAAAGCCTCTGAAGACCTAGGTCTGACAGTCGGACTGTCTGACCCGCTCGCGGCTTCGCCGCTGCTCGTCTGACAGCGGGTCGACTGACTGGTCTGACAGCTGTTCTAGATACACAACCGGGTAGATGCACCGCTTTGGCCACCGGTCAGTTCACGCGACACTGCATTCATGGCACGGGACCAAGTGGGTGTAGCGTATAGCTGTCAGACCTGAGTTCAGGCCCGCCGTCAGACGAGCCGCCGCGCAGCGGCCGGCGGGTCAGACTGTCAGACAGTCAGACTTTCGGTTTATGTTCAGGGTGTGCCGAAGCCCGCTCCCGAGCCCCCCGTAACCAACCGAATTGCCGCTTCCGCCTCGGCGGCGATGCGCGCGGCGATCCGCATGGCCGGGGGGCGAGAAGTGTGCTTCGTCTGCGCCATCGACGACGAAGGACGTGTCCTTACTGGGCGGGTGGTCGCCCGCGGCGATGTCGGCAGTGTGCTCGCCCTGCCGGGGTTTGCGAAGCGTGGCGACATGCTCGTCCACAACCATCCGTCCGGGGTGCTCGAGCCCTCCGGCGCGGACTACGACGTTGCCGCCCGGATGCACGACGAAGGCGTCGGCTTCGGCATCATCGACAACGACGCGAAGAAATTGTACGTCGTCGTGGAAGTGCCGGCGCCCGAGAAGCAGACGCGCCTCGACCCAAAGTCGATCGCACATGATCTCGGACCCGATGGACTCGTCGCGAAGCAGCATGCGCGCTACGAGGATCGCGCGAGCCAGCGCGCCATGGCGGCGGCGATTGCGCGCGTCTACAACGAAGGCGGTGTCGGGCTGCTCGAGGCGGGAACCGGCGTCGGCAAGTCGCTCGGCTACCTGATCCCCGCGCTGCGCTGGTCCGCCGCCAATGGCGAGCGCACGATCATCTCGACGAACACGATCAATCTCCAGGAGCAGCTCGTCCGCAAGGATCTTCCGTTCCTGGCCGCAGCCCTCACCGACCAGAAGGTGCGCTTCGCGCTGCTGAAGGGGTGGCGCAACTACCTCTGCAAGGCGCGCCTCGAGCAGGCGATGGGAGGCGCTGCACAGCTGTTCGAGGATGGAACCACGGCCGAGCTGAAGACCATCGCGGCGTGGGCTGCGAAGACCTCTGACGGATCGCTCGCCGACCTTGCCGTTCCACCACGCTCGGAGGTCTGGGACGAAGTCGCCGCGGAGCCGGACGTCTGCACCCGTGTGAAGTGCG
Organism: Gemmatimonadaceae bacterium; assembly: GCA_046589725.1. Classification (GTDB taxonomy): domain Bacteria; phylum Gemmatimonadota; class Gemmatimonadetes; order Gemmatimonadales; family Gemmatimonadaceae; genus AG11. The sequence goes on from JBKJUW010000112.1 coordinate 19,377, forward strand.
AGCACTTCGAGAAGTGCTTCGTCTTCGCCGCGCGCCGCAAGGCCGCCGAAGCGGACGTTATCGTAGTGAACCATCACCTGCTGCTCTCGGACCTCGCCGTGCGCCGCGCGGCGCAGAACTGGGACGATGCCGCGGTGTTGCCGGCGTACAACCGGCTCATCGTCGACGAAGGACATCATCTCGAGGACGCCGCGGCCAGCCACCTGGGCGTCACCGTCACTCGGCGCGGCCTGCAGCGCCTGGTGGGTCGGCTCGAGCGTCGCGGCAAGGGGCTGCTGCCCGCGCTCTCGATGCGGCTCTCGGCGAGCAAGGATCTCCTGAGCTCCGCGAGCCTGGACCTGCTCGAGGCGAAGCTCATTCCCGCACTGTCCGCCTTGCGGCAGAAGAGCGACCTGCTCTTCGACATACTCGACACCTTCATCGAGGAAGAGGGTCAGCCGGTGGTGCGACTGACGCAGGCCTTTGCGTCGCATCGCATCTGGAAGGCCGGGCTTACGCTGTACCTGCAGGACACGCTTGGCGAGATCGAGCTGCTGAACCAGGGGCTGGCTCTCGTCCGTGAGCGCATCGAGGGCAGTACAAAGCTCGACGAGGAGCTCGCGCCGCTGATGAGCGAGCTCCGTTCGGTCACGCGCCGACTGCAGGCCATTGGGGATGGGCTGCGACGCGCCCTCACGCCGCCGGCGGACGATGACAGCATTCGCTGGATCGAGGTGCGCGGTCGCGAAAAATCAGTCGCGCTCTCGAGCGTGCCGCTCGACCTTGCACCGATCCTGCGTGAAGATCTCTTCAAGCGACTCGACACCACGATCGTCACCAGTGCGACGCTCACCGCATCGTCGGGCGACGTTGCCGCCGATGCGCACCGCTTCGACTTCCTCGCGGCCCGACTGGGTTTAAACGAACCGGAGCTCACGCCGATCACGGCGGTGTTTCCGTCGCCCTTCGACTACGACACGCAATCGCTGTTGGTCATTCCCTCGGATGTCCCCGCGCCGAATGTGGACCCGGATGGCCATCGCAATGCGATCACGCGCATCGTGCTTGACCTCGCCGAGGCGTCCGACGGCGGGCTGTTCGTGCTGTTCACCAGCCATCGGGAAGTCCGGCAGCTCGCGACCGAGCTGCGTGCACGCGGCGTCGAACGGCGTTGGCCGCTACTCGTGCATGGGGAGGAAAGTCGCGATGCCCTCCTCGACCGTTTTCGCAATTCCGGTCAGGGCATCCTGCTCGGCACGGCGTCATTCTGGGAGGGCGTCGACGTGCCTGGCGATGCGCTGCGCGGACTGGTCATCGCGAAGCTGCCCTTCCGCGTTCCGACGGAGCCCGTGACGGCGGCGCAATGCGAGGCGATCGTCGCGCGCGGCGGCGATCCATTCACCGAGTACATGCTGCCGCATGCGTCACTGCGGTTGAAGCAGGGCTTCGGGCGACTGATCCGTTCTGGCACGGATCGCGGCGTCGTCGTCATCGGTGATTCGCGGATCGTCACCAAGCGCTATGGGCGCGGGTTGCTCGAGGCACTGCCGAAGGCGCGGCGTGCAATAGGGCGGTGGAAGGTCGTGGTCGACCAGGTGCGCGACTTCTACTCAACACGCTCGGCTCAGTAGCGTTCTTGATGCGCGGCGAATGCCCCCTCCGTGAAGGACCACGAAGGTGCAGGCGGTACGACGATGGTTGGTGCGTGGAGATGATGCCGGTGGGGGACGGCGGAACAGCGAATTTACCGCAGAGGTCGCGGAGGGCGCAGAGGACTGCAACAACGACGAGGATGGAATGAACGAGGGCGAACTAAACGTCCGAACCGGTCAGATTGTCGATGCGGGCATGCGAGTGCACTCTGCGCTTGGGCCGGGACTCCTGGAGAGTGCCTACGAGGCGTGTCTCGCCCATGAATTGAGGAAACGCGGCCTTCGTGTCGATACGCAGGTGGCCCTTCCCGTCCATTACGACGGTCAGCGAATCGAAGTCGGATATCGACTGGACCTTGTGGTTCAATCAGAAATCGTGGTCGAAATCAAGGCGGTATCAAAGAACATCCCCGTTTACGAGGCGCAACTCTTGTCCTATTTGAGGCTGGGGAATTTTCGACTTGGATTGTTGATGAATTTTCACACGCCGCACCTCAAAGACGGCATCAAGCGCATCGTGAACGGCTTGTAGGAGGATGTTGGAGCAGTCCTCCGCGTCCTCCGCGCCCTCGGCGGTGAAATCGCAGTTCCGATTCACCTCGCCATGAGAGAGACGTCAGGACGACGCGCCCGTCAGGTGTCACGGCACCTGAACTCGCCGAAGGGATGAAGTCGACTTCTGTCTCTATTAGGTTGCTAGGATGCCCAACCTGTCACCGTCCAAGATCGTCTGCGTCGGCCGCAACTATGCTGCACACGCCAAGGAGCTCGGCAATGAAGTCCCCAAGCAGCCGCTGATCTTCCTCAAGCCGCCCTCGAGCATCATACGGGACGGGGAATCCATCCGGCTGCCAGCAGTGTCCAAGCAAGTGGAGTACGAAGGAGAGATCGGCGTCATTGTCGGCAGGCGGCTGCGGAAGGCGAGCACCGACGAGGCGAGGGATGCGATCACGGGAATCGTAGCCGCAAATGACGTGACCGCGCGCGATCTTCAAAAGTCAGACGGGCAATGGACCCGAGCGAAGGGATTTGACACCTTCTGCGCCGTGGGGCCGGTCGCCGTCGCTCCGTCGGATCTGGCATCGCTCACCGTCACGACGAGAGTCAACGGCACTGTTCGCCAGCAAGGCAGCGCGCACGACATGGTGTTCGACCTGCCGGCGATACTGGTGTACGTCTCCGGCATCATGACGCTCGAACCGGGCGACCTCGTCCTTACGGGAACCCCAGAGGGTGTAGGGACCCTCGCAGCGGGAGATGTGGTAGAAGTAGAGATCCCCGGCGTCAGTCGGGTCAGCAACCCTGTCACTCGCGACGAATAGTGCCGACGTCCGCCAAACGATTCGCTACACTGCCCGACTACCCGCTGGCGACGATACCGCAGCGGAAGCGCGAGCTCCTTGCGCGCGGTGTCGACGTCATCGATCTCGGTGCGGGCGACGCGGACCTCGCTCCGCCGACCGCAGTGCTCGCGCGCATGCAGGAGGCGGTCGTCGAGCCCGCCATGAGTCGCTATGGCTTCGGCATGGGCTACCTGCCATACCGCGAGGCGGTGAGCGCGTTCATGCAGCGGCGCTTCGGGGTGACGTGCGATCCCATGACCGAAGTCGTGCCCCTCGTGGGGTCCAAGGAAGGCATTTCGCACCTCGCGTTCGCCTATATGGAGCCCGGCACGGTCGGCATCATCCCCGAGCCGGGCTACAACGCGTACCAAGGTGGGACGCTGCTCGCGGATGGTGAGGCGTACCGCTATCCGCTGCGTCCGCGCACGAAGTTCCTCGTCGAGCTCGATGAAATCCCGACCGACGTGCTGGACCGCACGCGGATGCTTTACCTGAACTACCCGAACAATCCGACCGGGGCCGTCGCGCCGATGGAATACCTCGAGCGCGTGGTGAAGACCTGCCGCGAGCGCGACATCCTGCTCGTCTATGACAACGCCTACTCTGAAATGGCGTTCGACGGCTACGTGCCGCCGAGCATCTTCGAGGTGGACGGGGCGCGTGACGTCGCGATCGAGTTCCACTCGCTGAGCAAGACATACAACATGACGGGCTGGCGCTGCGGCTGGGCTGTCGCGCGGCCCGAGGTGGCCAAGCACCTGGCGAAGGTAAAGTCATTCGTCGACACCGGTCAATTCATGGCGGTCCAGGCCGCGGGCGTCGCGGCGCTCGAGAGCCATGACAGCTTCCTCCCTGGAAACCTCGCGATCTTCAAGGAGCGTCGCGACGCGGCGGTGACGTCGTTTCGCGCCGCCGGCTTCGCCTGCGAAGTTCCGCTCGCGACGATGTACCTGTGGATCAAGCTGCCGGACGGCGTCGCCTCGGCGGAATTTGCGGAGCGGCTGCTTGAGGACGAAGGCGTGATCGTGATGTCCGGTTCATCGTTCGGCGCGGGCGGGGAAGGGTTCTTCCGGATTTCCTTCATCACGCCTCCCGCGCGCATCGCGGAAGCAGCCGTACGCGCTGGTCGGGTGCTCGCCAACATGCTCGTGGGCGCCGCGTGAGCGTGAAGCAGCGTCGCGAGCCGGGGCCGCTGCTTCTTTCCATCGCGTTCCACGTGGTGGTGGCCGTCGCCATTCTGAACGCTGCGTTTCACTACGACTTTTCGGGCGACCGCGCACCGCGTACGCTGACCGCGATTCCGGAACGGATCACGTACACGAGCATGGCGGCGCCGGGCGGCGCTCAGGGCGGGCTCGATTCCGCCGGCCCGCCGCCGAAGGCGACACAGCCGTCGCGCGCGCTCGTCGCACCGCTGCGCGTGCCGACCGGCATCGCGCCGCCGCCGGCGACGGCGGGCAACCCGGGTGGTGTCTCCGGCGGTCGCGGCCAGTCGAGCATTTCAGCGACGACCGGCGTCGTCCCGGGCGATCCGGACCCGCGACTCTCCACGGACATCCACGAGTTCGTGCCCGCGCCGAAGACACACGCCGAACGTGTAGACAGCGCGGTGCGCGCGAGCATCTACGCCTACAACGATTCGGTCGCGAAGGCGCGTGGCTTGGCAGGACGCGCACCCGGCGACTGGACGTTCGGGAAGAACGGCCAGAAGTGGGGCATCGACGGCAGCAAGATCTACCTCGGAAAGTTCGCGATTCCGAGTGCAGTGCTCGCCGCGTTACCCATTCGCATCCAGGGCAATCCCGGCGAAACGATCGCCGATCGGCTCGTGACGACGCGCCGAGCCGACCTGCTCCTGCACGCCGACGCGCAGCTGCACGACGACGAGTTCAAGTCGGCGGTGAAGCGCATTCGCGAGCGGAAGGATAAGGAGCGGCAGGACAAGCGCGCCGCTGACGCGGACAGGCCCGCCGCGACGACGCCCGACCTGATTCCGTAGCCTCTGCATTCGAGCGTCGTGCGCAAGGCAGGATGAGCGAGCCGCCGATGCGCTCGGGTCGCACCCGATTGAGGGTCGTGTAAGGCAGCAGGATCAGCACGAGAAAATCGACGAACGCGCGCCGCCGGTCGGCGCAGTTGTGCGACCAGATGACGATGTCGCGCAGCTTCATGGCAGTGCATCCTCGGCGGTCGCCGTACCGCGCCAGGCGGCCTTGTCCTTGAGCGATTCGACCTCGATGTAGATGTGCTTCACGCTCGGGCGCGCCTCGCTGATCCGTGCCTCCATCCGGTCCACCGCGTCGCCGAGCGCCGCGCCGTCCAGCCCCGACCTGAAGACGACGTCCATCAGGACGAGTATCGCATCGGGTCCGAGGTGCTGCGTAATGATGCGCCGCACGTCCTCGACGTCGGGATCACGCGACGCCGCCGCGCGGATCGCCGCCCGCTCGTCCCGCGTTGCGCTCTCGCCAACAAGCAGCCCCTTGCTCTCGCGTGCGAGGAGCATCGCCACCACCGCCATCACGCCGCCGATCGCGATCGACGCGGCGCCGTCGAGATAGGGGTTGTTCAGCTTGTGACCGAGATAGACGCCGGCGAAGGCGAAGGCGAGGCCGGTGAGGTCCGCGAGGTCCTCGAGCACCAGGGTGAAGATCGTCGGGTCCTTGCTCCGCCGAAACGTTTCCCAGTAGCTGCGCGACCCAGCCCGCTTGTGAAAGGTGCGGAACGCGACGGCGAACGAGGCGATCGTGAACAGCGTCGATGCGCCGAGCACGATGTAGTTCCACTTCGGGTCAGTGATCGGCTCGGGGTGGAGGATGTGCTGGATCCCCTCGTAGAACGACATCCCGCTGCCGAGCGCGAAGAACATGATCGCGACGATCAGCGACCAGAAGTACAGCTCCTTGCCGTGGCCGAGGGGATGGTCCTCGTCGGGGGGTCGCGCGGCGCGGATCTGGCCGAGCAGGAGCAGCCCGCCGTCGCCGGCGTCGACCAGCGAATGCATCGCCTCCGCTACCATGGCCGAGCTCCCCGTAGCGAGGGCAGCGGCGAACTTCGTCGCCGCGATCAGGAGGTTCGCGCCGAGGCCGACGTAGATTGCCGTGCGCGATTCGCTTGCCATGCCGTTGCTTACCGCAGGTTGCGATCCCGATCCCACGCTCATGCTCTGTACGGTCGCGTCACGCCGGGCACTGGCGATTGTGACCACCGCCGTGCTGTACTTTCAAGCACCATCGACGAGCGCCGCAGTCTCACCGTGCGGTCGCATGGTCTTTACGCCTCGTAGACTTTGTTAGGGCTTTGCCATCTGCTTGTAGACCGCAACAGCAATCACGCCGAACATGATGTGCGTGAAAATGGTAATCCAGTTGCGTGCCATGGCAAACCAGGGGAATATCGCAGTGAAGCCGTAGAAATTGACGAGGTAGAGCATGAGACCGAACCCCGCACCGACTAATACAGCGACACCCGTGTCAAAACGCGCGACGACCCAGGCGAGGACGAGCGCGAAGATAATGGACAGCGGAAAATGAACCGCCATCGCACCCATCAAAACGCCGATGTCGAAAGTCGCGGGTGGCGGCAAAACGCCTTTACCCATGATGATTGCGGCAATCAGACGAGGCGGCCCCCAAGCGCTACCGCCGCCAAAGACTGGCACCATGATCATTTCCAACATCATGAATGCCGCGCCGCCAATGAGGCCTGCCCACACGGCGGCACTCCACTGCACCGGTTGTGTTACGACATTGCTTGCGGCCATGAGTACCCCGTTGCTGTAAGTGTCTTACCATAACCTGCAGGTTCCACACCGTCGCCACTTCCAGGCGTGAATACCGCGGCGCGGAGACTGAAACCCCTTCGGCCAAGCTCCGCACGATCTCGCCGTAGCTCGTCACCTCGATGTCGCGACGCGGCCGTGGCCGAGAAAGGAATGAATGCGGAGACGTGTGCGCAAGGCCCCGCTCGCGCACACTAAATGCGAAGTCCGGCTTCGAAGCGCTGATCGGGTCGCCGAGTTCACACCAGCCCAGCATGTGACCAAGGTCGCGACCACAGCAACCCCAGGAGAAACGCGTATGACGGTGACCCGTCAGCTGCACCATCTCGGACAGAGCATCTGGCTCGACCACGTCACAAGCGGCATACTCGACGACGGTACTCTGGAGCGCTACCTCCGCGAATGGTCCGTGACCGGGCTCACGTCGAACCCACGATCTTCGATCACGCGCTCGCCGAGGATGCGCTCGCGGAATTCGCGCGAGTCGGTGTGAACGACGCGACGCTGGCGGCGCGGCTACAGCAAGAGGGCGCCGAATCCTTCGACGACTCTGCTCGCGTGCCTCGCGACAATACGCACAACCCTGACGCAACCTGATCTCCCCAACACACGCTCGTGATGAAGATGACATCGGAAGCACCCGCTCCATCCCTCACCGCAAATCCTGCCTGGACGGCGCTCGAGGCACATTACCGCTCGATGGCCGATGCGCACCTCCGCCAACTCTTCGCCGACGATCCGGAACGCGGCACGCGGCTGACAGCCGAAGCCGCGGGCCTCTACCTCGACTACTCCAAGCAACGCGTAACCGACGAGACGATGGGCCTGCTGACGGCGCTGGCCGATGCCACCGGCCTGCGTGCCAGGATTGACGCCATGTTTCGCGGTGACAAGATCAACGTGACCGAGCACCGCGCGGTGCTGCACGTCGCGCTGCGCGCACCGCGCGACCAGACGATCGTGGTTGACGGAGAGAACGTCGTGCCAGCGGTGCATGAGGTGCTCGACCGGATGGCGGCGTTCGCGGAACAGATTCGCTCGGGCGCCTGGACGGGACACACCGGCGCGCGGATCCGGAACGTCGTCAACATCGGCATCGGCGGCTCCGACCTCGGACCGGTCATGGCGCATGAGGCGCTCCGTTTCTACAGCGACCGCGCGCTCACCGTGCGCTTTGTGTCGAACGTGGACAGCACGGACTTCGTGGAAGCCACGCAAGACCTCGACGCTCGGGAAACGCTGTTCATCGTCTCATCGAAGACGTTCACAACGCTCGAGACGATGACGAACGCGCACAGTGCACGCGCGTGGAGCCTCGCGACGCTGCACGACGAGCGCGCGGTCGCGCGCCATTTCGTGGCCGTCTCGACCAATGCCAAGGGCGTCGCCGAGTTCGGCATCGATCCGGGAAACATGTTCGAGTTCTGGGACTGGGTGGGTGGCCGGTACTCGCTGGACTCCGCCATTGGGCTGTCCACCATGATCGCCATTGGCCCGGCGCATTTTCGGGCGATGCTCGACGGCTTCCACGAGATGGATGAGCATTTCCGCACCGCGCCATTCGACCGAAACCTTCCGGTGCTGATGGGTCTCCTCGGCGTATGGAACGCCAACTTCCTGGGCGCGCGGACGGTGGCCGTGCTCCCGTACGAGCAGTACCTCAAGCGGTTCCCGGCGTACCTGCAGCAGCTCACGATGGAGAGCAACGGCAAGCACGTCACGCTCGGGGGGAACGCAGTCGACTACCGCACCGGTCCTGTCTATTGGGGTGAACCGGGAACGAACGGCCAGCATTCGTTCTATCAGCTGATTCATCAGGGCACCGACATCATTCCCTGCGACTTCATTGCGTTCGCCCAGGCACTCAATGCGCTTGGCCGACACCACGACATCCTGATCGCCAACGTGCTCGCGCAGGCCGAGGCGCTCGCGTTCGGCAAGACGGCCGACGAGGTGCGCAAGGAAGGCACGGCTGAGGCACTCGTGCCGCATCGCGTGTTCGAGGGCAATCGCCCGTCGAGCACGATCCTGGCGGACCGCCTCACTCCCGAGATACTGGGCAAGCTCGTCGCGCTGTACGAGCACAGCGTGTTCACGCAGGGCGCCATCTGGAACCTCGACTCCTTCGACCAGTGGGGCGTGGAGCTCGGCAAGGCGCTGGCGCAGCGCATCATCCCGGAGCTCGAGGGCTCGCGCGACACCGACGTGGCGCACGACAGCTCCACGAGCGCACTCATTCGCCGCTATCGGTCGCGCAAGGACACCGGATGACAGCAGCGATGCGCATGGGCATTGCCGAGAACCCCCACGAGCACACCTGTCACTTCTCGAACGGCTTCTCCAGCTCGTCCACTAGGTCGAGGATCGGCGTCGCCAGCTTCGCATAGTCCCCGACCGATTTTGCAGCGGCGAGCCGGGCGACGAGCTGATCCATCTTCGCTGCCGGCACTGTGCCACCGTGACTGATCTCGTTCGACTTGACCGCGTCCCATGTCCGCTTCAGGTCGGCCGTCGTCGAGGTCAGCTTCGCCAGGTTCTTCTGCGCGGCCCAGATCTCGAGCTCACGACCGTAATAGTCGAGCCGGATGATGTCCGCCGGCATCTTCGGGTGGTAGGCCTCGGTGAGCTTCGCGCCAATGAACGTCACGTGGTTGGCACCCTCGAGTGCCGCCGCACGCTGGTGCGCCGCGATCGCGCGGGTGAGGCTGTCGAGCGTGCCGCTCAGCTGCGCGCGCTCGTCCGGCTTCAACATCGCTGCCGACTGGCTGAGCGAATCCATGATCTGCCCGGCTTTCGTCCAGCTCGACGCCTTCGCCTGATCGTAAAGGTCCTCGCCGTGCGTTCCGACGTCGGCCACCGCGGCCGGCACGCCGACCGCCTGCAGGGAATCGGCCGTTCGCTCGGTCATCTCAGCATTCGCCGCAGGCTTGGAGGTGGCGGGCACCGCACCGGAGTGGGCACGCGCGGCAGCCGCCGATCCGCTGTCAACCTTGCTGCAGGCGAACAGGAACGGAAGCGCAGCGAGATACATCTGTGACGTACGCATGGGAATCTCCTTGGGGTGAGTGAGAGTGGGCGTGAGGCTCGGATCACGCTCATTGCACGAGCCGATGGCTTAGCTTCGCCGGGAGATGCGGAGGAAAGTTGCACGGCACGGCCGCGCCGGGAGCGAGACACGTCCGTGCCCGCGCAATGGCCTTGTCGATGTTCCCGAACCCGATGGTGGACGACGGCAGCTCGACGTGCGGCCAGTCCCACGTGCGGTCGAGTTTGCCGAGCAAGCGGAACGATTCCCCGCTCGGCGTCCGATACCGGGTCACCCATCGGCGGAAGGCGGTCCAGTCGCGTCGAGTACGCGCGCTGCCGCGATCGCCATCGTCGACCACAATGTCGAGCGCGCGGCCATACGAATGATTCGACGTGAGGGTGTGCGTCCGGCCTCGTCCCTCGGCCATGACGTACGCCTCGCGCAGCGGAGAGCGGTACGTCGCCGTGACCCGGAGCCGGTAACCCGCCGCTCTCGCGTCGCGGAGCATCGCCTCAGCCAGCGGCCGCACGTCCGGATCGAGATCTGCCGTGGAGGTGCTCGAGGGCGTGGGGCTGCCGGTGAAGTACGTCGGCGTGGTGACGCGAACCCGGCGCTCCGCCTGGTCCCACGATTCCCCGGCACGGCGCACCGATACGTATCCGATGCGATAGCTGTTCACGGTGCAGGTGAGGCAACGCTTGCGCTGCGTGTCGTACTTGAGGATACCCTCCTCGGTGGAATCCGATACATAGAGCCGATGCGGGTCTTCGATGCCGTAGGCGCGTCGCAGGACGTCGGCGTCGGCGCTCGAAAGGTCGACGCTGGCGTAGTGCGGGATGCCGCGCGCATCGACGCCTTCGTACGCCGCAGGGTTCGTGCTGACGTCCTGCGTCGTATCCGCGGGAAGCGAGACCAGGTCGCTGGTCACCTGGACGTCGTCGCGCGTCGCCGCCGCGCGCTGGCGTGCGGCACTCGGCCGCGACGCACTGGATCCTGCCGATGAGCAACCGGCGAGCGCGAGGAGTGCCGGTAGTGTCGAGGCGAGTGCCGCGACGAGCAGTACGACGCGCCGCCGCGCAGGCGTCGACGTGGTATGGGTCATCGCGTGGCGCCGAGGCCAAAGCGAGCAGAGCGGATAGGTAGCAGCATTGCTACCTAGAAGGGCGACCCGAACGAGAGTGTCGGCCGGAGCAGCAGCGCGCTCGTGTTGTCGTACGTGGCCGCCATCGAGAAGAAGCGGCGAGCGGACATTGCATAGCGAAAGCCCAGCATGCCAACCTGCTCGGCACCGGCAATCTCCGGCGCCGATGCGCTCTCCGCGCCGTCCATCCCAGCGGCTGTGGTAGTCAGCACTTCCGCGAGCAACTCCACCCGCCCGTTCAATTGATGCGTGACGGCGAGCGCAAGGTTCAGCGTGTTCTGTACCAGCACATTCTTCGGCTTGCCCACGAACGAATAGCCGACGTTCGCGTGAACGTTCACGACGCCGACTGCCTTGCTCGCTATGAGGTACGGTGTGAAATCCGCGCGTCGCGTTCCAATGAGCGTATCCGTCGCTGTCGGAATCTTTACTTCCGCCGCGAGTGCGAACGCCGGCATTCTGCTGGTCTCGTCGTTCGTGAGCCACTGGAACGTGAGCTCGAGATCACCCGGGCCGCTTGCGAGCCGTCCCTGCTTCGGCCGGATGGATGTGAAGAACACCGGCTCGACGAGCAGCGCCAGACGATTCGTTATCCCGTATTCGAAAGCGACGGGTATAGCGTGCTCGGTGCCCTGAGACGAGGTCTGGAACTCGTACGCGAGATTCAACGAGGAGGAACCGCGCAATGGAAGTCGCGCAGTCTCGGTCTCGAGCGGCTGCTGCGCCGCGGAGGGACCTGCGACCGCGATCAGGACGAGGACGGCAAGCAGGCGCATATTCAATGCATAGCACGCGTACCTGACATCATGATGACATCAAGTATGGTCGCACCGTCCGTGTTCTCCTGGCTTTCCCTTCACGTGGCGACCGGCGCTGTGGGATGCTTGCGTTCCTGCGCCGAGAGATAGATGACGAGCGCGATGATGACGACGAGGATCACCCCGGTGATCGGCAGGCGTCCCAACCCGAACCCGCCATCGCTCGGTGCCTGCGTGAGCAGATCGCCCGCCGATGCGCCGAGCGGGCGCGTGAGGATGTACGCCGCCCAGAACGCGAGCACACCGTTGATGACGTGCAAGCGGTACAGCCCGTACACGAGCGCGATGCCGGCTGCGAACAATCCAAGCGCAGTGCCGTAACCGAGACCGAAGGCTTCCGAGACAAGATCCCCGCCCGAGGTGCCGAGCGAGAAGGTGAAGAGGATCGCCCCCCAATAGAAGAGCTCGCGGCGCGTGGTGTAGATGCTGTGCACCGAGAGCGTGTGCTCGCTCAGGTACCACCAGATGAACACCGCGATGAGCGCCGCGCTGAAGATGATCGTCGTCGTGATGAGTGTGACACCGAGATTGTCGACGAGGTTGTCGGAGATGAGCGTGCCGACGACGCTGATGAAGACGACGGTGATCCAGTAGATCGTCGGGACGTACTTACTGGCGCGGAACTGCACGATCAGCGCGATTACGAGCAGTACGGCCATGATGACCGATGTCACGACGAGACCGAGGTTGAACGTCGTCGAGAGTACATCGGCGGCGGTCTCGCCCACAGTCGTCGCGAAGATCTTGATGATCCAGAAGACGAGTGTGACGGCGGGCACCTTGTTGAACGCAGCGGTCATGTCATCAGTCCGGCGATCGGTCACGGGCACATCCTGTCAGGAAATTGACAGGGCGCGGGTGCACGATCCGTTCCGAGTGTGGTCACAGTGCCGTCAGCTTAGTCAGCTTCTTTGTGCCCACGGCGACCATCTACAGCTTTGACGTGAAGAGCTCCGGAAAGTCCAGGGCGACGATTGCGTCCATGCGAATCTGGACGACATCCCACCGATGCGCCGGCCGCGCGTGTCAGTACGGACCCGCCTGCCATCGTGTCATCGGCCTGACAGGTACTGCCTCTACGTTACCTGAGACCGTGGGCGCGGTGCCGTGTGTCAATCGGAATGCAATCATCACCAAGATCAAGCGCGTGCCCATTTCAGGCGACCGTCTGGCCGTCAGCAGGTATGCCTGCCCACGAACGCGATCCATCAATCACGACTGTCGGACAGATACCGCATTCCACGGTTCTTTCCATCATTCATCCCACACGGAGATCCCTCATGCGCACCACCTATTTGATTCCGCTCGCCCTGCTCCTCGCCGCGTCGGTTGCCGGCGCGCAGGGGATGGCCAAGAAGAACGAGACCCAGGCCGAGCTCCAGAAGGAAGCGAAGATGACGATGGCTGACGCGCGCGCCATGGCGCTGCGTGAAGTTCCGCACTCGAAGGTCCAGGCTGGCGAGATCGAGCGCGAGGGCGGAAAGCTCATCTACAGCTTCGACATGAAAGTGGCCCACAAGTCAGGCATCGACGAAGTGAACATCGACGCCATGACGGGCAAGCTCGTGAGCAAGCAGCACGAAACACCAAAGGCCGAGAAGGCTGAAGCCAGGATTGACGCGAAGGAGGCGAAGGCGGTCGCGAAGGAAGCGAGGGCCGACGCCAAGGCCGCAAAGGCAAAGCCGTAACCGGGTCCGAGCGTACGCGAACGATCTGCCTGTTGCTGGTCAACAGGCGGGTCGCTCGCTGCGCCTAGATCGCCACCATCGTTCCGCGCAGCCGCTCGGCCACCGACGCCACGTCGCCGCGCCGCGACATGTCGAGCACTCCCGCCCTGAGACGCACGGCCTCGAAGCGCATCCAGCCCTCCGCTATGGCGAGCTGCACTGCCTGTGGCAACTCCAGCTCCCCGCGCGCTGATGGCGTCACCGTACGGCACGCGCGAAAGATCTCACTCGTGAACAGCCAGCAGTTGAGGCTCGCGTAGGTCGTCTCGCCGGGCGCCGTTGGATGCGGCGTGGCGACGATGCGTCGCAACGCACCGTCGCCATCCAACTCCAACGCGCCAAATCGCGCCACGTTGCCCTCGGCCACGTTGCCCATGCTCACGAGCGCTGCGCGATCGAACGCGATGAGTGCCGGCGTGCTGCGCCGGTGCAACTCGGTCAAGGCGTGCACAGGGTAGTAGTTGTCGGAGTTGATGACGACGAATGGGTCGCCGTCGGCGAACTGCTCCGCCGCGAGGACGGCATCGGCCGTGCCTGCCGGCCGCTGCTGCACCGCGAACGTGATGCGCACGCGAACCGGGACGACCTGGCGCTCATAGTAATCGCGCACCATCTGGTGCTCCGGCCCGATGACCAGGCAGACCTCCGTGAAGCCGGCGTCGGCAAGCGCGCTGATGAGGAAGTCCATGAACGGCCGGCCGATGGGGATCATTCCCTTGACACCGCTGTCGGCGGCAGCGGCCTGCGCGGCGTCGAGCGAGGCGTCGTCGTCGGCCTTGCGCATGCGGGAGCCGAGCCCGCGAGCAAGGATTACTGCCTTCGTCGTCATCGTCACGGTTCTCGGTCGCCCTTCGGCTTTCTTCCAGCTCGCGACGATTCAGTCGCTAGTTGATGCTCGCGTCACTGGCGACCGGCAGCGTCGGCTGGAGGGTCTGCTCCATGAACGGACGAAACACGCCGCACACGACGCCGAGAATGGCGAAGTCGTCGCGCGGCCCGACCTCGATGGCGCGCTCGGCGTCATTCGCCGGCTCGAGCACGATCGTGGCCCCGCGGTGCGTAAGCGTCTTGATCGTGGCATCCTCGCCGAGGCGCGCGGCGACGATGTCTCCGTCCTTGGCGCGGGTCGAGGGTGAAACCAGCACATAGTCGTCCGCGAAGATGCCGCGACCGATCATGGACTCGCCCTTGATGCGGAGAAAATAGACGTCGTCGCTTGGGAGGAAGCGCCGGTCCATGGTGAGGAACCCCACGCGATGCTCCGGGAGCAGGGACGGCTCGCCGGCGTGCACGCGGCCGTAGTACGGCACCGGCTGCGTGTTGGCCTGGCCTGCCTGGCCCACAATGCGCACGCCGCGTGAGCGCGACTGATCGCGCTCGATGTAGCCCTTCATCGAGAGCGAGCCCAGAAGGTCGCTGACCGTCTTGGTCGACTTGATGCGAAACTTCTTCGCGATCTCGCGAATGCTGGGCTGGTAGGTGTTCTCCGCCAGAAAATCGATCAGGTAGTGGTATACCCGTCGTTCGAGCGGCGTCAGCGGCTCCGTCATCTTCCCTCGGCGGCATCCCCAATGGTGGTCTGGCGCCCCGCTGGGATCGCCGGATTTCTTGCGTCTTCCGGGGCTAATGTAGTGTTTCGGAGGAAAGATGCAACACTTGTTATCGTCACAGCTGTGGTACGGAGCCGAGAAAAACGATTGCGTCCAATATGCGACGCAGTGAACGCTCGCGACCGAGGACCATGAGGACGTCGAAAATGCCGGGGCTCGCGCTCTGTCCCGTCAGCGCTACACGCAGTGGCTGGAAGAGCTTGCCAGCCTTGTCACCGAGTCCCAGCTGTTCGGCGAGCAGGCGGAGTGATGCTTCCATCGCGGCGGTTTCCCACTCCGGCGCGCCGACGAGTGCCCCGTGGATGGCCTGCAGCAGCCCGGCAGACGCTTCGCGATCCTTCCATTGTTTCGCCACCGCATCCGGCTCGTACTCGACACGCTCGGTGAAGTAGGGCGCCGACTGCCGCACGATGTCGTCGATGGTTCGCGCCCGGACCCTGAGCAGGCCGAGCATCGTGACGAACCACTCGTGTCGCTCCGACAGCGTTTCCGCCGTCGTCAGTCCAGCCGCGACGAGAGCAGGAGCGGTGCGCGCCACGAGTTCCTCGATGGACAACATCTGCAGGTGCTGGCCGTTCATCCACTCGAGCTTCTTCGTGTCGAAGATCGCGGCCTTCTTGTGCAATCCCTTCGTGTCGAAGAGCTCGATCATCTGCGGCACCGTCATCACCTCGATGTCGTTGCCGGGTGCCCACCCGAGGAGCGCGAGAAAGTTCAGCATCGCGTCAGGCAGGATGCCGAGGTGCTGGTAGTCGCCCACGGCCGTGGCGCCGTGGCGCTTGCTGAGCTTCTTGCCGTCCATGCCATGGATCATCGGCAGGTGGGCGAACTGCGGCGGCTCGGCGCCGAGTGCGCGATACAACATGACCTGCTTCGGGGTGTTCGAGATGTGGTCGTCGCCACGCATGACGAGCGTGATGGCCATCGCGATGTCGTCACTGACGACGGCGAGATTGTAGATGGGCGTTCCGTCGGTGCGGAGGACGATGAAGTCCTCGATGTCCTTGTTGGGAAACGTGATCGTCTCGTGCACAAGGTCATCCCAGCTCGTGGTGCCGTCGGGGACGCGGAAGCGCACGGTGTAGGGCGCGCCTGATGCGAGTCGCTCCAGGATGACCTCGGCGCTGAGCGCATCGCACCGACGATCGTAGCGGAATGTTTCGCCCCTGACCTCCGCCGCCGCGCGTCGCTCCGCGAGCTCCTCCTGCGTGCAGAAGCACCGATACGCGGTGCCGTTCTCGAGCATGCGCAGCGCGTCCGCACGGTGGCGCTCGAGATGCGCACCCTGATGCACGACGTCCTCGTCCCACGTGAGGCCGAGCCAGGTGAGGCCGTCGAAGATGGCGCGCGTGCTGTCGTCGGTGCTGCGTGCCTTGTCGGTGTCTTCGATGCGCAACAGCATCACGCCGCCGAACTTCCTGGCGTAGAGCCAGTTGAGCAGGGCCGTGCGGGCGCCGCCGACGTGGAGGTAGCCGGTGGGTGACGGCGCGAAGCGAAGGCGCGGTGTCGATGAGATCATGCGTGTCGCGGATTCAGGAAACACGAAGGCCCGCCGCGGGCGGCGGCGGGCCTTCTGAACGGAGAGGGAGGGATTCGAACCCTCGATACCAGTTTCCCAGTATGCCGGTTTAGCAAACCGGTGCCTTCAGCCTCTCGGCCACCCCTCCAGGACGCAACGTGGTGTGCGGCCAGCCTTCAATGTAAATGGACGCGGCGCGCGTCGGCAACCCGAACCCGCGCGCGCGCGCAGTGACGAGCGGACGAGCCGGGAGTCGTTCGACATGCTGATCTTCCTCTGCGCGATGTTCGTGCTGTCTGGTGCCGCTGGCCTGGTCTACGAATCCATCTGGACGCGGTATCTCGGCCTCTTCGTGGGGCACAGCGCATACGCGCAGGTCCTGGTGCTCATCATCTTTCTCGGCGGCATGTCCGTCGGGGCCATGGCGATTGGACGACGCGCGGAGCAGGTGCGCAATCCGCTGCGCTGGTATGCGTACGTCGAGCTGGCGGTCGGGGTCATCGGGCTGGTGTTCCACGATGTGTTTCTCTGGGCCACCCACGCCGCGTATGACTCAATCTTTCCGGCGCTCGGGCCCGGGCCGATGCACACCGTCATCAAGTGGTCGATCGCCGCGCTGCTCATCCTGCCGCAGTCGGTGTTGCTCGGCGCGACCTTTCCGCTGATGACGGCTGGCGCACTCCGGCGGTCGACCGCGCATCCGGGACGCACGATCGCGCTGCTGTATTTCGCGAACAGCGTCGGTGCGTCGGCCGGCGTGCTCCTCGCTGGTTTCGTGCTCATTGCGATGGCCGGCCTTCCCGGGACGCTTGCCGCCGCGGCGGCGATGAACCTCGTGGTCGCGGCAGCCGTATTCCTCGTGTCGCGACGGGAGAGTGAGCCTTCGCCCAGCGCGGTGCCCGCCGCCGCGGTTGTATCGAGGGGAGTTGAGCGAGACGACGAGTGGATCGCTGACAGCACTCGGCGACTCCTCCTTGCCGTGAGCTTCGGCACCGCGCTGTCGTCGTTCATCTACGAGATCGGCTGGATCCGCATGCTCTCGCTGGTGCTCGGCTCCGCGACGCACTCGTTCGAACTGATGCTGTCCGCGTTCATCTTCGGCCTCGCGTGCGGTGCGCTCGCGATACGCCGGCGCAGTGATACAGGCGCCGCGTCCGTGAGGACACTCGGCTACGTGCAGCTCGCGATGGGCGCGCTCGCGGTGGCGACGTTGCCGCTCTACGTGCAATCGTTCCAATGGATGGCCGACTTCATGGCCGCCTTCACGCGAAGTCCCGCCGGGTATCGCGCGTTCAGCCTCTCGCGCTACGCGATCTGCCTGGTGGTGATGCTGCCCGCGACATTCTGTGCGGGCATGACGCTGCCCCTCATCACGCGTCTCCTGCTGCGAGGCCCGAATGGTGAGCGTGCGATTGGGGTGGTGTACGCGGTGAACACGCTCGGCTCGATCGTCGGCGTGACACTCGCGGCGCTCGTGCTGCTCCCGATACTCGGTCTCAAGTGGCTGTTGGTCGGTGGCGCAGCGGTGGACGTCGTGCTGGGTATTGCCCTGCTGGTGCAGGACACGGGGGGCGCGCAGTGGTGGCCGCAGCGCAAGCGCTGGGCGCCTGCGCTTGCCGTCGTGGCGCTGTTCTTCGTGGTAGGGGCGAGGGCGGATTTCAACCAGGGCGTCTTGACCAGCGGTGTGTTCCGGTACGGTTCCGCCAAGGCGCCGCGACAGTCCGATGTGGCCTTCTATGCCGAGGGGCGGACCGCGACGGTGAGCGTCCGTCGAATTCTTTCCAGCGGTGGACTCTCGCTCGCCACCAACGGCAAGCCCGATGCGTCGCTGGGGCCGGAGTGGTTTCATCCGCCCGTCGCGCGCGGCGCGTTCACGCATGACGCATCCACCCAGATGCTGCTGCCGCTCCTGCTGCTCGCGCATGCGCCGGATGCGCGCACCGCGGCGGTCATCGGCCAGGGATCTGGCATGTCCTCCCACACGCTGCTTGGCGATCCCGGACTGAAGCGCGTCGTCACGATCGAGATCGAGCCCGAGATGATTCGGGCGTCGCGCCAGTTCTATCCAGCAAATCGCAACGTCTTCGACGACCCGCGCTCCTCATTCGCGATCGACGATGCGCGCTCGTACTTCGCCGCGCGGAACGAGCGCTTCGACCTGATCCTGTCAGAGCCGTCGACGCCGTGGGTCGCGGGCGTGTCGGGATTGTTCACCACCGAGTTCTACGCGCACGTGCGGCGCTTCATGACACCGGACGGCGTGTTCGGGCAATGGCTGCACCTCTCCGAGATCAACGACGGCCTGGTGCTGAGTGTGATTCGCGCCGTCGCGGAAAATTTTCCGGATTACACCGTGTACGCGGTCGGAAACCGGGACATCCTCATCGTCGCGACCAATCGCCCGCACCTGCCCAAGCCGGATTGGCGTGTCTTCGACCTGCCGCCGATTGCCGATGCGCTGCGTCGCGTATATCCGCTCACGCATCCGATCCTCGACGCGCTCCACATGGTCGACGCATCCACCCTCGCGCCGCTCGTGCGCGGTGGTGGTGGCAACTCCGACTTCTATCCCACGCTGGATCTCGGCGCGGAGAAGACACGCTACATGAACGAGGGTGCCACGGGAATGGTGGGCCTCATCAGCGACCGCTTCGCGATTGCGCCGATCCTCGAGCAGCGTCGTGCGGGCGTCACCGGCGAGCGATACACGCCTATCCCGTTCGTGCCGCGACTCGCGGCGATGGAGCTCGCGGCGCGGGAGCGCGACAACCGGTTCGACGGCGCGACACCGCAAATGCTCGGCGCCGTGGAGCGCTCGCACGCGATCGACCGGCTCGTGGCGAGCTCGGTTGCGCCCGTTGATTGGCACGTGTGGGCCGCCGCGATTCGCGAGTCGGAGGAGCTTCGGAGCGGTGCCACCGCGGGCGTACTCGATACGGCGTACTTCGCCCAGCTCGATCGCTACATGGCGGTGCAGAATGCCCCTGCTGAAGCGCGAGCGACCGTGGCCTTTCTGCGCGGCATGGCGAGCTGGAACTTCGTGGAGGCGTGGCGGGCTTCAGCGGTGCTCGTGCCGCTTGCGGTGAAGGGCGATCACTGGCTACCGGTCGACGAGTTGCGCGAGGGCGCGGTGGTCGCACGACTCGGTCTGGGGGATGCGATGGGTGCGCGTCGTGTGATGAAGGCACTCGCGCCACAGACGACGCGCGAGGCGAACGACGTGCGGCCGCAGTTGCTCGCGGCGTGGATCAGCGCGAGGGAGGCCGCGCAACGCACTTCGTCGAGAACGCCCTAGCCGTCGAAGATCGAGCTGATGATGTCCATGATGGCGCTGAACACCCCCTCGGCGGCGCCGCCGACGACTTCGGCGGCGCCTATCGCGGCGCTGGCCGCACCGTCAACGGAAACGCTGCCGAGCGCCCCGACTACGCTGCCGATGCCGTGAGCGGCTGCGGCGCCCGCCTCGAGCGCGAGCCCCGGCGCCCAGAACAGCGACTCCAGCAGGATGTCGCCACCGACGGCCGCTGCGTGCGCTGCTCGACCAGGAACGTTGCGCGCGACGGTCGTGGCGGTAAGCGACCAGACGTCCTTCAGCTCGCCGTGATCGAACCATATCCCCTTGCAGCGGGAGCATACGTCCAGCACAAGGTCCCCGTGATTCCGACGCTCCATCATCCGCTCGCACTTGGGGCAGGCGATCTCGCTCTTGCGCGAGCAGACAGCGCATCGCTCTGCGCTCCGGTCGAGCGGCGTGCCGCACCCATGACAGGGAGGACGCACGATGCTGGCGCGCGGCGGAATGTGCTTCCAGAGATCGGCCGCCGAGTGCTGCGCGAGCTGCTGCGCCTCCCCCTTCTCGAACCATACGCCGCCGCAGCGCGTGCAGTGATCCAGCACCAGCAGCGAGCGCGCGTTGCCGAGGGACACCTTTTCCATCTGCACACCGAGACAGACCGGGCAGGGCAGCCGCGCCTCGAAGGGCGTGCGGGGCGCGAGCGGTGCGGCGTCACGCATCGAGCCGCCCCTGCGCCGGGGAATCGCCCTTGAAATAGCGCGCTTCGTGAAACGTGTAGATGAGCACCCCCTCGTCGGAGACTTCGAGGTCTGCCACCTGCCGCTGCACGAGGTCGTCGAGCGCGGCCTTCGACTCGTCCGCGGCAAGTCCGAGCGTGCTCGCGACCTCGACGGCCGTCAACCGACCACCGTGGTCCATCGCGATGCGGAGGATCTCCGCGTGTATGGTCTGCTGGCGCAGCTGGGCCATGCGCGTAGAAGAATTCCGTCCCAGGGATCCGCGCAACAGGGCAACGCCGCCGATGGCTGGCACCACGACCACCAGCAAGAGCGCAAACATTGCGGTAGGCGACGTCAGCGACGCGCTCGATCGCGCGAAGCCGAGGAGCATGAGCGCCGCGATGACGAGGAGCGCGACGCCACCGATTTTACGACCCACGTATTTGCCTCGCGAATGAAAGGCTTCGAGACGGGCAGGGTGGGATTCGAACCCACGATACCCTTGCGGGTACGCCGGTTTTCAAGACCGGTTCCTTCAACCACTCAGACACCTGCCCGGAGCACGCAATCTCACCGGCGTGGACTGCGAATGCCAGCCGTGTCGTGGAGTCCACGGAGGAGGAGGCGCGCGTGCGCCGCTCCTAGCCGGTGCCGCCGGTCAACTCCACTGCGTGCACCAGGATCCCGGTGCACGCGCCCTCGCCGTCGCGAAGCGGCTGGTACGCGATATTGAACACCCCATCTTCCAGCACGCCGGTGCCCTTTCGGTCGAACTTGACGGGCACGGCATTACCAATGAACGGCTCGCAGGTCCTGTAGACGCCGTCGAGCAGGCCGAAGAAGGGCTGCCCCTCGAGGTCGGGGAAGGCCTCGCGAACCGGTTTGCCGACTACGTCGCGCCCATTGAGCAGGCGCAGGAACGCGCGGTTCGCGGTGCGGAAGATGTGCTGCGGGCCCTCGAGGGTGGCGATCGCTGCCGGCGCCTGCTCGAATGCGAGGGAGAGCTCGGCGCGGGCGCGATCGCGCGCCACTTCAGTTGCGCGCTGCTCCGAGATGTCGGTGTGGCTGCCAACCCACTCGCGAATGCTGCCGTCGGCCTCCAGCACCGGCACGGCGCGCACCGCAAAGTGTCGGTAGATGCCGTCAGCCCCGCGCACCCGGTGTTCGAAGACGAACATCTTGCGATGCGCCACGGCGTCGTTCCAGGCCGCGACAGTTGGCGCATGGTCGTCGGGATGGAGGGCATTCGCCCAGCCGAATCCACTGTACTCCTCCGGCGACTGCCCAGTGTACCGCGCCCAGCCCGGCTGCCCGGCGGTCATGTGCCCCTCGGCGGAGTTGGTCCAGACGATCTGCCCCGTCGCGGCAATCAGCGCCTGGAAGCGCTCGTCGCGCTGCTGGATACGCCGCACATCCTCCTGCCGCGCGGTGACGTCGGCGCTGACGCCGGTGAGGCGGAGCGGCGTCCCATCCTCGGCATAGATGAATCGGCCGTGCGAGTCGAGCCACCGCACCTCCCGGTCCGGGCGGATGATGCGATGCAGGATGTGATGCGTCTGCTCCCGCTTGGCCATCGCTTCCTGTGCGGTGCGCATCATTATGGCGCGATCCTCAGGGTGGCAACGCGCCTCGTACTCCTCGAGCGTGCCCGAGAAGGAACCCTCAGGGATCCCGTACATGCGCTCCTCCTGCGGCGACCAGAACACGCGCCCCCCAGCGATGTCCCACTCCCAGGTGGCCATCTGCCCCGCATCCAGCGCGAGGCGGAACCGCTGCTCACTCGCCTCGATCGCCGCACGCCCGCGCTCTGCCTCCTCGCGCGCCGCGCGCTCGGCTGCCAGCCGCTCCACCTGGCGGCGCGCCTCCTGCTCGGCGGAGATGTCGCGGAAGGTGACGACCACCGCCACCACCTTGCGCCCATCCTTGATCGGCACGCTCGTGTAGTCCACCGGCAGCGACGAGCCGTCCTTGCGCCAAAACACGTCCCCGCCGACGCGCTGGTGGATCCCATCGGTCACCGATCCCCAGATCGGACACCCCTCCTTCGGGAAGACCGTTCCGTCGGCGTAGTGATGGTGGATCAGCTCGTGCTGCGGCTTGCCGATCATCTCGCGCAGCGTGTACCCGAGCATCCGGGTGGCCGCCTCGTTCACGAAGGTCGTGCGGCCCGCCGCGTCGAGGCAGTAGATCCCCTCGTCCACGGCATTGAGAACGAGCGGCCCGCGCTCGGAAAGTAGGCGGACCGCCTCGGCAGCCATCGCCTCGGCTTCCTTCGCGGGGACGTCGTCGACCCGAGTACTCAAAGGCATGATGCGTTTCGAAAGGGGAGCGATGGCGGACATCCGCCGTGGCCGAGCGGAGCGCGCGGGCCACATGCGGAAAACGTGCCGACGGGGTGAATGGTTCCACTGTGCGGGAGTGCGATGCGACGAGCGTCACGCGACGAGCCCGCCTTTTGCAACTTTCGTCCTCATCGTGGTTGTTCCTGGCCGTCGGTTCGCCATGGCCGCCCCTGTTCATCCGCGCCGCCATCTCGGCGAGCGCGTCAATGCTTGGACTCCGCTCCTCCGATCCGCCCATGAACGCCGACCTCATCATTCGCCACATCATTGCCGGGTTCCTCGCCGTCGACGCGGACTGGATCGTCCGCGTGGCCAACCCGCGCGCGTCCACGCTCCTTCGCCGTCACGCGAACGAGATCGTGGGCAAGCCGCTGTGGGATGCCATTCCGGGTCTTCGTGACACCAGCGCGGCCTTCGAGCTGCAAGCGGCCGATAGGGGTCCGGTTGAGCGGCGCACCGAGTTCTTCTCCCCCTCGCTCTACAACTGGTTCGAGATCTGGTGCGTGCCGGACGGGCCCGATGTCCGGTACGTCTTCTTCCAGGACGTCACCGACCGCGCGCGCGCCATGCAGAGCGATGCGGTGCGGGAGTCGCTTCGCCGTATCCTGATGGACGCACCGGTGGCGATCACGATCACCCGCGGCGCGGAGCACCGGTTCGAGCTTCTCAACACGGCGGCGCGTGCCCTCGTCGGGGGCCGCAACCTGGAGGGGCTCACGGTGCGAGCGGCGCTGCCCGAGGTGGACCCCGCACTCTTCAAGATCATCGACGGGGTGTTCGAGACCGGCGAGCCGGTGACCATGCGCGACCTGGTCGTCACCTACGATCGCAACGGTGACGGCCAGCTCTATACCGGCACCTTCGACGTGACGTACCTGCCCTTGCGAAGCACCAACGGCGACATCGAGGGGACGATTCAGACGTCCGTGGAGACCACGCAGTAAACGGGCGCTACAGCACGACCTTCGACGGGGGAAGCTGCCGCTCACTCATGGCGGACCGCAGCAATGTCGCGGCCGTATACACCACCACGACCAACACGAGCCATCGCACGTACGTCAGCGGAAGCGACTTGACGATCAACGCGGCGATCAGCACGGCGGGCACACCGCCAATGGCGAGGCCGAGCACCGCGCGCGCATCGAATGCCTTTTCGCGAATGAAGCGCGCGCTGCCGATCGGCATCAGGAAGGCGCAGGAGCCCATCATGATCGGGAACGCCGCCTTCGGGTCCATGCCGAGAAAGTAGATGAGGATCTGGCAGGGTGCGTAGAGGCCAATGCCCATCGGCATCAGGGCGCCGAGGATGAAGTTGCCAACGAGGCCGATTGCGAGCCGGGTGCCCTCGAGCTTGAGGAGCGTGCCGCCACCCGGTCCGATGTGGAACAGGCCCAGGAGCATCAAGGTCGCGAAGATGAGCAGTGCGCTCCCCATGCCGACCTGAATGTTGCGGCGCGGCCATCCTGAGACGACGCCCGCGCCGAGCCAGGAGCCAAGGACGGCAGCCAGGATCATCAGTGCGAGCGTCACTCCGTCAACCGGTACGAGCTTGGTGAAGATGATCGCCTGGACGATGGTCGGGAGCGTATGACCGACGTTGAGCGTGCCGGGTATCCATTCATCGACCACCACCCGCCATTGCCGGAAGATCGCGGTCGTCGTCGCGAACGATCCGATGCCAAGCGTGTCGAAGAAGTTGGTGACGAATCCCGTTCCGATGCCGGCGACGCTTGGCGCGACTGCGACAGAATCTGCCCGCGCCTTCGTGATCCCGCGCACCAGCACGATGAAGTAGAAAACGGTGATGGCCGCGAGCGCAGCCAGCAGAATGGTCTTCAGGTCGATGGAGGCGGACATTCTTCGCAGTCGAGTGTGATGGTGATGTCGACGTCGAGCCGGCGTGCACTCGAGTGAAAGCTACCAGCGGCGCTCACTTGTGGACCCAATGACAGCAGGAATATTGTTCGCATCACCTGCTGGCCCCGCCTGTGACGGCCGCCTCCCCCCTGAAATATCACCGTGACGCGCGCCGCGCCATCCGTCATCCGAGTCGTCGACTCGCACACCGAAGGTGAACCGACCAGGGTGGTGATCGACGGCTGGCCGCAGCCCGTCGGCGCCACGATGGCGGAACGGCGTGAGGATCTCCGCGCCCACTCCGATCACCTGCGCCGCGCCGTGGTCTGCGAACCCCGAGGTCACTCGGCTATCGTGGGTGCGCTCCTCACGCCACCGGTCTCGGCGGATGCGGCGGCCGGCGTGGTGTTCTTCAACAACGGGACGTATCTCGGCATGTGTGGGCACGGACTCATCGGCGTCGTGCGCACGCTGGAGTTTCTCGGACGCATTCAGCCCGGCGACGTCGTGTTCGACACGCCAGTCGGGCGCGTGCGCGCCGCGCTGGCGATCGACGGCGCAGTGACGATCGAGAATGTGCCGGCGAAGGTGCATGCGTCCGACGTGCAGGTCGACGTGCCGGGGTATGGCGTCGTCACCGGCGATGTCGCGTGGGGTGGCAACTGGTTCTTCATCACGCACGCGGAGTACGTGCCGGTGTCGATGGGCAGGGTCGAGGATCTGATGACGTTCACGCGCGCCATCCAGCACGCGATCAACGCACAAGGGATCACGGGAGAAGGCGGCGCCGAGATCGACCACATCGACATTTCGGCTCCGCCGTCACGCAGCGATGCCGACCGCCGCAACTTCGTGCTGTGCTCGGGCGGCGAGTACGATCGGTCGCCGTGCGGCACGGGCACCTCGGCGACAATGGCCGCGCGCTATGCGCGAGGTGAGCTCGCGCTCGGAGCACACTGGCGACAGGAAGGCATCGCGGGCGGTCTCTTCACGGGGTGGCTGACGGCAGGGGAGGGCGGCGCGCTCATCCCGCACGTGCAGGGGCGAGCGCACATCACGGGTGAGGCGACCCTGCATCTCGGCGCAAATGATCCGTTCCGGTTCGGCATTCCTGCGGACGATGGAACCGCGCGTGCTCCGGGAGTGACGAGCGGCGGGGCAGGGCGGGAATGACGAACGACGAATGACCAACACTGCTCGATGGGACGCGATCGTCATCGGGGCGGGGATCGTCGGCGCGGCGTGCGCGCGAACGCTCGCGCGCGATGGACTGCGCGTGCTCGTGCTCGAGGCGGGGCGCGCGGGCGACGGGACGACGTCGAAGGGAATGGGGCACCTCGTCACCCTCGACGGATCCGAGGCGCAGTTGGCCCTGACGTCGTACTCCGTGGCGCTCTGGCGTGAGCTCGCGGACACGTTGCCGGCATCCGCCGAGTACGATCCGTGTGGCACGATCTGGATCGCAGAGGATGCCGATCAGCTGGACCTGCTGCGCGAGAAGCAGGACGTCTACCGCCAGCATTGCATCGTCAACGAGCTCCTGTCGGCCGCGAAACTTGCGGACGTGGAGCCGCATCTGCGGAGCGATCTGGCGGGCGGTTTACTGGTTGCCGGCGACGGTGTGCTCCTCCCGCCTTCCGCTACGCACTGGTTGCTCGACCAGGCCACGCTCAACGGTGCGGAGCTGAGCGAAGGTTTGCGAGTCGAGTCGATCGACGGGGACACCGTTCGGTGCGCCGAGACGTCGTTCGAAGCGGACGTCATCGTGAATGCCACCGGCGTGCATTCTCCCGTGCTCACACCGGGACTGCGCATCGTGCCGAGGAAGGGGCATCTCGCCATCACCGATCGATACCCCGGCACGATCCGCCATCAACTTGTGGAACTCGGCTACCTGCGCAGCACGCACGATATGGATGGTGCGTCGGTCGCCTTCAACGTGCAGCCACGAGTCAACGGCCAGATCATCATCGGTGCATCACGCGAGCTGGTGGGTTTCGACGCGGAGCCCAACACGATGCTGCTTCAGGCGATGCTCGACCGCGCCGCGCATTTCCTGCCGTGTCTCGCGGAGCAGTCGATCGAGCGCTCGTGGACGGGCTTCCGTCCCGCGACGGACGACGGCCTGCCACTCATAGGCCGATGGTCGCCCGACGAGCCACTGTGGTTGGCCACAGGACACGAGGGCCTCGGCATCACCACCGCGCTCGGCACCGCGGTCCTGCTGGCCGATCTGGTGGCGGGACGTCGGCCGTCGATCGATCCGTTGCCCTTCGCACCGTCGCGCATGCGCACCACTGGCCCCATCACTCACGAAACGAGATCCGCAAATGCAGAAGGCTGACTGGGCGGGAGTATTTCCGGCGATCACCACACCATTCCGCGAGGACATGTCGGTGGACCACACCGCGCTGGCCGCGCACGTTGCGTGGATGATCGAGAGCGGATGCGCCGGCATCGTGGCACTGGGCTCACTCGGCGAATCGCAAACGCTTTCGCTCGACGAGAAGCTCGCAATTCTCGAAACGGTACGACGCGCCACGCCAGAGGGTCGGCCCGTGATTGCCGGCATCGCGGGACTCAGCACACCGGAATGCATCACGCTCGCGCAGCGCGCGGAGCAGGCCGGGTGCGACGGCGTGATGGTCCTTCCAGCGTATGTCTACAAGGGCGATTGGCCGGAGACACGCGCTCACTATGGCAGCGTCATCGCGAGTGTCTCGCTGAGCTGCATGCTGTACAACAACCCGATCGCGTATGGCATCGACGTCACGCCCGACCAGCTCGCGGAGCTCGCCGATGCGCACGAGAACCTGCACGCGGTAAAGGAGTCCAGCGGCGACGTGCGGCGCGTCACGCACGTGCGAGCCAGGCTTGGCGACCGCCTGCGGATCTTCGCCGGCATGGACGACATGATCCTCGAGAGCATTCCGATGGGCGCCGTCGGATGGATCGCGGGCCTCGTCAACGCATTTCCCGTCGAGTCGGTACGGCTCTTCGAGCTTGGCCGCGACGGGCGAATTGAAGAAGCGCGCGCGCTCTACGAGTGGTTCCTGCCACTGCTGCGCCTGGACACGGTGCCCAAGTTCGTGCAGCTGATCAAGCTGGTGCAGGCGGAAGTCGGACGCGGCAGTGCGCGCGTGCGTGCGCCGAGGCTGGAGGTGCAGGGACGGGAGCGCGAGCAGGCATTGGCGCTCCTGCGCCACGCTCTCGACAACCGGCCCGAATAGCGGGCCGGCTGCGCGGTGATGCTACGGCTTCTTCGCCGGCACTGATTTGCTGCGCTGCGTGTCCGCCTGCGGCGTGAGCAGCGGATTGGGCGTCGGGGCCGCCGGCTGAGCGGCCTCCATCTGGCCGAGGAGGTCGTTCAGCTTCACGCCCTTCGCGATGTCGCGAGATTGCGACATCACGCGCTTGGCGCCGGCGGTGTCTCCGGTTGCCTGCATGACCTCGGACAGCATCAGCCCCGTAGCGACGTAGAGGTACGGGATGCCGACCGAAGGCCGGTCGATCCAGTCGCTGCGCTTGGCCAGCGACTTCGGAGCCGTGAACACCGTGTCCCACAACGCCTTCGTGCGCGCGAGATCGATCCAGCCAGCACCGGGCACGAGCAGCGTGTCCTTCGACGGAACCGCCGGCGGGATGAAGATCTTGGTGGCGAGACCCTGCGTGAGCAGGTAGCTGCCGAGCCCAAGTTCGTTGCCATAGCCCGCCGACGTGCGACTGAGGTAGATGGGCCGATCGCCATAGGAATCGGCGATCATGCGCAGCACGAAGATGTCGGCGCGCTGCAGCACACCCGCAATCGACAGCCGCTGCGGGTCGATGGTCGTCTTGATTGGACCGCCCTGGAACGTCATCGGCCGATCGAGCTGGATGTATGCCGGAACAGAGTCGGCCTGCATCTGCGTCATGTGCAGCGGAGAACCCGTCGGCTTCTTCCAGGTGCCGTTGCGGTAGATCGCGGGGCCGGCCGCCTTGTCGTAGTCGAAGACCGGCCGACGAATGATCTGTCGCGTATACCAGTCCGTGTTCAGCAGTGACGTATTCGCCACCACCACGTCCTGACGCACGTGCTCCACTTCCTGCGCGTACCAGAGCGGGAAGGTGTCGTTGTCACCCACGGTCACGAGCACGCCATACGGCTCGACGGAATTCAGCAGATCGCGCGCGAAATCAGCGGTGTCCGTCTGTCCCGCGCGGGATGCCGTCGTCCAGTTGGTGAAGAGCGGGATGATGGCGAGCAACAGGATCGGCGACGTCATGCCGAGCGCGCGCGTCGTGGGCCGCTCGTAGGTCTCGCGCCGCTCGGTGACCGTCTCCCGCGCAATCAGTGCCGCGATCGAATCCCACACGGCGACGAGGCCGAGTGCCGCCCAGACGCCCCACGACGAGAAGCTCCAGAGGTAGAAGTAGTCTCGATCGCGCACCTCGCGGGCGACGCCGTTGAGATCAGGCGCCTGCGACGCGCCGTACTTGAAGTTCAGGTAGTAGATCAGCGCGAGCGTCACCGTGAACATCAACGAACCGAAATACCAGAAGCTTCGCCGGTCTCGCTGGAAGTGCACATAGCCACCGAGCAGGCCGAGCACGAGGTACATCGCGGCGAGGAGGCTCTGGGCAAACGGGTGGTCGTAGTGCGCGTCGCGCAGCCACTGCCACTTGAAGTACAGCCACCACATGCCGACCTGCGCCGAGAGCGGTGCCTGGCGCTCGGACAATTCCGGCTTGCCGTACTGTCCGCGATTGAAGTTGTACATGAACGCGTCGTACGTCCCGGCGCTGAACGTGCAATCGAGCTTCAGTCCTTCGCGGCACGCCGTCGGCTCGCCTTCGTTCAGTGCCGGATAGTACGCGGTCCGAATGGGCTGCATGGCGAACGGCGTGATCCCGAGGATGATCGCGCCGAGACAGGCCAGGAGCAGCTTCCAGCGCAGTACGGTCCGCCAGCGCACGAGAAGCACCGACAGGCCGACGGCGGGCGCCGCCACCATGCCCGCCATATGGTTCGCATAGCCGAGGCCGAGCAGGTAGGCGACCAGCACGAGCGTGCGATCGGCCTTTCGACCGTCGGGCTCGTCGCACCAGCGGATCATCAGCCATGAAATGATGGCGATGCCGAGCAGCGCGACCGTGTACACCTTTTCGTTGACGACGCTCTGGTTCCATACC
This sequence comes from Gemmatimonadaceae bacterium, assembly GCA_046589725.1. GTDB lineage: Bacteria > Gemmatimonadota > Gemmatimonadetes > Gemmatimonadales > Gemmatimonadaceae > AG11. The sequence continues at coordinate 49,360 of JBKJUW010000112.1, forward strand.
GTGAACGCGGTGGCGCCAATCAGCGCGGCGAGTGCGCCGCCGAGGATGCGCTTCCAGCGATCGGAGAACCAGCTCACCAGTACGCGCTCGGTGATCAGGAACCACATCCCCGCCGACACCGCGCTGCAGATGGCGGCGAGGACGTTGATACGGACCGCCACGGTCTTCGCGATGGGCAGGATGGCGAACACCCGGCCGATGAGGACGAACAGCGGATTGCCAGGCGGGTGCGGGAGGCCGAGCGTGTAGGCCGCCGTGATGTACTCGCTCGTGTCCCACATCGCGGTGGATGGGGCGAGCGTGATGAGGTACAGCACGAAGATGACCGCCGTTACGACGGTCGCAGCCAGGTAGGACGGCCGGTAATCGAGGTCGGACGGCGTGGACGTCGTCGCCATTGTCAGCGTGGGAGTGTCGAATAGCAGACGCCCCGCGGAGAGCGGGGCGGAAGTCTAGGAATATAAGACGGTGGGGCTGATGGGGGGCGGGGGGCGGGAATTCGGGACTGGTACAGAAAACTGTACCAGTGCCGGGAATTCCCTCTTGGTCATTTTCTGCTCGTCATGCCGTGTTCGTTCGTCATTCCCGCGAGCTTTGAATCATTGGCACGGCTCCCCTTCGTAATTCCCCCGTCGCGGGAATTACGAACGGGGGAACCAAGGCCCCCAGTGTCAGGACAGTTGTGGTACGACCGCAGTAGCTTCCGCGTCCGACGGTACAGTCCGGCGGGGTCAACGGTGGGTCGTTCGATGCCAGTCTACCGTGCTGCGTTCCCGAGTCGACGGTGCGGCGGGTGATCGGTACGCAGGCGATCAGTGTGAATGCATTGGCGCAGGAAGTGGGGGCGGCGCAGGAGTGCCCCTCGCGGTGATTGCGCGCCATGCGTAACGTCGAGGGGTAGTGGCCTCCTCGTCAAACCCGAAGAAGCAGCGGACTGGCGCGGAGAAACTCTGGCTCTTCTCGAAGGGCGTGGATTGAGACCGACCCCGGTGCGTTGCGCGGCGCGAGGGGCTGCACGTGGCCGACTTCGTGGCGTGGCGTCGGCCGCGGAGCAGCGCTCAGCTAGTCAAGTTGTTGCGCGGCCCCATCGGCCGATGAGCGCTGCATTGAGGAGGTCGAGCCCGAGCTGCGCCGGATGCATGCGGCGCTAGCGGAGACCGCGGCCAGAGCTACCGGGCCGAGTACTCGCAGCCGATCGCGCGTAAACCAGCCCGCCATGATACGGCTTAAGGTTTTCTAAGGCTACTCGCGCACTGAAGCGCACTGTTGCGCCAAAGTGTGCCATCTCCGACTATAGTCGCGCAACACGCAAGGCTGGTTCCGCAGCGATACCAACGCCACAATGCCCGGCCAACGGAGAGCCTAATTATGGAAAAGCAAGAACAACCGGCTGCCAAACGAGGCGGCGCGTCACAGGAATCTTGTGCGCGGCTTCGGATCTGCGCAGCCGCGCTCTCATTCGCAATGCTCGCCGCGTGTTCCGAACCGCCTGCAGGAATACCACCGACGTCAGCGCTCCGTGCCGATAAGATCGCACTCGCGCAACGCACTTCACTCTCTGAGCTGGAGGCCGCAGTGAAGGGAAGAAAGGATCGCGGTGTGGAAGACGATATCCTTCGACTTGAGGCGGCAGCACCCGGAATTGGCGGCGTTTACATCGACGCAAGCGGGCGAGTCAACGTGTATATGCGCGACAAAACCAACCGAGGCATTGCAATCGCGGCGCTCCGCGCGCTCGGCCTGAAAATGAATGGCGCTCTTCCTGAAGCGGCGCGGTTCGCTGCCGGCGATGTGGTTGTGCAAACTGGTGAGTTTTCGTTTTCTGAGCTTTTGGGCTGGAGCCAAGTCCTGCTTGCCGACGCGGTGAATGTGCCTGGCTTCGTGAGCATCGACGCAGATGAGAGCAGCAATCGCGTCGTCGTCACGCTCTCTGATACCACACAGCGAGGCGAGATCACGCGACTCGCGGCCAGCGCCGGCGTTCCGCCTACGGCAGTCGAGGTGCGGTCCGGTTATGCTGCTGTTCCGCTACTGAATCTGCGTTCCACGATACGACCCCTCGCCGGAGGTTTCGAATTCCAAAACGGTGGAGGTGGGCGCTGCACGATCGGTTATAATGTGACAACTCCGCAAGGCGAGACTGGGTTCCTCACTGCCGCACACTGCTCTCTCGGCTCCTCTGGAGGAGGAAGTACCGGAGAAACCATGTATCAGATTACCAGCGCCGTTGGAACTGTCGCGCTGAATCCCATGTGGACAAACGGTTGCTATACGACGGTAGGAAATGGTGGCTATTTTGCTGGCCCGTGTAGCGAGGCTGATGTTCTGTTCGTGTCAACCTCATCCTCTGATGCGCTCAAACGCCTCGCCTTGACCTTTGACGTCGAAGTCAACAACGCTCCCGGGTCCATTGGCGTGGCCGGGTATTACAACGCGTTCTCCGCTCCACTGTTTGCGTGGGTGGGCGTGGAAGCTGAAAAGACCGGTCGCACAACGGGCGCGACGCGCGGAATTGTTCAGGGCACGTGTGAATCCCTTGTAGTGACAGGATCACCCAGCTACATCATCACGTGTGCGGATCGCGTCACTAGCGCCGGCGCAGGCAGGGGTGATAGCGGCGCACCGGTATACCGCCACATCGATACTGGGATATACCCGCTGGGCACTCTGTTCGCAGGGAGCCCATTGAATGCCTTCGATGCCCAAGGTACAGCGTATTGTTCATCAAATTGCACCTACTTCTACTCCCCGTGGCAGAACATACAGAATCGATTGGCGCGCACATTTGATCCGCAGCCGCAACCCTAGCCAGACTCGACTACGCCGGCACAGCTGGAATATCGACATCGGTGACGGGTTCACACCAGCTTGGGTTAGTTCTAGTACAGTGCGGACCAAGCGGTCCTAGAAGCCATTTCGCGAATGGTGTCGCGAACATCGAAAGCTATTATTCTTCACCGTTCAGTTTTCCGGAGGAAATCGTATGCTGCGAGTGTTTTCGGCGTTCTTCGTTACGATTGCGACTGCCGTGTTAGTGATATCGTGCGGACAAGCGACGGCCGTGAGCGACACTGATCGTGGCGAGGCGTTGCTTACGATCGGCAAACCGCAGGTCCAATCGTCGGCTGCTTGGGTGAGCGGCACCATTCCGCTTGTGATCGCTAACTCGGGCGCGTCGACTGTGACCTTCAGCATGTGCGGAACAACGCTGGAGCGCTCCGTCGCCGGCGATTGGCAAGCCGTGTACGGTATCGTCTGTGCGTTAGGCTCGCCAACGGACGAGCTTGAGATTCCACCGAAGTCTCAACAGACCGTTCAGTTTCCGGTGGCGGCGACCTTAGGGTATGGAATTGCGGACCAGTGGAAGCCGCCGGTCGCCGGCGCGTACCGTCTCAAGGCGACGCTGCGCGCGAACAACGAGATACTCGTACGCGTCACCGAAGCCTTTCAGCTGGGGACATGAAGCGGGCGTCATTAACGAGCCGGGGCTCATGATGAACGGGCCTAGTGCCGAAAGAGCCGCACCACACTAAACACCATCCCAATGTCGTGCTCATCGGCGGCGGCAATCACTTCCGCGTCGCGCACCGAGCCGCCGCGCTGAACGATCGCACGGACACCGGCGCCGGCCGCCTGGTCGACACTGGAAGGGAAGGAATGCATCCGACCCCTGCGCGGCGTGTATATGCGGTGCCGTCGAGCTGTACCACTTGGGCAACCCGCACCCCAGCGCGAATCGGATAGGTCAACGGCGTTTCCTGGGCGTGAAGATGGACGTCGATGACGGGCCGCCGGTTCTGGGCGGGCGCACGAATGGAAACAGACAAGCACGATATCACAATCCCGGTCTTGAAAAGCCTCATCGAAAATCCCGCTGAGCTCTACACAGCGTACCAAGGCAACGGCTTGTTCGTAGTGGAATGCTCCTGCCGCTTCCGCCCGAATCGGATAGTGACGGAAATACTCCGGGTTCACGGCCTACAAGGACAGGTTCCTTCAGCCGCCCATCAGCTCATCGAGCAGAGGGCAACCGCAAATCCGATCGCTACGGCATCACATCCGCTCGCGTCCAGACCCTCCTGAAGCTGCGCATCACCTTGGCAGACTCCGAACCTTTTCCCTGCGCAGTCAGACTCGTCGCCAGACCGTTGAGCGACCAGCCATTCCCGGGGTTCCTCATCAGGTCTTCCCGGAACGCCCGCTCCGCTTCCGCCGGCTGTCCAGCGGTGAGCAGCACGCGACCCAACCGCTGCCTCACGGGCGAGTACCAGGTCGCGGGCTCGTCGTAGCGCAGACCGTCTTCCAGATGCGAAGCGGCCGTCAGCAGGGCGATCCCATCCGAAGTCCGTCCGCGCGCGATGGCGATCTCGGCTTCGACCACCTTCGCTGCGAGATCAGTCACCTGCGGCGCCGTGTTCGTCGTCATGACGAGCTGGTCGCGCGGAATGTCCGCCGCGAGCGTTCGCAGCGCCGTGAGTTCGCGCTCCGCCAGCTCCGCGTTGCTGGTCCGCGCGTAGGCCACGCCGCGTGCATGATGCCACAGCGCGCGCGCGAGCTTGAGCGTCGCCTTGGGCGCGGGTTCGCTCGAGAGCGCGCTCCACTTTTCGAAACGTGCCAGCGCAAGCGCCGGCACGGCGGCGATCAGCTCGAAGAGCGGCGCCTGCTCGTAGAGCTCTGGCGGCACGTTGGCCACGAGATCGCGCGCGGCTTTCAGGGACACCTTCGTCTGCCCATCCATCGCGGCCGCCGCCCACAGGAAGTGCAGGTTGTGCGCGTAATACAGGGGATAGACACCCTTCGGCTTCTGCTCGCCGATGAACCGCTCGTCGGTGTGGGCCGCGTGCTCGTTGTGCCGCACCGCCTCGGCGTAATTTCCCGTGCGCATGTAGATATGTGCCGGCATGTGGACGATGTGTCCCGCACCGGGCATCAAGCCGGAGAGCCGCTTCGCACACGGCAGCGCCCGTGCCGGTGTGACCGACTGCTCCACGGCGTGAATGTAGAAGTGACATGCGCCGGGATGATTCGGATTTTTCCTGATCACTCGCTCGATGTGACCGACGGCCTCGAGAATGCTGCCGACCGGTGTGCCCTCGGCGGTATACCAGTCCCACGGGTGCAGGAGCATGAGCGACTCGGCGAGGAGCGCCCCGGCATCCTGATCGTCGGGGTAGCGCCTCACGAGATTCCGCATCGCCGCGACGTACAGCGTGTCACGCCTGCCGCGCTCTGTTCCCGGAAGCGGAGCGTATCGGTCGGCGATGGTGGCGACGAACGCTCGGTCACGCGGGTTTCCGTTCTCCGCCAGCCGTGTCGCCTCCATCATCGCGGCATGCGCCTCACGCTCGGCGGCAGTGTCCATGGACACGTTGACGTTGGGCCCCAGCGCCATCGCGATACCCCAGTGGGGCATGGGACTCGACGGGTCGAGGCGCGCCGCCTCACGGAACGCGCGCACCGATTCTTCCGAGTTGAAACCATAGTACAGGCGAAGGCCCTGATCGAAGTACGCCTGCGCCCTCGTCGATCGGATCGCGATCGGATGGCTCAGTGTGCCGAGATCCGTGTAGAGTCGCGGGGCCGTGGCGGCTTCCTGGGCGAGACACTGCCCGGAGACACCCATGGTGAGAAAGCAGGCCAGGCCGATGGCGCGGAGTGGTATGCGGGTGTCTTGCATGCAGCCTCTGGTAAGCTCCGCTTTCACATGCTCAACGAACGAATGTACGAATGCCGGTGTCAGGATGGAAGCTAGTGGCGGAAGAGCCGCACCCCCGTAAACACCATCGCAATGTCGTGCTCATCCGCGGCGGCGATAACCTCCGCGTCGCGCACCGAGCCGCCGGGCTGGACGATCGCCCGCACGCCGGCGCCGGCGGCCTGGTCGACACCGTCACGGAAGGGAAAGAACGCATCCGA
>JBKJUW010000116.1:0-12942 GCA_046589725.1 Gemmatimonadaceae bacterium
CATAGAGAAGGTGATACCGCGGCTCGAGGACCTCCCGGTATTCCTCCGGCTGCTCGCGCGCAGCGGCACCGGCCAGGCGATCACGTCCTACACCACGCATGTGCATGGGCCGAGAGACGGCCAGGAGCTGCACATCATCCTTGTGGACAACGGCCGCACGCGCCAGCTCGCGCGCGAGGAGTTCTGGGGATCACTGAAGTGCATTCGCTGCGGGGCGTGCATGAACACGTGCCCGGTGTATCGCCGGTCCGGTGGCCATAGCTATGGATCAACGGTGCCCGGTCCGATCGGCTCGGTGCTCACGCCCGGTCTCGACCTCGAGCGTTACGCGTCGCTGCCATTTGCGTCCACGCTCTGTGGCTCGTGCACCGCGGTCTGCCCGGTAAAGATCGATCTCGACGGACAGCTCTTCCGTTGGCGGCAGCACGTGACGGAGCGCGGCTATTCGTCGAAAGCCAAGGGGGCGGCGATCAAGGCGTCGGTCGTGATGTTCGATCGCCCCCGACTCTTTCGCGTTGCGGGCGCCATCGCGCGACTCGGCCTGCGCCTCATGCCGAGCGCGGTTGCACGTATCGCCTCGGGCGCATGGGGACGTACCCGCGAAGCGCCGCTGCCTGGGCGCGAGAGCTTCCGCAGTTGGTATCGTCGCGAACGGTCGGGAGGCAAGCGATGACTTCCTCCACCGCCCGCGACGAGATTCTCCGCGCCGTGCGCGCGGCGCTCCCGCCTGCCGTCGACGCTCCGCCCGCGGAGTATCAACCCGGAACGCCGAGCGCCAGCGATGAAGATCTTGTCGTGCGCTTCACGCACGCTGCCGTCGCGTCCGGCGCGCTGGTCGTTGCCAGCGAAGGTGATCCGGCAGTGGACGCAATGCAGATCGCGGGGAGTGCACCCGAGGTCCTGTCTCTCCTGCCGGGCGTCGCGTCGACCATCGCCATGCCAACCAACCCGCACGCGCTCGCCACACTGGATCTCTTCCTCTGTCAGGCAGCAGTCGGCGTCGCGGAGAACGGCGCGCTCTGGTTTGCAACGCCCGATCCGATTCACCGCGCCGCACTCTACCTCGCCGAGCGCGTGGTCATCGTGATTGCGGCTGATGCGCTTGTGGCTGATCTGCACGAGGCCTACCGCCGCATCAACGTTCGCGCGACGTCATTCGGCACCTTCGTGGCTGGTCCATCCAAGACCGCCGACATCGAGCAGTCGCTCGTCGTCGGCGCGCACGGGCCGAAGGAGCTCACCGTGATCATCAGTACGGCAAGAGGCTGATGTCACGCCCGAAATCGCCACCCGATCACTACCTCCTCGTCAAGGTCAGCGCGCTCTACTACCTGCGCGATCAGACGCAGCAGGCAATCGCCGAACGGTTGAGTCTCTCCCGGCCGACAGTCTCCCGCTTGCTGCGCGAGGCGCGAGAGCTCGGCTACGTGCAGATCACCGTGACGTCACCGCGTGGGTTGTACCTCGAGCTCGAGGCGCGCCTCGAGGATGCTTTTGGCCTGCAGTCGGTGCGTGTCGTCGATTGGGATGCCGGTCAGGATGTCGCGACGCTCCATCGCCAACTCGGCGCCGCCGCTGCGCAATATCTCGCGCGATCGATCACGACCGGCGAGACGATCGGTATGGCGTGGGGCACGACGTTGAGTGCGATGGTCGACGCGATGGCGCCGCTGCCCACGGCGAATGCGCGCGTCGTCCAGATACTGGGCGGCCTCGGGCCGCCCGACGCCGCCGAAAATGGTGGTGAGCTCGTGCGTCGCCTCGCGCAGCTGCTCGACGCGCAGGCGGTGCTGCTGCCGGCTCCCGGCGTGGTCGCGACGGCCGCCGTACGGGACGCGTTGAGCAACGATCCGCACGTGCGCGCGGCACTGAACGAACTCGGTGCGCTCGACACGGTGTTCGTCGGGCTCGGATCGTTGACGTCGAACGAGGTGCTGAACGACGGCCATTCCTTCTCGAAGCAGGCGCGCAAGGAGCTGCTTTCGTGTCACGCGGTCGGCGACATCGCGCTGCGATTCTTCGATGCGCAGGGCAGAGCGGTGCAGACCGCGCTCGACGATCGCATCCTTGGCATTACCACCGACCAACTTCGGAAGGTACGGCGTGTGGTCGCCGTCGCGGGCGGCGGTGACAAGACCGAGGCCATCGCCGCGGGCCTGAAGACGGGCCTCGTGCACGCGCTCATCACCGACCGCGCGACGGCGGAAGCACTCCGAATGGGCACAACTTCCAGCGCGCAGGCCTGACCGCATATCTCCCTGGCAACGGTGGCTTGTTGAGCGCCGTAGCGATGATGGCCGCGGGCTGGGATGGCGCACCCGTTCGACACGCACCTGGTTTTCCTGTCGCAGGCTGGAACGTGCGCGAGGAAGGCCTTCGTGGATTGTCCTGATCGAGTGACTGAGGAGCAAGAGACAATGCCGGATGCAATGGGACGACGCGAATTCCTGAAGCGCGGTACGGTGGCTGGCGTGGCTGTTGGCACTGGTCTTCCGCTCGCCTCCGCGCTCGCCGCTGATGTGCCCCATTCCCGCGATAGCGGGGATCCAGCGTCCGTCGTTCCCGGGCCCCCCGCCGACCTCGCCATGCGGCGACTCGACAGCAGGGAGTTCTGCCTTTCCGAGTACGACGCCCTGACGCCCACGCTTTCTTTTTCTGCAACCACTCCCGCCGCAGCAAAGCAGTGGCAACAACAGGCGCGACACAAGCTCATCGAGCGCATGGGCGGCTTTCCAGCGACACGCGCCCCGTTGAACGCCGAGATCATCGAAAAGAAGGACTTCGGCACCTACACCCGCGAGAAGATCCTCTTCGACACCCGACATAACCTCACCGCGCTCGGCTATCTCCTCGTCCCGAAGACCGCATCCAGCGCCAAACTGCCCGCGGTCGTGTGTTTCTCCGGACACGGCAAGGGCGTCGCCGACATACTGGGCATGAATGACGACGGGACTCAGCGCGCCGAGCGGAATGTGCCGTACTCAAAGGAGTATGCGGTGCAGTGTGTCGAGCATGGGTACGTCACGTTCGCCGTCGAGCAACTCGCCTTCGGCGCACGACGCGACGACGCAGCGCGCCGGGCGGGGCCCGGTGTGGAATCCTGTCGCCCGGCCGCATGTGCTGCGCTGCTGCTCGGCCAGTCGATGGCTGCGTGGCGCACATGGGACGCGATGCGCGCCATCGACTATCTCGAGACGCGTCCCGAAGTCGATGCAACGCGCATCGCCACGATGGGTGCGTCGGGCGGAGGCACGACGTCCCTCCTCACCGGTGCGACTGATGAACGCGTGAAACTCGCCATGGTGAGTGCATACTTCAACACGTTCCGCCACAGCATCGTGAGCATCTCGCATTGCCCCGACAACTACGTGCCCGGACTGCTGAACGACATGGAGATGTACGACATCTCCGGACTCGTGGCGCCGAGGTTCCTGTTCGTGGAGTCAGGCAGGAACGACAGGATCTTCCCGATCGCTGGAAGTCAGATCGCCGCGGCGAAGGCACGGGACATCTATGCTGGCTTCGGCGTGCCGGACCACTTCGGCTACGTGATCCACGAAGGCGCGCACGAGTTCGACGGCGTCGCGGCCTTCGCGTTCATGCAGCAATGGCTATGACACGTATCCGTTTGGTAGCACCACTTGCGATGGCTGTGGCAACGCTCGTTGCGTCCGCGTCAACGTCGCCCGCCCAGCAGCGAGCGGCAGCCGCTCCGCTCGCCTGGCCCGCACTCACGCGCGACACCAAACCATGGACCCGCTGGTGGTGGCTCGGCAGCGCTGTCGATAAACCGAACCTCACTGCGCAGATCGACGAGCTCGCGAAGGCCGGATTCGGCGGCGTCGAGGTCACGGTGATCTATGGCGCGAAGGGCGCGGATTCCCTGTACATCCCGTACCTCTCGCCGAAGTGGGTCGACATGATCGCCCACACCGCGACGGAAGCACATCGTCACGGCATGGGCGTCGACCTTCCGCAGGGCTCCGGCTGGCGCACCGGGGGACCATCCGTCCAACCCGCCGACGTGAACGCATCGCTCGCCATCAAGGTTGACAGCGTCAACGGTGGCGCGACGTGGACATCCGATCTTACCGGTCATCGTGTCAACGCGATCACCGCATTGTCGGGCGACGGCCAGCACGTGGACATCCCGCTGTGGAAACCAGCAGGCATCACGACGTGGACGGCACCGGCCGGAAAGTGGACGATCTATGTCGCCGAAACGCGCTTCTCGGGCGACAACGTGAAGCGTCCCGCGCCGGGCGGTGAAGGACCGTCGCTCGATCCGTTTTCCTCCATCGCGACGGCCAACTACCTCGCGATGTTCGAACAGCGCATGTCGACACTGCCACGTGGCGCCATTCGGTCGTACTTCCATGATTCGTTCGAGTACACGGGTGACGGATCCATCGGGCTCTTCGACTACTTTCGCCAGCACCGTGGGTACGATCTCGCTACCGAGCTTCCCGCACTGACCGGTAAGGGCGACGCCGATCACGCTGCGCGCGTCCAGTCCGATTACCGGCAGACACTCGACGAGATGCTCCGAGAGAATTTCGTCGAGCAGCTCACGCGCTGGTCGCACGCGCACGGCTCGCTCATGCGCGAGCAGGCGCACGGCTCTCCCGGCAACCTGCTCGACCTCTACGCTGCCGCCGACATTCCCGAGACAGAAATCTTCGGCGTGCTCGGCGGACCGGATGGCGATCCACTCATCAACAAGTTCGCATCCTCGGCGGCGCATGTCAGCGGACATCCGCTCGCGTCGGCCGAGTCGTTCACTTGGCTGGGTGAGCACTTCTCCGGAACGTTGAACGAGATCAAGCAGGCCGCCGACCGCATGTTCCTCGCCGGCATCAATCATCTCATCTACCACGGCACGGCGTATTCTCCCGCGAACGTTGCCTGGCCTGGCTGGGAGTTCTACGCATCGACCGAATTCAATGCGCGCAACGCATTCTGGCGCGACCTGCCCGCGTTCAACCGCTACGTCGCGCGCGTGCAGTCGTTCATGCAGGCCGGTGAGCCCGACAACGACGTCCTCCTCTACTGGCCCATCTGGGACAGTTGGCACGCGGTGAGTCGCACGCGCATGGATTTCCGTGTGCACAACCCGCTCTGGTTTCACGACAAGCCGTTCGGCAAACTCGCGCGCACGCTACATGAGTCAGGGCTGGGCGTCGACTACGTCTCCGATCGCCAGCTCTTGAAGAACATTTCCGTGCGCAACGGCCGCGTGCGCTCGACCGGCGCAGGTTACTCGGCCATCGTGATCCCGCAGACCGAGCACATGCCACCGGAAACGCTCGCGCGACTTATCACGCTAACCAGGGAAGGTGCGACCGTGATCCTCGTCGGCGGTCTGCCTCCTGATGTACCGGGATTCGGACAGCTGAACGCACGCCGGGCGCAACTTGCGGCATCGTCGCGAGAGATCGCGTGGAGCGCGCCGAAGGACGGCATTCGTACTTTCGTGGTCGGCAAAGGGCGCATGCTCGCGGGCGATGAGATCGAGCCGCTGCTCGCGGCTGCCGGTGTCCACCGCGACCATCTCGCTGAGCAGCCCGAGCTTCAGGTCATTCGCCGGACCACGGCCGGAGGTCGCGGCAAAGAGCGTCAATATTTCGCGCTCGCGTCGCGGCGTATCGATCGCTGGGTTCCTCTGACCGGCAATCCAGCGTCGGTCACCATCATGGACCCGATGCTCGGCCGCAGCGGCATGGCGCAAGTGCGGCGCACGAACGGGCAAGCGGAGGTGTATGTCCAGCTCGACTCGGGGCAATCGCTGATCCTCCGTACCTTCGCCAGGAAGGTCAGCGGCGCGACGTGGCCGTACGCGCATCCCCAGAGCGACCCTGTAGCGCTTCGCGGCAAATGGTCTGTATCGTTCGCCGATGGCGGTCCTGTCCTCCCGCATGGCTTCATCGCTGATTCGCTCGTCGCCTGGACTGGCCGCGGCGATGCGGACGCGGACCGGTTCGCCGGCACGGCGCGTTACGCCATCACTTTCGACGCACCCGACTATGCACCACGTCATCTCCTCTCGCTCGGACGCGTGGCCGAGAGCGCGCGCGTGAAGCTGAACGGCCGCGAGCTCGGCGTGCTGTTCGCGCATCCATTCGCCGTGGAGACCGGCCCACTGCGCCGCACCGGCAACGTGCTCCAGGTGGAAGTGACGAACCTCTCGGCCAATCGCATCCGCGATCTCGACCAGCGCGGAGTGCAGTGGCGGAACTTCAAGGACATCAACTTCGTCAACATCGACTACAAGCCATTCGATGCGTCGAAGTGGCCAGTGCGGTTATCAGGCCTCATTGGCGCGTTGACGCTTCAGCCACTCCAATAGTTTTCGGCTGGAGCAGCGCGCGTCTTGAGAGTACGGTTCAGACTGCGGTCCCACCCTGCGGCAGCCGAACGCGCAGGAAGTTCGTGCGCTTGTTCGGAGGCAGAGCGAGGAGCCGACGTATCTGCTGGACGAGCGCGCGCTCGCTCTCGCGCCGAAGCGCCGAGGCCTTCCTAGGACTTGGTCCTTTCGTGTTCAATCAACGTCCTCCGGAGAAGAGGAAGAACCGCGATATCCTGCTCCCGGCCCGCGCGCTCCTTGCTCCGGATGATGTCGGACAGCGCGGCGACGCGAAGCTCATGTTCACCGAAGGGCACTGCCATCGCCCTGCTTCGCAGCGACTCGAACGACCGGATGCCGTCTACCCTCGCCATGAAGTCGAGCTGCATTCCGTCACGATCGCGCGTGACGCGATACAACTGCGACGCGGGGTAGAACGGACGTAACACCGTTGCGTCGAGGTCATCGGCGAGACGCTTGAGCTTCGTGAGATTCGTCGGTGTCTTCCGAAACATGAAGTCGATGTTCATGGTCGTGACGGGCGAGCCGTGGATTGCCGCTGCGGCATTTCCGATCGTCACGACATCCACACGGCGGGCGGCGAGGAGCCGCGCGACGAGGATGAGCAGCGGTTCGGCGTTCATGCCTGAATAATACCCGTGGCAGGCCTTCGTGATGGGTCGCGACGTGCAGTTCCTCGATCCTCACGGTGTGATGCGCCACGGTGTTGTCCACCGCAGCGTTTCGCGGTAGTACCCGCGCCTCACCGCGGGTCCCTGGTGCCGGGAGAAGAAAGTCACCTTGCCCCCGCCCGCGCACCCTGCATTTTCCTCGGCTTATGGATCTCCGAGAGCAGCTACAGATCACGCTTGGCGATGCTTACGTCCTCGGGCGCGAGCTCGGCGGCGGCGGCATGTCGCGCGTCTTCCTGGCGGAGGAGACACGGCTCGGCCGCACGGTGGTGGTGAAGGTCCTCGCCCCCGATCTGGTGCAGGGGATAAGCGCCGAGCGGTTCGAGCGGGAAATCCGGCTCGCGGCCTCGCTGCAGCAGGCGAACATCGTTCCCCTGCTCACGGCAGGCGACACGCACGGGCTCCCCTACTTCACGATGCCGTACGTGGAAGGTCAGTCGCTACGAATGCGATTGTCGTCGGGCACCCTCGTGCCGCTCTCGGAATGCCTCAGCATCCTGCGAGACGTGGCGCGCGCGCTGGGCTACGCGCACGAACACGGCGTGGTGCACCGCGACATCAAACCGGACAACGTGCTGCTCTCGCGCGGCGCGGCGGAGGTGACCGACTTCGGCATCGCGAAGGCGCTCGTGGACGCGCGGCTGCCCAGCGTCGGCCGCGACTCGCTCACGCAGTTCGGCACATCGGTCGGGACGCCGGCCTACATGTCCCCCGAGCAGGCGGCGGGCGACCCGGACCTGGACCATCGTGCCGACATCTACGCCCTGGGCGTGATGGCGTACGAGATGCTTGCGGGGCGGCCACCGTTCAGCGGCTCGCCGCAGGCGGTGATGGCGGCGCACGTCAGCACTCCGCCACCGCCGATCTCGGGTCGCCCCGATCTGCCACCGGCCCTCGTCCGCACCGTGATGAAGTGTCTGGCCAAGGACCCCGCACACCGATACCAGTCGGCGGACGAGCTGCTCGCCGACATCGAGGCGGTGGCCACACCGAGCGGCGGCGCCCTGCCCTCGGCGGCAAAGCCCCGTCCTCGCCGGGTGATGGCGTGGGCCGCCGTCGCGGCCGGCCTCGCGGCGCTGGTGTGGCTTGGCACCGGGGGTATTCGGCGCGAACGCTGGGTGCGCGCGGAGGCCATCCCGCAGATCAAGCATCACGTGGAGCTCGCGCAGTTCGACAGTGCGTGGATGCTCGCGCGACGCGCGCAGGAGATCGCCCCGCGCGACACCGGGCTCGTGTCGCTCTGGCCCAGGTTCAGCCGCAAGGCGGTGCTGCACTCCGTTCCCGAGGGCGCGCAGGTATGGCGGGCCTCGTTCGACGACACCACGCACTGGATCCTGCTCGGGACCACGCCCACTGATTCGCTCTCGCTTCCAACCCAGTTGGGCCGAGTGCGCCTACAGAGACCGGGCTATCGCACGGAGCTCGAGCTGATGGGATCCCCTTCGCGCACCTTTTACCTCACCGCCGTCGGCTCGCCGGACTCTCTCATGACGCACGTGCCGGGCGGGACGTTCGGTGCCTTCATGGTGGGGTCCGAGGGGCTGCCCGAACTCGCACTCGGCGACTACCTGATCGGTCGCCACGAGGTGACCAACCGTCAGTACAAGACGTTCGTGGACGCCGGCGGATACGGCAACCCGGAGTACTGGCCGGCCACGCTCGTGATCGGGGGCACCTCGCTGCCGTGGCCTGTCGCCCGAACGAGGCTCGTGGACCGGACCGAACGACCCGGTCCGGCGACATGGGAAGCGGGCGACTATCCCTCCGGACAGGGCGACTTTCCGGTGAGTGGCGTGAGCTGGTACGAGGCCCGCGCGTACGCGTCGTTCGCGCGCATGTCGCTGCCCACCATCTATCACTGGTCCCGGGCGGCGTCCGTGTCGGCGGCCAAAATTGTCGTGCCGGGCAGCAACTTCGAGAGTGCCGGGCCGCGGCGCGGCAGTACCTCGCGCGGCATGAGCATGTACGGCGCGTTCGACATGGCCGGCAACGTGCGCGAATGGTGCGAGAACGACGCCGGCAGCGGCGAGCGGTTCATTCTGGGCGGCGGGTGGAGCGACGTTCCGTACGGCTTCACCGACGCGTACGCGCAGCCCGCCGGCGACCGATCCGCGATCAACGGCATCCGCCTGGCGAAGTACCTGCACGCCGAGCCCGCGCTGGCCAAGGCCAGCGGGCCGCAGCCGCGCGCCTTCAGCGACTATGCGAAGGAGCGGCCCGTGCCCGATGCGGTGTTCGCGGGGGTCCGTCCCATCTTCGATTACGACCGCACCGCGCTCAACGCGAAGGTGGACGCGCGCGACTCCTCGCCCGAGGAATGGACGGTGGAGCACGTGAGCTTCGACGCGGCGTACGGCGGGGAGCGCATGATGGCGGTGGTCTTCCTGCCGAAGCACCACCCCGCGCCGTTCCAGCCCGTGGTGTTGTTTCCCGGGTCGAACGTGATCTCGGCGGCGAGCAGCGCCGACATGCGCGACGTCCTGATCAGCTTCCTGATGAAGAACGGGCGCGCTGTGGTGCTCCCGATTCTCAAGAGCACCTACGAGCGGCACGACAGCCTGCATACCGACCTGCCCGACAGTAGCATCTTCTGGCGCGAGCACGTGGTGATGTGGGTGAAGGACATGCGGCGCACCGTGGACTACCTGGGCACGCGCGCCGACATGGATTCGGCGCGTATCGGCTACTTCGGTGTGAGCTGGGGCTCGAACCAGGCGCCGCTGGTGCTGGCCACGGAACCCCGCTTCAAGGCGGCCGTGCTGTACGTGGCGGGCCTCACGATGGAGCGCGGACGTCCCGAGGTGGATCCATTCAACTTCCTGCCGCGCGTCACGCAGCCAGTGTTGATGCTTTCCGGCAAGTACGACTTCTTCTTCCCGGTGGAGCTGTCGCAGAAGCCGTTCTTCCAGTGGCTGGGCACGCCGGCCGACCGGAAGAAGTACGTCGTGTTCGAGGGTGGACACGATGTGCCGCGCACGGACCTCATTGCGGGTACGCTGGGCTGGTTCGACCTCTACCTCGGGCCCGTGCGCTGAGCGATAGAGATATGGAGGCTCGTGACCTTGCCTGCTGTGGCGACTGACTGGGATCGGACGCTACATCACGGGGTTGGCGAAATCCGCGCTTCAGCGACCGGCACGTTGAATGGATCGCACCAGATCAGGACCCACGTATAGCTCACGTTCGGCGGAAGCTGAAAAGAGTACGTCTGCGCCCCGTCGTTGCTCTTGAGTGCGGCCACTCTGAGCGGGCGCCCGGTGTTCGCGTTGTTGGTCGTATTCAGGTAGATAAACGGACCCGGCACGCCAGAGACCGAGAAGTCGGACGAAAAGTCGAGCCGCCCCACACCGTTCTGGGCGGTGAATCGAACGCTCCCGCGTCCCTGATGCCCAACGCCGACGAAGGCGCCCAGCACACCACTCCCAGGCGCGGGCGAAGCGCCCCCTTCGACAAGCATCGCGTTCGGCGCCGTCGGCGGAGTCGCGTTGCTGCACGCGCCCATTGTGAGGGCGAACACCAGAAGGGTCATCCGGACGGAGGCGCGCATACGTCTGCTCACATGAAGGGGAGTATCCTCCATAACAGATCGAGCGCGGAAATGGTTCGCGCGCGGACGCTCAGGGCGTCCGCCACTCCAGCCGGCGCACCTCCGCCACGGCCCGCTCCCCGGTCTGATCCGTATCCTGCATGACGCCAATGGCAGTGATGGGCGGCGGATCCCGATGCCATATGCGCCGGTAGTCGGCGAATGGATCGACACTGTGATCCCGCCAGACGCGCCGCGCATCGGCACCATCAACGCGAATCACGTGCATCTTGTCGCTCGCATGGCTCGGTTGCGAATAGCCGACCGCCTCGGCATTGCCGAATGTGTAGAAGATGATGCGGCCGGCGCGGTTGAACAGGCCGGGCTTCCCGAAGACGACGTAGACGCGAACGGGGGAATCGTCAGTCTCCTTCGCGCGCAGATCCGCGGCCAGCGGTGCGTCGACCACGCGCCAGGACCAGTCGAGTGACCCGGGCGATTCCGCCAACTCGGGTGAGAGCTCGCGATAGAACCACGCGGCGCGCCCGGCTCCCGAGAGACGGAACACGGAGGCGCCCTCCTCCCGCACCACCTCGGTGAGGGGGGCTGACTGTCCGCGAACGAGCCGAACGTTCCAACCCGGCGGAACGCCTGGACCCGGAGGTGCCGCACCCAGACCGAGAAGGTCGAGCGATGCCGCGAGCTGCACCATTGCCAGCAATAGCGCGAACCCGCTCACGGTTTCAGTCCACGAACCTGCTCGTCGCTCAACGTTCCAACCGGTTGAGCGACCAGTCGTACGGGGTTTCCTTCATCGTGAAATCGCCCGACGCCAGGAGGCGGCGCTCGGCGCCCTCCGGATACCAGTGGGCGATGAACGATCCCACGGACGCGTTCGACCCTCCGAAGTCTTCCCGGTAGAGGTTGAATATCAAGCTCACGAATACCGTCCGTGCCGCAACATCGACGTGATTTTTCGTCGGGCTCTCGAGAAGAAAGACGCGGCCCTGATCTTCGAGCTGCGCGTTGAGCGCCGCGCCGGTGTACGCCTCGCTGCGCAGGGGCGGACAGCCCAGCGCCGCACAGACGAGTGCGAAGTGGATGCGGGGCTCATGGAACTCCTTTCGGATGATGCGATGCTCGACGTCATCGAGCGTCAGCGTCTGCCCGCCCGCTTTCACGAGTCGCTCGCCCCATGGTCCCTTGAGCCGCAGAAAGCCGAGCGACTTGTTGATGTTCCGGATCGATTGCCGCTCCTTGTGCTGATTGATCAACTCGATGGTGTAGGCATTATAGACGTTGATCCAGTACGCCAATCGCTCTTTCTCCGGAAGTGCCGCGGGATCAGTGGCATCGAGCAGGGAGAGATACCGCTTGAACTCGGGCGCGCGGTCGAAGCCGTCATAGTCCACTCGCCCATTCACGACATTCTGTCGAAGCAGGCGGTCAAAGTCGGAGTGGTCCACGGCGGGGCGCTGTGCCAGGAGGGATGACGGCGACAGCAGCAGCAGCGCGCACGCGGCGGCCAGCGACGTTCGCGCGACCAATCCCCGCGTGCGGGCGCTCCCGTGCAGGAGGGACATGCTGATGAGCAGGGCCCCGGCGGCGAACAGGTGAAGCAGAGCACCGTCGGCACCCGAGACCAGCGCGTCGGCAAAATAGGTGTACACCGTTAGTCCCTGAGTAAGGTTTCCTCGTCGCACTCCAGCTGTATACCTCCCACAGGGCGGCAATGGTTCCCCAGCAGGGGGCGACGATCACTCGGTGCCGATGAAAATCCGGATCTGATAGTCATTGGAGAAGTCTGCGACGCCCTGCCCACCTGAATTCCCCTTACCTTGGCACGACAGAGGGGGACGAGCCACGGCTCGTCCCCCTCTGTCACATCACATCGCCAGCTCGTGGATCAGAGGCCGAGCGCCTTGGCGACGTTGATGCGGCCCTTGCCGTAGAACGGATCCGTGCCCGTTTGGCCGAGGTCGTCGGCGGACTGCTGGATTGCGTTCTTGATCTGCATCGCGTGACCCTTGCCGTTCTCTGCGACGAGCAGCGCGGCGAGGCCGGCCACGTGTGGGGTCGCCTGGCTGGTACCGATGTTCCCGGTCACTCGGTTGCCGAAGCGACAGGAAGTCAGCACCGGCGCGCCTGATGGAGCGAAGCCAGCCAGGCGCGTCTTCGAGCAGTACGACCATACCCACGAGGCGATGCCAGGGCCCCATGGCCACACCGACACCGTGAAGCCGTTCGCCGCATCGGCGTTTCCGCCCGGACCGGCCACGGAGATCGCGGAGCGCCCGATGTTCGTGTAGAACGCCGGTTCGTCGACGTAGCCCGTCGCCGTCGCGGGACCGACCGACGACACGCACACCACGTGCTGCTGG
>JBKJUW010000081.1:0-5068 GCA_046589725.1 Gemmatimonadaceae bacterium
GGCGCCGAGTGAGAGCATGAGCGCGGCGAGTTCCCTCAGCGTCATGCCGTCGCTGAATGGCTTCTGCCGTCCATCCACGACGGCAAGGATGAGTCGCCGGCCGTCACGCGAGATGCCAGCCGCGGTGCGCGGATGCCGTGTCGTCGAGAAGATCGCACCGCTTGCCGTATCAATGCCGGGCACCATCGCGCTGTCGCGGACGATGACCGGTCGTCCGCCGACTGCATTGCGCGGGAAATAGGGCGTGAGCGACTGCCCGGCGAGTGCGAATTGACTGATGTGCACTATTCCCGCCGAGTCCACCGCGAGGACAGCGGCATTGCTGGGGGGCGTGAATCGGTGTCCGTCGACGACGAGAAGACCAGTGGGTGTTCCATCAGCGAGCGAGAAGAAGTCACCGTTTACGCCACCAAGTACCACGGTGTGCGCGGAGAGGTGGCGGAGCATGTCGCTCGTCCTGATGCGCCCAGCGGCGACGTTGGCATCCTTCACCGCGACGAGTCGTGTGCACGCGTCGAGGTTGGCGTCGAGCACGTGGATCGCCCAGGGTCCATCGGGCGAATAGAGATAGCGGTGTGCGATGCCTTCGGTGACGAGCTCTGCCCTGGCGGTGTCGAGACGAAAGCCGAGCGCGGGAAGCGGTGCGATGGACGGCCGATGCGTGCAGGCGCCTAGCGCGAGGAGCGCGGCCGCGGATATCGCGCGCCGCCCGTTGAACTCCGGAATGGCGGAGACGATCGCTTCCCGCTTCGTCGTCGCTCTCGTGAATCGCATGGCATCCTCCAACTCGCCGTCAGGAATATCCTCAGTTGCTTTCGTACTCCCAGCGATTCGCCCATTGGCAATACCGCTCACGTTCACAGAATGCGTTCTCGACATCCCGAATCTCCCCGGCGTCCCGCACAGTGTTGTCTCTCGCTTGGCGGACGGCGCGCCCGCCCGACGGTGAACAGCGCATTCCTCTAAAGGGTCGACTCGAGCGCCGGAAAGATCTCGTGCTCCACGTGATCGCACAGGTCGCTGAGCAACTCGACGACATCGCGACCCCTGCCGGGTCCCCGCTCCACGTACGCAAGAGCCCATTCGGCTCGCAGGAACATGTCGAGCTTCGGATCTGGGCCGACAATCCTCGCGGGCACCGACGCGATGATCGCGCCATCCGCGAATGCGCCAGACGTCACCACGGGATCGCCGAGTAGCGAGACGCCGCGCGCGGTGTTGACGCCCATGACCGCACCATCGCGAATGCTGCCGGTCAGCCACGGCGCATCGGCGGTATCCAGCGTCTTGAGCCGCCAGAGCGCGCTGTCCTCATACCCGCCGATCTCATGATACGGTTGCAATCCTTCAATCGTCGCCTGCGCCTCATCCGACATTCCTGCAATCGCCTTGCGCGATCGCTGCGCGAACATCACCAGCGATTCGTAAATCGGAAAGCGCACCGGCGCATCGGCTAGCGCCACCGCGAGCTCATCGAGTGAACGGTGCAAGCTTCGTGTGACGCCGGCGGCGAGTTGCACGATGTCGTCCGGCACGGGTCGCACGGCTTGCGCGCGCACGATGTACCGCCCGCCGCGCATGTCGTGCGCGTGCACAAGCCGGTAGGCATCGGACGCCGCCCAATCGCGCTCGACGCCGGCGAAGGCGCGGAGGTCGCGACGAGCGCGCTCCAGGGAATCGCGATGAGGACAGGTCAACGCAAGCGAGACGGCGGGATCATCATGGCAACATGCCGAGCCGTTGCGGCTGCGGCCAGTCGGGGCGACCTTCGGCTCGTGCGGCTACCCGGCCAAGGCCCACGACGCTACGCGCACTCCGCCGGACCATCATCCCTCGTTCACACACAACCAGAGCGACGCAATGCGCATGTCTACCCGGCCGCTGTTGGCCATCACGCTGCTGCTCTTCACCGCGAGCGCGCAGTCGCATTCCGGTGCCGACGCGCGCGCCATCCGCACCGCGCGACTCGCGCAGAACACAGCCATGGCCGCTGGAGACGTGGATCGTGCCGCGCGCTGGTGGACGGAAGACGTGACCATCCGCCGCGGACTCGGCGCAGGCGTAAGCGGCATCGAGGCGTACAAGGCGATCGTCGCGCGCGCTCCGCTGAGCGACACGGCGCTCGTTTACTGGCGGACGCCGACCGACGTGCGCGTCAGTCCGGCGTGGCCGCTCGCCTTCGAGACCGGAATCTGGACCGCACGTGTCGCCGGCAAGGGACCCTCGCTGATCACCGGGCGCTACTCGGCACAGTGGGTAAAGCGAAAAGAGCAGTGGCTCATCCGCGCGGAGGTATTCGTCGCACTGCAGTGCGCTGGCAAAGGATGTCTGTCGAAGGCCACTGTCGAACCGCTCTGAGTTGGCCCTGATCGCGACATTCAGTCGAGCACCACGTGGATCCGCGTGACGAGGTTCGGCGCGCGGTGCCATGCTTCGAGTGCCTCGCCGGCTCCCTCCATCGACACCGAGCGCGTGACGGCGGCATCGGTGGGGAAGCTGCCCGCGCGAAGCATGTTGCACACCGCACGAAAGTCATTCGGTGTGGCGTTGCGTGAGCCCAGGATGTCGAGCTCCTTCTTTACGAAGAGCGACGTATCATACGCCACCGCGCCCTTCGTGTAGCCGATATACACCACTCGGCCTGTAAACGCTGCCGCGTCCACTGCGGCGACAAAGGTGTCGGCGAGCCCCACCGCCTCAATGACGACGTCTGCACCGTCGTCATTCGTGAGCGCGTAAACACGATCGCTCAGCGCCGCGGCTAGCGTGTTGACTACGTCACTCGCGCCGGCCAGCCTCGCGAGTGTGAGCTTCGCGTCATCCACGTCCACAGCGATCACACGCGCGCCGCGCGCGTGCGCGCCAGCCACAGCGCCGAGCCCCACAGCGCCGCATCCAATGACCACCACGACGTCGTCCGCCGCGATGCGTCCGCGATCCACCGCATGGAAGCCCACGCTGAGCGGCTCCACGAGCGCGAGTTGTCGCAGTGACAGGCCTTCAGCCAGCACCACCTTCTGCCATGGCACCGCCACCAACTCGGTGAGTGCACCATCGCGCTGCACGCCGAGGGTCTGGTTGTCGCGGCAGGCGTTCGCGCGGCCGCGTCGGCAAGCCGCGCAGTGGCCGCACGCGGTGTACGGATAGACGGTCACGTGCATCCCCACCGCGAACGTATCGCGCGGTACGTCGGCACCGATGACTGCAACTTCGGCAGCGATCTCATGGCCTGGCACCCGCGGATAGGACACCAGCGGGTTCAGTCCGCGAAAGGTGTTCAGGTCCGACCCGCAGAAGCCGACGGTGCGGATGCGAAGCAGGACGTCATTTGGTCCGGCGCTCGGCGCGACCGCCGTGCCGAGCCGCACCCGTCCCGGCTGGTTAATCAGCAGTGCCTGCATGCCGCACTCGTCTCATGGGGAAGGCGTGTCGCCGATCATGGTGACGACACGCGAAACAACATCGCTCGCGCGATGCTCCGCGGCGATGCCGAAACCCTTGGTAACGCCTGGAGAACGCGTCGGCGTTCACTCCCCGTACATCTCGGTGATGAGGCGCCGCAGCGCGTTGGCGTCTGCTGCGGAAAGGGCGCCGAGCTTTCGTCCGAGTAGTGCCTTGCTGACGGTGCGGATCTGATCAACGGCCACTTCGGCCTCGCGTCTCGCGATACGAACACCGAGTCGAGTGCGCCAATCGGGGTGCAGCCGAGTAGTGAGAGGGCAGACCGTCACTGTCTGAAGACGCTCATTAAGGATGTCCAGGCTGACGATGACCATGGGACGCGACTTGGCCATCTCGGAGCCGACGGTCGGATCGAGTTGCGCCCAACGCACCTCGTACCGCTTCACTTCCTTCTCAGTACTTTTCCGCGCTCCGATCCAGTGGAGTGCTCGCGGCTCGGTTCCGCCACTCGCCGGGCGCGAACGTCACTCCACTCGAGGTCGCTCAGCCCGTCGGCGGAGGTTGTCTCCCACTCACTCCAGTCTTCGCCTGACGCCGCCATTTGGGTAGCCGTGTCTTCCCATGACAGTTTCGCGACCCTCGAACCATGCGCGCGAAGCAGGATTCCGTCGGGCCGTTCCTCCATGATGACGCTATCACCGATGTGATAGCGAGCGAGGGTCTTGGCGGGAATTCGGACGCCACGCGAATTACCGATTCGTGCGACCTTGAGCTCGGAAGCTTTCATGTTATAACTGTAGTTACATGCGCCGCAGCCAGGCAAGGGGGCGCGGGCGGCCGTTGTGCTGCTACTCACCCTGTGCTGCACTTCAGCTGCCGTCCCTAATGGCCTCGAGGACCTGCACGTCCGCCTTATCCTGGAGCCGCCCTGTTCGTTTCGACTCGATGAGGTTCGCGAGTGACGGCGTCGGGACCGCCACGCCTTCGACGTCGAACATGCTGATGTTCACGCTGGCGACCTCCCACGTCAGGTTCCATGCGCGTGTCAGGATATCGACGTTCGGCGTGTCGCCGATCATGGTGACGACGCGCGATATGACGTCGAGCGCGCGATGCTCCGCGGCGATGCCGAACCCCATGGTACCCAGCGCCTGGAGCACGCGTTCGGCGTTCTCGATCGTTGGTTCGATCAGGACATCAACGTCACGTGTTGCCCGCGTCGTTCCCCACAACTGCATGGCACTCGCACCGACCACGAGATAGCGCGCTCCAGCATCATTGAGGCGGCTGCAGACCTGTGCGAGGCGCGTTTCGTATTCGCTCACGGCATCTATCGCCGGCTGTGCTGCCAATCGAGGAAGTCATCATAAGTGGCGAATTGCCGCGGGACCGCATTCCCAGCGCGCTCGCGCGACTCCGCCAGTCGAGCGGTGTGCTCCGCCTCGCGCACACGCGCTTCCGGCGTGAGAGCGAGGTCGCTCGCAAGCTGTGCCTGGCGCGAGGGCCCGAGGCGCTCACCTGTCTCCTCCGACGACAGCTGGACCACGTACCGTCGAATCGCCTCTGCGATGATCCAGCTCCTGGATCGATCATGAGTCGCAGCCAGCCGGTCCGCAGCAAGGAGATCCTGCTCGGGGAGCGTGATTGCGATGCGCGCGTAGGGCTT
>JBKJUW010000082.1:0-80656 GCA_046589725.1 Gemmatimonadaceae bacterium
CGCGCCGAGGCGGTGTCCATCATGATCATGGACCAGTTGCTCGTGGGTGTGGCGAAGCTCGTGGTGCTGTCGACGGCCGCACTGCTGTTGACGCTCCCGGATTGGATGCGCGCTGGAAGGACGACCCTCGCGGTCGGCGTGGTTCTCCTCACCGCAGTGTGCGCGGGGGCGGTGTGGCAGCGCGACCGACTCCTCGACGTTGCGGTTCGGATGCTACCGCCGCGCGGCGCACGAGCAATCGCAAGTGTCAGCATTGCACTCGAACCGCTGCGATCGCCGACGCGCGGCGGGCTGGCGGTGCTCCTGGCATTGTCGAAGAAGCTCGCGGAGATACTCGCCATCCTCTGCGTGCAGCGCGCCTTCGGCATCACGCTGCCGTTCGCCAGCGCCGTGCTCGTGCTCGCCGCACTCAACCTCGCGACGCTCCTGCCAATGGTGCCCGGCAACCTCGGCGTCTACGAAGCAGCGGTCGTGCTCGTCTACACGCGACTGGGCCTCTCCGCGGACCACGCCGTCAGCATCGCCATCGTGCAGCACGCCTGTTATTTCGCGGCGCTGGCCCTTCCCGGCTACGCGTGGGCGGCAGCGACCGCAGCATCACGCGTGCGAACGGCAGCCCTGTAGAGCGCGAGGTGCGCCGTTGTCACGGCGCTCCAGTCGTAATCGGCGGGCGCCACGCGGTTCCGATTGGCCATGTATCGCCGCAGCGGAGGATCGAGCGCGAGGCGCGCGATGAAGGTCGCAAGCTCTGTAGTATCGCGCGCCAGGAGACCGTTCGTTCCCGCCGCGATGAAGTCGCGCGCACCGCCCGCCAGCATGGCAATGACCGGCAGACCCGCCGCACGCGCCTCGAGTGCCGCGATACCGAATGACTCTCGCTCGCTTGGCAAGATGAACGCATCGGCCGTCGCATAGAGTTGGCGTAGCGCTCTTCGGTCGAGATGTCCCGCGAGCGTGACGCGGTCTTCGATCCCGAGCTCCGCCGCGAGGCGAACGACGTCATCTCGCTCAGGGCCATCCCCCGCAATGGTCAGCCGCATCGATGGCGCATCGGCGACGAACCGGATTGCCGCGGCAAACGCCCTCACCAGGGACAGCGGACGCTTCTTACGCGACAACCGCATCGCGGAAACGAAGTGCACTTCACCCAGCCGTTCGTGCGGGGCTTCGGCGCGCCAGAAGTCGACATCGATCGCATTGGGCAATACGCCGATACTCGCCTCCGGCATCCAGCGCGCGGCCTGCGCCGCGACCACGCTGCTGACGGCGGTCAGGGTGATGCGACGCGACCACCCGAGCAGTGCGTCGCTGGCTCCCAGCAGCAGTGACGTGTTGTGGAGCATCGAGTGGAACGTCACGACAGCCGGCAGGCCTTCCCGCGCCGCGGCGATGGCGCCGGCGTACGCAACCGGCGACACCACGCTCGCATGCGCGTGCACCACGTCGATCCGTTCGGCGCGAAGCACCTCCGCAATGCGGCCGACGATCAGTGGCGAAAGCGATACTCCCGCACCGGCCAGCAGCGGCACCCCCACCCGGCACACGGGCACCTCGTCAACGGTCGCAGGGCCAGGCGTCGTCGTGATGATGCACGCGTCCACGCCGCGAGCTCGCAGCGCGAGTGCCAGGTCACGCAGGTGAAGCTCGACACCGCCCATGCGCGGAAGAAACCAGTCGCAGACGAGGGCGACCCGCAATGCCATCAGGCCCGTTGCCAGGTACCGAAGCGCGCCGCGCTTGCTGCGTCGAGCAGCGACGCCAGTCGCTTCGCCTGCTCTGGTGCTCCGTAGCGCGCAATCGCCGCTTCGTCACCGCGAAACCCGATACGACCCCTGCTTCGCAACTCGTTCACGTACTCGAGAAGGACGGCGCTGAGCGAAGACGCGTCCTCCGCCGTCTGGCCCGCGTTGGTCTCCGAAAGCAGCGTACCGACGAAGCCCCCGGGATCGGTTGCAATTGCGATCGTGGGGCGCGCCGCGTTCAAGTGCTCGAAGATCCTCGACGGATAGCCCAGCGCGCCGACACCCGCTCGCGCAATCATGTCCTGATGGTCGAAGAGCAGCAGGACATCCGCCTCCCGCTGCAGACGCGCCGCATCCGCGGGCGGAACGCGCTCCGCGATCCGCACCATTGCGCTGCACGGGCGATCGCGGATCTGCTCGGCGAGCCAACCTTCACACTGGCTTCCAACAATGTCCACGGTCAGCGAACCGACATCCACGGCGCCAGAGGCGACGAGGTGATCGAGTGCATCGAACAGGAGCGCGGGGCGGGAGCCATCGGGATGGATGGTGCCGACATGCACGACGCGCATCGGTGACCCGGGGTCCCGATGCGGCGCGACACGTCGTTCCTCCGGGTCAAACGCAACGACGACCGTGTCGCCACTTGGGCCGTACGTCGCGCGAACATATTCAACCATTGAGGGAGAGATGCAGGCCGCGCGTGATACACCGTGCATCCAATGCCGATTGAGCAGCCGATGTTTCCACCTGAGCCCGCGCGAGCGTCCGTCGCCCGGCCCGTAGTAGAACTCGGCCAGGTCGGTAAACAGTGCCACCCACGGTATTCCGGTGCGGCGCGCGATCTCACCGCCCACGAGGTGCGCGGATGCTGACGGGCACACACTGAGCACGGCGCCAATGCCGAACTGGCGTACCGCGACGAGGCCCGCGGCAACCGCCGGCTCGACCCAGCCGCGATGCACGTCGGGATAGTGTCCATACAGGGGATATGCGGCCCTGAGCACGCGCCGTTCGATGGACTTCATACCGAACCCGCTGTGCTCCCCTCCTTCGGCGTCGAGACGCGCCTGCCGGTGGAGCCAGCGATTGTCGCGCAGCGCGAACGGTGCGCGCACCACGGGCAACGCTTCCGCAAGCTTTCGGGATGGCGCGGTGTCGCTGGGCTGCGGCTCCATTCCCGCGTGCGCGTCTTCTGGTGCCGGGGCCTCGCTCGAGTCCTCCGTCAGGATGTGTGGCTCCCACCCAGTGCTCGGCAGGTAACGACAAAGATTCGCCACGTGCTTGACGCCAGCATTGAACAGCGGAAGCCATTGAGACGTGACGACGAGGACGCGCGGCATGCGAAAAAGTTAGTGCCCCGCGCTCACCTTGAGCGGAGCGCCGTTCGTGGCGCGGATGTCGACGCCCGCCTGCTCCAGCTTGCCACGCAATCGCTCAGGCAGTCGCGCACGAATCACCATCTGAATGCCTTCGCTGCGCTGGTCGAGTACCTCACCGTGCTGATGAATCTCGGCCAGCAACTTTCCGTCGCGCGGATGCAACCACACTTCCGCGACAGGACGCCGCGCGCGCATTGCGTGACGCAACGCACGAAACAGCGGATCGAGACCATCTTCGGCCGCCGTGGAAACGAAGACGGCATTCGGCACGAGCGCCGTCACGCGTTCCTGGAGTGCAAGCGCGGCTTCCTCACTCAACAGGTCCATCTTGTTGAACACGAGCAGCGTTGGCTGATCGGTGATGCCCAGGTCGCCGAGCACTTGCTCGACCACGAGTCGCTGCTCTTCCCACAGGGGATGGCTTGCGTCGACGACGTGCAGCAGGAGGTCCGCATCGCGCGTCTCTTCCAGCGTGGCCCTGAAGGAGGCAACGAGGTGGTGCGGCAGCTTGCGAATGAAACCGACGGTGTCGGTGAGCAGCACGTGCGCGTTTTCGCCGAGGTCGACTTCGCGCGTGAGCGGATCGAGCGTGGCGAAGAGGCGATCCTCGACGAGCACGTCCATCGCGCCCGTCATGCCGCGGAGAATGGACGACTTGCCGGCGTTCGTGTAGCCGACGATCGACGCCTTGAATGACGACGCGCGGCTCTGTCGCTGCACCGCGCGGTTCTGCTGCACATGCGCGAGTCGTTCTTTCAGGAGCTTGATGCGGTGGTTGATGAGCCGCCGATCGGTCTCGAGCTGTGTTTCGCCGGGACCGCGCACGCCGATGCCGCCGCGAAACTTCTCGAGGTGCGTCCACATGCGGGTGAGTCGCGGCAGCGTGTACTCGAGCTGTGCCAACTCCACCTGCATGCGTGCCTCGCTGCTGCGCGCGCGCGTGGCGAAGATGTCGAGAATGAGCTCTGCCCGGTCGACCACCCGCGTGCCAACCATGTCCTCGATGTTCTTCCCCTGGCTGGGGCTCAGTTCATCGTCGAAGATGATGAGCGACACGTTGCGCTCGCCCACCATCGTCTTGAGCTCCTCGATTTTGCCCTTGCCGAGGTAGGTGCCCGGGTGCGGGCGGTCGAGCTGCTGCGTGAGGATGCCAACGACCTCCGCGCCCGCCGTATCCGCGAGCCGCTCCAGCTCCTTCAGGTGCTCGTCGAGCGATTTGCGGGCGCCGGCACGCTTGAGCGGGGCACCCACCAGGAGCGCCCGCTCGGTTGCCGGGGTGACGTCGATCAGGATGCGTGAGATGTGATGTCCTCTACTGGCGCGAAGTACCGGTGAGCGCGTTGAAGCGTCCGGTGGCGGAATACGGAACAGTGAAGTTACCGACCACCGTGCCCACCGTCACGTCGCCATTCACATGATAGTCGACGCCGCCGGTGTTCAGCAGTTGCCTTCCCGCCGCTCCGATGCCCGAGTACGTGAAGCTTACGGGAACGGTCACGACGCTGGAGTCGTTCGAATTCACCGTGAAACGGCTATCGACCGCACCGTTCGCTACGGCGACGTTGTCCCCGCCGATGGTGACGTTGTACGAGAGACGCGTGGCGTCCATCCGATAGCCGTTCGGGTTGTAGACGCTCAACTTCACATCCAGGTTGCCGCCCGTCAGCCCGATCCCGTTGATCCGAACGTCCTGCAGGCGTACAACTGGCTGCTGAAACGCCTGCTTGCCGAGAACGCTGCACCCGGCGACGACTGCGATTGCGGCGGTTGCCGCGCCCAACATGAGACGACGCATGACTCACCCCTCCGTTCGTGTATGCCTGCCCTGATCAGTCCTTCTGTTCCCCGCCCCGCCGTCGCAACTCCTCCCACCATGCCATCCGTTTGGCGATCTCCTTCTCGAATCCGAACGGACCCGGCGCATAGAACGACGCATCTTCGAGCGCGTTGGGGAGGTACTTCTGCGGGATGTATGCCTCTGGGACCGAATGCGCGTACTGATACCCCTCGTTGTATCCCAGTTCCTTCATCAGCGTCGTCGGCGCGTTGCGGATCGCCAACGGCACCCCTTCGGCCGGATGCGCACGAGCGGCGTCGAGAGCGGCGGACAGCGCCACCTTGCTCGTGTTCGACTTGGGCGCGGTGGCGAGATAGATCACCATCTGCGCCATCGGCAGATATCCCTCGGGCGCGCCGAGCATGTGATACGCGTCACGTGCCGCGACGGCGAGCTTCAGCGCCTCGGGATCCGCAAGACCGATGTCCTCCGCCGCCATGGCGAGCGCCCGACGAAAGATGACCATTGGATCCTGTCCTCCTTCGAGCATCCGCGCCATCCAGTACAACGCCGCCTGCGGATCGCTGCCGCGCAGGGACTTATGGAACGCGCTGAGAATATTGTACGTCTCTTCGCCGCCCTTGTCGTAGCGCGCGACGCGGAGCTGCGCCGCATCGCGAACCCCCTGCACGTCGATCCGCCCCGCTGCGCCAACATGGTCCGCCGCTGCCTCGAGAATTGTGAGCGCTCGACGGGCATCGCCGTCGGCTTCACGCGCGAGGAGGGCGATGGACTCCTCCTCCACCACAAGTCCGAGCGCGCCCAGCCCACGCTCCGCATCCGTGAGCGCCGCTTGGAGGACGGATACGATGTCGTCGGTGGACAATGGTTGCAGGACGAAAACACGCACGCGCGACAGCAGGGCGCCGTTGATCTCGAAACTCGGGTTCTCCGTCGTCGCGCCGATCAGCGTGATGGTGCCCGCCTCGACATGCGGGAGGAATGCGTCCTGCTGCGCCTTGTTGAAGCGATGGATTTCGTCGGCGAAGAGAATCGTTCCGCGTCCGGTTTCCAGGCGATCCTGCGCTTCGCGCACGATCTCGCGCACCCGCGGCACCCCTTCCGTCACGGCGCTGAACGGAACGAACTCGCGATCGGTGTAGCCCGCGATCAGTCGCGCGAGCGTGGTCTTGCCGGTGCCCGGCGGACCCCAGAACACCATGGAAGTGACGGTGCCTTTCTCGATGCTCTCGCGAAGCGGCTTGCCCGTCGCGAGCAAGTGACGCTGGCCAGCGTACTCGTCGAGCGTGCGCGGACGCATGCGCGCCGCGAGCGGCTGCGGCGGCGCGGCGGACGCGAAGAGCGACGGTCCCGCCGGGCGTCCGCGTGAGGGGCGTCGGTCAGCGGCCATTTAGCGTCGGCGCCCGGTCGCCTGTTCCGTCGAGTGCGAATTGCTCGCTGAACAGCGGAACAGCGGAGCTATCGCGAATCCAGCGAATCTCAAGGAATCTCCACGAATTGCTCCGACTCGGGGCGAGCGGGGTGCGCCATTCATCTTGATTCCCTGATGTTCCCTTATTCCAATCATTTTCGCGACCCGAAGACGCCTGTCGAGTTTCACGAGGAGCAATTCGCGTTGATTCGCAACATTCGCGCAGATTCGCGATAGATGCGGTTCCCCCTGTAGGTCGGTGACAAAAGCGATTCACCACAGAGGACGCCGAGTACTGCGATGCAAGACGCGCGGCGCCCGCAGTTCCGCGGTCCTCTGCGTCCTCCGTGCCCTCTGCGGTAAGTTCGGCACTTGCTCAAGGTTGAATCAAAATTGTGAGATCATGCCCCAGCCAGCGCGCGCGCGAGGAAATACGTCCCCGTCCCGCCCACGAACGCCAAGGGCAACTGCCATCCACCGCGAGAACGAAACTCCGGCACCAGGTTCGACATGCCCACGTACAGCGTCACGCCCGCTGACAGGGCCAGGCCATGCTGGCGCAGCGGCTCGATCATGTCGGTCAACACCACGCCCAGTATCGTCGCGGCGCCGAGTGCACACGCCGCGAGGAATGCACGGCGCCTGCCCTGGCCCGCGGCGAGGAACAACGACGAGATGGCAAGACCCTCCGGCACCTTGTGGAGAATGACGGCGGTGAAAACGAGCGCACCAACCGCACCACCGATACCGAATCCACTCGCCACCGCCACGCCGTCGATGAACGTGTGCAACAGGAGACCAACCAGTGCGGCGACGCTCACCGCCTCTGTGACATGATGGGTCTCCTCGCCAAAATGAAAATGCGTTCCGATCACATGCTGCGTGATGTGCACCGCGAGGTATCCGAAGAGCGCGACGACGGCGGCGTTATAACCGCCGCGGGCGAGCGCCTCGGGCATGAGATCGATCATCGCAACCGAGATCATGAAGCCCGCCGCGAACGCAAGCATGCTGTCGAGGGCGCGGGTCGTCCACTTTGGCCTGCTGACGACGAATGCCGCCCCGATCAGGTTCGCGGAGGCCGCCGCGGCGGCATACACCAGGTAGGAACGCGTCATGCGCGAGGGATCCGACCACCCGCGCATCGGTTTTCACTCACGCGCGCGTGAGTCCCAGCCGCTCTGAAGCACTGGCGAGTGCGTTCACGAGATCCGGGGCCGCGGGAAAAGCCTGGCGCTTGATCTTCCAGCTCTTCGACTGCACCCGCCCCATCTCCTCCAGTCCACGGCCTTCCAGCAGGTACAGCCACTTGTCCGACTTGGAGTAGACGAAAAGCTCGAGGTGTTCGTTGAGCGAGAGCTGATCTTCCGACGTGAAGAGGCTGATCTGTGTTCCCCCGTAGCGCGCCAGCAGCAGTCGCAAACGCGCAATGGTGTCGCGCACGTCCGTCAACGGAAGAGACTCCCCGCGCCAGCTTCGGCCGCTCCGCAGGTCGTCGATGTGCAGGTCGATCGCCGGGCCAAGCAGGTCTGACAGGGTCCAGAACAGATCGACGACACGCTCGGCGTTCGCAACGACGTGCGCCGTAAAGACGCCGTCCTCCTGCGCGAACGTGAACCCATCGCTGCTCGCTCGAAATCGACGCCAGATGGAGGCCTCGGGCTGCTTGCCGCGGAATAGCATACGTTCTTAGTGCGAAGGCGAAATGGTCGGGCTCGCTTGTAGTGCTGCGAGCACATCGGGCAACTCAGCGAGCAACGCTTGAGGCGTGTTCCGTGCCGGACGCTCCAGCACTGTCTCCAGCAGTGAATGAAGAATCTTAGCATAGATCGGCCCGGGCGCGATCCCGGCCGCCCTGAGCTCGTCGCCGCCGATCGCAAGGTCTGCCACCTCGATCGGATCACCGAACCGTGACTGCTGAAGCCGTCGGTACAGCCCACGGACGGCGCTCGCAGGTGGAGCGGGCAGTCCGCCCGCCCTCCGCGCGTCCCAGCGGGCGGATGCAACCCGGAGTAGCGCACCCACGTGGAGTCGGCCGATGCGAGCGAGCAGGCGTCTCACGTCGGCGTCGGAGTACGTGTCGACCTCCACTCCAGCCTCGATCTGCGCATGCAACTGGCGCCACCGGTCCACAATCGCGACGCACCAGACGGCGTCACTCCTGGAAAACCGAAGCGCTTGCAATACGGCCCCAGCCGTTGACTCGGGAACGTCCAGGAAAAGCGCCGCCAACCGATTGGTAGTGCGCTGCGGCACTCGGCGTCCAGCGGCGCCGTCGCGCGGAAGGAAGTCGAGCGTGGAGAAGGCCAGGTCATTCGTCCCCGCCAGCGCAGGCACCAGCACGGCTAGCGCCCCCGTGTCTCTCCAAAGGCGAAAGGCCTCACTCGGCGCGTCGACCTGCTGAAGCGTCTTCACGATCTCCTGTTGTACCCGCTCGGCGGAGAGACGCGTCAGGTGCGGCGCAGAGCTGTTGAGGGCGGAAAGCGTGAGCGCTTCGATGGCGAAGTTGTAGCGCGCCGCGAAACGGATCGCGCGCAAGGCACGAAGCCGATCTTCCTTCATGCGTTGCTCAGCATCGCCCACGGCGCGGATGACGTGCGCATCGAGATCGCGTTGCCCGCCGAATGGATCGCGCAACTCGCCCGTCGCGGGGCGGTACGCGATCGCGTTGATCGTGAAGTCCCGACGCGCGAGATCCTCGTCCAGGCTTGCCCCGAATTCCACGATCGCATGCCGGCCATCGGTGTGGACATCGTGGCGAAATGTTGTGATTTCGTGGGCGGTCCCATCGCTGTCGAGCACGCTCACCGTCCCGAATTCGATGCCGACGGGAATGGTGCGCTTCCTTCCGAAGAGTTCCCTTACCTGCTCCGGGTGGGCCGATGTCGCGAGGTCCCAGTCCAGCGGCGTGCCGCCGAGCAACGAGTCGCGGATCGCTCCACCGACGCACCACGCCTCGAATCCCGCCGCTTCCAGGCGGGCGGCAATATCGAGAACGCTGCGTGTGGGTCGAAGTTGGTGCACTCGGAGGGCTGGATGATGTGAGGTGCGGAGCATAGGGCGACGCACGCATGAACAGAAGTCCGTCCGAGCTGTCGCCGACCCTTGGCACACGCAAACATTCGTATCATATTACAAATGTCGCATACCCACCCGATTCGAGTCTTCATGCCCGACATCCTGCCCTACCTCGATGCCGCAGCAGCGCACCCCGAGTTCAAGCGCGACCTGATGGCGTTTGTGCGAGGGGCCGACGCCCCCCGGATCGAGCTGAAAGGCTATACGCCACGTGTGAAGGTCGAGCGCGTCCTCACGCAGCTCTTCCACGCACAACCCGACCTCGCGGTCGAGCGCGTTCGCCTGAGTGGGCGTTCGGGGTGCTCGGACTTTACCGGTGAAATCGTCGCCGTCACCTCGAGCGACACGGAACACCGCTTCTCCTTCACCTGGTGCTGCTCATGGAAGGCCGAGCAAGAAGGGTGGCGGGATTGCTTCGGCTTCTGGGACCAGGCGCGCGCCGCGCGCGAGTTCGGGTGGGACTGCTTCCAGCGCTGGGAACCAGCCTGACGTAGCTGCTGACCTACCTCACCCCTCAGGAACCATCAGCGGGGCGCGTCGCTGTGGACAGCCTCCCGTAGATCCTCGGGGGATGCCGCAAGCGTACACAGATCCAGCGCGCGCAGGAGGTCGTTCACAAGATCGTTGCTTGCCTCGATCCCGACCGACAGGCGGAGCATGCCCTCACCAATCCCCGCGGCGGCGCGCGCCTCCGCGTCCATCGACGCGTGCGTCATCGTCGCCGGATGCGCGACGAGGCTTTCCACCCCGCCCAGCGATTCCGCCAGCGTGAAGCACTCCAGCGCTTCGGCGACGACCTGCGCCGCTGCGCGACCACCCGCCAGGGTGAACGACACCATCCCACCGAAGCCGTCCTGCTGGCCGGCGGCGATGGCGTGACCGGGGTGTGATGCCAGCCCCGGATAGTGCACCGCGAGCACGGCATCATGCCCCACGAGCGCTGCCGCCACGGCGTGCGCGTTCGTCTCGTGAATGCCCATGCGCGCGTGCAACGTGCGAACGCCCCGCAACGTGAGGTAGCTGTCGAAAGGCGCGCCAGTGAGGCCGAGGCAGTTTGCCCACCATGTCAGCGCCTCCACGTGGGCGGGATCGCGCGCGATCACCGCGCCGCCCACGACGTCACTGTGCCCATTCAGGTACTTCGTCGTGGAGTGCACGACGAGATCCGCGCCGAGCGTCAGTGGCCGCTGCAGGGCGGGTGAAAGAAAGGTGTTGTCGGCGACGACCAGCGCGCCAACACGATGCCCGGCTTCGCACACCGTGCGCAGGTTCGTGATGCGCAGCAGCGGGTTGCTCGGCGTCTCGATCCAGAGCAGCGCGGGGCGCACGCGCGCGATGGTTTGCTCCGCGTCGGGCGACGTCAGGTCCGCCAGCTCCAGTTCGAACTGATGGCGCGAGGCCAGTGCACGAAGTAGCCGGTAAGTACCGCCGTAACAGTCGTGCGCAGCGAGCACCTTGGCGCCCGCGGGAATGAGCTGCAGCGCCAGGGCGACGGCGGACATGCCGGAACTGGTGACGACGCCACCCGCGCCTTCCTCGAGCGCGGAGAGCGCATCCGCGAGTTGATCACGTGTGGGATTTCCGGAGCGGGTGTAGTCGTAGCGCCGCTTCTGGTTGAACCCCGCGAACGAGAAGTTGGTCGACAGGTGCAGCGGCGGCACGACGGCGCCGTGATGCGTATCGGTGGCGATGCCGGCGCGAACGCTGCGCGTGATCGTTGAGCGGGTGGTGTGCGTGTGATTCGACATCTCAGTCAACCAGGGTCGCAGAGAGGATGGCACCCAGCCGACGCGGCTCGGTGAGGAAGGAGTCGTGACCTGCGCGGCTACGCAGCAGGTGAATACCGCGCAGGTTGGGCAGTCGTTTCGCCATCGCGCGTACCTGCGTCGGCGGCACCAGCGCGTCGCCTTGAGCCGGCACAACCGTGGTCGGCACCGTGACGAGTTCGGGCGTCACGCGGTGCAGGTCGCAGGAGAGCGACAGCGCGAGGTAGCGCTCGGGGAAGAATCGCGCAGCGAACTTCTCCCCGGCGCTCACGAGGTAGCGTTCGACGTCGAACTCGGGCACGCCGTCATTCCACGTCGGTGCGATGTCGAAGCGGTCACCGAACTCGCCTGCCGTGCGATAGGTCGTCATGGCGACCGCCCTCCCCAGCGTCATGCCTTCCGCACCCCGTCCTGTGTCGAGCCCGAGCTCGACAATCCGACGCTGCAGCGCCCGCAATCCGATCGCCATCGGATGCGGCTCGTGCGCCGCGCAGATCACGACCAGTTGCGCAACGCGCTCCGGCCATCGTTCCGCGAGCGCCAGTGCCACCATTCCGCCGTACGACGCGCCGACGACGGCATCGAGCGTTTCTATCCCAAGCGCATCGAGCACCTCGACGACGCGTGACGCCTGATCGTGCGTGGTGATGACGCGTTCCGGGCGGCCATCTGGGCGACGCCCGCCGTCGGCGAAATCCACGCTCAGCAAACGTCGAGTCGTCGTGTCCAACGCACGCCCGGGACCCGCCACGCCTTCCCACCACCCCGGCGACTGATTCCCCGCATGCCGGACGACATGACGCGTCGCCGAAATGCCGCCAAGGGCGAGGACGACCGGCGCGGCGGCAGGACCTGTGATCTCGTGATCGAGGAGAGCGCCCGCCTCCACGAGAAGCGTGCCGGTCATGCGCACGCCTGGCCGTACGGTTGCCCGCCGACGCGCACGACTGGCGGAGCGGTCGCGGTCCGCGGTTGCTCTTCCAGCCGTTCGTATACGATTCCACTCGTCATGCATTCCTCGCGGGTAAAAAAGAGGCCCCGATCCATTGGAGAGGATCGGGGCCGATCGGCGTCGTTTCCGCCGTGTCGTCGACTATACGCGTGTGCGTCGTCGCCCCTCAGTCTCTCCCATAGGGAAACCGTTGGTAATTGGCATGCACATGAGAAGTCGTGCTGCGAGACGCATGGCGGAAACGTTCGAGGTCTGCAAAACAAAAAAAGCCTGGCGAGCCGCCAGGCATTTTCGCGTTTTAGCATTTATTTAACGTGGCTGCAATAGGCGGCAAATTACCACGGGCCCTTCAGTTGTCTCCAGCACCTTACGCCATCGATCGATCCGCGTCAAGGGCATCGTTTCCGGATGTCTTCAGGACCGATTCGCCGCGAGCCTTCGCCATCCTCGCACGAGTTCGCGTTCCGAAGGGAGAAGCAGCCGCTGCCACGAAAAGACAGCGAACGCGGTGGTCAGCACGGTGAATGACAACGCCTTCAGCATCGTGCCCTCGAGAAAGCAGGCGCCGACAAGGACGACCAGCATTGCGACGCCAATGCGCGTCGTCTCCTCGACGCGCTCCGACAGGCCGCGGATGCGCTGGTTCGCCAGGATGAACAGCGCCGCCGCGTCGAGCGTCACACGGACCGTCCACGCCATCGCCACCCCCACGATCCCGTACGCGTGCGTCACCCACGCGAGACCGGCGATATAAAGGGGCAGCTCCACCATGTGCAGCTTGGCCGTGATGTCCGGGCGGCCGGTGCCCTGCAGTATCGCGAAGGGAGCCTGGGCCAGTGAGTTGACGAACACACCCACGGCCAGCCACTGCATCACGGGCGTGCTGGCGACCGCGAAGTCGGCCCCCACCCACAGGCTCAGCCCCTCGCGCGCAAACAGCACCACGGCAAAGATGAGGGGGAAGGTGAGGACAATGAGGACGCGCAGGGAGCGATCGAACAGCGCCGCGGTGCGCCTTGGATCCGCGACGTATGTCGAGGCGAACGCGGGAAACAGGACCGCGATCATCGCGCTCGGAAATATCTGGAGCCGCGTGACGATCTCGTACGGGGTCACGTAGTGGGCGACGGCCGTGAGCGCGAGAACTGCGCCGATGTAGAAGCGGTCGAGATAGGACATCAGCGGAGAGGCAATGTTGCTTGCCGTCATCCATCCACCGAATCGCAGCAGCGGCACGATCGACGCGCGTGCCATGGCGGGACGCACGCGGAGGTACGCGTAGCGGTGAGCGCAGAGCGCTACGTGGGCACCCCAGGTGACATAACGCCCAGCCACCAGCACGGCCATGATCGGCACGAGGTGGTTCGAAAACGGGAGGACGGCCAGCGGCGCGACAAAGGTGGAGATCGCGAGGGGGATGCGCAGCGCCGTGGCCGCGCCAAAGTCCTGATGCGCCTCCAGCAAGCCGCGGAATCCCGCGGTGCAAACAACGGCGGGCATCGAGACCCCGAGGAGGAGGAATGCCCCGACGCTCTCGTACCGCAATGTGACCGGCACCTTGAGGAGCGTGTCCACCATCCAGGGCGATGCGATCATCAGCAGTGCGCCGCCCAGGCTACCGAGTGCGAGCATGAGTCCCAGCGCCATCCACACGAGCTCGGGAAGCTCCGCCTCCTTGTCCCGGTTGCCAAGCCGCGCGGCCACAGCCTGCGTGAGCGCGCGCCCGAGTCCAAAATCGAAGAGGCTGAAGTAGCCGATCATCGCCCATGCGAGCGTGAGCACGCCGAATCGCGCGGCGCCCAGATGACGAATCAGGATGGGGATGGAGACCAGCGCCGCGAGCATTGGCACGGCCTGCCCGGCCACATTGAGCAAGGTGTTGCGAGCGAGGACCTTGCTGGTCGTCATGCGCGCGCGACGGCGGCAAGCATCGCGCGTGCGCCGCCGGCGTCGCGACGGGATGCCGGCGACTTGCGCCGGTCGCGGCACGCT
Source organism: Gemmatimonadaceae bacterium (assembly GCA_046589725.1). Taxonomy (GTDB): domain Bacteria; phylum Gemmatimonadota; class Gemmatimonadetes; order Gemmatimonadales; family Gemmatimonadaceae; genus AG11. Next base: position 14,122 of record JBKJUW010000082.1, read on the forward strand.
GGTGTCAGCACGGCTCCCTTGAGGCAATGGATCCAGCGGCGCATGCGCGAACTCCTCGGGTGCTCGTGGCTACCGCGAGAACAGGTCACGGATCTCCGCGCAACCGTATCCCAGGCCAAGGGCAAGCATCACGTCGATGCGCGCCTGGCCGGGACGCTTGCCATATGCGAAAATGGCGCCGGCCTCGAGCACCCGTCTGCCCCCGCCCGGATACCCGTAGGTGGGCCCCACGCGGCCTCGCAGGGCGCGCGAGGTGATGATGATGGGACGGCCACACTCCACCCACCGGACGATGCCATCGAAGACCGGCGGAGGCACATTGCCGCGGCCCATCGCGGCAACGACGACGGCGCGTGCCCCACTCGTCCGCGAGGCATCGAGGAGACGCGCGTCGGCACCCGCATAGACCGGCACGATGTCGACCGGCTCCGCAGGCGTTACGGGGGCGAGTGGCTCGGGCATGATGAGCAGGGCACGTCGGTAGGCGACGATGCCCTCGTCCACTTCACCCAGGGCACCGAGGCTCGGACTTTCGAACGCGTCGCGGGCCTCGGTGTGCGTCTTCGTTACCTCAAGCGCGCTATGAATGCGCTCGCTCATGCAGACGAGCGCTCCCTTCCCGCGCGACAGCGGACTCGCCGCGACCCGGACCGAATCGAGCAGGTTGGAAGGTCCGTCCCACCCGATATCGCTCGCCGGCCGCATCGCGCCCGTGAAGACGACCGGCTTCTCCGGCGACAGCGATCGCCCGACGAGGTATGCACTCTCCTCGAGGGCATCCGTGCCATGGGTTACGACCACGCCCTCGACCTCGGGCCGCGCCAGATGATGCCTGATGCGATTGCGCACCGCCCACATGCGCTCAATCGTCATGTGCGGGCCCGGGAACATGCCCCACTCCTCCACCTCGATGTCGGCGACGTCGGCGAGGCCGCGCGTCGCCTGCACGATCTCCTGGCCCGTCAAGCGAGGAATTGCACCATCGGCCGACGGATCGTGCCGCATCGAGATGGTGCCGCCCGTAAAGATGAGGACGATCATCCGCAGAGCACGCTGCCGCCGTTCACGTTCACGATCTCGCCGGTGATGTGCCGCGCGAGCGCCGAACAGAGAAAGATGATCGGACCAGCGATGTCGTCAGGAGATGCGACGCGGCCGAGGGGAATTCCCGCATTGATGCGCTCTCGCCCCGCATCGGCCATGGCGCCGGACACCATTTCGGTGTCGACCCAGCCTGGTGCCACCGAGTTGACGGTCACGTCGCGCGACGCCAGTTCCACCGCGAGCGACTTCGTGAACGAGATCACGGCACCCTTGCTTGCCCCATAGTCCGCGTGGAACGCCTCGCCGCGCTGGCCGGCAGTGCTCGACACGAGCACGATCCGCCCGCCGCTGGTGATGACCCGCGCAACAGCACTCGTCGTGAAGAAGATCGAGTCGACGTTCTCGCGCATGGTGGTGTGCCACTGCGCATCGTCCATCTGCGCGACCGGTGTGTCGGCAGGGGGCCACACGCCGGCGTTCGCGACGAAGAGGTCCACTCCGCCGTGCGCCTTCACGGCCGCGTCGACCAGGGCGTTCGCCCCTTCCCGCGTGCCGATGTCCGCTGCCACGGCGGCTGCACGCACGCCAAGCGCCTTCAGGTCCTCGAGCACCCGCTGCGCATCCGAGTTCCGCGACCGGTAGCCAATCACGACGTCGGCGCCCGCGCGCGCCAGCAGTCGCGCCGTCGCCGCGCCAATGCCTCGCGAGCCGCCCGTCACGAGGGCGCGACGACCTCGCAGGTCGATCACAGCGTGCGCTCCACGACATCACAGATGACGTGCTCGATACAGAGATGCAGCTCCTGCGCACGGTCCGTGCGATCGGTGGGCACGTCCACGGTATGATCGGCGAGCGCGCGCAGTGCACCGCCGCCGCGGGCCGTGAACGCCAGAACTTTCACGCCGACCGCACGCGCCGCCTCGGCGGCGCGCAGCACGTTCGGTGAATTGCCGCTCGTCGAGTGGATGATGAGCAGGTCCCCTTCCCTGGCGAGCGCCTCGATCTGCCGCGCGAATACATGATCGAATCCGAGGTCGTTGCCTGCCGCAGTCAGCAGCGAGGTGTCCGTCGTGAGCGCGATCGCTGGGTACGCCCGTCGGTTTCGCATGTAGCGAACCACGTACTCCGTGGCGAGATGCTGGGCATCGGCGGCACTGCCCCCGTTGCCGCAGAAGAACAGCGTGCCGCGCCGCGCGACCGCGGCCTGCACCATCTCGAGGGCGCGCTGCATGTCGGCGTCGAGGTCCGCCGCGACCCGCTCGGCGGTCGCCGCGAGCTCGCGAAGTGCTGCTGTGAAGGGCGATGTCATTGTCGTTGTGCCTGGGCGCCGAAGGAGGATCAGCGGCGCGAGAGGAAAAGTTCGCGCAAGTGACCGAACAGGCCACTCCCGTGAGACAGTGGCGGGACGGGCAACATCGGCTTGCCGTCCAGCAGGCGTTCAGCATTCGTATGCGTCATCAGGTCCGCGTGCTCGGGCGTGGCAATGTCGCGCAACCAATCACGCGCCGTTGCAAGTGAGCGCGAATCGCCGTGGTTGTCGCTCGAGAAGAGATCGACCAGCCCCTGCTGCACCAGCGCGCGCGAGAGCTTCGCAATCCTGCCCTTGCCGAGCAGTCCGGCAGTGTCCATCTGGATTACGGCCCCGGCCTGACGCCACTCGACCACGCGCTCCGCGGTACACCCGTAGTATCGCTCCGGGTGTGCAAGTACCGGCACCACTCCTGAGCACCTGATGCGATTGAGCTCGTCACCAGCGCGGACAGGAACGCCCATGCGCGGAAATTCCACCAACACCGCGCGCGCGGCGCCGAGCCGCAAGATGTCGGCGCGTAGATCCACGTTCGGCTCGTCGAGCATGATTTCCCAGCCTAGCCGCAGCTCGAGAACGCGAGGGGCAACGCTGCGCAGTTCTTCGAAGATGGCCTGGTTTCGTTCGTACGGAGCGTACGATGCCTGGGACGCGAGGAGATGGGGCGTGAGCACGAGACACTGCACGCCATCGGCCGCAAACCGTTCCAGCACCGGCAGCGACATCTCGACCGACTTCGACCCATCGTCCACGCCCGGAAGCAGGTGCGAGTGAATATCGATCATGGCGCCTCAAGCGCTGCATCCAGGATCGCGGAGATGCGCGACATGGCTACCTGGGCCTGCGTATCGAGCGTGCCGATCTCGTGTGCCGCCAGCTCCATCGTGTAGGTCATGAGTGCGTCGGCTGCCAGCAGGTCCAGCGCCGATTCCCTCGCGGACGCCTGGCGCCCGAGCAGATCGCCCAGCAATCGGTCGCGGGCCTGCTCGAGCGCCGCGGGAATGCTCGGCGCGTTGTTCAGGCCAAGGTCGTCGAGCAGCGCGTCCAGTCGGTCCGTCAGTGCATTCGGCGGACGCGGTGTTCGCGAGTGGAGCCAGTCACGAACGTTCACGTCTTGGCCGCGAGGGCCGCAATCACCCGCGGTGCCCCCGCGAGAGCCTCCGCAAGACGCGTTGCGTCCGGCACGCCGGCCTGCGCCATGTGCGCCTTACCGCCGCCACGCCCGCCGACCGCGGCCGCCAGTTCTCGCACGATGGTGTCCGCGCGCAGTCCCTTCTCGCGCTGGTCGTCGGTCACCACCGCTACGATCGACCCCTTCCCATCCTCGAGACGCGCGGCGAGAATGCCGACGCCGCTGCCGAGCTGTTCGCGAAGCGTATCGCCGAGAGCCTGAAGCGCCTTGACGTCCACGACGCTTACCTCGCCGAAAACAAGCTGGGCGCCATTGGCGCCCATGGGCTGCGCGGACGCGAGGAGCCGCTGCAGGTCGTCGCCGCCTCCGCGCATGGCCTCATCGAGCTTCTTCTCGAGCGTGCGCCGCTCGTCGAGCAGCTGCTGGACGCGTCGCTCCACGCCAGACACCGGCGACTTCACCAGCTCCGCCACGCGCGCGAGGGCATGCTCCTGTGACCGCAGTTGCGCGAACGCGCCCGGGCCAGTGAGCGCCTCGATGCGCCGCACGCCGCTCGCCACGCCCGTCTCGCTCGCGATCACGACCAGCCCGATCTCGCTCGTATTGCGCACGTGCGTGCCGCCACACAACTCCATCGAGAATCCGGGCACGTCCACGACGCGCACCACGTCACCGTATTTCTCGCCGAACAGCGCCATCGCCCCCTTCGCGCGCGCGTCTGCATACGGCATCTCGGTGGAAGTCACTGGCAGTGATCGCCAGATCTCCCGATTCACGATCTCCTCGACCTGCGCGAGCCTGTCGGCGGGCACCGGACCGTGGTGCGTGAAGTCGAAGCGCAGGCGATCAGGGGTGACGAGCGACCCTGCCTGGTGCACCGAATCGCCCAGCACTTCGCGCAGCGCGGCGTGCATGAGGTGCGTGGCGGTATGGTTCCGCTCCGTATCCTTTCGTCGGAGCGTCGGCACGCGCGCCGACACGGCGCCCCAATGGAATTCGCCTTCGAGTCGACCGACCGCCGCAGAGCCCCCCTCGACCTTTCGCACGCCGTCGACATCCACCCGCCAGCCGTCACCGATAATCTCGCCGACGTCCGCGACCTGTCCGCCAGACTCCGCGTAGAAGGGCGAGTCACGTAGCAGGAGCGCAACCCGGCCGTCTTCCAATCGCCGCATCGCGGTGACGAAGGTACCTGATTCGGTGACGTCGTAGCCGACGAATCGGAAGCCACCCGCAGTGTCTCCGGGCGCGCGCTCCCACGCCGCGGCGTCATCAAATCCTTCACTCGCGACGCCGAGCTTGCGCGTCTTGCGCTCATCCTTCGAGCGCGTGCGCTGCTCGAGCAGCGCCGCCTCGAAGCCCACGATGTCGACGGTGTATCCGCGCTCATGCGCCATCAACTCGGTAAGGTCGATGGGAAAGCCGAAGGTGTCGTAGAGACGGAATGCGTCCTCGCCACTGATCGTGCCGTGCACCTCCGCGCTGCCCTGCGTGCTGTGCGCGGGCGCGAGTTGCTCGAATCGCGAGAGCCCGCCCTCGATCGTCGCGAGGAAGGCCTGCTCCTCGATACGCGTCGTCTTCAGCGCATGCTCGGCACGCATGCGCAGTTCGGGATAGGCGTCGCCCATCGCGTCGATCACCGATTGCACGACATGCACGAGCGTCGGCTCGCGGCGGCCCAGCAGGTACGCATGGCGGACGGCGCGCCGTACGATTCGGGGCAGGACGTATCCGCGACCCTCGTTGCTCGGGAAGACGCCGTCGGCCAGGAGGAACGCCACAGCGCGCGCATGGTCGGCGATGACCCGGAACGATGCGGGGTCCACCGCATTCGTGACGACATCGCCGCCGCCCGCCCCATTGCGGACGCGCACCCCCGTCCGGTGCTCGCTGCTCTCCCTGCCCCAGTACGCAAATCCTACGGTGTCCTCCACCGTCTTGATGAGCGGTGCGAAGGCATCAGTGTGAAAGTTGTTCGTCACACCCTGCTTGACCGCGGCGATCCGCTCGAGGCCCGCGCCGGTGTCGACCGACGGCTTGGGCAACGGCACGAGTGTGCCGTCTGCCTGCCGGTCGAACTGCATGAACACGAGGTTCCATATCTCGAGGAACCGGCCCGACTCGGCGCCTTCGACAAAGGCGTCCTGCGAGAACACCTCGCGATCGAGCTCGGTCCACTCGCCGGACGCTCCAGCCGGAAACCGGAAGTCTCGCGCAACCTTGGCAAGATCGACGTAGATCTCCGTGCATGGGCCGCATGGGCCGGTGTCCGCCATCTGCCAGAAGTTGTCCGCATCGCCGAGCCGGTAGATCCGCTCCGCGGCGATGCCCGCGATTTCCCGCCACAGGTCGAACGCCTCGTTGTCGCTGTGGTGGACGCTGACGCGCAGCAACGCGGGGTCGATCGCAAGGTGCTCGGGGCTTGTCAGCAACTCCCACGCAAATCGGATCGCATCGCGCTTAAAGTAGTCGCCAAACGAAAAATTGCCGAGCATTTCGAAGAACGTATGGTGGCGCGCGGTGTGGCCCACCTGCTCGAGATCGTTGTGCTTGCCGCCTGCGCGGACACACTTCTGGGCCGTCGTCGCCCGCCGCCTGCCGTCAGGAGCCTCCTCCATGCCGAGGAAGACCTTCTTGAATGGCACCATCCCGGCGTTGACGAACAGCAGGGTCGGGTCCGATTCCGGAACAAGTGACGCGCTCGCGCGAATGACGTGTTCATTGCGCGCGAAATAGTCGAGAAAGCGCGTGCGAATCTCTGAGGCAAGCATCCACCTAATATAGGCGGACCAGCGGGCGCGCACACCTCGCTACATAGGGCGCAGATAGAAGGCGGCCTGGTCGCCCCGCTGCTGCGTATTCAGAAGTCTTGCGCGTACCGCGTACTTGATGCGCTGTAGTCGTGTCGGAGGGTGAAGGGCGGCGTCCTTGAGTGGGATGTCGCGCCGGTACAGTTCACTGCCCTCGAACTGGAACACCGTGGAGTCATACACCACGCGCTCCACGCGAAGCCCGGCACCCTCCGCCAGGCGACGCAGGCTCTCCCTGGAGTGCAGGAACAGGTGGCGAGGCGCATCAAGCTGGACCCATCGGTCCTGATACTCCTCCCACGAAAACGAGCTCACGATTGGAACGCGGATGAGGCAGGTTCCGCCCGGAGCGAGCATGCGTGCCACGGCTGCCATTGTGCCGACCTGCGGTCCGATATGCTCGAGGGAATGATGCATCATGATCACGTCGAACTGGCCATCGATTTCCTCGAGACGTGCGCGATGGACGAGCACGCGGCCTCGATAAAAGATATCGGCCTCGATGAAGGGATCCACTCCCTGGGCATTTGCGTACCCCGCATCCACGAGTCGCCTCAGCAGGGTTCCGGCGCCACATCCAACATCGAGAATACGACTCCGCGGCTCGGCACGGGACCGCGCCAGCCATTCACCCGAGTCGCTGACCCGCCGCGGAAGCATCGGGAGGACAAGGGCCCGCGCCACCCGCGCCCTACCGAACAGGACAGCATCGCGGATGCGCCGATACAGGTGCCGTGCGGCGGTCGGAGACGCAAGCTCGGTAAAGGCATAGTAGCCGGACGGATAGAAAGGCTCCATGCTGTCCGGGACGTCACGCAGCTGAAGGCAGCCGCAATCGGCGCACATGTCGTAGCGATAGTCGCCCCCCCACCCGAACATGCGCTCCGACGCCACGACACGCGGCCTGGCCGAGCCACCACAAATCGCACACGCAATCGGCACGGCACTCAAGCTATTGGCCATCCGTCGGCTCCACGGGGTCCCCCAGCGCGTTCATCACCCGCTGAATATCACCACTGTCAAATCCTCGCCGCAGGAGAAACCCATAAAGGCGCCGCCGCCGGACCGCCGGCTCGAGGCTGGCCAGCGTTCGGAGTTTTCTCCGGGCAGCCGCTTCGAGCAGTGCCAGCTGGTCGATGCCTTCTTCCACGAGGACCTCGCCGATCGCTTCGGCTGCCACATCGGGCGCGACGCCCTTCCGTTGAAGTTCCTGCTGCACGCGCCGCCTCGAATGGCTCGCACCAACGACCTTGGCCCGCGCGAAGGCACGCGCGAACGCGGTGTCATCGATCAACCCCTGCTCCACCAGTCGGTCGATGGCCTGTCTGACGTGTTCGCGATCAGCTCCTTTGCGAACAAGGGCGCGCGACAACTCTGCTCTCGATCGGGCGCGGAACGCCAGCATGTTGAGCGCGCGATCGTACACGGCCAGTTGCGCCGCTTCGGCGAGTACCGCATCCACCCGGTCCGTGATGTCACTGCCAATCGCAATCCGGAGGCGGCCGAGCCCTTCAGCGGACAGGCTGCCGAACGATCGCCCGTTGACATCGACCTCGAAGCGTCCAGGCCGCCGGGTCGTGGGCACTACCGCAGTAATCACAAACGTGCTGTCCTCGAAGTTATTCCCATCGCTGGCGGTGGCATCCCGCTCCGGTCCTTCATCGACCGAACTCTCGCCCGGGCGTCGCCTCGAAAGTAGTTTATCACGCACTGTGTAAACTCCTTTCTGTCAACGACTTAGTCACTAGAAATAAGAAACCGAGGAGGTGCCCTGTCACGCTGGGGATTCCGGGCCCCATCGATTCCAGAGAACGACTCCTCGGCTCCTTATACATCTAACCTACCACGCGAACCGCGCGACAGTTCCAGCAGTTACGCATCCGTGACGGCGCACAAGCGATGCCAGCGACCGGATGACGCTACCCTGAAAGCTAGCCTACTCGGCGTCGTCCGGCTCCCCCCCGGCAACATTCTGCTCCGCCCCGATACCGAGCACAACTTTAACCTTTTCCTCGATCTCGGCAAGGATTGCCGGATTGTCCTTCAGGTACATCTTCGCATTTTCACGACCCTGACCGATCTTCTGCCCGTTGTAGCTGTACCAGGCGCCCGACTTCTCGATGATGCCGGATTCCGACCCGATATCGACCAGCAAGGACGTGTGACTGATCCCCTCGGCGTACATGATGTCGAACTCCGCTTGCTTGAACGGCGGAGCGACCTTGTTCTTGACCACCTTCACCCGGACATGGGATCCGACGATCTCCTCCTTGTCCTTCACCGGGCCGATGCGGCGAATGTCCAGCCGCACCGACGCGTAGAACTTGAGCGCCTTGCCGCCGGTCGTCGTCTCGGGGTTGCCGAACATCACGCCGATCTTCTCGCGAAGCTGGTTGATGAAGATCACGATGGTCTTCGAACGCGCAATGGAGCCAGTGAGCTTCCGAAGCGCCTGGCTCATGAGCCGCGCCTGAAGGCCCATGTGTGACTCACCCATGTCGCCCTCGATCTCCGCCTTCGGCACGAGGGCCGCGACCGAATCGATGACGACGATATCCACCGCGCCGGAGCGAACGAGGATCTCGCAGATCTCGAGCGCCTGCTCGCCGGTGTCGGGCTGTGAGATCAGAAGCGCCTCTACATCCACACCCAGCTTTCGCGCATACTCCGTGTCCAGGGCGTGCTCGGCGTCGATGAATGCGGCGACGCCGCCCATCCGCTGCGCGTTCGCAACGACGTGCAGACAGAGCGTCGTCTTGCCGCTCGACTCGGGACCGTAGATCTCCGTCACCCGGCCGCGCGGGATGCCACCGACGCCGATAGCGGCATCGAGATTGATCGCACCGGTCGGCACCGCTTCGACACGAACCCTTTCCTTGGCGTCCATGCGCATGATGGAGCCCTTTCCGCAGCTCTTCTCGATCTGCGCGATGGCGAGGTTCAGCGCCTTCTTCTTGTCTTCCGCAATCGTGGACACGGCCATTTCGATGCACAGCCTCTCGTTTGTCGTGGATTCCTGTGGCCCACGCGGGCATAAGCGTATTGGAAATAATCCATTTCCGATACCCGAATAGAATACGAAGATGGTGACCCGAAATCAACCCGAAGAAGGAAGGGAGAATGCATTCTCCACGTGCCGAATCCGAACCCGCTCGCCGTCGACAAGCACCCCCACGACGTCGAACCGATACGCCTCCTCGCTGCGTCCGTGACGAGCGATCCAGACGCGGGCAGAGCGACCCAACTCCTTCTGCTTCTTCCAGTTGACAGCACCAACGGGATCGCCAAAAGTGTCGCCCTGCCGAGCCTTGACCTCCACGAATGCGACGAGTCCTTCTTGTTCGATTACCAGATCGATGTCCCGGTGCCCGGTTCGGAATCGGCGCTGGACGACCCGCCAGCCCTTCCGCCGAAGCCAACGCTCCGCGACTCGCTCCCCGAATTCACCCAATGCCTGCCTGGCCGCTGACATGGGAGGAGAATAGGCCGCTGCCGCCTGCGGGCATCATCACCACAACGAGGAACGCATCGTATTCGCGCACAAGAACGGCGCGGGGGCAAGCGGATGTCGCGCGCGCCGCAGAGAATCAGGGTTGAAAATCGGCGCGAAGAATGCCGCCGGCAACAAGCTGCTCACTCCGCACGACGCGCGCTCCGTCACGCGCCACCCACAGGCGCTCCTCGGTCGCCACCGTCCGAAGCAGCACGCGCCAGCACTCCACCGATTGCCGTCCGATCGTGAGCGTGTCGGTACCCTCGACCACGATCGCAGTGCGCACCATCTGCGGCGTCTGCCCCTCCACGAGGACCACGTACGCACCGGCTTGATACCCTTCCCGCAGCGGGAGCATCTCGATGACGCGCTCCGCCATTCCTGCGCTCAGGAGCGCATTTGACGGGACGGCGACGCCGAATGACGCGCGGCCCTGATAGGTGTCCGTGCCGCCAAACATGGAGTCGCGCGTGAACGACGCCGCGAAGCGCGACCGTCCGTTCGTGGCCGACCATCGCTCCGGCGCAAGGTCGGCACGAGCGAGCGATACCGAATCCGTCGTCTCGACGACGGTGCCCGTGCGACTCTCGGCGATCAGCCAGCTCGGTGTTCCTCCCACCGACACGTCAGTCACCGAGACGTTTCTGGTGCCGAGTTGTGCTGTGTCGCCGGTGGGGCGGATGAGGGAGAGGGTGTAGGCGAGCGCCCCTGTGCGCAGCAGGGAGCCGTTGAGGCGCTCGAACGCGGGCAGCGTATCCACCGTCACGCTCCCCGCGGGAGACGGCGGCACGGGCAGCTGCGCCCGTAGGCTGCTCGATCCCCAAGCACTCAGCAATGTGAGGCAGATCGCGGCCCGAGACATCATTCTCGCACTCCGCAGATGCGATCCAGGTCCTCCAACCCGATGCGTACCTCCCGTCCCTTTGGCCCCGACTTTGGATCAAGTACGCCCGCGTCCGCGAGCTGATCGATCACGCGCGCTGCCCGTCCGTAGCCGATCCCGAGTCGCCGTTGCAGGAGTGACGTGGAACCACTCTGGTTCTGGATGCAGAGCTCCGCCGCCTCGCGAAAGAGCGGATCCCGCGCTCCATCCGCGACACCGCCTTCCTCGCTCCCGCCGCCCTCGAGTGCGGCGCGGGCCTCGGCTTCTCGCGTGCGCACGGTCTCCAGAATGTCGGGCTCGTCTGGGGCCATCTCAGCTTCATAGATCAAGCCCGCGTCGGCCAGCGCGGCACGACGGCGGTCGCGCTGCGCCTCGTACCATTGCATCAGGCGCTCGGTCTCTTCACTGGAGAGGTAGGCCCCCTGAAGCCGCGATGGCTCACTCTTCCCGGGCGGAATAAACAGCATGTCCCCGTTGCCGAGGAGCATCTCGGCCCCCCCGCCATCGATGATCGTTCGGCTGTCGATCTGACTTGCGACCCGAAATGCGATGCGACTGGGAAAGTTCGCCTTGATGAGACCGGTGATGACGTTCACCGACGGCCGCTGCGTTGCGAGAATGAGGTGAATGCCGATCGCACGCGCCTTTTGCGCCAGCATGGCGATCGGCGTTTCCACCTCGCCCTGCACGGTCATCATCAGGTCGGCCATCTCGTCGATCACCACCACGATGTATGGCAGCAGCGGACCGCGGTACACGTCGTCCTCGAAGGCGACTTCCTTGCGTCGCGGAAGCTTGAGCGGTGTCTCGTCACGCACGCGCTGGTTGAAGTCCTGCACGTTCCGGCAACCATTCGCGGCGAGGAGCTCATAGCGCTCCTGCATCTCCATCACGGCCCATTTCAGCACCGCCGCCGCGTCGCGATTGTCGGTGATGACTTTGTGGCGCAGGTGGGGAAGCGTGTTGTACACCGACAGCTCGACCATCTTCGGGTCGACCATGAGGAAGCGCAGCGTCTTCGGCGTGTGTCGATAGATGAGACTCGTGATGATCGTGTTGACGCATACCGACTTCCCCGAACCCGTTGCACCGGCGATGAGCAGATGCGGCATCTTCGCGAGATCGGCGATGACTGGCTTCCCTTCGAGGTCCTTGCCGAGCACGATGGGGAGGGCGGCACGCGCTCCCTGAAAGTCGGCATGTTCGAGGAGCTCGCGGAAGCCGACCATCTCTGGCGTCGGGTTGGGAACCTCGACTCCGACCGCGCCACGCCCCGGAATGGGCGCCACGATGCGGATGGACGCCGCGCGCATCGCGAGCGCGAGGTCGTTCGAGAGATTGGCGATCTGCCGCACCTTCACGCCTGACGCCGGCTCGATCTCGTACTGCGTAACAGTCGGCCCGGTCGTCCGATTGACGAGCTTTCCTTCGACCTTGAAGGTGCGCAGCGCGTCCATGAGCTTCGTGCCCATGAGGTCGAGCTCGCGTTTTCCCGTTTCGGCGTTGCGTGCTGGCGCATACTTCAGCAAGTCGGTCGGCGGCAGTTCGTCCGATGCAGCCTCCGGCTTTTCCCTCGCATCGATTTCCGCGACGATCTGCTCGTCGCGCCGCGGCGGGCTTGGATTGTCCGACTTCTTCTTGCCGCGACGCTTCGTGGCCTCCTCGATCGCTGCTTCTTCCTTCGCGTCGGCCTCTGCAGAAGCGGGCGCGCGCATCGCCGTCTCGAGTGGATCGGATCCGATCGCCGGAAAATCGTCCGGCGAGCCCTCGAGCGACAGCGCAAGCGGTTCGACGGAGCCCTTTTTCTTCCGGCGCCTGGGAGGCGCGTACGGCTCCTCGGCGGGAATCTCGACCACGGGTTCGGCGACAACGGCGGCACGACGCCCAACGAGCATGCGTATCGGGTTCCAGCGAAGCGTCAGCGCGGTGAGCACGCTCGCCGCCAGCGCGACGACGACCCACGCGCCGAATCCACCGAGGAACTGGCGCCAGTAGAAGGCGACGAAGCCGCCCCAGAGTCCTGAAGCGCCGGAGATCTCCCCCGCCGGTGGTGCACCGACGGCCAGGGCAACGGCGATTGGCAGGAGCGCGACCACGCCGGCGAAGAAAATCATCCACGACCGATCCGTCTCGGACTCGAGCCGTCCGAACAGGCGCAGCGCATGAACGGCAAAGACTGCCGGCGAGAGTGCCGCCGCCGGCCACCCGATGAGTGCGACGATCGGTCGCGCGAGCCAGTAGCCAAGCCAGCCCACGTTCTCGCGCACGTTGACGCCAGTGCGCAGCTCCGCGAGTGCGAACGTCGCGAGCGCGCCGGCGAGAAAGACGGCAAAGAGGAGAAGCGCGATACCTCCGATCTCCCGACCCAGCCCGGATGACCGTGGTTTCATACCGTCCAACTGTCCTCCCGTCATCCTGTTCCTACCGCTCTCTATCCGGCCCCAGCATGGTGATCTGCCGATCCTGGTACACGGGAATGACCGGGTAGGAATCGACGCCCGCACAAGCAACGAGGTCTGCCGAGAAGCCTGCCGCGCTGAGGGCGCGCCCATGCGCGGCCGTGTTGAACAGCCGCACGAGGTTGTCGCCGAACTTCTTGTCGATCAGCGACGCGGCAAACGCCGCGTCATTCATGTCGAGTCCGGTGATGCGCTTCGTCACCATATGCACGTACCGTCCGGCGCAAGCCGCGTCCTCGAGCGCGAACTGCCGATCCTGACCAGCACAGACGAGCGTGATGTCTGCCCCGCCTCGCAGAGCGGTGCGCAGCATTGTGCTCACGGCCGAGAGGTTGACGTACGAGGCGACGACCACGTCACGCGCGCCCTGCACTGCGAGCAACGCCTTCGTGCCGTTCGTCGTCGAGAGCAGGACCGTCTTGCTCTCGACCGCCTCGCGCGTATGCTCCGCCGGCGAATTCCCGAGGTCGAACCCGTCCATCTTCAGCATGCGGCGCTCGCCGGCGAGGCGCACCGCTCCGCGCTCGAATTGCTTTGACCGCGTGACCGCGTCGTCCGGGCTCTCCATCGGGATGATCGCGCGGGCGCCGTTGCTCAGCGCGACGGCGATGGTCGTCGAGGCACGCAGTACGTCGATGACGGCCACCACCCTGCCCTGCACATCCTGCGGCGTGAGCTGCTGTACGCCGAACAACACGTCGAGTCGCACCTATGCCGGCTCCTTCATGAGATCCGGCTCCAGGTCGAGAAACTTGGTATCGACGTCGCCGCTCTTGAAACGCGGATTCTGCATCACCCGCGCAAGAAATGGAATGGTGGTGGTGGGGCCTTCGATGATGAACGTCTCGAGCGCGAGCTGCATCTTCGCGAGCGCTTCCGGACGGTCTCGCCCCTGGCAGATGACCTTTGCAATCATCGAATCGTAGTACGGCGGCACGGTATAGCCGGCGTACACGTGCGAGTCGATGCGAACGCCGTTGCCCCCTGGCGGATGATAGGAAACGATCCGTCCGGGCGAGGGCTGGAAGTTTCGATTGGGATCCTCGGCATTCACGCGGCATTCGATCACGTGGCCGCGCAGTGGCGGTAGCTCGCTGATGCTCAGCGGCAGGCCCGCGGCGACGCGGATCTGTTCCTTCACGAGGTCCACGCCCGTGATCATCTCCGTGACCGGGTGTTCCACCTGGATGCGCGTGTTCATCTCCATGAAGTAGAACGAGCCGTCCGCATCGAGCAGCATCTCGATGGTGCCCGCGCCGACGTAGTCAATCGCCTTCGCGCCGGCCACGGCGGCGTCGCCCATCCGCTTCCGCAAATCTGGCGTCATCGCTGGGCTCGGGCTTTCCTCGATGAGCTTCTGATGGCGTCGCTGGACGGAGCAGTCGCGCTCCCCGAGGTGAATGACATGGCCGAACTTGTCGCCCATGATCTGGAACTCGATGTGCCGTGGCCGCTGGAGATACTTCTCCACATACACGTCGCCGTTACCGAACGCGGACAGCGCTTCGCTGCGCGCGAGCTGGAAGGACCGCTCGAACTCTTCCGCGTCCTTCGCGACGCGCATTCCCTTGCCGCCACCGCCGGCGGCGGCCTTGATGATGACGGGGAACCCCATCTCCTTCGCGTAGCCGAGCGCCTCGTCGACGTCTTCCACGGGGCCAGGCGTGCCGGGTATGATCGGCACGCCCACCGCCGTCATCGCCTTGCGGGCCGCGGCCTTGTCGCCCATCACGCGGATCTGGGACGCCGTCGGTCCGATGAAGGCAATGTTGCTGGCGGTCACGATCTCCGCGAATTCCGCGTTCTCGGCAAGGAATCCGTAGCCCGGGTGGATCGCGTCGGCGCCCGTGATCTCCGCCGCGGCAATCAAGCGGGGAATCCGCAGGTACGAGTCGCGCGCTGGGGCGGGCCCGATGCAGACATCGTCGTCGGCGAAGCGCACATGCAGCGATTCGCGGTCGGCTTCGGAGTAGACGGCCACGGTCTGCACGCCGAGCTCGCGGCACGCCCGGATGACCCGAAGCGCGATCTCGCCACGATTGGCAATCAGGACCTTCTTGAACATGCGATCTCGATCAGGTGGCGGAGGGCGTTTCGAAGCCGGACCAGCTGTTGTCGCTCGTTCCGGCGACACCCTGGACGCGCAGGGCGAACTCGCTCGGGCTCGTCGCAAAGAACACGGCGCTCTCGTACGAGATGATTCCCTGCGAGTACCAGCCCATGAGCGATTGGTCGAAGCTCTGCATGCCGTACTGCACGGTGCCTTCGCGAATCAGGTCGGGGATGTTGAGCGTCTTGTCCATGTCCCGGATCTGGTCGCGCACCGTCTGGGTATTGATGAGGACCTCGCACGCCGGAATGCGGCCCGGCTTGTCGGAGCGCGGCACGAGACGCAGGGACACCACCGCCTGCAGCGCGCTCGCAAGCGAGAAGCGCACTTCGGCCTGCTGGTGCGGCGGATAGAAGGAGAGGACGCGATTGATGGTCTGTGTCGCGTCCGTGGTGTGCAGAGTGCTGAATACGAGATGCCCCGTATCCGCGGCCTTCAGCGCCGTGTCGAGTGTCTCCAGGTCGCGGATCTCCCCGATGAGGATGACGTCCGGATCCTGGCGGAGCACCCGTCGCAGGGCTTGCGCAAACGTCGCGGTGTCGGTGCCAACCTCGCGCTGGTTGATGTGGCAGTTGATGTCGCGATGGAGAAACTCGATCGGGTCCTCGATCGTGATCACGTTCGCGTGACGATGCTCATTGAGGTGCTGGATCATCGCCGCCAGCGCCGTGCTCTTCCCGGAGCCCGTAATGCCCGTGACGAGCACGAGCCCGCGCGGACGTAGCGCAATCTCCTCGAGCACCTTGGGAAGGTTCAGCTCATCGAGCGTGCGCGCCTGGTAGGGAATGGCCCGCATGGCATAGCAGAGCGAGCCGCGCTGCTGGTACACGTTGCAGCGGAAGCGCCCGATCCCGGGGACGCCGATAGCGAAGTCGCATTCCTTGTTGTCCGTGAACTCCTTCACCTGACGCGGCGTCATGAGTTGCTCCGCCAGCGTCTTCAGGTCCTCCGGGCGCAACGCGGGCATGTCGAGCGGCGTGAGCTCGCCATGCAACCGAAACGTGGGCGGACGTCCCACCTTGAGGTGAAGATCCGACGCGCCTCGCTGGACGAGCTGTTGCAGCACCGTCTTGAAGTTGAACCCGCTCCCGCCGGGGACCCCGGCAGCGCCGACTTCGGTTGTCGCTCCCTTGCTAGCCATGCGAGTCGATGCGGAAGAGCGCCTGGCCGTATTCCACCGGTTGCGCATCGGCAGCCAGCACCTCTGTCACGACGCCGGCGACTTCGCTTTCGATCTCGTTCATGATCTTCATCGCCTCGATGATGCAGAGCGTCTGGCCTTTCGAGACGCGCGACCCCACGACGACATAGGGCTTGGCGCCGGGCTCCGGAGCTCCATAGTATGTGCCGACCATCGGTGATTTCACCTCGATGCCAGCCGCCGTCTTCGCCTCCGGCCGCGCATCGTCGACGGCCTGCACGCCTTCGGACGGTGTGAGTCGCCCCGCGGGCAGGGCCGCCTGGGGAGGCATCATCGGCGCCATCATGGCGGGCGCCGCCACCTGCATGGCGCCGCGGCCCGTCGGGCTCTTCGAGATGCGGATCTTCATGCCCTTGTCCGACGATATCTCGATGGAATCCACCGTCGATTCGTCGAGGATGTCGATGAGCTTCTTGACGTAGCGTAGGTCGATCATAGGCCCATTGGAAGGCGCGCCGCGATCCATCATGGCGCTCAGCCGAGCTCCAGGAGCTCGCGCGGGAAATGCGTCAGAACCTGCGGACCGTTCGCCCCGAGCACGACATCGTCCTCGATTCGAACCCCGCCCCAGCCGGGCCGATACACGCCCGGTTCGATCGTCACCACCGCATTCTCGGGAAGCGCATTGTCCGCCGTCCTGGCAAGCCGTGGTGACTCGTGCACCTCGAGGCCGATTCCGTGCCCGAGGCTGTGGCCGAACAACTCCCCGTAACCTGCCCGCTCAATGTACTGTCGCGCGATGGCATCGGCATCCCGGCCCGTCATGCCAGCGCGCACCCCGCCGCACGCAAGCTCGTTCGCCACGCGGACGACGTCATAGACGACCCGGTGCTCTTCGCTCGCCCGCCCCACGACGACGGTCCGCGTGATGTCCGAGCAGTAGCCGGCAACCTCCGCCCCAAAATCCATGAGCAGAAAATCGCCATCCTGGATCGACCGCGTCGAGGAACGGGCATGCGGAAGCGCCGAGCGCGGCCCGCTGGCGATGATGGTGGGAAAGGGAAAGCCCTCACTGCCCTCTTCCCGCAACGCCCGCTCCAGCACTCCCGCCACCTGCAGCTCCGTCATGCCCGCCGCAATTTCTGGGAGCGTGCGTTCGAGCGCGCGCGTGGCCACCGTCGCGGCCTCCGCAATGCGCCGGATCTCGCATTCGTCCTTTCGCTCGCGCAGGGTCTCCACCAGGTCGACCGTGGGCCGCCATTGCCAGCGACCGCCCGATTCCACCAGGCGCTGAAAATCCCGATGCGGGATGTGCGACGTCTCGAATCCGACAACGCGCAGCGCGCTCAGTGTCCCGAGCTGCTGCCACAGGCCGGTCCACAGGCTCGACGCCTCGATCGACACGCGTGCGATGTCGCCGAGCTCCTCCACCACCTGCGTCTGGTAGCGGAAGTCGGTGATGAACACCACGTCGCGCGGCGTGACCACCAGCAACGCACTCGATCCCGAAAAGCCGGTGAGATACCGAATATTGGAGAGGCCGGTGAGCAGCAGGCCATCCAGGTGCGCCGCCGTGAGGCCATCCACCAAGGCGGCAATTCGCGCGCGCCGTGGATCGTTCATGCGACAGCGCTCGAGACGCCGAGCTTTTCGACGAGGCCGCGCAGCGCGAGCTCGTAGCCGATCGTCCCGAGTCCCACGATGACGCCCACGGCTGCCGATGCGAGCATCGAGTGGTGTCGTTCTGGCTCCCGCGCGTAGACGTTCGTGACATGTACCTCGACATACGGAATGCTGACACCCACGAGCGCATCCCGAAGGGCCAGGCTGGTGTGGGAATACGCACCGAAATTGACGACGGCGCCGTCGACCCGCCCGCGCAGGCCATGGATGATGTCGATCATCGCGCCCTCCCCGTTCACCTGGGAGCACTCGATCGAAATGCCGAGCTCGCGCGCGACCACCGACAGCTGGTTCTCCAGCTGGGCGAGCGTCGTGCTGCCGTAGAGCTCCGGCTCACGCAAACCGAGCAGATTGAGGTTCGGCCCGTTGAGGACGGCGATCCTCACCGCTGCTTCAATCCCTGAAGCCACGAATTGAACTGCTCGATATCATCCGCGCCGCGCTCAGCGGGGATGTCCTGCCCTTCTGGCGGCATCGCGACGCCTCGCGGCGGCGACGTGCGCGCGGCGCGCTCCTCGGCGCCCGCAAAAAATTGATCGAAGGAGAAGCTCTGTGACGTGCGAGCGGCGCGCACGGGCCCGTCGCGAAACACACTATCCAGTGAAAGCTCTCCCTCCGCCTCGTGGGCGGCACGTCCCTGGATGGGCGGTGGCGACGAAACATCCATTCCCCCGCCGAAGGCCTGCGCAAGCGCCGCGGCGGCCGAATCTTCGGACTTCCCGGCGCCCCTGTTCTCGAACAGCGCGTCGATCGATCCGTGGGGCTGCTGCGTGGCTGCCGCCCGTTCGATGGCGGGCGCGACATCGACGGCCGCGATGTCGGCAACGACCGCCAACTCGTACGGTGGCTCTGTACTCTCAGGAGAGGTCATCGCCGCGACCTCCGCAGGATCGCCCGACGCTTCGTCGTCCGCGAAATCATCGTCAGCGGGGGGCTCGAGCGCCGCTGAGCCACTGCCAGGTCGCCGTCTGGCGATGCGCGCGAAGAAATCGCGCACGTTCGGTCCAGCATCGGCGGAGGCCACGGGCTCGAGGGACGCCACGATCGCTCGCAGGCGTTGATCGTCCGGGCTCGCCGCGAGAAGGTCCGCGTAGACCGCCAGCGCCTGCTCACGGAACCCCTGGGCGAGATACAGTTCGGCCATCGTCTCAGTGACGAACGGCGGACGAGATACCCCGACCTGTGCCGACGCATCCTCGACGGCGAGCATCGGAGCGGGCGTTTCGCCCGCAGAGATCAACGCTGCCTCGGCGGCGATAACCTCTGGCGGAAGCTCCGCGGGCACGACGTCCGTCGCCGCAGCAGCTGAGCGTTCGAAATCGATTGTGTTGGCGGGCGACGCGGGCTCGTCGATCGACTCCGGGCTGGCTGACGCCTCCGCACTCGGCGCGGTGGATGCACCGGCGGACGGGAAGATCAGGCCGCCTTCCAGGTCCAGCGGCTCGAGATCGACTGCCGCAGTTCCACCCCGTGCCTCCCCGCCATCCTGCGAATGTCCCCCGCTTCCTTCGAGACCTTCGAGCGCCTCGATGTGATGATCGGGCGCTGCAAAAGCAGGAACACCACTGTCCAGACTTGCGTCGAGCTCCGCGGCCGCCGGCTGCTCCGCGGGCGGCTCGAACTCCATGTATTCGAGTCCCTCGGCCGGAGCGGACGAGTGGTCATTGGCCGCTGAATGCGACGCATCGTCGAACCCGTGCAGCGCGAACCCATCGATCAGGCCAGGCGTCGGCGAAGGAGGCGAGACGGGCGCGGCGGGGATGATCGGCACGCCCACTGGTGCCGTGTCCGCCATGGACGGGTCGAGGAACGGCCTCGCCGGCACCTCCCGCGTGGGGAGCTTGTCGAATGGCAGGACGTCCTTCTCCACCTCGAAGCCCAACTCCGCGGAGTCGGCTGACGGTGCGCCGAGCACGGTAAAGGCTTCCTCCGCACTCCCTGCCGCTGATGTGTCGCCTGCATCGAGTCCGGCGATCAGCGCCTGGATCTCCTCGTTCCGCGGATCCGCGTCGAGCACGCGCACGTACCAGCTCCGGGCGGACGCGGCATCATGCTGGCCGCGCGCGATATCGCCAAGGTGCCTGAGGGCGATCAGGTTCTCCGGGTCGAGACCAAGGGCCGTCTCGAATACGGTCCGTGATTCGGGGAGGCGGGTGGCCTCGTAAAGCGCCTGACCGTACACGATGTGCCCGCTCATGTGGCCGGGCTGCTGCGGGAGGAACTCCTCGCAGATGATGATAGCCTGTTCTATATCACCCGACTTTCGAAATTCGTTCGCGAGGGGCGCGAAATAGCGACGCGGATTTTCGTCGAATTTTTTCTTCAACTCGTCGATGCGGGCGGTACTGGCCATCAAAGCCTCGGTGGCGTCGCGCAGGCGGGTGGATGCGAGGATCAAAGGTATCCTACACGTGGTACAAGTCAATCAGAAGTGCGCGCCTCACTTGATTTTAGCCCTTCTCGTCGCGTAAGTTTTCCTGCTTCCCCCTCCTGTTTTTCCAGCAGCTCGAAGGAGTTCTACCCCGTGCTCCAAACAATGCGGAGCTCCGCCAAGGTCGTGATGTGGGTTCTGCTCATATCATTCGTCGGCGGTTTCCTGCTGTTCCAGACATCCGGCCTGATGGGTTCGGCCCCGGTTACCACGTCCACTGCCGTGGCCACGGTGAACCGGACAGACATCCTGTATACCGATTGGCAGCGTCGCACGCAGCAACTCGTGCAGCAGGCGCAACAGCAGTCGGGTCGTACGCTCACCCAGGATGATCAGCGGCGGATCGAGAACCAGGCATTCGATGACATGGTATCTGACGTCGTCCTCCAGCAGGAATACCAGCGTCGCGGAATCCGCGTGTCGGATGAGGAGCTACGCGACTACGCGCGCTTCGCGCCGCCGAGCTGGATTCGCACCGCGCCCGACCTTCAGACGGACGGCCGCTTCGATCCGGCCAAGTATCAGCGACTCCTCGCCAGCGCACAGGCACGCCAGTCAGGCCTGCTAGCCGCGCTGGAGCAGTACTTCCGCACTGAGGTGCCCAAGGAGAAGCTGTTCGAACAGGTGACCAGCGCCCTCTATGTCACCGATGCGGACCTCTGGCGCGCCTGGCGCGACGCGAACGACAGCGCGTCAATCAGCGTGGTCGTGTTCCGTCCCAATCCGACGGCGGCGGACAGCAACATCGCCGACGGCGACCTGCGCAAGTACTACGATGCGAACAAGGCGGCATTTGACCGCCCTGGACAGGCATCGCTCACGGTCATGCACATCCCACGCGTGACGACGGCGGCGGATACGGCGGCCGTGCGCGTGCACATCGAGAAGCTGCGTGCAGAGATTGCCGGCGGTGCCAAGTTCGAGGAGGTCGCGAAGCGCGAGTCGAGCGATACCCTCAGCGGCACCAGCGGCGGCGACCTGGGCAAGGTTGTTCCGGGCCAGATGGTCCCCACCTTCGACAAGGCGGCCTTCGCCCTCAAGCCAGGTGAACTTTCCGGCCCGGTGCTCACGCCGTTCGGATTCCACCTCATCAAGATCGATTCGAGGAAGGGCGACACTGCCTCGATGCGTCACATCCTGCTCCGTATCCAGCCGAGTGACTCTTCGACGGCAAGGGTCGATCGCGCGGCTGACCAGCTCGCCAAGCTCGTGGCCGGCGCTGACGAGCCCCGCAAGTTCGACGACGCGGCGAAGGCGATGGGGCTCGCGCCCTTCCATGTCCATGTCGTCGAAAACGAGCCCGCGCAGTACAACGGCAAGGAAGTGCCAAGTGCAAGCGCATGGGCGTTCGGTGGCGCGCGCGTCGGTGAGTCCAGCGACCTGTTCGACGCCGACGATGGGTATTACGTCGCGCGGCTCGACAGCATCTCGGAAGGCGGCAAGACCTTCGATGTGGTGAAAGCAGCGGTTCGTGCTCGCGTTGCCCAGGATCGCGCTGTCGAGCGGGCAATTCCCAGCGCCCAGGCCCTCGCCACTGCGGCGAAGGCGTCGTCACTCGAAGCGGCGGCCGCCGCGGCCAAACTTGTCGTCCAACACACCGGCATGGTGACTCGCGCCGGCGCGGTGAAGGAGTTCGGTAGCCTGCGCGAGGCCATCGGGACGGCGTTCGTCGCGCCCCTCAACGAAGTGATCGGACCGATCCGTCAGTCAGACGGGGTATTCGTCACGCGCACGGATGCGCGCAAGCCGAGCGACAAGGCCTCCTTCGACGCACAGAAAGCCGATCTCCGCAATCGACGTCTCCGTCAGATGCGCGACCAGTGGGTACAGATGTACCTGGAAGACCTTCGGAAGAATGCGACGATCAAGGATCACCGCAAGGAATTGAATGCGCAGTTGCGCAAGCAGGCCACCGCGTCGTGAGTTGATCCGGCGTTGCGGGGCGGCAGCACGAAGGGCACACCAGCTCACGGTGTGCCCTTCGTGCATCATCCAGCCGTGCGGACCAACCGCCTAGATCAGGCGCTTGGGCTCCGGGCGCACCTCTTCCGAGGCTTCGTGGCGCACGACGGGATCGCCGGCAGGAAGGCGCGAGTCCGCACGCGTTTCGACCCGGGGCTCAGGCTCCGTGATTGAACGCTCCACGTCGTTGACGTTCTTCTTGAACTCGCGGATACCCTTGCCGAACGAGGCACTGATTTCCGGAATCCGCTTGGCGCCAAACAGGACCAGCACAATGACGAGGATAACCATCAACTCGCCCATACCGAGATTGCCGAACATGACGTCTCCTTAGAAAAGCGATCGTGCTATGAGATACGCGATGAGCACACCGAGCAGGCTCAACAAGCTCACATCGAGTGCTACGGGTCCGAGCGAAAACTTGATGATGACGAGATCGAGTGATATGGGCCCGAGCGACGGCTGAACGCCGGTCGTGAAGAACTCCTTCACGGCTCCCGGAGGAAGGAATTTGCGTGCCACCTGCGTCATTGCGCCCCCGACAACGAAGCCGATGGCAAGCGTCACGGCATGAAACCCCGGTCGCTGTCTGGAAGATCCGCGTGGTGGCATCAGGAGCGTCTGTCCATGACGTACACAATAGCATCGGTGAGGGCCGCGCGCGCCTGGGTCGGCGGGAGCGGGTCGAGGGCTTCCTCTGCTTCGCGAGCGAACTCTTCACCACGGCGGCGTGCTTCATCGATCCCGCCGTGCGCCGCGACCAGCGCGACGACTTCGCCAACCTGGTCGTCGCCGGGCGTCTCCGTCGCGAACAGGCGCTCGACCGTGGCGCGCGCGGAACGCGAGAGGCGAGGCAGCGCGGCTATCAACGGCAGCGTGACCTTGTGCTCCTTGAGGTCCGCGCCGGTCGGCTTGCCGGTCACCGAGGAGCTTCCCGTGTAGTCGAGAATATCGTCGGCCACCTGGAAGGCCATGCCGAGCCGCTCGCCGTACCGGCGGAGCGCCAGCCGGTATTCGGCGGCGCCGCACATGGCGCCCGTCTCACACGCCGCACTCAGCAACGACGCCGTCTTGGCCTGGATGAGCATCTCGTAATCAAGCTCGGTGAACGCGAGCGCGTCGACGTTCGCGAGCTGGCGCATCTCACCGATGGTCAGTTGCGTGGACACATGCGTGAGCACTCGCATGAGGTCGAGGTCTCCCAGCGCGACGAGCGCCTCGAGCGCCCGTGAATACAGGAAGTCGCCCATGATGACACTCACCTGGTGACTGAACAGGGAGTTCACGCTCGGCAACCCCCGGCGCATCGCGGAGTGATCGACCGAATCGTCGTGCACCAGGGACGCGAGGTGCATGAGCTCGAGCACGGCGGCGAGCGTGACGACCCGATCGTCGGCCGCCCCCGCGGTCTCGCTCGCGAGCAGGGCGAGCGTGGGCCGGAACATCTTGCCGCGAATCTGCAGCAGGTGACCACTCACCTGTTCGATGAGTGGCAAATCGGCCGAGACGACGCGACGCATCTCGAGAACGACTTCCTCCAGACGCTCCCGCACGGGCGACTGGATCTGGCGCAACGCTGCCGTTGGCGGCGTTCGGGCGCGCAAGACCGCACTCGTCACGAAACCGTGCTCTCCACGGCGGCCAAACGCTCACTGACATCCTGGAACTGAATATCCAGCACGAAAACCCGCTGGTAGTAGTCGATCGCCAGCTGTCGCTGCCCGCGCTCCTGTGCGCAGCGCCCAAGGAGGTAGAGCACGCCAATCAGGTGACTCTCGCTGATGCTGGGCTCATTCAGCGCCCGACCGAGAATCGTCGCGGCCATGGGATACTGCGCCTTCTCGATGAAGCAGAGACCCAGCGCCTCATACGTAGGCACCCGGTTCGCCGGTGCGCGCAGTGCCTTCTGGAACTCCGAGATGGCCTCGTCGAGGAGGCCCATCTCCTTGTACGCCACGCCGAGATCGTAGTGGCTCTGGTGATCCTCCTCCTCGACGTTCTCGGCAATGCCCTGCTTGAACTTCCTGAGCATGTCCTGGAAATCGGCCTCTTCGTCGCCCGTCGGCTCCTCCTCATCGACGACCATGCGCGTGTCCTTCGGCGCCTCGTCATCACGGAGCCAGTCGCCGAGGTTGATGAACTCGTCGTCGGGTGTGGCTGATGGCGCCACCGGCGCAGGGGCGCGCCCAGGTGCGCCCGCGCGCGACGTTCCGGTGAGGCGCGGCCTGGCTGTGGGCTGCACCGGTTCGGGCGGCGGCTCCGGCGCCGGAAAGCTCTCGAGCGCCGCCCGCGCGCGCTGCTCGTCCGGTGCGAGGTCGATAACCCGCTGGTAAATCGCGCGCGATTTCTCCATCTGACCGGCGCGGAAGAGCGCTTCGGCGAGCTGCAGGTACGCCTCGATGAGCCGACCGCGCTCATTGGTGCGGAATGCGTACTCGACTCGCTTCTGGTGGTGCTTCACCGACGACGGATTGAGCAGGACGATCTCGTCGGCGATCTTCGATGCGGCGGCGAGATCATCCTGGCGCTCGAAACCCACCATGGCCGCCTCGAGCTCATGAACGCCGCCATCGCGATCCCCCGACTCGAGCATCGCCTCCGCCATCCGGCGACGAAGCCCGTTGTCGTCCGGATCTGCCTCGGAGAGTGCACGCAGCAAGTCGACGTCACGGGCCGCGATGACGGTCGACTGGCGTGGCGTCGGCATGGTCGCGAGCTCCTCATCCGCGAACTCTACCGCCGCACTGTCGCCGGCATCCACGGACGCAGACTCCTCGACGCTGGCCGTTGCCTCCCCCGGATGCGGGAGATCGAGGTCCAGCAGCGGAATCTCGACGGCGGAAGGCGCAGGAGCGTCCTCCGCGGTATCAGGCATGATGAGCTCAAGCTCACCGCCGATTATTGCTCCGTCGCCATCCGCCTCGGGCCCGTCAGCGTCAGCCGTGGGCGCCAGTCCATCTTCGTCCGCCAGCAAGGGAAGCCCCGACAGCGATGAGCGGCCATCGCGGGGCGATTCCGCACCGGAAACATGGGCTGACGGTGGATCAAGGTCGATGTCACCGAAATCCAGGTCAGGACCCGTGGGCTCCTCCGCCTCCACCGACGGTTCGAAATCCATCAGGTCATCGAGCTCCGGCGCCGGTTCCGTTTCGGGTTCCGACGACGTGAAGCTCGTCGGCTCGAAGTCCAGCAGCCCACCAGATGCCGTCATCTCGTCGGATGCGTCGGACTCGGATGCGCCGAATGAGGTCGTTTCGAGGCCATCGAGCAGCTCGGAGGATTCACTGCCGCTGCGCGTGCTTTCGAACTCGTCCGCGCGCGTCATGCCATCGAGTATCGCGGGCTCGATCGCCTGCGTCTCGAGAATCTGGGCGACCAGCGGCAGCGCCGGAATGGCCGCAGATGACACAATAGGTGTCGCATGCGGATCGGGCAGGTCAGCCGCGCGCTTCGTCGGCTCGTCACCCGTGTCGATCAGCTCGAGGCCCAGCGTCGCGCGCTTTGCCTGAGGCGACCCACGCTTCTGGGACGCACTGTCGTCGAGGTCGAGAAACACGAGATCGGCCGCGGAGCGGCTCGGCGCATCACCCAGCGCGCGCGGCTCCGCCGTCGGATCAATCGCCTTCATGCGCTCGATGGTGGCGTTCGCCTCGGCGTCGCGTCCTTCGTGCGAGTAGCGCACATAGAGCAACTGGAGCTGCTCGATCGCCTCGCCGGTGCGGCCCTTCTTCGAAAGCTGCTCGGCGAGCATGAGGCGGATGTCGTCCTGATCCGGACACAGGTCCGCGAATTCCTTCAGCGCGCGAAAGGCCTCGTCGATCTTGCCCGACGACTGCATGCGATCGGCGTACTCGAGAAAGTTCTTCTTCGCGTCACCCTTGAAGCCCTTCTGCGCGCTGATCTTTCCGAGCTTGTAGTAGACACTCGCGCGACCGGGGGAGTTGCGCAGGATCTTGTTGCAGAGGGCGATGGCGTTGTTGTGAAAGCCGCCGTCCGCGTAGCGATCCACCGCCTGCTCATAGTAGTCGACCGCGTCGCCGACGCTGCCCTGCTTGAGGTAGAGGTCGCCCACGCGATTGAAGAGGGAAACATCGACCTCCTCGTCAGATGCGCTGTATCCGTCGAGGATCTCGACGTATACCGCCAACGCCCTGTCGAACTGCTTCTTCAGCTCGAACTCGGCAGCCTTTTTCTTGAGCTTGGCGACATCTTTCATCAGGGACGATCAAGGCTCGGAAAGGGTCGTCCCCGGTGCTGCGAAGGAAGGGGATCGGGCGTGAAAAGTTAGTCCTAAGTCATGGTCGTGACAAGGTTTGCCGCGCACCCATGACGCTCGGCAACGAGCGGCGCCATACCAATAGGGCAGCTCCCGAAAATCGCTGACATCCCACAGCGCCAGGTCCGCCGAGAAACCAGGTGCGATCTGGCCGACATGGTCGGCCAAGCCAAGTGCGGCGGCTCCATTCACCGTTCCGGCGATGATCGCTTCGGCAGCAGAAAGTCGCAGCTGGCTGACGCCGAGGGTGAGTATCAGCGGAAAATTGGTGGTCGGCGACGTGCCGGGATTGAAATCAGTGGCCAATGCGACTGGCACGCCGGCGTCGATCATCCGTCGCGCGGGCGCCTGCCCCGTTTTCCCGAGAAAGAGCATCGTGCCAGGAAGCAGCGTCGCGACGGTACCCGCGCGACTCAGTGCGGCGATGCCTTCGTCGCTGACGGCCGCCAGATGGTCGGCCGACGTGGCGCGCAGTTCCGCCGCGAGCGCAGCGCCACCGCCCGACGTCAATTCGTCGGCATGCAGCTTGATCCCCAGGCCGGCGGCTCGCGCGGCCAGGAGGACTTCGCGTGACTCGTCGACGGTGAAAACGCCGGGCTCGCAGAATACGTCGGCAAACGATGCCAACCGCTCGCGCGCGACGACGGGCAGCATCTCGCGAACGAGCAGTTCTATGTACAGCCGTCGTCCGTTTTCGCGATCACGGAATTCGAGGGGGATCTCGTGTGCGCCGAGCCATGTGGGAACGATGCGCATGGGAAGGGTGGCCGCGAGTCGTTGTACGACGCGCAACGTCTTCACTTCATCCGCGAGCGACAGCCCATAGCCCGATTTCACTTCGACGGTCGTCACGCCGGATGATGCCAGGGCGCGGAGGCGTGGGACCGCGAGTGCGTAAAGATCGTCTTCGCTGCGGACCCGCAGATCGCGCACGGATGCATGTATGCCACCGCCTCTCCGCGCGATCTCCATGTAGGGGGTGCCGGCGGCCCGAAGCTCCTGCTCCTCGAAACGCGGGCGGCCGAAGATGGCGTGCGTGTGCGAATCGGCAAATCCAGGCGTGAGCACGCCGCCGTCACAGTCGACGATCGACGCGCGCCGATTGGCTTCGCGCAGGGCTCGTTCATCGTCCACCGCCACGACAACGCCCTGCTCCACCAGCACCGCGGACCCCGTGCGAACGTCTGCGTCCGCCATCTCGGTGCCGCGGCGCGCCCTTGCGGGACCGGCGCAGGTGACCGTCTGCGCGGCATTCACGAAGAGCGTTGGCACGTCAGTCATGCTATCGCGTGCGGCCTGCCCATGACGTCCCGCACGCGCGACAGTCGCAGCGGCGCTTGCGCCTCACCGCGACACGCATAGAAGCATGCGTTGCAGTTGATCGGTTCGTAGGCACGGAAGTCCGTCCAATGGAAGTCGGTCGGAAAATCGGGACAGCGCTTGACGTGACCCATGGGGTCGATGTGGATGGTGCGCTGTCCCGAGCGGCACGGTTCGGTGATGGCGCCGCGCGCCCACGCGGGAATCTGCTCGAGATACGCATCCGAGTTCGTGATGACGCCGCGATGGCGGCGTTTGAGGACGAGCAACTCCGTCATGGCGTCGTCGAGCGCGCCATGATGCGGCGCATCGAGCCGATGCGCGCGATTGCCGTTCTTGGCGTCCGTGTACACGCTGAAATTCACGCCACAGCCGAGGGACGCGGCGCGATGCACGATCGGCAGGAGTTGATCGAGGTTGTCGTCCTTGATGACCGTGTTGAATCGGATGTTGTCGATGCCGCGCGCGCGCATGCCGTCAACCGCGTTGAAGATCTTCTCGGTCAACCCCGGCATGCCCCGCGCCTCGTCATGGCGTCCATCGAGGTAGTCCAGCGAGATGTTGAACTGGTGAATGCCCGCGTCCCAGAGGGAGACGGCGCGCTCCGGGGTCAGCATGCCGCCGTGGGTGATCAGCGTGGTGTACTTCAGGTTGACCGACGTGTCGACTGCCGCGACGATCTCCTCCAGGTCGCGGCGCATCAGGGGTTCGCCGCCCGTGAAGGTGATGAGCATCGGGTTGAAGTGCCGCGCGGCATCGGCATACGACTTCAGCTCATGTTGCCGAGCCTCGGCGGGCGTCTTCCAGTAATCGCAGAAGTTGCAGCGCGCATTGCATCGCAGCGTGACCTCGAAGTGCACCAATAGCGGACGCTTCCGAACCGCGAGCCAGGCATACTTGGCCAGGAACATCGGAACGTGCCATGGCTTGAAGCGCGCGGACAGCATCAGCGCGCCATCGGAATTGTGATGCCGGTCCGCTTTGCCGTCGCTATCGCCACCTCATAGCCGGCATCCGCGTGACGCGCGACGCCGATGCCGGGATCGTTGGTGAGTACGCGCTGCAATCGCTCGCGCATTTCCGGAGTACCGTCCGCGACGATGACCTGGCCCGCGTGCAGCGAATTGCCGATGCCCACGCCGCCACCGTGATGGAACGACACCCAACTCGCACCACTGGCCACGTTGAGCAACGCGTTGAGAATCGGCCAGTCGCTCACGGCATCCGTGCCGTCCATCATCGCCTCGGTCTCACGGAACGGCGATGCGACGCTGCCGGTGTCGAGGTGATCCCGGCCGATCACGATGGGCGCGGACAGCTCGCCAGACGCGACGAGGTCGTTCAACGCGACGCCGAAACGCGCCCGGTCCCCCTGGCCCAGCCAGCAGATGCGCGCCGGAAGTCCCTGGAAGTGGATGCGTTCTCGCGCGAGCGAGATCCACCGGGCGAGATGCGCGTCGTCCGGGAAGAGCTCGAGCACGAGCGCGTCCGTTCGATCGATGTCCTTCCGGTCACCCGAAAGGGCAACCCACCGGAAGGGCCCCTTCCCCTCGCAGAACAGGGGGCGGATGTACTCGGGAATGAAGCCGGGGATCTCGAACGCGTCTGCAACGCCGGCATCGAGGGCGACGGTGCGCACGTTATTCCCGTAATCAAAGGTGACGGCACCAGCACGTTGCAGCGCGAGCATGGCGCGCACGTGCCGCACGGCCGTCGCGGTACTGCGGGCGACGTACGCTGCGGGATCAGCCTCTCGCAGTGCGGCGGCATCGGCGAGCGACATCCCATCGGGGATGTAGCCGCGCAGCATGTCGTGTGCACTCGTCTGGTCCGTGAGCACGTCGACACGCACTCCGCGACGTACGAGTTCCTCGAGTGCCGGCGCCGCGTTCATCACGACGCCAACCGAAAGCGCTCGCCCCTCTCGGCGCGCCTCCTCGACCAGTGCGAGCCCGGCGTCGAGCGACGCCGCCTTTACGTCGCAGTAACCCGTCTCGATACGCATGTCGATACGCGCGTCGTCCACGTCGAACGCGAGCATCACCCCTCCCTGCATGGTCGCCGCGAGGGGTTGTGCACCACCCATTCCACCCAGCCCTGCCGTCACGACCAGACGACCCGCAAGGGTTCCGCCAAAATGCTGGCGTGCTACCGCGCCAAGTGTCTCGTACGTGCCCTGCACGATGCCCTGCGATCCAATGTAGATCCACGAGCCCGCGGTCATCTGCCCATACATCATCAGTCCGCGTCGCTCGAGCTCACGAAAGTGATCCCACGTGGCCCAGCGCCCAACGAGGTTGGAGTTCGCGATCAGCACGCGCGGCGCACCGGCGTGGGTGCGGAAGACGCCGACCGGCTTTCCGCTCTGGACGAGGAGCGTCTCGTCGTTTTCGAGAGCCCGCAGCGCCGCGACGATCGCGTCGAATGCGTCCCAGCTGCGCGCCGCACGCCCCGTACCACCATAGACGACCAGCTCATCCGGGCGCTCCGCGACCTCCGGATCGAGGTTGTTCATGAGCATGCGCAGGGCGGCTTCCTGCTGCCATCCCTTGCACGAGATGCTGCTGCCGCGAGGCGCGCGGACAGCACGCGGACCGCTTGCCATGGAGACGACCGTCATGCCCCGTGAATGCCCGAGGTGAAGTGCCCACGCGCGATTGCGTCCGACAGCAGGTCGATGTCGCGCGACAATACGCGATCCTGTACGAACGTCGGGATGATCTCGCGCACGCGCCGCAGGCCCGCTGCCGCACCGCGTCCGGCAATGAGCGGCAGTCGGTACTCGAGCCCCTGCGCCGCGCACATCAGCTCGATGGCGAGCACGTTGCGCACGTTGCCGACGATGCGCCGGAGCTTCCACGCGGCGCCCATGGCCATCGGCACCTGGTCCTCCTTGCTGCCGTCCGTGGGGATACTATCCACGCTCGCCGGGTGAGAGAGCACCTTGCATTCGCTCGCGAGCGACGCGGCCGTGACCTGCGCCATCATGAAGCCCGAGCTCACCCCGGCGTCGCGCGTGAGGAAGGGGGGGAGCCCGTGATTGAGATCCGGATGCACGAGTCGATCGATTCTTCGTTCGGCGATCGTGGCCAGGTTCGTCAGCGCGATCGCCAGGAAGTCCAGTGCCATGGCCACCGCCTGTCCGTGAAAATTGCCGCCGCTTAGCAACTCTCCGGTGTCCGCAAATACGAGCGGATTGTCCGTCGCGGCGTTGAGCTCGCGTCCGATGACACCGGCGCAGAAGTCAATCGCGTCGAGCACCGGGCCGTGCACCTGGGGCATGCACCGCAAGGCATAGGGATCCTGCACCCGCGGGTCGCCGTGCACGTGCGCCTCGCGAATCTGCGAGTCGGCAAGCAATTGCCGCAGCAGCGCGGCGCTCGCCGCCTGGCCCAGCTGGCCGCGCGCATCCTGGATTCGTGCATCGAATGCGACGGGGGTTCCCATCAGCGCGTCCAGCGACATGGCGCCGGAGAGGTGCGCGATCTGCCAGAGGCGGTGCGCGTCGACGACCGCAAGCGCGGCGATCGCCGTGTGTGCTTGCGTTCCGTTGATCAGCGTAATGCCTTCCTTCGGGCCGAGTCGTACGGGCTCGATGCCGGCAGCGCGGAGAACGGCGCTCGCCGCGCCGGAAGCGCCGGGGTAATTCAGGTCGCCCTCCCCGATGAGCGAGAGCGCCAGGTGCGCGAGCGGGGCGAGATCGCCGCTCGCACCCACGCTGCCCTGCTCCGGGACCGAGGGGTACAGTCCGGCATTGAGCATCGCGGCGAGCGTGTCGACGAGCACCGGCCGCGCCCCCGAATACCCTTTCGCGATGACGTTCGCGCGAAGCAGCATCATCGCGCGAACCTCGCGCTCGGGCAGCAGGGGCCCCACACCGCAGACATGACTGCGCACGAGGTTCACCTGGAGCTCGTCCAGGCGATCGCGCGGAATGGCAATATCAGAAAGCTTGCCGAAGCCGGTCGTGACACCATAGGCCACGGCGCTCCCCCGGACGAGCGCGGCGACCACGTCATTCGCCCGTATCATCCGGGCGCGGGCTACCTCGGAAAGGTCGACCGGTACTCGGTCGACCGCGACGGCGACGACGTCGTCGAGCGTCAGCGAGGTTCCATCGAGCGTGACAGTGGTAGCCATGTGGGAATGTCTGCGCGGCGCCATCACTATTCAAGGTCTGCGCCTAGCGACCGAGACCTTCGTTGCGGTAGGTCGCCTTGTGATAGTCGAACTTGAGCTCGGGTTCCGCCTTTAGGGAGACGTTGAAGCTGAACGCGAAGCTGCCATTGGGCGACTGCGTGAACGCGAAGATGGCGCGCCAGTCGTGCAGGTCCCGCTGCAGCGAGACGATCTGGCTGGCGAAGTTGTGTGCCTCGAAATCGTACTGCGTCTGCCATGCGGCCGCCCAACGCGGCGTGAGGTTGAAGCTCACGCTGCTGCCGAGCGACGTCGTGGGCGGCGTCACGTAGATCGTCGACCCGGTCAGATTGGACCCGATGGGCAGCGCCGGATTGGGATTCGAGCGCGCCGACGCCACGCAGGCGTCGTACTGGAGCCTCGTGACTGCCGTATTGAGGATCGCGCACGCGAGGCCTGGATCGTACTGCACCACATTGCTGCCGGTCACCGGACGCTGTCGCGCCGACGTGAAGGTGAACGACGCCTGCCACCCCTGTGTGGCGGCGGGAAGCTGCAATGCGCTGCGCGCCGACCGGCCGGCGACCGGTTGCGCGGCGACCTGCGCGGCATAGCGGTTGTCGGGCGGCTGCTGCAAACGATCGGTATTCGCGTCCGTCGGCGGAACCGCCTTGCCGAAGAGTCGCGCAAACACGGCGAACGGATTGGCCGAGTTGCTGAAGGAGAACGATCCGGTGACTCGCTCGCGGTACGGCTTGAAGATCGCGGAATCGCTCAGCGTGGAACCGGCGAAGAGAGAATAGTCGACGCCGATGTCCACACCTGGCAGCAGATCGGAACGGACGGTGTAGCCGAAGTTCTGCGTCGTGAGTCCGCGAATGGGCGAGTGCGTATAGCGCGCACGTTCGAAGTCGTAGGCCAGGGACGTGAAGTTCAGCGAAAGCAGCTTGAGCTTTTCTCCCCCTTCCGGATTGGTGTCGTTCTGCGTCCGCACCTTTCCTTCGAAGTTCGTCGAGAGGCCGAAGGACAGGGCATTCTGTGCGAGGGCACCCAGGTATCCCGTCGTGTCCTGGGTCGTGGCGCTGTACTTCGAATACCCCTGGGCGGCGAGATACCTGTTGCTCACCGCACGGTACGGCGCATACGAGTAGCTGACTGTCGGGACGATCGAGTGACGGATCGCGCGAAACGGGCCGAAGGGGATCTGGTCGAAGATGTGGAAGACGGTCGGTGCCGCCGACAGCCCGAAGGTCGGTCGTTTGGACTGGCAGACGAACTCGCCGCCCGTCCGCTCATTGCGAATGCAGAGCGGACCGCCGTCCACGTTCGACAACGACACCGACTGCGTGAGGTTGAAGTTGTTTCGTGCGAGCGCCGGAAGCGTGAAAATTGGCGTGTAGTTGATCTCGGTCCGGAACGTCTGTGCGTAGATGCGATCGCTCTGCACCCCGGTGATGACATCCGTCACGATCTCCCGTTCGGCAAAATCGTTGTGCGCCGTATTCACGCTGATCTGGTTTCCGATGTTGTAGCCGAAGACGGTGAGCGGCGTGTCGAACGTGAGCTGGCTGGTGCGGGAACTGCGACGCAGCGTGTCGCCGAAGACTGTGTCCATGCCTGCAATCGTCTTGCCGGCGCGGAGCAACAGCCCGAGCGCTGACGGCTGATCGATGCCGAGCTGCTGGGTCGCGGAATAGCTGAGATTTGGCGTCCATGTGAGCCACGATCCCAGATTCAGCGGGCTCGTCGTGAGGCTCAGCGTCGGAAAGTTGCGGTCGAGCTGCGTGCGCCCGGGATATTGCTTCTGTGAGGCACCCAGGCTCATCTGCATGGGGCCGAATTTCTGCTGGTAGTTCGCCTGCGATGCGATCGTGGCGAGCGACGAATACGGATTGGTCGTCAGTTGCTGCTGCAGTGACGTATTCTTGACCAGGTTCAGGTTCAGCGTCAACGCACTGTTGCGCGTGAAATTCTGCTGGTGTCCCCAGGTGAGCGCCGTGTTATTGGCAGCGCCCGTGCGCGTCTCGCTCAGCGCCAGATTGCCGGTGACATAGCGCTCGAGCCAGCGATAGCGAAACTCGCCGTTGTATCTCGCGAAACCCGCGTCGCCGAGCACGAGGCCGGCGTCGCCCGCAGAACTCCGCCAGTCGACCGATACCTGCGAGTCGAGGTAGTCATTGATCGCGAAGTAGTAGCCGAGCCCTTCGATGTTCCGGCGATAGGAGGGACTGTTGCGCACGATGTCGCTCACCCCGATATTCGGCGCGATCAGCCCACTCCGCCGACCGTTGCGGACGTCCTGGAAAATGAAGGGCAACCACATCACCGGCACGTCACCGATGTAGAGGACTGCCGGCCGGGCGACGACGAAGGATCCCGTCCGCTTGATCTCCTTCGCCTTGAAGTAAT
Organism: Gemmatimonadaceae bacterium; assembly: GCA_046589725.1. Taxonomy (GTDB): domain Bacteria; phylum Gemmatimonadota; class Gemmatimonadetes; order Gemmatimonadales; family Gemmatimonadaceae; genus AG11. The sequence goes on from JBKJUW010000082.1 coordinate 48,721, forward strand.
AGTCCGGCACCGAGTCGTCACAAGCGGTGACCGTACCGTTCCGAAAGTAGATGTCCGCTCCCTTGCCACCGGCAGTCGAGTCCCTGGTCGTCATGAGGACTGTGGCGCGTTCACCAGTAATGGTGAGCACCTCGCCGCTCTGCGGGATCTGCGTCTTGAAGCCGGCCAGCGAGGCGCGCCGGTTGGTGAGGTCGTAGGTAGCCGAGCCCGCACTGAGGATAGGGGCCTGCCCCGGAGTGACAAACACGTTGTTCCGCTTCGATGGATCACTCCCGACGCGAATCGCGCTGCCGGATCCACCGAAGATCGTGTCTGACTTCACGAACTGCGAGTCCCGCTGCACCATGGCCTTCTGCGTGAGCTGCATGGCGCGCGTGAGCGCGTCGAACGTGATGATGTCGCCCTGATACCGCGTGACGTTGTACCCGGGCTTCGCGAGCAGCCGGCGGATCACCGAATCCGGGGCCGCGAAGGTCGACTCGGTCAGCGAATCGACGTGCGTCGTGGTATCGCCGGGCGCACGCAACGTGTCGCGGCGCACGGGGGGCCGAACGGGAACGGCGGTCGGCCGTGGGTTGGGCCGGCCGACCTGCGCGCGCGCATCGGTGGCGAATGACGCCACCGCGCACAGCGCGACGAGCGCCAGCCGCCGGATCACGCCGCCGCACCCGCTTCGTCGGCTTCATCGGCGAGACGCTTCTTCTCGCGCTTCCGGAACACCAGGAAAGACAGCACGATGCTCACTTCGTACAGCAGGTACAACAGCGCCGTCAGCACCAGGTTCGTGACGAAGATGTCACCCGGCGTGATGAACGCCGCGACGACGAACGATCCCACCAGCGCATGCTTCCGATACCTCGCCAGAAACTTCGGCGTGACCAGGCCGAACGCGGACAGCAGCAGCACGAGGATCGGCAGCTCGAACACCGCCCCGATCGCCAGCACGAGCGAGATGACGAAGCCGAAGTACTCAGCCGCCGTGATCATCTGGTCGAAGGCGTCATCGCCGATTCCCGTCAGGAACCGCAGCGTCATCGGCAACACGAGATACCAGGCGAGCGCGGCGCCACTCACGAAGAGGAACACGGCCCCGACAATGACGGGAATCCCTATTCTCTTCTCATTCCGGTGCAGCGCGGGGGAGAGAAAGGCCCAGATCTGGTAGATGATCACCGGCAGGGCAAAGATGATCCCGCCGATGAGGGCGGTCTGCATCAGGATAGAGAATCCTTCGCCGGGATGCGTGTTCATGAGCCGCCGACCGTGCAGCAATGGCAGAATCGGCCCCTGCAGCCACAGCAGCACGGGCCGCTCGAACCTCAGCAGCAGCGCAAAGGATACGACGACGCCGAAGACCAATGCGCCGAGTGACCAGATGATGCGCCACCGCAGCTCCTCGAGATGGTCGAGGAATGGCATCTCGGCCGCGCTCTTCACCGTCGTCTGCTCCACTGCCACCTACCGAAGGGTTCGTAGTTGCTCTTTCGCCAGCGCCGCTTCGTCCGACCGGGGATACGTCCTGACGATCCGCTCGAACGTTGCCCGTGCCGCAGACGTCTGCCCCGCTGCCCTCAGCGAAAGCGCGCGCTTGTACATCGCCGTGGCCGCTCTCGGCGACTGCGGATACTTCTGGATGACGAGTCCGTATACCGAGTCGGCTGCCACCTGGTTCCGCTCGGCCGCATACGTCTCCGCAATGTAGACCATTGCCTCGGGCGCATCCTCCGAGGCCGGATAGAGACGGAGGAGGTCGATGAACCCGCTTCTTGCAACGCCCGTAGCGCCGCGACGGAGCTGGTCGAGCGAGCTCTGGAAGAGCTGCGCCGGCCCCGGTGCGCCAGCGTGGGCAGAATCAGCCGCGGCCGCAACACCGCCCGCCTGCGCGTTCCGCTCCTCGAGCGAAGCGCGCAGTTCCTGGATGCGGCGTTGCCCCTGGCCGCTGAGCTCCTGCAGCTGAAGGATCTGACGGCCCATGTCATAGTGATCGTTCTGCACATCGCCCTGCAGCTTCGCAAGGCGCGCAGCGATCACCCGGACCGAGTCATTGTTCCGCGCGATCTGCGCAACGATCTGCGCGACCGCGCGATCGAGCTGCACCCGCTGGACTTCCGCGTTGCTGCTCGCCACCTGACTCATGGTATTGAGCTGGCTCTGAAGCAACGCGACGTCTCCCTTCGAGGCGAAACACCCAGCGGCGGTCAGCGCCAATAGCGGCGACAGCCGGATGCGGCGCATCAGCTGCGGGGGCGAGCGAGGACGGTCGGCACGCTGCTGCCCTGGAACTCGGCGCGGCGATTCAGCTGGTACGACGCCTCGTCCGTGCCCCTCGCCGCCGGCTGCGCGTCGCCCATGCTCTGAGTGGAGAAACGCCCTTCCTCCAGGCCCTTGCTCGCCAGGTAACGCTTCACCTGCGCCGCGCGACGCTGGCCCAGCGCGAGGTTGTATTCGGCCGTGCCCTGCTCGTCGGTATTGCCGACGATCAGGAAGGTCACGCTCGGGTTTGCCGCGAGGATGGCTGCCTTGCTGTCGAGAACAGCGCGCGCATCGTCGCGGATCTGGTCCTTGTTGAAGTCGAAGTAGACCGGCTGGGCAAGCGTCGCCTTGAGTGAAGCGGTCACCCGCTCTGCCTCCGCGGCGGCCGCGTTACCGGTCGCACGGGCGGCGGCGAGCGAGTCGGCGCGGCGTTTCGCGTTTTCCGCGGCAAGAAGCTCGGCGGCCGACGGTCCTGATGGCTGGTCGGCGACGACAACCGGCGCGGGAGCCGGCGCGGGTGCGGGCTTTCCACGGCAAGCGCCGAGCGCGATGGTGCCGGCGATCAGCGAAACTGCGAGAGTGCAACGGGTCATGCGGGTCTCCGGAGAGGTAAGGTTTTCAGCGGTGACTCGGGAGTACGTCAGTACGACCGTAGCCGAGGCGACCACGCTGCGTTGCGCGCGTCGCCCGTGCCGCGCGTCAACTGACGCGAGCGGCCCGTCTCCACATCGATGACCCACAGCTGCTTCACGCCCGTGCGGTTCGATGAGAAACTGATGTGGCGCCCGTCGGGCGCCCAGGAAGGGTCCTCGTTGCGCCCTTCGCTCGTGAGCTGCCTGAGTCCGCGATCGCGAAGGCTGATGGTCATGATTTGAAACGCATGCGCGATCATCGAATGAAACGCCACGTACCTGCCGTCCGGTGACCAATCCGGCGACGCGCGATGCGACCGTTCATCGAACTCGGGTGGCGTAAGAAGTTCGACGTTCGTGCCGTCTGCGTCCATCGTGTAGATCTCGGGATGACCGGCCCGCCCGGACATGAAGGCGATGCGGCGCCCGTCGGGACTGAAGGTGGGAGAGACGTTGTCACTGCCGCGACCAACGGAGAGGCGATGCCCCCCGCTGCCAGACGTCGGCGCGATAAATATATCGACACCCTCGTCCACACCATGGCCGTAGATCACATTCGCGCCGTCCGGCGCAAAAACGGGGGAAATGAACACCCCTGGCCCCGACGCGATCGTGCGCGTCGGTTCGCCGGCGAGCTCCTTCACGACCACCTGCGCCGGTGCGAGGGTGTTGTACGTCACCTTCGATCCATCCGGACTCCACGCGCCGGACGCCGGCGTTCCCGCCTCCGCGACCACGACGAGCCCCTCCCCGTCGCTGTCCACCGACCAGAGCCGGTTGCCCCGCGTGAACAGGATGCGCGTGCGGGCGATGCCCTTTACGCCGCTGAGCGACTCCTCGAGATCATCCGAAAGCCCGTGCGCGATGGAACGCCACTCGCGCGAACGTGTCATCGGCGGCGCCGCGTAGTCGCGCACGAGCGCAGTCGTCTGCTTCGCCACGTCGTAGACCACGAGGTGCATGCCTGCCAAAGTCGGGGTGACCTGCACGGCTGCGGCGGCACCCATGCGCGCCAGCACCCCCCAGCTGGGACTCATCGTCGCGGTGGCGTCTCCGAGCGCCCTGCCCTCGAGGGCAATGACGTCCACGCGGTCACCGAAATCGAGATCACGCTGTACGATGGCGCGAATGGAATCGGCGCCGAGTCCCTTGCCGGGGAGCACGACCACGCCAGGCTTGGTGCCGGCCGCGTACGTGAGGCCGATACGCACGCCCCTGGTCGTGTCCTGCGCGGACGCAGACGAGACGACCAGGAGCGCGGCGACTACATGGCGAATGACGGACGTGAGCTGCATCAATGAATGAGCCGGGGATCGAAGCTGAAAATCACTGGGAGCACATCGTCGGAGAAACCGTCCGGCAATGGTCCAAACGCGCGTCCCGCTAACTCGATGGCCGCGAGCGCGTCCTGATCGAACGAATACACGGAGGACCTCTTGGTCAGTCGTACGCCGGCAATGGTGCCGTCTCGACGGATCATGAAGGACACTTCGGCCGCGAGAGCCCCCCGCGCCGTTGGCTTGAAGTTGAGGGCAATCTGACGAACGACATTTGCGAGATACACGGGATAAGGAAAAGCGATCCCATCCGCCTTCACGTTCGCCACATCGGCACCGCGCCCACCCTCCGGTCCCCCGCCGGCAACCGGCCGGGCGGTAACCGACGCCGTCTTGGCGGCATTGGGCGTCGCCACCTTGGGTACGCGCGTCGCAGCCGACTTCGCCGGGAGCGACATCCGCGCGGGCGCTGGAGTCTCGCGGGCACGCGGGGCGGCCGCCGGTTCGGCTGCGGGTGCAAGCGGCGCGGGCGCCGCGGGCACAGGCGACACGACGCCTACCGCCCGCTCGCCCGTTGGCGCCGCGATGAGGCTCACGCGGTACATCGGCGCGGTTGGTGGATGCGGTGTCCCGCGCGCAGACAACAGCGCGGCGGCGGCACCGACGTGCAACAGCGCCGACCACAGCACCGGCACACCGAGCGACGTACGTTCGTCCGACGCCAGTGCCGTCACGGCGCACCTTGCGGATCAGTCATCAGGCCGACATCGCTCACTCCCGCAGCACGCATGATGGCAATCACCTGCGTCACGACCCCATACGGCACGCTGGAGTCCCCACGGAGGTACACGCCGTCGCTCGTGCGCTTCGACGCCAGCGACCGGAATGCCGAGCGGAATTCCGCCAGCGACATCCTGGTTTCGTCCACGTACACTGCGCCCGAACGATCGATCGTGACCACCATGCCGCTCTTCGGATCCAGCGGCTTCGCGTCGGCCTTCGGCAGCGCAACATCCACCCCGCCCTGCATCATTGGCGCCGTGATCATGAAGATGACGAGCAACAGGAGCATGACGTCGATGAGGCTCACGACGTTGATCTCACTGTTCAGCGGCATCTCGCGGCGACGGCGAGCCACTTACACCCGCCCTTCGCGAACGAGCATCGCGATTACAGTGGTACCAAAACCCTCGAGCAGGTTGTCCAGTCGGTTCAGCCGGTTGGCGAGGATGTTGTACCCGAACGTGGCGGGAATGGCGACCGCGAGCGCCGCCGCCGTCGCGATCAGCGCCGCCGCGACGCCAGGTGCCACCGCGGCCAGGTTGCCGGAGCCGCGCGTGGCAATGCCCAGAAACGCCGTGATGATCCCCAGCACCGTGCCGAGCAGTCCTATGAGCGGACTGGCAGACCCGATCGTCGCCAGCCATGGCAGAAATCGACTGAGGCGATCACGCTCGGAGAGCGCTTCCGCGTCGAGCACGAGGCGGAGCGTTTCCACCCGGGATGCGGCCGCGGTTGGCGAGAGCTGCACCGGCGCCGTGTCCGAGTAGTCGCTCGCTGTCCGCGGTGGATTGATGTCGCCGAGGAATTGCAACGCGCGAACGAGCAACCGCTGGGCGGCGTTTGGCGTTGCATGCTTCGCCGCTTCCCCAGCGGCGGCGAGCCTCGCGCCGCGCTCCACCTCGCGCGCAAACGCCGTGGACAGCTTGAGGGACCTCGACAACTGCCGGCCGACGCCGAACATGATCGACCAGCTCACGAGCGACAGCACCACAAGAATGGCAAGGACGACATGCGTCTCGGTGCCGGCATTCACGACGAGATCACGTGGCGTCGTGGGAACGGCGCTGCCCACCTGGAGCAGTGTGATCATGCAGTCCCCACCGCGGCGCCACCGGCGGGCACGCGGCGCGCCTTGAACCATTCGAAACTCCTGCTCAGCCCCTCCTCCAGGGTGACCGCCGGCCGCCACCCGAGCTCCTGGCTCGCCTTCGCGACGTCGAGATACGACGTGCGTTGCTCACCTGGCCGCTCGGCCGCATGCTCCACCGGGGTGCGAGTGCCGGCGGCGGACATGAGGACGTTCGCGAGACGAAGCACGTCCGTGGGCACGCCCGTGCCCACATTATACGCCCTCGTATCCAGCACCTCGGTCCTCGGCAACGGCTGAGTCGCGCCCCGAAACGTCGCATCGACGACGTCGCCCACGTACACATAATCGCGGGTCTGGAGGCCGTCGCCGAAGACCGTCATGGGCTCACCATCGAGGATCCTTCCGCAGAAGATGGCGACGACGCCTGCCTCGCCGTGCGGGTCCTGGCGCGGGCCATAGACGTTCGCGAAGCGCATGACAGCGTACTCCATCCCGTGCACCCGGCCGTAGTACGCGAGGTAGTTCTCGACCGCGAGCTTCGAGATCGCGTAGGGCGATTCGGGATTCTTGCTGAACGTCTCGACGTTGGGTGGCTGCGTGAAGTCGCCGTAGACGGCCCCACCCGTCGACGAGAATACGACGCGCGTGGTCGGCGAGTGCTCCCGCACCGCCTCGAGCAGGTTGATCGATCCGAGCACGTTGACCTGCGCGTCGAATCGCGGGTCCGCCACGCTTTTGCGCACATCCATCTGCGCAGCGAGATGCACGAGTACGTTCGGAGCGATGCTGCGCACGAGCTCCGCCGCCGCTGCATCCCGGATGTCGATCTCGTGAAACGTCGCCAGCGCCGGGACGTTCTGCCGTTTTCCATTGTAAAGATTGTCGATCACGTGCACCTCCCACCCCTCAGCGAGAAAGCGATCAGCGACGTGTGAGCCGATGAATCCTGCTCCACCAGTGATGAGCACCTTCTTCATGAGGTCGTGTCCGTGGTTCGGGGAGGAACATCGTGATCGAGCGGCACGGCGTCGCCGTGGCGCTCGTCGAGGCCAAAGAGGTACCGTGCCGCATCGACGACGCCGAGACCGCGCCCGTTGGCTGCGGCGGAGCGCAGGCGAATCGATGGCTCGTGCAGGAACTTGTTCGTCAGTGACTGCGCGAATTGCTCGACGATCGCTCGCTGCTCGGGCGTAAGGTCTTCGAGCCGGCGCAACACCACCTCGAGCTCGTGCGCACGAACGCGATTCACCTCGGAACGGAGCTGCGTGAGCACCGGCACGGCCGCGAGACCGGCAGCCCACTGCCAGAAGCTCTCGACCTCCTCGCTGATGAGCGCCTCGGCCGCCGGAAGCTCTCCACGCCGGCGAGCGAGGCTCGCGCTCACGACGGCCTGGAGGTCATCGAGATCGTAGAGATACACGTTCGCGAGCTTGCCTACCTCGGGTTCCACGTCGCGCGGGAGCGCGATGTCGAGGATGCAGAGGGGCCTGTCTCCCCGCTTCGTCACCGCGTCCATCACGTTCGCAACGCTCACCACCGGTCGTGACGAGGCCGTCGAGCAGAGAAGCACATCGACGTCGCCGAGGGCGGCCCATGCTTCCTCGTAACGGACGGCGGTAGCGCCGTATCGGGCCGCGAGGACGACTGCGCGATCGTAGGTGCGGTTGGCCACTACCGATGCCTCCACGCCTTCGTGTTGAAGCGACGCGAGCGCGAGCTCCGCCATCTCGCCGGCACCCAGCACCATCGCGCGCCGTCCCTTGAGGGCGCCGAAGATCTTCTTCGAGAGCTGGACGGCGGCAGAACTGACGCTCATGGCGCCGTGTCCCAGCTTTGTCTCGCTGCGAACACGCCCACCCGTGAGCAACGCTCGCTGAAACAGCCTGTTCAGCACCGCGCCCGATACGGACCGACTGCGTTCCCATGCGTCCCGCACCTGGCCGTGGATCTGCGCTTCGCCCACCATCATCGACTCGATGCCGGAGGCAACGCGGAACAGGTGGGCCGCCGCGTCGCGATCGCGGCGCACATAGCCATAGGGCATGGCGTCGGCGCCAAGCCGATCCGACAGCAGACCCCACACCGAGGACGCCGCTTCGCGATCACCCTCGACGAGGTAGAGCTCCGTACGGTTGCAGGTGGAGAGAAGGACGCCCTCCCGAGCGCCCGTGATCTCTCGGACCTGTTGAAGGGTGCGAACGATCTCGCGCGACGAGAACGCCAGACGCTCCCGCACGTCGAGCGGCGCGCCCTGGTGACTGACTCCCACGACGATCACGGCCATTCGGCAATCCGCTGCGAAATCTCCCCGCCCTCGACGGCATCGCAGAAGTCGTCGTCGATCAAGTGCGATGACCGTTCACGCCACACGTGCGAGTCGCCATTCGCGATCGTACACTTGCGGAGCGCGCCAAGATCGGCGAGCGCGTCGGCATAGCGGGAGTCGAACCGCTGGGCGATGGCGTCGCGGATGCGAATCGCCGCAGCAGGAACGCCACCCGCGCTCACGCCAATGGTCAATGGCCCGCGATGATGCGTCGCCATCATCGCGAAGTTGCCGTCGGTCGAGTGATCGGCCGCATTCAAGAGGCGGTGAGCCGACAGCGCGTCGCGCGCCACGGTGGCATTCACGGTCCGGTCGTTCGTCGCGGAAATAACCAATTGCGCGTCACCGACGTCACCTTCCTGGTATGGGCGCCGGTCCACGAGCATGGCGAACTCGAGGACGAGCTCCTCGAGCACCCCATCAAGTGTCGGCGAGACGATGCGCACCATGGCGCCGGCCTGGGCGAACTGTCGCGCCTTGCGCGTGGCCACATTCCCTCCGCCGACCACCAGCACTCGCAGGCCCGACCCATCGAGCAGGATTGGCAGCGTGCTCACAGGAAGCGGCCTCCCCCGTTGGACTCGGACAGGCGGAACGCCACGTAGAGCACGACAATCGCGGTGAAGCTCACGCTTGAGTAGATCGCCGCCCGCCGTGCCTGCCACCCGCCGACCGAGCGGCCCAGGGCGATCCCCGTGATCGCGAGCCAGGCGCCCATCGCCCAGATGATCTTGGGGGCGCTCAGCTCGTGATACGTGAGTGCATAGGTCGTCGCGAGGACGACACCGAGCGTGAGGACGAGCCACCCCGCGATCGCCGCCACGTGATTTACCCGGTCGAGGGTGTCGAGCGGCGGGAAGAAGCGAAAGATCGCGCCGAATTGCCGGGATTTGAGCTCACGCCGCTCCACGAGGTACATGCAGCCCGCTGCAGCCGCGGTCGCGAAGGCGGCGATTCCAATGAAGCTCAGCGCAATATGGGCGAAAAGCCACGCGCCACGGGCACCGGCGGGCTCGACGCCAGGCACCAGCCCGATGAGGTTGGCGCAGATCGTCGGGATCGCGGCGAGCGGCGCGGCCACAAGCGTGAGGCTTACGTCCCTGGCGACGATCTCGACGACGAGCAGCGTCACGGCAAGCACGAGTCCGGCGAACGACAGTGAGGGCCCCAGACCGGTCAGGGGCAGCTGTCCCACGCGCTGGACGTACGCCAGTAAGGCGGCCGCATGCGCGAGAACGCCTACGCAGAGGATCGCGATCACACCACGCACCGGAGCCCCCACGGGACGCGCAAACGGCGTCGCGGCGAGGGCCGCGGCGCCGATGTAACAGCTGATAGCAATGAAGTGGGCGATCGCAGTCATGTCGTTCGCGCAATCTAGTGCGCGAACGCGCCTTACGTCATTCCCACGACCTACCGTCAGGGCATCCGCGCCGTCAATCGCACGCTCTGCCCCACCTTGATCGCTGGCTGCTGGACCGAGGTCACGCGAGCGGTGCTGCCGTATGGCGTGACCCGGATGACGCGCGCCGTTGCAATTGCCACCTCCGGGATCGCCGGACGCTCGTAAGGAATCTCACTTTGGCGCGGCCGGAAGATCGACACCTCGTCGCCGATCTTGATGCCATCCCGGGAGGTAAGCTCGAAGATCACGTCGTAATCGAGGGAGGGCAGCACCGATTCGCGATGAATCGCGCGAATCTTCGTGATCCTCGCATCAGTCACGAGCGACGGCGAACCGTTCGCGCCCGCTCCCGCAGTGTCCATCGGAATGACCGGCGCGTCGGCGTTCACCGTTCCATAGACTTCCAGCACCTCGACAATAGCCGCCTCACCCTGGCGTGGCGCACGAACGACCTGGAGAAGGGCCGTCGGGATCACGATGGTCCCGAAGCCTTCGATCGTCTCGCCGAGCTGGTAGCTCATGAATTTCTCCGCCTCTCCTGCGATGCTACCGGGCGGAGGAGCCATGAGCACCTTGTCGTACATCTGGAAGTTCGTCGTCGAGCGTTCCTTGGCGATGCCGGGAATGTCCGCCGAAAAGAGCAACCGCCCTGGGGACCGTGGCCCTTGCTCTGCCGTCACGTAACTGGCGCGAAGGACGTCACCGATCGGAACGCGCGACGGTGCGGGCGGCGCAGCGAGTGAACTCGCGCCCCGGCTCACGACCTCCCGGCGAAAGATGCTCGGACCTGCGCGACTTACTACCTGCTCCGCGGCCTGCACGGCAACCGGAGCCGAGCCGGGAAGGCGCAGGAGCTCATTCGGATAAATCCAGTGCGGATCCTCGATCTGATCGGTGTTGAGGCGATAGATCGTGGGCCAGAGATAGGCGTCGCCCAGGTAGGTCTGCGCCAGATCCCATAAGGTGTCTCCACGCTTGACCGTGTGAGACGCGGGTATCTCGGCGCGGGTATCCTGCGCTTGGGCAGAAGAAACCGAAGCGAGAAAGGCCAGGGAGACCGCGGGAATGGACCAGCCGAAACGAGGAATGTGCACGCGCTCGAGGGCTGCTGCGCCAAACAGGCGCATGGGGAAGATCGGATTGGTCGCCGGCTGCGGCGGAACTGAAGAGAGGACGATCGTTCCGTGAATGAGAAACGGCCGCCCCGCGATAATAGAGCGGAGCGGCCGGGCACACAACTATTGGTGCGACAGTGATTTGCGATGCGGCGAAGTGCGTTTGCTCGTCCCCGTCGCAGTTATCCACATCGCGGTATCAGAATGGCAGGTCGTCATCCTCGTCAGCGAGTGCCCCGGGGAAGTCCTCGAAGTCGTCGCCGCCGGCGCCAGTCTTGGCCTTGGCGGGCGCTGCAGAACGCGGTCGTCCTCCGTTTGAGGGCTCGCTCTCGAAATCGCCGCCGCTGCGTGCACCGCCCGGCGCACCCCCAAGCATGAGCATTTCGCGCACATTGATCTCCGTGGAGTACCGCGTCTGGTTTTCCTTGTCCTGCCACTGGCGATACTCGATCCGCCCTTCCACGTAAATCTTGTCGCCCTTCTTCACGTACTTCTCGACGATGTCGGCGAGCTGGGAATTCTTGGTGTTCCAGACGACGCAGCGATGCCACTCGGTCTTCTCTTGCTTCGCGCCAGCGGCGTCGTTCCACGACCGGCTGGTGGCGAGCGAGAAAGTGGCCACCCTGTTTCCACCCGTGGTTGACCGCACCTCTGGATCATTTCCGAGGTTTCCAATCAGCGTGACCTTGTTCAAGCTCCGGCTCATACACTCCTCCCTGGGCGAGATGTCATGTGACTCGCCCACATCCTAAGTAGTAAGTCCTGGCGTTCGGCACCATGCCACTTCAAACGTAACCAAAACAATGCAGCACAACTACTTGCAGACGTCACATGATGTAACACTTTACTTCAAGTAACATCAATTTCCCGCCGCATCAGCAACGCGTCCTCGCGCGGATGTTGATAGTAACCCAGGCGCCTCCCAACCTGCGTAAAGGATCTCGACCCGTACAGCGCCCTTGCCGAGGCGTTCGACTCCCGGACGTCGAGATACAGCGACTGCACACCCAACGTGCCTGCCTCGATGATCACCTGATCGAGCAACTGCCCACCAATCCCCTGCCCTCGCGACTCCGGCAACACTGCCAGGTCAGCGACTTCGGCCTCATCGATCAGGAGCAACGCAATGACGTAGCCTACCGGGCGGGTGGCGTCCGGTCGCATCACGCGCCCCAACCCCTCGTTGGCTTCGGCAACCAGAAACAGCATTCGCGTTACGTCGAGTGCCGTCTCGAACGACGCGAGGCTCCAGGGATCCGCGAAGCACACGCGCTCGATGCGCAGCACTGCGTCGAGGTCCGATGCCCGGGCGCGCCGGATCGTAATCGGCGGGTCGGTCACACTGTTTCGAGGGAGCGTCCGTGGTCTGCCTCCCACTTTACCTGTGCTTCGGCGAGGCGGCCATACAGCGGCTCCCATGCTGCCAGATCGGCGGGAGGGTTCGCTACAATCATATTTGTGACCAAGGCGGCCGCACGTGCATTCGGGATCACGTGCTCGGCGTCGCGACGCGCCGGACCGACTGCGGTCGCATTTCGAGCAGCAGCAAAAGGATCGACCGCCTCCGTCGACATCACGACATGCGGGCCCGACACGCTGATGCGCTCAGCGGTATCGATCTCGAACTCCTGCACATAGCTCTCGCCGCGCATCGCATCCATGACCGCGAGGTAGCGTCCTGGCTTGCGCAACGGCAGCGCTCCAACCACCAGCGCCATCGACGAGATCGGAGCCAGGGGCACGCCTGAAGCGGCGCACAGTCCCTTGGCGATGGCGCCTGCAATGCGAAGGGACGTGAAGCTTCCGGGACCGGCGCCACAAACAATACGCTCCATCGCGCCTGGGCGCACGCCGCACTCATCGAGGACCGCGCCAACGGCCGACATGAGGGCTTCCTGCTCCTTTCCACGCATCGCGACTGACCGCTCACCGAGCACGCGCGATCCGTCGATGATCGCAACACTGCCCGCGTACGTGGACGCTTCCAGCACGAGGCTGATCACTTCCGCCAGCCCGCGTACAACAGCCGCCGGTGTGGATCCTCGGGCAGGTGTTGCAGCGCCAGCGTGACGTGCCCGGCTGGCACACGATCTCCAGCGCGCTCCGGCCATTCGACAAGGACGAGGTCGGGTCCGAAGACGATCTCGTCCCAACCGAGGGCATCGAGCTGCGCCGGTGAGTCGAGTCGATAGAGGTCGAGATGTTGAACCGACGACCGCGGCGCCGAGTACTCGTGCACGAGCGCGAAGGTGGGACTCGTCACTTCGCTCGTGACGCCGTAGCCCTCGCAGATGGCCTGCACGAGTGTCGTCTTGCCCGCACCGAGCTCCCCCGTGATGGTGACGACGAGGGGCGCATGCGTCGCCTTCCCGAACCGCCGGCCCCAATCGCGCAACGCCTCCTCGTCCATCGCCAGCGCGCCGTGGTCAGCGAGTGGCGGCACGAGCGGTGGATGGTCGTGCGTGCCGTCTGCGCCGCCGCTGCTCATCGCGCCGCCCGTTCGTCGGCCGCCACCTTGCCGCGCGTCACGTTGCCGCCCATGCGCGCCCGGACCTCGAAGAGCTGGTCGCGCAGGCGCGCGGCAGCCTCGAAGTCGAGTGCCACCGCCGCCTCGCGCATCTGCTCCTCGAGCATCTTCACGAGCGTCTCCGGCTCGACGTGCTCATAGGTCGGTGCCGCCGCCTCCGCCACCTTGCGGCCCCGTTTCGGCTTCTCCTCGTCGCGCTCCATTCGGGCGTCGGCCACACGCGTGACGAATCGGACGTCGGCAATGCTCTTCGAGACGGACGTCGGCGTGATGTTGTGCTCGAGATTGTACGCCGACTGAATCTCCCGGCGGCGCGCCGTCTCCTCGATGCAGCGCTGCATCGAGCCGGTAATCTTGTCGGCGTAGAAGATCGCGCGTCCGTTAATGTGGCGCGCCGCACGCCCCACGGTCTGGATGAGCGAGCGATCCGAACGCAGGAACCCTTCCTGGTCCGCGTCCAGGATGGCGACCAACGACACCTCCGGCATGTCGAGGCCCTCGCGGAGCAGGTTGATGCCGATCAGCACGTCGAATTCACCGAGGCGGAGGCCGCGGACGATCTCCATTCGCTCGATGGCGTCGATGTCCGAGTGCATGTACCGCACCCGCACGCCGACCTGCTGGAGATAGTCGGCAAGATCCTCGGACATGCGCTTCGTGAGCGTCGTCACGAGGACCCGTTCCCCGACCTTCACGCGCGCGCGAATCTCCCCCAGGAGATCATCAACCTGGCCCCGGACCGAGCGGATCTCGATCTCGGGATCGATGAGTCCCGTGGGCCGAATGATCTGCTCCACGACGACCCCCTCCGACAGGCGGAGCTCGAGCTCACCGGGCGTGGCGGAAACGAAGACCGCCCGCGGCGTGAGCGAGAGGAACTCGTCGAACATGAGCGGCCGGTTGTCCAGCGCACTCGGGAGACGGAAGCCATAGTCGACCAGCGTCAGCTTGCGCGCGCGATCGCCGTTGAACATGCCGCCAATCTGCGGCAGCGACACGTGCGACTCGTCGACCACGACGAGGAAATCCTCGGGGAAGTAGTCGAACAGGCACGCGGGGCGCTCACCCGCCACGCGCCCCGAGAGGTGACGCGAGTAGTTCTCGATGCCGGCACAGGTGCCGATCTCCAGCATCATCTCCATGTCGAAGTTCGTGCGACTCTCGAGCCGTTGCGCCTCGAGCAGTCGCCCATTGCTGCGCATCTCCGTGAGCCGCTCGTTCATCTCCTCGCGGATGACGCGCACCGCCCGCTCGAGTGTGGGCCGTTGCGTCACGAAGTGTTTCGCAGGATAGATGGCGGCGCGCTCGAGGACCGCGATGGTCTCGCCGGTGAGCACATTGATCTTCGAGATACGCTCGACCTCGTCGCCCCACAGCTCGACGCGAACGCCCTGTTCCTCATACGCGGGAAAGATCTCGACCGTGTCGCCTCGCACGCGGAACGTGCCGCGCTCGAACGCCACGTCGTTGCGATTGTACTGAATCCGGACCAACGACCGCAGGAGATCGTCGCGATGCACCTTCCGGCCGGTGGTGACCGTGACCATCTGCTCCCGGTATGACACCGGATCGCCGAGTCCGTAGATCGCACTCACGGTGGCGACAATGATGACGTCGGATCGTTCCATGAGCGACGACGTGGCACGGAGGCGCAGGCGGTCGATGTCCTCGTTGATCGACGCATCCTTCTCGATGTACGTATCCGTCGTCGGCACGTACGCTTCCGGCTGGTAGTAGTCGTAGTACGAGATGAAGTACTCGACCGCATTCTGCGGGAAGAAGCTCTTGATCTCGCCGTAGAGCTGCGCCGCGAGCGTCTTGTTGTGGCTCAGCACGAGCGTCGGCTTCCCATACTGGGCGATGACGCTGGCCATCGTCATCGTCTTGCCGGATCCTGTGACGCCCAGCAGGGTCTGAAAGCGATCGTCCCGAGCGAGACCCGCCATCAGCTCGGTTATCGCCTTCGGCTGGTCTCCGGCGGGTTCGAAGGGAGCCTGCAGGATGAAGTTCGCGCGTGGAGCCATGCAGGAATCTTAACGGATTCGGGAGATGTTCGGGAGTGGAACCCTCCCTGCACCACAACGCATCCGCGTGTATTCATTCTGGAACCGGACGCGAGGAGGGAGAATGGGTCGAGTAACGCATGCCGTCTACCGGGCGGTTCTGGTGTCAGCTGTCGCGGCGCTCATGGCAGTCCCTGCCGCTGCGCAGCGGTTCTTCCGCCCCTCACCGCCCCCCCTCGCCGAGCACAACATCCCGTATGACGGGCGCTTCACGTTTGCGAGGCTCAAGTACACCACCGGCCCTGGCGGATTCTACTACTTCGGCCAGCCCGCGTGGTCGCACGGTTTTCCAAAAGCCGAGAACAACCTGATGCGCATCATTAGCGCCGTCACCGAGGTGAAGCTCCATCAGGACGCGAGCAATGTGCTCGCGCTCGATGACCCGATGCTGATGAAGTATCCGGTGGCCTTCATGACGGAGGCCGGCTACTGGACGATGACGGACAGGGAAGCCACCGGGCTTCGCAACTACTTCACGAAGGGCGGCTTCGTCATCTTCGACGACTTTCGCGATGGCCGCGGGAATCCGGGGTGGGCGAACTTCGAGACGCAGATGAAGCGGGTGCTGCCCAACGTGCGGTTTTACGACCTCCAGCCGACGCACCCGATCTTCCACTCGTTCTTCGAGATCAATTCGTTCAATATCATCCCACAGAAGTATGATGGCGGCCTGCCGATCCTCCGCGCGATCTACGAAGACAACGATCCGAAGAAGCGCATGATCGCGATGATCAACTTCAGCACGGACGTTTCGGACTTCTGGGAGTTTTCCGGAACGGGGATGAGCATCGTCGCGGAGGACAATGAGGCGTACAAGCTCGGGGTGAATTACATCCTGTACGCGCTGACGCATTGAACGTCAGGAGGATAGGAGGATAGGACGATAGAAAACGATATCATCCTATCGTCCTAGCTTTCCGGTGTAATCCGCTCCCGTCGCGCGACCTCGGTGATTCCCTTCACCTTGCGCGCGGCCTTGATGATCTTTTGCAGGTGCGCGAGGTTCTCGACCTCCACGAGAACCGCCCCAGTCGCCTTCCCGTCGGTGCTCTTGAGCTCCATGCCGCGGATATTGGTCCCGGAGTCCGTGACCGCCGCGGCGACGTCCGCGTACAGGCCGCGCCGGTCGTTCCCCTCCAGCGCAAGGCGTACGAGAAAGCGCTCGCCCAATGCGCCCTGCCAGTCGATCTCGAGACGGCGCTCAGGCTCGTGGGCGAGGAACAGCAAGTTGGGACAATCCGCGCGGTGAATGCTCACACCACGACCCCGCGTGACGTATCCCGTCACCGGATCGCCCGGCACGGGCTGACAGCATTGGGCGTAGCGGACCATGAGCCCATCCACGCCCTGGATCTTCATCCCCTTCGTCCCGCGGACGCGATCGACGAGCCGCTCCACGAAGGTCGCCTTCGGCCCTTCCGCTTCCGGGGAATCAGGGAAGAGATGCCGGATCGCGAGGCCAACGCTGACGTCGCCCTGCCCGATGGACGCGTACAGCTGGGTCGCATCGCCGAGCGACAGGGCGAGCGCGGCGGCGGCGAGGCTGTGGGTGTCCGGCCTCCCCAGGCGACGACGCTTGAGCTCCCGCTCGAGGATATCCTCGCCGAGCTTCACCGACGACGTCTGCTCCTCGTGCCGCAGCCACTGCCGGATCTTGTGGCGCGCCCGGCCGGTTCGCACGTGCGCCAGCCAGTCGCGACTCGGCTTTGCGGTCGGCGACGTGATGATCTCGACCGTCTCCGAATTGCGCAGCGGACGTGACAGCGGTGCGATGCGGCCGTTGATCTTCGCCCCGGCGCAGTGCAGCCCGACCTCGGAGTGCACCGAAAACGCGAAGTCAATCGCCGTCGCGCCCTTCGGCAACTGGTGCACGTCGCCCTTGGGCGAGAAGACGAAGATCTCCTCGGCGTACAAGTCGAGCTTGAGGAACTCGAGAAACTCATCGGGCGTCTTGGCGTCGAGTTGCAGCTCGAGAATCTGACGGAACCAGGTGAGGTGCTTATCGAGCTCGTCGTCGTTCTTGACGTCCTCCTTGTAACGCCAGTGCGCGGCGATGCCGAAGTCGGCGGTCCGGTGCATCCCCTTGGTGCGGATCTGGATCTCATACAGCTGCCGGCCCGGCCCGAATACCGTGGTGTGCAGGGACTGGTATCCGTTCGACTTCGGCTGCGCGATATAGTCCTTGATGCGCTCCTGCACCGGCGTGTAGCCGTCGTGGATGACGCCCAACGCGTGATAGCAGTCCGGCACGGTGTCGACGAGTACGCGAATGGCGAGCAGGTCGAAGATCTCCTCGTACGGCTTGTCGCGATGCTTCATCTTCTTGTAGATCGACCACAAATGCTTCGGCCGACCCGTCACCTCGACGTTCTTCACGCCCGCTCGGGCGAGCCCTCGCTCCAGCGGCTCACGCAGCGCGAGAATCAGCGCCTCACGCTCGCCGCGCTTCTGCGCGACCTTCTTCGCGAGCGCCTTGTAGTCCTCGGTCTCGAGGTGCTTGAACGCCAGATCCTCGAGCTCCCACCGCATCTTCGCCATGCCGAAGCGGTGGGCGAGCGGCGCATACAGGTCACGCGTTTCCTGCGCGATGCGGCGTTGCTTCTCCGGCGGGAGATGCTCGAGCGTCCGCATGTTGTGCAGGCGATCGGCGAGCTTCACGATGATGACGCGCGCGTCCTTCGCGATCGAGAGCAGGAGCTTCCGGTAGCTCTCCACCTGCCGATCCTGGTTGGATCCGCTGTTCGGCAGCTTCGCGATCTTCGTCAGCCCGTCGACGATGGCTGCGATCTCCTTCCCGAATTCGCGCTCGACGTCCTCGATCGTCCGCGCTGTGTCCTCGACCACGTCGTGAATCAGCCCACTGGCGACCGTGGTCGTGTCGAGCTGCAGGTCGGCGAGGATCTTCGCCACCTCGACGCAGTGCGTGACGTACGCCTCGCCCGAATTGCGCGTCTGTCCGCGATGCGCCTCCTCGGAGAAGCGATAGGCGCGCGCCAGCAATTCCTCGTCGAGGCGCAGGTTCGCGCCCTCGTCGAGGCTCCAGTCGGGAATGACTTCGCGGAGTGCGGTCGCCATGGGCATGATTCTACGCGGCCATGTCGTCGGGCCACGGCTCGACCACATCGATGTCGACGTGCTGCGCGATGAGCGCGAAGTCCGCCGTGTTGAACGTGACGATGGTCGCTCCCATCTCCCGCGCGGTCGAGGCGATGAGGATGTCGTGAAAGAACGAGCGCTGGCCGAGTGCAGAGCGATGCGTGCGCTGCTGGCGGATTCCACGATCGATGGCGACCGCCTGCTCCCATGTCTGCCAACCCGGCGTCAGGAACCGCTTCCGCGACCGAAACGGATCGACCAGCGTTCGCTCGAGTGCCCGCGCGCCTGCCGGCGTCTGGGCGCCGACGAGGAGCTCGGACACCACGACGGCGCTCACCACCAGGCGAGGCAGGTGTGCACGATGAAACCGCTCGAGCTGCCCGCCGAAGCGCGCATCGCGAAAGCCGCGGATGTAGACGTTGGAATCGAGGAGGTACATGCGGCTCACGCGGACCGGCGCCTCCCGGAAAAATGATCCGTGAAGCCACCCCGGCCAATCATGCCTTCCAGCCCCCGCATCACCTCCGTCTCGAACAGCACGAAGTCCTCGGCGAGTGCCAGCGCCCGATCGATTGTCTCGGTCTCGGAATCGGCACGCAGCAGGGTGCGCACGCGGTCGATGCGCTCCTGGTCGATGAAGATGTTCTTGCGCCGGCGCGTCTGGGTCATGGTCAGGGGCGAGTTGGAGTGCTGTATAGTTCGCCTTTTTTGCTGTATATTGCAAGTAGTCATAGGAGGCCGGCCTCCGCAAAGCTGGTGTACCGCCCGCGCCCGATGATGATGTGATCGTGGACGGGAATATCGAGAAGCTTTCCGGCTGCCACGAGCTGCTCGGTCACGAGGCGATCATCCGCGCTGGGCGTCGGATCACCGCTCGGGTGATTGTGCACGAGGATGACCGCAGCTGCCCGCTCGGCGATCGCTTCGCGGAACACCTCACGCGGATGTACGAGCGATGACGTCAACAGTCCTCGCGTGATCGTTACGTCGCGCTCGAGGCGGTGTTGCGCGTCAAGGATCGCTACGTGGAACTCCTCCACAGGCAAGTCCTCCAGCCGCGGCGCGAAGACGCGCGCGACATCGCGCGGCGAGCGCACGGGCGCGCCGTCATCGCGCGACTCGGCGGCGAGCCTCCGGCCGATTTCGAGGGCCGCGTGGATCGTGACGGCACGCGCGATCCCAACGCCGCTGGTCGCTGTCAACGCCGCAACAGGCTGCATGGCCATGCGTCGCAGGGAGCCTCCCGCTATGGCGAGCAACGTCTGGCCAACCTGAAGTGCCGATCCGCCAGCCCCCCCAGCACCGACGAGGAGCGCCAGGAGTTCGGCGGAGCTGAGCGCGGATGCGCCCAGGGACACGAGCCTTTCGCGCGGACGCTCGGAGCGCGGAAGCTCGCGGATGGAGAGTACGGAGGAGCGGGAGGTGAAGTCGGTCTGGATAGTCATGGCGATGCTCGGGGCGAGGAGGTTTTTGTTCGCACCCAAGGCTTAAGGCGATCGAGGTAACGCACGTCATCAATTCACCGCACGCGCAATCCTCGCCCCGCTCGCCATGCAAACGGATGAAGACTCCGGACGATTTCGCACCGTCCACAATTGATGAGCCAGACGGATGTGGGCGTATCGCACCATACATATGCGCGACGCAACACTTCTTTCCTTTCGACACGGTGAAAGGACCCAATTGGCACGCGAGCCCGCCGGCAGGTCGCCGACGGGCTCGCGTCACCTTCACCCTGTTTGGGACTGCGCTACAGCGACGCGCCGTGGCACTTCTTGAACTTGCGGCCGGAGCCGCATGGACACGGATCGTTGCGTCCCACGTTCGACCAGTCGGCTGGCGTCGCGCCGGCGGCGTTCTGCACATCGCTCATCGTCCGGGCGCGGCCGGCGCCGACGATGACCGGATCCCGCCGCACCGACACTTCCTTCTCGTTCGGCGTCTCGGCCGGCCCCACGTCCTCCACCACCGCCGTGCCAGTGACGCTCTTTTCACCCCCAATGTCCTCGAGCACCCCCATGGCGTTATACCGCTTCGTGGGCGCGGTCGGCGGCGGCGCGTAGGCCTCCTGCTCCGGCGGGGGTCCCTCCTCGATCACGAGCTGCACCTTGAGGAACCGATCCGTGAACGTCTCGGCGACATCGTTCATGAGGTCCACGAACATCGTGTAGGCCTCCTGCTTGTACTCGACGAGCGGATCCTTCTGCCCCCACGAGCGATAGTGAATCGCGTTGCGCAGCTGGTCGAGATCATAGAGATGATCCTTCCACTTCTCGTCCAGCACGTTGAGCATGACGTAGCGCAGGAGCCGGTCGCCGTAGCCACCCTCCTGGTCACGCACCATGTCGAGCGCCTCGATCTTCGCGACGAACGCGGTATTGCCCGCCTCCGAGGCGCGTGCCTGTGCATCCGTCAGCAATGAAGGCCGGAGGTTCTCCTCGTCGAACTCCTTCACCTGCAGGAGATAGTGCATCAACAGTTCCTGGCGAAGGAGGTCGAAATCCCACTCCGCCGCATCCTCGAACTCCGCCAGCACGGTCTCCACCCGACGCGAGACGGCCTTCTCGACCATCTTCACTGCTTCGCCCTTGAGCTCTTCCCCGCCCTCGAGGGCGAACGCGCGCAGTGAGTAGATGACCTCACGCTGCTGGTTCATGACGTCGTCATACTCGAGCAGCTTCTTGCGACTCTGGAAATTCTGGAGCTCGACGCGCTTCTGTGCCTGTTCGATCGAACGCGTGATGAGCGGATGCGTCAGCACCTCGCCTTCCTGCGCGCCCATGCGGTCCATCAGCTTCGCGATACGATCGCTGCCGAAGAGGCGCATGAGGTCGTCCTCAAGGGACAGGAAGAACTGGCTCGCACCCGGATCACCCTGGCGACCCGCGCGACCACGGAGCTGTCGGTCGATGCGGCGAGACTCATGGCGCTCCGATCCGACAATGTGGAGTCCTCCCATTTCGTCGACGTTCATGTCCTTGCCGTCGGGGTCCTTGATGACTGACGGCTTCGACGGCGTGACCCCTTCGCCCAGCTTGATGTCGGTACCACGGCCGGCCATGTTCGTCGCAATCGTGATCGCGCCCGGCTGTCCAGCATTCGCGACGATCTCGGCTTCACGCTGGTGGTACTTCGCGTTGAGGACGTTGTGCACCATGCCGCCGCGCTGCATCAGCTTCGAGAGCGTCTCTGAGGCATCGACGCTCGTCGTGCCGATGAGCACGGGATAGCCCAGCTCGTGCAGACGACGCGTTTCCTCGACGATGGCGTTGTACTTCTCGCGGCGCGTCTTGTAGACGAGATCGTGCCGGTCATCGCGGATGACGTCGCGGTTGGTCGGAATGACCGCGACCTCCAGCTTGTAGATCTCGAAGAACTCCGTCTCTTCCGTCTCGGCCGTGCCGGTCATGCCGGCCAGCTTCGCGTACATGCGGAAGTAATTCTGGATCGTGATGGTGGCCATCGTCTGCGTCTCGCCCTTCACGCGAACGCCTTCCTTGGCCTCGACTGCCTGGTGCAGGCCTTCGCTCCAGCGGCGGCCCGGCATGGTGCGGCCGGTGTTCTCGTCGACGATGAGCACCTCGCCGTCCTGCACGACGTAGTTCACGTCCTTCTCGTACAGTGCGTGCGCGCGCAGCAACTGGTGCACGATGTTCAGCCGCTCGCTCTTTCCCGCGTAGTCGATCTCCAGCTCGCGACGCTCGGCGATCTTCTGCTCGGGCGTCATGTCCGTCGCGTGGTCGATGCGATGCACCGCCTCGCTGAGGTCGGGGAGGATGTACGCATCGTGGTCGTTCGGCGCCATGAAATCGACACCGCGATCGGTGAGGTGCACCGAGTGACCACGCTCATCGAGGACGAACAGCAGGTCTTCCTCGACGTCGCGATACACCTGCTTCGCGGGCGGCAGCTTGCGGTCGGCGAGGTGGTCGAGCTCCACCGTCAGCACGAGCTGCTTGTTGCCCTGCTCGTTGAGCATCTTCACCAGCTTCCGGTTCTTCGGATGGCCGAGCTGCGCCTGGTACATCTTGACGGCGGCGTCCTGCTTGCGGCCCGCCTCGAGCTCACGCTCCGCGTCGGCGACGAGCACGTTCACGAGTTCCATCTGCTTCCGGACAAGCCGCGAGATGGCGGTGTTGTGCTCGAAGTACTGGACGTCACCCTCGTTGCCGACGGGCCCCGAAATGATGAGCGGCGTGCGGGCTTCGTCGATGAGGACCGAATCGACTTCGTCGACAAGCGCGAAGACATGGCTCCGCTGCACTCGCTGCTCGAGCGATGTGACCATGTTATCGCGCAGGTAGTCGAAGCCGAACTCGTTGTTCGTACCGTACGTGATGTCGGCCATGTAGGCCGCGCGGCGCTCGGGGGTGCCGGCCTCGGTGTCGTCGAGGCAGCCCACCGTGAGCCCCAACCACGTGTAGAGATGGCCCATCCACTGGGAGTCGCGCCGCGCCAGGTACGGATTGACGGTGACCAGGTGCGTGCCCTTGCCCGGGAGCGCATTGAGGTAGAGCGGCAGCGTGGCAACGAGCGTCTTGCCTTCGCCGGTCGCCATTTCCGCGATCTTGCCGAAGTGGAGCTGGATCCCGCCCATGAGCTGGACGTCGTACGGCACCATGTTCCATTCGAGGTCGCGGCCCGTCACGCTCACGGTCGTGCCAACCAACCGGCGACTGGCCTCGCGCATGGTCGCGAATGCCTCGGGCAGGATCTCGTCGAGCGTATCGGCGATTGTCTGCCGGATTGCGGCCTCGAGGCCGCTGCTCCCGTCTACACCACTCAGTTCGGTATCGAGCCGGTCGCGCTCTGCCGCGTCGGTGGCTGACCGCTTCAACTCGCGCAACTCCGCGGCGCGGGCTTCGAGCGCATCGGTGCGCTCGTGCAACAGCTTCCTGAACTTTGCCGTCTGGCCGCGAATCTCCTCCTCGCTGGCCGACGCCAGCCGCTCCTCGTGCTCGTGAATCGCACCGAGGATCGGCTGGATCTTCTTGCGGTCCCGCTCGTGGCGGGTTCCCATGAACACACTCAGTACGCGCTTCAGCATGCAGTCCTCTTATCGATACAACCGATGCTCCGCGACATAGTCGGCGACCGCATCCGGGGTGAAACCGCGAATGGTTCGCCCGTCGGCCACCCGGGCGCGCAGCTCCGTGGACGAAATGTCCACGCGCCGCGTCTTCAGCACCTGCACCGGACCGGCCACGAGCGGGGGCGCCGTGCCATCCCCACGCTGGAGGACGGCGATCGACGCCAGTGCACGAATCCGTTCCGGTTCCCGCCACTGCTCGAAGAGGGCGTACGCATCCGCGCCGAGAAGCAGGACGAGTTCCGCCGTCGGATGCGCTGCCGCCATCTGCGCCACGGTGTCAACCGTGTAAGATAACCCACCCCTGTCCATTTCCGACCGATCCACCGCAAAGCCGGGAATTCCCCGCAGTAGCCTCTCGGCCATGGCCAATCGGTGCGTTCCGCTCGCCGCAGCACGCCCGATCTTGAACGGCTGCTCCCAGGCTGGAACGAACCGGATACCGTCGAGCCCAAGCGACTCGCCTGCATCGATCGCCGGGATCAGGTGGCCGAGGTGCGGTGGATCGAACGAGCCTCCGAGAATTCCGAGGCGCACGCGTCAGCGCTTCGGCGGAACCGTCGGAAGCGTGGCGGCAGGCGGACCTGTCGACGCCGGCGGGGAGGTGGCGGGAGCAGCGGCTTCGAGTGTGGGAGCAGCCACGCCCTCGCAGGTAGTCCGCACTTCTGCATCGTCCGGGAAGCTCTTGCGCAGGGATGCGCATGCGTCCGACGCGTCCTCCTTGTAGCGAATGGCCTTGTAGGCGTCGACCAGTCGCATCTGCGCCGCACGCGCCGTTGGCGCGTTCGGATACTTCGTGAGGATATCCTTGAAGTAGATGATCCCGGAGTCGTAGGCCTTCCGGCGCAGGTAGTACATCCCGGACAGGTAGTTCTTCTGGGCAAACTGATCTTCGAGCTCACCCAGCTCCTTCCGCGCCGTAGGTACCAGCGGCGACGTCGGATAGAGGGAGAGGAGCGTGTTGTAGCTTGCGACCGCTGTCTCGCCGTACGTCGGATCGAGGGCTGGCTTCCGCCACATCTTCCAGTAGGCTCGCGCCGATGCGAGTGCGGCGTCGTCGGCGAGGGTGTCGTCGGGAAAACTCTCGACGAGCCTGGAATAACTCGTGGCCGCGAGGATGTGCTCGCCCTGCTCGTCATGAGCGCGCGCGAGGAACCAGAACGCCCGTGGCAACAGGGTGTCGCGCGCGGGAAGATCGGTGGTGAGTTTCTCGAAGACGGCGATGGCGTTGTCCCAGTGTGCGGCCGCAAGTTCGGTCTGGCCCGCACGGTACAGCGCTTCGTTCGTTGGAAACTTGGTGATCTGGAAGTCGGGATGACACGCCGCCGCTGCGATCAGCAGCAGGAGAATCAGTGCCCGGCGATTAGGAAGCATATCGGGAGAAAGTACCCGCAAGAGGACAAACGGTTCGGGGAGTGCATAAAGAAGATACCATCCCCCGCCCCGCCGGCCCACCAGACGGGGCCGATTCGAGAGGCCGGTAGCGCTCAGCGCGCGGACGGCGAAGTGGGCATCGTGCGAGGAACACGCGGCGCCATCATGGGGGTGCCCACATGCTGCCTGAAATATTCAATCGTGCGAGCGAGTCCGTCCCTCACGTTCACCGCCGGCTCCCATCCCAGCATCGTACGCGCCCGCGTGATGTCCGGCTTGCGCACTTTCGGGTCGTCCGCCGGGAGCGGCTCGTACGTAATGGGAACAGCAGCCCCTGTCAGTTCCACGACGATCTCGGCCAACTGCTTTACCGTGTATTCGTCGGGATTTCCGATGTTCGTGGGATTGTGATCGCCGCGCATGAACAGCCGATAGATCCCCTCCACCTCGTCCGAGGCATAACAAAAGCTGCGCGTCTGTGATCCGTCGCCATAAATGGTAATCGGCTCACCGGAGAGCGCCTGCACGATGAAATTCGAGACGACCCGCCCATCGCGCGGACGCATGCGCGGTCCGTACGTGTTGAAGATGCGAATGATCCGGGTGTCCAAACCGTGGTAGGTGTGATACGCCATGGTGATGGCTTCCGCGAACCGCTTTGCCTCGTCATAGACACCGCGCGGGCCCACGGGGTTTACGTTGCCCCAGTACGACTCCGTCTGCGGATGCACAAGCGGGTCGCCGTACACCTCGGATGTGGACGCCAGGAAGAACCGGGCGCCCTTCGCCTTCGCGAGTCCAAGGGCATTGTGCGTCCCGAGCGAGCCCACCTTGAGCGTCTGAATCGGCAGCTCGAGATAGTCGATTGGACTTGCCGGCGAGGCAAAATGCAGTACGCCACCCAGCTCGCCCGCTACATGGGTGTAGGTCGAGATATCGTGGCGGACGAACTCGAACCGTTGATTCCCGTTCAGGTGCGCGATGTTGTCCGGGTGGCCCGTGATGAAATTATCGAGCCCGATGACACTGTGCCCCTCGGCGAGAAACTTGTCGCAGAGGTGCGAACCGAGGAAGCCCGCCGCACCCGTGATGAGGACCCTCATGTCTTCCGTCCCCGCCCGATCGACGCATACGTGAAGCCGAGTGCCCGCATCTTTTTCGCGTCGTACAGGTTGCGTCCGTCGACTACGACAGGGTTTCGCAACGTCGCCTTGATCCGGTCGAAATCGGGGTGGCGGTACTCATTCCAGTCCGTGACGACGATGAGCGCGTCCGCGCCCTCCAGGGCCTCGTAGTTGGACTGCGCGTAGGAGATCGTCTTCCCGATGCGGCGCTCCGTCTCGTGCATCGCCACGGGGTCGTGTGCCACCACCTCCGCGCCGGCCTGCAGCAGCTCCTCGATGAGCACAAGGGCCGGCGCTTCGCGCATGTCGTCGGTATTCGGCTTGAACGCAAGTCCCCAGACTGCCACGCGTTTCCCACGCACGTCGCCGAGGCACTGCACCACCTTCTTGAAGAGCACGTGCTTCTGGGCGTCGTTGGCCTCTTCGACTGCGTCGAGCACCCGAAGCGGCACTTCGTACGAGCGCGCCGTCCGCACGAGCGCCTTGACGTCCTTGGGGAAACACGAGCCGCCGTAGCCCGGACCCGGGAAGAGGAAGGCCGGCCCGATGCGCCCGTCGGTGCCAATTCCCTTCCGGACCTGATCGACATCCGCGCCGACGACCTCGCAGAGATTCGCGATCTCGTTCATGAACGAGATGCGCGTGGCCAGCATGGCGTTCGCGGCGTACTTGGTCATTTCCGCGGATGGCAGATCCATGAAGAGAATGGGCTTACCCGTCCGCACGAAGGGCGCGTAGAGTTCGGCCATCACACTGCGGGCGTGATCGGATTCCACACCGAGCACCACGCGATCCGGTTTCATGAAGTCGTCGATCGCGGCGCCTTCCTTCAGGAATTCCGGGTTGGAACACATGTGGAAGGGCAGCTTCGCGTGCTTGTTCACCGCCGCGGAGACCTTCGCCGCGGTGCCCACCGGCACCGTCGACTTCGTGACGACGACGACTTCGCGCGTCATATGCTTCCCGATCAGCTCCGCAACGGACAACACGTGTCGCAGGTCGGCGGATCCGTCCTCGTCGGGCGGGGTTCCCACGGCGATGAATACGACATCCGCCGAGGCAATCGCCTCGCCTACGTCAGTGGTGAAAGAGAGACGGCCCTGCTTCTGGTTGCGCTCGACGTAACCGTCGAGACCCGGCTCGAAAATCGGCAGGACATTGCGGCGCAGGCCTTCGATCTTTCCCACATCGACGTCCGCGCACACCACCTGGTTGCCTGTCTCCGCCAAGCATCCGCCTACGACGAGTCCGACGTAACCCGAACCAACAACAGTGATATTCATGCCTATTTGTCGAAGAACATGCTGATACCGGTTACCACTTCATCGAGCTGCGCTTGCGTCAGTTCCGGGAAGACCGGAAGCGACAGCACCTCGCGCGCAGCACGCTCGCTTTCGGGACACTGCCCTTCCTGATACCCCAGGTACGCGAAGCACGGCTGGAGGTGCAGCGGAAGTGGATAGTAGACGGATGTGCCGACCCCTCGGTCCTTGAGGAAGGACTGAAGTGCGTCGCGCTTGCCGTCGGCGACGCGGATGGTGTACTGGTTGAAGATCGACTCGTTCTCAGGCGCGACGTAGGGCAGTGTGAGCGCCCCGGTTTCCGCCAGCGACGACAGGGACTGGTTGTAGACCGCCGCGTTTTCCCGCCGTCGCGCGCTCCACCCGGCGAGGTGCGGCAGCTTCGCCGACAGGATCGCCGCCTGGAGCGCGTCGAGCCTGCTGTTATAGCCCACTTCATCGTGGAAGTACTGCTTGGCCCCGCCATGCACGCGCAATCGCTTGAGACGCTCCGCGATCGTGGCGTCCTGCGTCACGATCATGCCGCCATCGCCGTACCCACCGAGATTCTTCGACGGGAAGAAGCTGAACGTGCCGATGGTGGGCATCTCGCCCGCCATGCGAGACACACCATCCACGGAACGACGCGCGCCGATGGACTGCGCGGCATCCTCGATGACCGGCAGGCCGGGCACGGCGAGCATCACGTCCTCGATCGCTGCCATCTGCCCGAACAGATCGACGGGAATGACGGCCTTCGTCTTCGACGTGCGCGCGGCGGCAACCGCATCGGGCCGGATGTTGTACGTCTTCGGCTCGATGTCCACGAACACCGGCGTGGCGCCGACGTTGTGGATCGTCCCTGCGGTGGCGAAGAAGGTGAAGGGCGTCGTGATGACCTCGTCGCCGCGCCCGATGTCGAGGGCACGCATCGCGAGGAGGATCGCGTCCGTGCCGTTCGCGCAGCCGATGGCGTACTTCGTTTGCGACAGCGCGGCGACCTCGTTCTCCAGCGCCACGACGGCGTCCCCGAGAATGAACGTCTGCGCGTCGACGATCTTCATCATCGCCGCGACGACTTCGTCACGAATGGTCGCGTGCTGCGCTTTGAGGTCGAGTAGTGGAACGGACATGGTAGAAGAGGCGTGTGTAGTCCTGTCAGACTGTCCGACTGTCAGACTGTCCGACTGAATTATAGTCTGGTACGAAGAGGAATCGGCACCTCGCTGCCGGTCTTGGCCGACTCATACATGCCGAGAATCAGCTCGAGTGATTTGCGGCCGGCGCGGCCGTCGGTGTCGGCCCGCGCAGTGCCGCGAAGCACAGGAAGCAGGTTGCGGTAGTAGCCCTCGTGACCGAAGCCATACACCGACGGTGGATTGGTCGCCGCGGCGTCCACGAGCTTGTCATCGTCATCATAGCTCTCGAACTGCCAGTGCTCCACGCGGTTCACCGCCGTCCCGCCAACCTTCACGGATCCCTTTTCACCGAGGATCGTAATCGAACCTTCGAGGTTGCGGGGATACGTGAGCACGTTCACTTCAATCACGCCGAGTGCGCCCGAGCGAAACTTGAGCACGGCGACGCCGGAATCCTCCGCCTCGATCCGGCGTGCCTGCGTTGCCGTCTTCGCCATGACGCTTTCGACTGGGCCGACGAGCCACTGCATGAGATCGACGTAGTGGCTCGCCTGGTTCATCATCGCACCGCCATCGAATTCCCACGTGCCGCGCCACGACTCCTGATCGTAGTACTCCTGCGGCCGCGCCCAGCGGACGGTGGTGTTGGCCATGTAGATGCGGCCGAAGCGGCCTTTGTCGACGGCCCGTTTCAAAAGCTGGATCGACGGATTGAGCCGGTTCTGCTTCACGACAAAAAGGTGCACGCCAGCCGCATCGCACGCCGCCACGAGATCGTCGGCCGCGGCGAGGGAGATCGCCATCGGCTTCTCGGTGAGCACATGGCGGCCCGCCTTCGCGGCGAAAATGCCATGTTGCGGATGCAGCCCTGACGGGGTGCAAATTGCGACCAGGTCACTCGGCACCTTCGCCAGCATCTCCTCCAGCGAGGAGAATCCGGGCACGCCGTATGCCGCGCCGGCTTCGGTCGCGCGCGCGACATCGATGTCGGCGACCGCGACCAGCTCCAGTTCCGCGACCTTCGCGATGGCCTCGAGGTGGTTCCTGCTGATACGGCCGCAACCGAGCAGCGCCACGCGAACGCGGCCGGTGACGGGCGATGGACCGCCTGTCATGCGCGAGGCTCCAGGTTCGGTCCGGCGAGTTGGCGCACCGCACCATCGCTCTGCTGATAGGAGGTGCCGCAGGCCGCGCAGGTCCCGTGGCCGCTGTCCGGGAGACGCTCGCCGCACTGGCACATCCAGCCGATGCGGCGCGCCGGCACACCCACCATGAGCGCGAAGGCCGGAACGTCCGTCGCCACAACTGCGCCCGCCCCCACGAACGCGTACTCGCCGAGTGTCGCACCGCAGACGATGGTCGCGTTCGCGCCGATCGACGCGCCTCGCTTCACGAGCGTACGCCGAAATTCGCTCTTCCGCGAGACGTGGCTGCGCGGATTCATGACGTTCGTGAACACCATCGACGGACCGCAGAACACATCATCCTCGAGCTCGACACCTTCGTAAATGGAAACGTTGTTCTGGATCTTCACGTTCGTGCCGATGCGCGTGCCGTTCATCACGACGACGTTCTGGCCGAGCGAGCAGCGCTCGCCAATGACCGCGCCGCCGAGCACGTGGCAGAAGTGCCAGACTTTCGTGCCTGCGCCAATCTCCGCTCCGTCGTCGACGTACGCGGACTCGTGCACGAACGCCGTGGAATGGACGCTCACGTGGCCGCCAGCGCGACGTCGAGAATGTCCTGCTGCCATTCCTGCAACGACCGAACGGCAGACGTCCGCGAGCGCAACGACAGGATGGCGTCGCACGCCGCGCTCGCCGCCGACAGCGTCGTGGTGTAGGCGATCCGGTTGCGGATGGCGGCTTGGCGAAGCGTGTAATCGTCCCACTGCGCGTGCTTCCCCAGCGGCGTGTTCACGAGGAGCTGGACGTCGCCATTGAGGATCATGTCCAGGCAGTTTGGACGCCCCTCATGCACCTTCAATACGCTCTTCACCGGGATGCCGCGCGCCCGCAGGTAGCGCGCCGTGCCGCCCGTCGCCATGAGCTTGAACCCCATCTCATGAAAGCGGCGTGCGATCGGCGTCACGGTCGCCTTGTCGTTGTCGTTCACCGTCACAAGGATCGTTCCCTCGAGCGGAAGTCCATTCCCCGCCGCGAGCTGGGCTTTCGCGAACGCGCTACCGAACGAGTCGGAGATGCCCATCACTTCGCCGGTCGACCGCATCTCGGGCCCGAGCACGGGGTCGGTGCCGGCGAACTTGTTGAACGGAAACACCGCTTCCTTCACCGAGACGAACGGCGGAATGATCTCCTCCGTGAAGCCGATCTCGGCGAGCGTCTCGCCGCACATGATCCGCGCCGCGTGCGAGGCCAGTGGAACGCCGATGGCCTTGGACACGAACGGAATCGTGCGGCTGGCGCGCGGATTCACCTCCAGCACGTATACAGTCCCATGCTTGATCGCGAACTGCACGTTGATCAGTCCCACCACCTTGAACGCCTTCGCCATCGCGACCGTCTGCTCGCGCATGGTCTGGAGATCCTGCTCGCCGATGAGGTACGGCGGCAGCACGCACGCCGAGTCGCCCGAATGGATGCCAGCGTCCTCGATGTGCTGCATCAAGCCGCCGATCACGACTTGGTGTCCATCCGACAGGGCATCGACGTCGACTTCGTACGCATCTTCGAGGAATCGGTCGATGAGCACCGGCCGGTCTTCGGAGACGCGGGCCGCGGTCGCGAAGTAGTCCTGCAGCGACGGCGGATCGTACACGATCTGCATCGCCCGTCCGCCCAGCACGTAGCTCGGGCGCACGAGCACCGGATAGCCGATGCGCTCTGCGGCCTCGAGGGCCTCCTCCACGCTGGTCGCGGTGCCGTTCGGCGGCTGGGTGAGCCCCACCTCGCGCGCGATCTCCTCGAACCGTCGGCGATCCTCCGCCGCGTCGATCGAATCGGGTGACGTGCCAAGGATACGCACACCGGCCGCCTCAAGACCGCGCGTCAGCTTCAACGGCGTCTGCCCGCCAAGCTGCACGATCACGCCCATCGGCTGCTCGCGGTCGACGATCTCCAGCACATCCTCCAGCGTGAGCGGCTCGAAGTACAGCTTGTCCGACGTGTCGAAATCCGTGGAGACCGTCTCGGGATTCGAGTTGATCATGATCGTCTCGTACCCCTGCTGTCGCAGCGCCATCGCGGCGCGCACGCAGCAATAGTCGAACTCCACGCCCTGCCCGATGCGATTGGGTCCGCTGCCGAGGATGACCACGGACTTTCGTCCGCTACGCGGCGCCTCGCTCTCTTCGTCGTAGCTGCCGTACAGGTACGGCGTCGCGGACGGAAATTCGCCCGCGCA
>JBKJUW010000048.1:0-9508 GCA_046589725.1 Gemmatimonadaceae bacterium
TGCTCTCCACGAGGGAAAGCGCGTGAGGGAGCTCCTGCCGCTCGCGCTGCTCGGCGGCGTGCTCGGACTGGACGTCGTCTGCTTTCCGCAGATGATGGTGTCGCGACCGCTCGTCGCTGCGACGCTCGCGGGCGCCTTCGTCGGCGATCCCGCCATGGGGATGTTTGTCGGCGTCACCCTCGAGCTCATCGCGCTCGCAACGCTTCCATTCGGCGCATCGCGCTATCCCGAATGGGGGTCTGCTGCCGTGGTGGGAGGCGCGATTTCCGCGGCACTCCACACCGAGCGCGCGGGTGCGCTCTCCATTGGCGTGTTGGCGGCCCTGGCGACCGCGTGGGTCGGCGGTATGACGCTCGTGCAACTGCGTGTGTGGGTTGCCTGGCTGGCTCGCCGCCACCGGCCCGCGCTCGATGCGGGCGCACGGGGCGCGGTCATCAGCCTGCAGCTGGCCGGCCTGACGGCGGACGCGGTGCGAGCCGCTATCCTGACGACGCTCGCCTACGTGCTGCTCTTCCCGGTTGCGGTTGCCACGCTCGGCGTCTGGTCGCTGAGCGAACCGTTGTCGCGCGGGTTCGTGGTTGGCGTGGCGGCGGCGGTTGCGGGCGCCGCTGCATGGACGATCTTCCATTCGGCGCGAGGCGCCCGCTGGTATTTCGTCGGCGGCCTGCTCGTTGGACTCCTCCTCCTGACCGTCCGATGATTGCCTCGCCCTCCATGGGGACCGCGCCGAGAGTGCCAGCGTTGACGTGGGTGAACGTCTTCACACGGCTGCTCGCGATCCAGGGTTCGTGGAATTACGAGACGCTGATCGGCAACGGCGTGGGCTTCTGCGTGGAGCCGGCGCTGCGCCTCTTGCCCGGCGGCGTGCACGGCCCGGAATTCAAGTCGGCAATGGCGCGGCAGAGTACGTACTTCAACGCGCATCCGTATCTCGCGTCCGTCGCGGTTGGTGCGTTGGCGCGTGCCGAGCTATCCGGCGTCTCCGCGGTTCATATCGAGCGTTTCCGTACGGCATTGGCGGGACCGCTCGGCAGCGTGGGCGACCGGCTCGTCTGGGCCGGTTGGCTGCCGTTCTGCTCGCTCGTCGGACTGCTTTGCTTCGGGCTCGGTGCGGGTCCGGCGGTGATCCTCACGACCTTTTTCGTGCTCTACAACAGCGGCCATCTCGCGCTTCGTGTCTGGGGCCTTCGCGTCGGGTGGACGCGCGGGCTGGGCGTCGCGTCCGCGCTCGCGAATCCCGTGTTGCGCCAGGGTCCTACCCACGTTGCTCGAATGGCGGCCGCCACCGCGGGTGTCGCAATACCCCTCACCGCCACGCGGCTGCTCGGTCATCACGTGACGCTGCTCGGCTCCGTGCTCGGCGCGTCGGTGATCGCGTCCATCGTGCTCGTGCGCCTTCAGGGGCGCGTGGAAGGTTACAAGGCTGCACTCGTCCTGATTGCTCTCTTCGCCCTCGTCTCGGTGGCACGCTGATGGTTGAACGCTCCGTGCAGATCCTCAACAAGAACGGGCTCCACGCCCGTCCGGCCGCCGAAATCGTGAAGATATCGGCGAAGTTTCAGAGCGAGGTGACCATCATCCGCGATGGCACGGAGGTCAACGGCAAGAGCATCATGGGCGTGATGATGCTGGCTGCCGAGTGTGGGTCGACGCTCATCCTTCGCGCCGATGGAACGGATGCGGACGCCGCGCTGGATGCACTCGTGGTGCTCATCCAGAACAAGTTCGGGGAGCGCTGAGTGGAACGACGGATCCAGGGAATTCCCGCCTCACCCGGCATTGTCGTGGGCTACGTGCATCTCCTGCGTTGGGAGGTGCCCGACGTTCGGCATCGCATCATCCCCGACGAACATATCGCGGAGGAGATCGAGCGACTGCACGCCGCGATCACGCGCGCGAAGGAGCGATTGACCCAGTTGCGTGATCGCGTCGAGAGCAGGGCGGGCGCGGAAGAGGCGGCCATCTTCGACGTCCAGCTTTCCATCCTCGATGATCGGGAGCTCACGAGGAGCGTCGAGGAGCTGATTCGGCAGAACATCGCCGCCGAGAAAGCGTTCGATCTCGTTATGCTCGAGTGGCGCACGCGTTTCGCGCGACACTCCTCGCCGATGCTGCGCGAGAAGGTCGGCGACCTCACGGACGTGCAGATCCGGGTGATGTCCATCCTGCTCGACCTGCCTGACCATGATCCGGTGGACCTGCCGCCGGGCGCCAATGCCATTCTCGTCACGCACGACCTGACGCCCAGCCTCACCGTGCAGCTCGAGAAGAAGGCGATCGTCGCCATCGCCACCGATGCCGGCACACGCACGTCGCATGTGGCGATCCTGGCGCGTTCGCTGGGATTGCCTGCCATCGTCGGGCTGCGCAATGCCAGCGCGGAGCTCAAGGGCGGCGAGCGCGTGGTACTCGACGGCAGCACCGGGATGCTCGCGATCAACCCGACCGACGAGGAGATCGCGGCGTATCACGAGCTGCAGCGCGAGGAGGAGGTCGCGGAAGCCGCGCTCGCCGACATGGCCAAGCTCGAGGCCATCACACTCGATGGCGTACGGGTCACGCTCCGCGCGAACGTGGACATCCCCGAGGAGGCTGAGGCTGCCGCACGTAGTGGCGCGGAGGGCGTCGGCTTGATGCGCACGGAATTTCTCGTCGTTGGGCGGGCCAGCATGCCCGACGAAGACGAGCAGTATCGCGCGTATCGTCGCGTGGTGGAGGCGTTTGTCGGGTTCCCCGTGATCATCCGCACCTTTGACATCGGCGGCGATAAGCTGCCCATCGGGGGATTTCCTGCAGAGCCCAATCCCTTCCTTGGGTGGCGCGCGATCCGGATGTGCCTCGACCAGCCGGAGATGTTCAAGACGCAGCTGCGCGCACTGCTGCGCGCCGCCGTCCACGGGGATCTCCGGATCATGCTCCCTCTCATCGTGAGTCTCGACGAAGTGCTGGCGGCCCGCGCGCTCCTCGACGAGGCGGCCGCCGAGCTCACGGCCAGCGGTGCGACCTTCCGTGCCGATGTGCCGCTCGGTGTCATGATCGAGACGCCGGCCGCCGCGGTCGCGAGTGACACGCTCACTCGAGAGGTCGATTTCTTCAGCATTGGCACCAACGACCTGGTGCAGTACACGCTTGCCGTCGATCGCGGCAACGCCAATCTCGCTCCGCGGTTTACGCCGCTGCATCCGGCTGTGCTGCGCCTCATCAAGCGCACCGTCGAAGTGGCGGAGTTGGGCGACATCGATGTCGCTGTCTGCGGAGAGATGGCGTCTCAGCCGCTCATGGCGTTCGCGCTCCTCGGCCTCGGTGTTCGCCAGATGAGCGTGGCGCCGCGCTCCGTGCCGTTGGTGAAGCGGATCGTGCGCAGCGTGACGGCCGCGCATGCGAAGCTCGCGGCGTCGGCCGCGCTGCGCGCGCTGACCGCGGAGCAGGCGCGTCACGAGCTCGCGCGACGCCTCGCGGACGTGATTGGGGACGCGCCGTATCTCTACGACGGGTTGCCCGGCTCAGGCTGATCGGCTTTCTTTCGCTCGGCGCCGGAACAGGCGCCAGTTTGGCCCGGCAGCATGGTGTCGGGCCTTCTTTCTTCCTCTCCAACTGCTAGTGGGGAACCTGCCGTGCATGATCGCAGTCTTTTCACATCGGAATCCGTCACCGAAGGGCATCCGGACAAGGTGGCCGATGCCATCTCGGATGCAGTCCTCGATTGCCTCCTCGAGAAGGATCCCGCCGCGCGCGTTGCGTGCGAGACCCTCGTCACCACCGGGCTCGCGGTCATCGCCGGCGAAATCACCACGAGTGCCTACGTCCACCTTCCGGACGTCGTGCGCGACACCATCCGCCGCATCGGCTATACCGACGCCGGCTATGGATTCGACAGCAACACGTGCGCTGTCATGAGCACCATCGACCGCCAGTCGGGTGACATCGGACAGGGCGTCGACACCGGTGGTGCCGGCGACCAGGGCATGATGTTCGGGTATGCCTCGGATGAGACGGAGGAGCTCATGCCCATGCCGATCATGCTCGCGCATCGCCTCACCCGTGCGCTGGCGGATCGTCGCAAGAGCGGCGACCTGGAGTGGCTGCGCCCGGACGGCAAGTCGCAGGTCACCGTCGTGTACGAGGACGGGATGCCGGTGGCCGTGGATACGGTCGTCATCAGCACGCAGCACGCCGACCACATCAGCAATGCGAAGATCCACAAGGCGATCATCAGCGACGTCATCGAGGCGTCAATCCCGAAGGAGCTCCGTACGAAGAAGATCAAGTACCACATCAATCCCACCGGGCGCTTCGTCATCGGCGGTCCGCAGGGTGATTGCGGCCTTACGGGGCGAAAGATCATTGTGGACACGTACGGCGGCATGGGCCGGCATGGTGGCGGCGCCTTCAGCGGGAAGGACCCGTCGAAGGTGGATCGCTCGGCGTGCTATGCGGCGCGCTGGGTGGCGAAGAACATCGTTGCCGCCGGCTTGGCGAAGCGCTGTGAAGTGCAGGTCGCGTATGCCATCGGCGTCGCGGAGCCCGTGTCCGTTCGTGTCGATACGTTTGGCACGGCCACCGTTCCCGAGGCGCGCATCCTGGACGCAGTCAAGGCGAATTTCGACCTGACGCCCAAAGGCATTACCACGGCGCTCGACCTGCGCAAGCCGATCTACAGCGCAACGTCCGCCTACGGGCACTTCGGCCGCAAGCCGGAGAAGCACGGCTTCGGCAAGAACGCGCGCACCGAGTTTTCCTGGGAGCGGACGGACAAGGCCGCGGCCCTGAAGAAGACCGCCAGGTCGCAGAACTAGTCAGCTCGGCTCGGGCGCGGTGAACTCCGTGCCCGAGCGGGGTAGATTGCACGCATGGTTGAAGTCTTCGTCTCACGCCTCGGATTCGACAGCGCGTCCGAGAGCTATGTCGTGGTTCTCCAGGAGAAGGGCGGCACGCGCCTCCTCCCCATCTGGATCGGCAAGCCCGAAGCCGATTCGATCATCAGGCACATCCAACACGTGAAGCCCCCGCGCCCGCTGGCGCACGATCTCGTGCAGAGCCTCATCGTCGGCCTGGGGGCTCACATGCTCGGCGCGCATATCACGCGGGTGGAGGATCGCACCTACTTCGCGGAGCTGCTGCTCGAGCGCGACGGCTCCACGGTGACGATCGACGCCCGCCCGTCCGACAGCATCGCCATCGCCCTGCGCCTCGGCGCACCTATCAGGGCCGCGGAGCAACTCCTGCTTGATCCCGGCGACGAGGCCGCCACGGACGAAGAGGGCAGTGCGTCTGACGCCGCCGACGAGCTTTCCACGGAACAGCTCAAGCGATACCTCGAAGCGCTGCGCCCAGAGGATTTTGGAAAGTTCAATCCGTAGGGCCTTCCTCGGCGCGCTCGTCGCCATGGCGCTGCTGACCGGCTTCGGGCGCGCGGGACGAGCCCAGTCGGCGCCTGTCGCCGCGTCGGCGCAGGCGCCCGCGTCCGTGAGCGGACGGGTGGCCTCCCCCGCCCTCAAGAGCGACGTACCCGTCGCGGGCGTGATCGTCACGCTGCACCGTGTCGGGAACGATAGTTCAGGGCCCGTCGATTCGGTGCGCACCAACGCGAATGGTCGGTACGACATCCGGTATCGACGGTTCGGCGCTGATGACGCGATCTACTTTGCCGCCGCGGTGTATCGCGGCATCGCGTATTTCTCTGCCCCGCTCAAGAGCCTGCATGCGTCGGGAGAGGAAGGCGAGATCACGGTCTTTGACACGACCAGCCGAGACGTCGAGCTCCACGTGCGGGGGCATCACTTCGTGGTGAGCGCCCCACGTCCGGATGGAGTGCGGAGCATCGTCGAGGTGTGGGAACTCTCGAACGACACCACTGCGACGCTCGTCCAGCGCGATTCAACAACGCCAGTCTGGACCGCGCGCTTGCCGTCCGGCGCGGCGGACTTCTCGGGCGGAGAGGGCGACGTGTCAGCGGCCTCCCTCGTTGCGCGCGGCGGGCAGGTACGGCTCAACGCGCCCTTCGGTCCTGGCGTCAAGCAGCTCAGCTACTCGTTCAACCTGCCTGCGTCTGCGTTTCCACTGGCCCTTCGCGTTGATCGGCCCACGGTGGTGCTCGAGGTTCTCGTCGAGGAACCGGGTGCGCAGGTGACTGGGGCGGAGCTGCGGGCGATGGCTGCGGCGACAACAGGCGGGCGCACCTTCAAGCGCTTTCTGGCGCAGGATGTACCCGCGCGAGCCTCTGTAACGGTGACCGTCCCGGTCACGACCCAGGCGCTTCGCACGAAAGTGCTCATTGGTCTCGCCAGCGCCATTGCGCTTGTGATGCTCGGCGCGCTCGCGCGTGCGTTGATGCGCACGAAGGGCGTGGCGCGTCGGGTCGCGCCACGCCAGGCGCAGACGCACGAAGACCTCGCTGCCGCGATCGCGCTGCTCGACGCGCGAAAGGAGCGGGGAGATCCCTCCCTCGATGACGCCGCGTATGCGTCGCAACGCGCTGCGCTGAAGTCGAAGCTGCTCGACGCGCTTGCCGCAGGTGATCGCGCCGGATAGCTTCCCGATACAATTCAACGCGAATGGGGATACGGAAGCCGGTGCAATACCGGCGCGGCCCCGCCACTGTAACGGGCATTTGCACGCGCGCCCACACTCACGCCACTGACTGCGGTCGGGAAGGCGGGGCAGCGCGGCCCGGAGCCAGGAGACGACCTCGTCCGCGATACGTTCACAGATCCTCGGGGGAGGGTCAGTGGCGACGCGCGGTCCGCGGCTTCTCTCATTTCGACCGCGTCCGTTACGGGCACTCTCCCCAGCCGGAGTGCCCGTTTGTCTATTCGGAGTTCGTTTCGCGCGCGCCTATCCACCCTACGCGGCATTGCCACGGCCGTACTGGTGGTTGCCGGGCTTGCGTGCGAGCGGCATCAATCGGCTGCGACGAGCGCGATCACTGATGACTTCGGCGACACGCTCCGCATCGGCACGGCGCCCCAGCGCATCGTTTCCCTCAATCCCACGACGACCGAGCTTCTCTACTCCATTGGAGCGGGCCCGCGTCTCGTCGGACGCACCTCCTACGACGTGTATCCGGAGGAGGTACGATCCGTTGCTGATCTGGGCCCGGGGTTGCGCCCGAACGTCGAAGCGGTGCTCGCGGTGCACCCGGATCTCGTCCTGCTCTACGCCTCCGCCGACAACCGTGACGCCGCGCGGCGGCTGCGCGCCAGTGGAATCGCAACCGCCGCCTACAAGATCGACCGCATCGCCGACATGGTGCGCGTGACGCTGCTGCTGGGGCACCTCACCGGGGACACTGTCGCCGCGCAACGCACGGTGGATTCCGTCCGCGCCACGCTGGATCGCGTGCGCAATGCCACAGTCGCGCTGCCGCATCCATCGGTCGTCTGGCCCCTATGGGAAACGCCGCTGCTCGTGGTTGGCCACGGCAGCTTTCTCAACGAACTCGTCGAGATCGCGGGAGGGCGCAATGTCTTTGCGGACCTGCCGCAACCGTCGCCGGCTGTCACCTTCGAGGAACTCCTCCGTCGCGATCCCGACATCATCGTCACGGGAGCCGCCTCGCGGCGACGGCTCGAAGCGAACGAGCACTTCACGACGCTCCGGGCCGTGCGTGAGCATCATTTCGTGCTCATCGACACAACGCTCATCAATGGGCCGTCAGCGCGCGTCGGGGCCAGCGCCGTGTCGCTTGCCCGACTGCTTCATCCCGGCGTGACGTTCTAGATGAGCGCTTCCCGCTGGACGCTGCTCGCCGTCGTGCTCCTCGTCGCCCTTGTCGCCGGCGTCATGATCGGCACCATGCGCTTGTCGCTCGCCGAGCTGGCGAACGGCATCCTCGGCACTGGTGATGCGGTGCCGATTGCCGTTGTGCGCACGCTCCGACTGCCACGGGTGCTGCTCGCGGGGCTCGTCGGCGCGGGACTCGGCGCGTCCGGCGCCGCGCTTCAGGGCGCGACGCGCAACAAGCTGGCGGAACCCTATCTGCTCGGCGTGTCGGGAGGAGCGGCGGTTGGTGCAGTGCTCGCGACAGCGTTTCACGCGCCGTCGGCGCTCGTGCCCGTAGCGGGATTCGGCGGGGCGCTCGTCGCGGTCGCGCTCACACTCCTGGTCGCGCGCGCATCGGGTGGACGAGGAGACGCACGTGTGGTGCTCATGGCCGGCGTCATCGTCGGCGCGTTCGCGAACTCTGTCATCATGGTCGCGCTGGCGAATGCCGATGCCTCCGCCGTGCGTGGTGCGCTGTGGTGGATGATGGGCTCGGCCGCGGACGCCAACTGGACGCAGGTTCGAGCGCTCGCGGTCTTCGTGGGAGTGGGCGTCCTTGCACTCCTCGCGATGGCACGCGCCATCGACGTCCTGGCGCTCGGCGATGAGACCGCGGCGGGCCTGGGACTGGATGTCACTCGCGTTTCATTGGCCGTTTACGTCGCTGGCGCGCTCCTCGCGGCCGGGACCGTCAGCGCGGCGGGACTCGTCGGCTTTGTCGGCCTGCTCGTGCCGCACCTCATACGACTCGGTGGCGCACGAACGCATCGCACGATCATCGGCGCAGCGACGCTCGGCGGCGCGGCACTCGTGGTCTGGGCGGATCTCATCGCACGCGTCGCCATGCCCCCGGCGGAATTGCCACTCGGCGCCGTGACGGCGCTCGTGGGTGTGCCGTTCTTCCTCGTCCTGCTGCGACGACTGACGTGATCGAGTTCAAGCAAGTCGTCGTGCGGTATCCGCGTCGCCCGAACCCGGCGCTCGACGCGGTGTCGCTGCTGGCGGCGCGCCGCCGGATCACCGCCGTCGTGGGCCCGAATGGCAGTGGGAAGAGCACCCTCGTGCGGGCGCTCGTGGGAAGCATTCCGCTCGCCTCCGGCGTGATGACGCTCGATGGCGTTGCCATAACGCCGGCTGGACGACGAGCGATCGCCACGCGAGTCGCCGTGGTCACGCAGCGCGAGGAGCCTGCATTTCCGTTGAACGTTCGCGAGTACATCGGATTGGGTCGCTACCCGCATCTCGGCGTATGGAAGGCAGCTGGGCGCGAGGATCGTGACGCGATACAGCGTGCCGTCGATCTGACCGAGACCGCGGAGTTTCAGGGGCGCTCGATCACGGAGCTGTCGGGCGGCGAGTGGCAACGCGTACGGTTGGCGCGCGCGCTCGCGCAGGGTGGTGACGCCATCGTGCTCGACGAGCCCACGACGTTTCTCGACATCGGCCACGAGATGGCAATCTTCGAGCTCCTCAACCGGCT
Organism: Gemmatimonadaceae bacterium; assembly: GCA_046589725.1. GTDB lineage: Bacteria > Gemmatimonadota > Gemmatimonadetes > Gemmatimonadales > Gemmatimonadaceae > AG11. The sequence goes on from JBKJUW010000048.1 coordinate 9,242, forward strand.
CGCCCGCGAAGGGCAGGCGGTGCTGCTCGTGAGTCATCAGCTCAACCTGGTCGCGCGGTTCGCCGACCACATGGTCCTGCTTCACCGCGGACGCGTCGCGGCCTCGGGCGACGTCGCGACCGTCATGCGTGGGCCCATCCTCGAGCACGTCTATGACTGGCCGCTCGTCGTCACCCGCGATCCCGCCGTCGGCGCGCCATCACTTGTACCCCTGCGCATTCGCCCTCGCGGTGAGCGCGCTGATCACCCATCAGACACCCACACTCC
>JBKJUW010000143.1:0-88972 GCA_046589725.1 Gemmatimonadaceae bacterium
CCATCGCGATCGAAGTGGAGCGCATCGGCGAGGGACAACGCTTCGTCACGCGTGTCCTCACCAACAATGGCCGAGCGATCGGCGAAGGCGCGGCGCAACCGATCGATATCGGCGCACGTGGTGAGAAGGCGCGCGTCGGTCGCGACGTCGAGCAAGGCTGACGCCTGAGGTCGAAGTCCCGTTCACCCGGCGGCGCAGCCGCCGCCGGGTAAGACCGTCTGACTGTCCGACCATCGGTCAAGCCCGTACCTTGGACGCCCGGGGTGAAACCGCGCCCCCTACTCGACAAATCCATGAACGTGCATCCACGCGCCGGACAGTCCCCGCTTCCGGCCGATCTCGCCAACATCCCGCGCCTCGTCAGCGCGTACTATACGGAGCATCCCGATCCCGACGTCCGCGCCGAGCGCGTCAGCTTCGGGACCTCCGGGCATCGCGGCACATCGACGAATCGCTCATTCAATGAGCGGCACATCCTCGCGATCACGCAGGCGATCTGCCTGTACCGGCGAGAGCAGCACATTACCGGTGCACTCTTCCTCGGCATCGATACGCACGCGTTGTCGGAGTCCGCGATAGGCAGCGCGCTCGAGGTCCTCGCCGCGAATGAAGTCGACACCATGATCGATTCGCGCGCGGGCTATGCGCCAACGCCGGCGGTGTCGCATGCAATCCTTGCCCATAACCGGGGTCGCACGAGCGATTTTGCGGACGGCATCGTCATCACGCCGTCGCACAATCCACCCGAGGACGGCGGCTTCAAGTACAACCCGCCCAACGGCGGCCCCGCCGATACGAGCGCAACAGGCTGGATACAGGACCAGGCGAATGCGCTGCTCGCCGGTGGGTTGCGTGGCGTGAAGCGCATGTCACTCGCACGGGCTCGTGCGGCGTCCACCACGCACCTCTACGACTACCTCGACGCGTACGTCAGTGATATTCCGGAAGTCATCGACCTCGACGCCATCCGCAGTGCGACGGTAACGCTCGGCGCAGATCCGCTCGGCGGTGCCGGGGTGGCGTACTGGGGCGAGATCGCGGATCGCCATCGCCTTCCGATCACGGTCGTGAGCACGGAGGTCGATCCGACCTTCCGTTTCATGAGCCTCGATTGGGACGGTCGTATTCGCATGGACTGTTCCTCGCCCTACGCCATGCAGCGGCTCATCAAGATGCGCGATTCGTTCGATGTCGCATGGGCCTGCGATACTGATCACGATCGGCATGGCATCGTCGCGCGGAGCGCCGGGCTGCTCAACCCGAATCATTATCTCGCCGTCTGCATCGCGTATCTCTTCACGCATCGTCCGGCGTGGAGTGCGCAGGCAGGCATCGGCAAGACGATTGTCAGCAGCAGCATGATCAACCGCGTCGCGGCACGTGTCGGCCGGCCCGTGCTCGAAGTGCCGGTTGGCTTCAAGTGGTTCGTCGATGGGCTCATGGCGGGCACGCTCGGTTTCGTGGGTGAGGAGAGCGCTGGCGCAACGCTCCTTCGCCGCAATGGGTCGGTCTGGACCACGGACAAGGACGGCATCGTGCTCGGCCTGCTTGCCGCAGAGATGACCGCGGTAACCGGCAAGGATCCGGGAGAGCAGTACCGTGAGCTCACGCAGACACTTGGCGCGCCGGCGTACGAGCGCATCGATGCGCCGGCGACTCCCGAGCAGAAGGCCCGATTGAGCAAGCTGTCGCCAACGAGCATTTCGGCGTCCGAGCTGGCCGGCGAGCGCATCGTCAACCTCACGACCACCGCACCGGGGAATGGTGCGGCACTCGGTGGCCTGAAGGTGGAGACCGAGAATGGCTGGTTTGCCGCTCGCCCGTCGGGAACGGAGGACGTCTACAAGTTGTACGCCGAGAGCTTCGTGGGTGAAGAGCACCTGCACCGGATCCAGACGGAGGCGCAGGCCATCATCCAGCGCGCGTTCGACGATCCCAGTTGACCGGTGGTGGCGTCCGTGTCTTGCCTGCGCTTCCCCGCGGGCGGAGTGTTAGGCGTGCCTACCGACATCTCTGCCATCGAAACACCTGCGCTCCTCGTCGACCTCGACATCATGGAGCGCAACCTTACGCGCGCCGCCGAGTACGCAGCCAGCCACGGGCTCGCGCTGCGTCCGCACGTGAAGACGCACAAGTCTCCGCGCGTTGCGGCGCGCCAGCTCGAGCTTGGCGCAAGCGGGCTCACTTGCGCTACTCCGTTCGAGGCGGAGGTGATGTCCGCCGTCACCAACGACATTCTCGTGGCGTATCCGCCGGTCGGCGGGCCGCGTGCGGGACGACTCGCCGCGCTGCCCTCGCACGTGAACCTGCTGGTCGCGCTCGATTCATCGGCGGCCATTGAAGCCATGAGCCGGGCCGCCGATGCGGCGGGGCGCGTCGTCGGTGTCTACGTGGAGCTCGATCTTGGCATGCATCGCGTCGGCGTGGCTGGCGTCGACGATGCCATTGCCCTCGCGCGTGCCGTGCGCAACGCCTCATCGCTCGACTTCGCCGGCATTGCCTTCTATCCAGGGCACGTTCGCGAGGCGGTCGACGATCAGGACGCGAAGCTCGCCGCGCTGGGTGACGCGTTGACCGCCGCACTTCTCCGCTTCGAGCGCGAGGGGTTGGCGCCGCGCGTGGTGAGCGGAGGTTCCACACCGACGCTGTGGCGCACCCATGAGATTCGCGGCGTCACCGAAATGCGGCCGGGCACGTATGTCTACAATGATCGCACGACTGCCGCGATTGGCGCATGCGCGTGGGAGGACTGCGCCCTCACGGTGCTCGCGACCGTCGTGTCGACCGCGGTGACAGGGCAGGCCGTGATCGACGCGGGCACCAAGGCGCTCGGCCGCGAACCGGTGCGCGGCGTGGACGGCGAAGGCTTCGGCCAGCTTCTCGAGCACCCGGAGGTGATCGTCGAGCGGATGTCGGAGGAGCACGGCGTGCTCGACATCTCGCGGTCGCACTGGCGCCCTCGCGTTGGCGAAACCGTCCGCGTCATTCCGAACCACGTGTGCATCGTCGTTCACCTGAACGACATCGTCTATGGCACGCGCGGAGGTGTGCTCGAGACGAGCTGGCCCGTGTCCGCCCGCGGCCGCGGGCAGCTAGCCGTGGAGCAGGATGCGCGCGACATATTTCCGGACGGCCAGCGCGGCTGACGACCGAGCTCCTCAGGCGGTCCCGACTGGCGGGACGGACTATCCGCCGTCGCCGCCGCGTCGGTACGAGGCGCTTGCAGCAGTGGGATACGTGTGACGGGCACTTGGAGAAGCCCGCGTGAGTGGGCATCTTTCGTGGCGGCCGGGCAACCGCTCGGCGAATGCTCACTGCGTCCCCGTTCATGCCAAACGCTTCCCGCCAGACGTCCGCTCCCCCAAAGGATCCGATGCTCGCCGTCCGCGCACGCGCCGACGCACTGTATCGCGGAGCCATAGAATGCTGTCGCCAGCATGATCGCGCGGCAAAGATCTCGGGCGATGAAGAGCCGGAGCTTGAGCACCGTCATCTCGATGCGCTGTGTGCGATGTGCGACGTATCGCTGGCCGAGCTGTCCGCGGAATACACGGAGGCCGCGGCCAACGTCCATCCCGATCGCGACGAGCCGTGGTGGCACAAGGCCAACGCGCTCTGGCACGCGAGCCGTGAGTTCGCGCGTCGCCATGCTGCGTCTGACGCGTCGGTCAAGGGTGTCGCGAGCAAGCACAGCGCGGATCATCTCACCAGCATGCAGATGGAGTACGAGCTCGAGGCGTCGTCCTTGCTGGCCCTGCGACATGCGGCGGATGCCTATGAGAAATCGCGCCCAGGACCTGCCTGATGGCTGCGAAGAAAAAGAAGGTGTCCGTGAAAACGCGCTCGGTGGCAAAGCGCGGCATGCTCGCCCGATATCCCTGGAAGGAAGAGCTGAACCCCTACGTCGAGCTGCGTACGTCGAAGATTCAGGGCACGGGCGCCTTCGCGGCACGCAACATCAAGAAGGGTACGCGCATCATCGAGTATCTCGGACAGCGCATCTCGTGGCGCACGGCGGACAAGCGCTACGACGACGACAAGATGGGACGTCACCACACGTTCCTCTTCACGATCGACGAGAAGATCGTGATCGACGGGGCCGTGAAGGGAAATGCCGCACGCTTCCTCAATCACTCGTGCGACGGCAACTGCGAGGCGATCGACGACCGCAAGCGCATCTTCATCGAGGCCCGCAAGAACATCAAGGCCGGCGAGGAGTTGCTGTACGATTATCAGTACGAGCGCACCGACGAACACACTGCAGCGGACGAGAAGCTCTACGCGTGCCGATGTGGCGCGGCGAAGTGCCGTGGTTCCATTCTCGCGCCGAAGAAGAAGGCCTGAGTTCATGGCGGCAGCGTCGCTGCGCGCTCTGCTCTCAGGCCTGATCGACTATGCGGGCCTTTTTCCACCAGCCGCCCTGACGCTGCCGGATGTCGCCCGGAACTACGGCACATACCTGCAGTCCGGAGAAGGCTGGGCACTCGGGCGACTGGTGGTCCCCGCCGCCCGACTCGGCGAACTGCTCGCCCTCGCTCCTGTCTCCGACGACCCCTGGCGGGTGAGCGCGCTTGTCGGCGATGACGTTGCGGGCGACGCTGGTCGCATTGCGGCCGTCCGCGATGCGCAGAACATCACGGTGGAATCCGCCGAGGTGCGCGCCACGACAGAAGAGCAGATCCGGGCCGTGGTTGGCGCGCTCGGGAGTGTGCCGGAGGTGTACGTCGAATTGCCGCTCACCAACAAACTCCAAACGCTGGTGGAGGCCGTCGCCGATACTGGCGCGCGCGCCAAGATCCGCACCGGTGGCGTCGTCGCCGATGTGATTCCCACGCCGACGGACTGCGCGCGCTTCATTGTTGCGTGCGCGTCGCGGAACGTGCCGTTCAAGGCGACGGCCGGCCTCCATCATCCCTTGCGCGGAAGGTATCCGCTCACCTACGCACCCGATGCACCGAGCGGACACATGTTCGGCTTCCTGAATGTGTTCGTCGCTGCCGCCTTCGCTCGGAGCGGAATGGACACCCAGGAGCTCGAGCAGGTGCTGACGGAAGGCGACCCACGGAAGTTCGACCTCCACACCTCCGGCCTGTCATGGCGCGATCGTGCGCTGTCGCTCGACGACCTTCACTCCACCCGGTCCGCGCTCGCGATCACATTCGGCTCCTGCTCGTTCCGCGAGCCGATCGACGACCTCACCCAGCTCGGCCTGCTGCCATGATGAGCGACACCAGTAGCGCATCCGTCGACGCCACCCATCGCCCCGACCTCATATCCTGGGTCGAGTCCGCGCAGCGTGTCGAGACGGACTTCCCGATCCAGAACCTCCCGCTGGGAATCTTCCGTACTCCGGAACAGTCTCCCCGGCCGGGCGTCGCGATCGGCGATCGCATCCTCAACCTGGTTGCCGCGGCAGAGCAGGGCATGTTGTCGCCGACCCTCGCCGAGGTCATGGAACTGTGCAAGGCAGAGGCTTCGTTGAATCCATTGCTCGCCGCTGGTCGCGAAAGCCTCCGTTCGCTCCGAGGACTCGCGAGCGCGATTCTCACCGCCGATTCCGAGCTCGGGGTCCGAGCACACAAGCTCCGCGATGCACTCACGGTGCCCATCAGTGATGCGGACCTGCTTCTCCCCGCCAGGGTCGGCGACTACACCGATTTCTACGCGGGCATTTACCACGCCACCAACGTCGGCAGCATGTTCCGCCCCGACAATCCGCTGTTGCCCAACTATAAATGGGTACCGATCGGATACCATGGCCGCGCTTCCTCCATCGTGCCGAGTGGCGCAACGGTTCGACGTCCCGCGGGGCAGTTGAAAAATGACGACGCGGCGACTCCAGCTTTTGCGCTGACGCGGCAACTCGATTACGAGCTCGAGGTCGGCGCGTTCGTCGCCTCCGGAAACGCGCTCGGCGAACCGATTGCAATCGGCGACGCGGAGTCATATCTCGCTGGCCTCTGCATCGTGAACGATTGGTCCGCGCGCGACATGCAGGCGTGGGAGTACCAGCCGCTCGGTCCTTTCCTCGCCAAGAATTTTGCGACGACGGTCTCGCCGTGGCTCGTAACGCTCGATGCGCTCGCGCCCTTCCGTGCGCCAGCGTTCGCCCGCCCTGATGGCGACCCGGCGCCCCTTCCGTACCTGAACGACGAAGCGGACATGAAGCACGGCGGCGTCGACATCACGCTCGAGGTGCTCCTCTCGTCGGCACGGATGCGGGCGGAGGGGCTCCCGCCCTGGCGCGCGAGCATCGGCAACTTCACGTCCATGTACTGGACCATTGCTCAACTGGTCACGCACCACGCCAGCAATGGCTGCAATCTTCAGCCGGGCGACCTCATCGCGAGCGGCACCGTCAGCGGCGCATCGAAAGAGTCGCGCGGTTGCCTGCTCGAGCGTACGTGGCGCGGCACGGAGCCGCTCACGCTTCCCACGGGCGAGCTACGGAAGTTCCTCGACGACGGCGATGAGGTGATCATGCGCGGCTGGTGTGAGCGTGACGGATACCGTCGCATTGGTTTCGGAGAATGCCGCGGAATTGTCGGGGGCTCTTGATCGACGCTCGTTGTACATGGCTCGAAGTACATCGTCCCTGGTAGGCTCATACCGGAACGAACCGCGACGAACGAATCTCAGGGCTCGAATTCCGGAACGCCGTTCGCCGGCGTGGGCATCGGTTTTGTCGTCCAGCCTTTCACCTTCAGCTTCTGCCCGATCTTGATCGTGTTGCCGACGATCCCGTTGAGCGCCTGAATCTGTTCGGGGGTTGTGTCGAACATTCGCGCGACGGACGCGAGCGCCTCGCCGCGGTGCACGGTGTGATACCACTCACGCCGCCCCTGATACGACGCAATCTGCGCCGCCCGGTCCCTTGCCCTCCGCGCTTCGCGCCGACGCCAACCCTCCGCCCGCAGGAGGCTGTATTTCTTGCCGACTTCGTGCAGTAGCCGGTCAGCGTCTGCCGACGCCGGGGAGGGCACGCCCACCGTCAGTCCGTCGCGCGGAGACTGCACCCGCAGTGCGCGCGCGAGATAGCCCAGGGTGCGCGTTGGCGACAACACGATACTGGTGTCGATCGGCCAATCGCGCTCATCGAAGGTTGGTGGGGCGTCGGGCGGGCTGAGCGGGTCCCGCGGTTGCAGGCCGAGGTAGATCAGTCGTCCACCGACCGGATGTGCCGAGTCTCCGGGTGCGTCGGTAATCACCAGCAGGCCGCGTGTGGGGCGGAAGTAATCGATGGCCGGCCGCTGCCACACGCTCACCTGGCCAAGCACGCGCTCATTGGGCCGCAGCACACTGAGACGCAGTTCCCGCTCGGCGTACACCTTTGCATCACGAGGATCCGACCGCACCGCGTGCACCCCGATCTGCGCCGCGGTGACCACCACCGCCAGCCCGATGCTCCAGCCAAGATACTTCAGCCAGATAGGGTACGATCCACGCCGCCGGCGACGTCGATTCCGTCGCGGCATCGCATCCCAGTTGGGAAGGTCGGCCGGGTTGCCTGTCCACGCGCCTTCAGCCGGTATCGGACTTGGTGCTTCGCTCACATCGATCGGTTTGGGGGTATGCGCCGCTGTAGAGGAAGAACAGTGCCGCAACTGCGGAGTTCCCGCACGATGCCCATGTAACAAACGTTGCAGCCGAGCTTGTCAGCCGTTGGACCCGTCGCTACGCTTCGGAATCGCTCCTATGGTGCACGCCCGCCTGATCGCACCTGCCTCGGCCCGTAGCTCCGCCCAGCCTGGAGGCCCGCATTCGTCTCGCGCCGATCGTTCGTCAGTTGTCCGTGGCCGTTGTCGCGGCGTGCACCGTGGTCTTTACCGCGTCAGTGGTGCATCCCGTGTTTCTCGGTCAGGTGCCAGTTGCCGGGCGAGTGCTCGCAGCCGCCTACCTCGATTCGGCGTCCATCCGAGCGCCGTGGCTCAGCCTTCCTGAGCCGCTAGCCTTGCAGCACCCCCAGTTCCAGAAGGACATCGCCGCATTCGCGTCCGACCTTCGCGGAACCGGCAGGATTGACGGCTACCGCGCGGATTCGATCGCGAGGGTCGCCGTTCGGGAAGCGTATCATCGTCGTATCCCGCCAGCCCTTGTGCTCGGCGTGATGCTCACCGAGAACGACGCCTTCAAGTCGAGCGCCAAGTCGAATGTCGGTGCGCTCGGCCTCATGCAGGTCATGCCCAGGCTCTGGGCGCGCAATCTTGGCCCCATCCTCGGGAATAACCTGCGCGACGACGAGACCAACCTGCGATACGGCGTCTACATCCTGAAGCATTTCGCAAAGCGCACGGCCGACACGCTCGACGCGGGCGACGTCACCCGGGTGGCGCTTCTGAACTACAACGGGTGCGTCTCAGGTAGGAACACGAAGGATTGTCGCGCGTATCCAGCCAAGGTGCAGCGCCACGTGGAAATGAGCGCCCGCGAAACATGCTCTGGGCGCGCTTTCAAGGAATGTGTGGCCCTGCCACTCTGGGCTGCCCTGCGCGACACCGTCCCTCCCTCCATGCCGAGTGCTTCCTTGGCCTATTCGGTGCCGGCGACTACGACTGATCGTGCGCACGAATCCACACGGACGGCGCCTCTCGCGAGCCGTCTCGGACACTGGCTCAACACGGCGACCGGCCGCGGGAGCAACTAGCGCGATCGTCCTCATTCCCGCTTTCGCGGGAATGAGGACTGCGGGCGAACGGACGAGGGGCGCGGCCTGACTGGCCGCGCCCCTCTTTCTATCCCGGTCCCCAGAACTACTTGATCGCCTCGGTCTTCGTCGTGCCGTTCTGCTTGATCGTGATTTCCATGTTTTGCGCGAGCACCGTCAGCTTGATCTGCACGTCATCCTTTGCGATACCGCCGAGATACGCGCCCTTCGGGGTCAGGTAGAACGCCCCGGCACTGACACCCGCCATCTCCATCGTGACAGGTGTTCCCTGCATGTTGCCCGCGCCCACTCCCTTCGCCGACATGGAGCGCGCAATCTTGATCGCCTTCTCACCATTCACGATCGTGTCGCCTTCTACAATAAAGTTCGAGATGCTCGTTCGATCCACTTCCATTCCCAGTTGGGTAATCTTCCCGCTCAACGTGTCGACCCAGGTCTGTCCCTTGGTCAGGTTGCCCCGAAACGAGGGTAGAAACTTTCCCATGCCCTCGGTGATGGAGGCGAGCTGGGGATCAATTCCCTCTGGGGCCTGGACTGAATAGAACTTTCCGGTAGGAGAAACGAGCGAGACGAACTTCGCGCCCATGAGCTTGCTGAGATCAGGTGCCGGTCCGGCGCTCTTGATGGAGATGGTATCGAGTGTCATGGTCGCCTTGACGGTGTCCTTCGCGTGTTTCATCAGCGAGACGGTAAGCCTTTCCTCCAAGCCGACCTCGAACGTCGTCGTACCGGCAGGGGTGGTCTGGCTACCCGTCGTCGCCGAGGTGACGCGGAATTTCGATGTGCCTGGTGCGTACTCGACACCCTGCGCGAAAAGCGGCGCGACAAGGGGAGCAGTGATGAGAAGCGCCGCTGACAGGCGCGCAGTGCGAACGGTCATGAGTTACGAAACTCCTGATGGCGGATGTGGCGTCCGGTCGTCTGCGCCGGGACCATTTGATATACGCGCTGGGGACTCAAAGGTTACGTGGCTCAGGTCGCTCCCGTCCGCAGAAATTCGCCACGGCTTCCGAGGCGGTGGACTAGGTTCCGCCGTTCCACTCACTCATGGTTTTGCTAATGTCCCAAGTAGGCGACACACCCACTTCCCTGGACCTGGACGCGGTGATCCAGCGGCTCCACGACGACGCGCTCATACCAGAGCGCGCCACGGCGGGCTCGGCCGGGTACGACCTCCGCGCATTCCTGCGTGGGAGAACGGTCCGCGTGTCCGACGGAACCGTGCACGGTGAAGTCGTCGCTGTCGAAGAGGGCGGGGAGTGGGGCATCGTCCTCCGGCCGCGAGAGATGGCGCTGATACCGCTCGGCTTCCGCACCCGGCTTCCGTCCGGCGTCGAGGCGCAGATCCGTCCGCGGAGCGGGCAGGCCTTCAAGAATGCCCTCACCGTGCCCAATGCGCCCGGCACGGTTGACGCCGACTACGCCGAGGAGTGGATGGTCATCGTGCGGAATGATGCGCCAGCGGCGCGCCGCATCGTCCATGGCGAGCGCATCGCGCAGGTGGTCTTCGCCAGGTACCTCGCGCTTTCGTTCTCGGAAGGCGGCGTCACGCGGACGAGCGAGCGTGCAGGCGGGTTCGGCAGCACCGGACAGTCTTAAGCGCAGAGCGCCCTGGTGCGCTCGCTTGACAACGGAAAAAAGAAGAGCGGCAGGTGCCGTTGGCACCTGCCGCTCCCTCACCGCCGCCGATTCTGCCCGTTACAGACAATCGCTCGACGATGAAACCGGACCGCAAGACTGCCGATCCGCGTAAACCGTTTAAAGCTAACGGGTTACGGTGATCTTGCTGGTCCGAGTGTGACTAGACAATTGATCACCTCCTTCGTTTCGGGTTTTTCGTGCGGGCGAACAGAATCTCATACCTAAATTGTCACGTAGAGTTCCTGTACGCAAGTCGCGAGTGGCCTGTTCTTAGGTCGCTTATGCCCACCCACTTCCGCCTCGAATACGTGGCTCCGACCCCAGCGCTGGCCAGTCCGAAGTCTTACTGGCAGCTGAGCCGATCCCATCGGTACAGCCTGACCTTCGCGCTGCCCCTGCTGATGCTGTACGAGTTGCTTGAAGCAGCGTCGCCCGTGCGGGCGCAGGGCGGCGTCATTCGCAACGGCGCGGATGTCGTCCTCACGGGCCTCTTCACGTGGCTGTTCGGCGTACGCGGTCCGCTCCTGTTCATGGCGCTCGTGATTGGTGTGTCGCTCTGGCTCATCCGTCGCGATCGCTTCACTGGGTCACTGCGCGCAAGTGTCTTTGCGAGGATGTTCGCCGAGTCGCTGGCGCTTTCACTCGTGTTCGGCGTCGTGGTCGGGACGGCGACCGCGCAGCTCGTCGGACCGCTCCGTTCCCTCGCCGCGGGCGGTGGATTGGACGGTACGCCGCTGGAGCGGCTGACGCTCTCGATCGGTGCGGGCCTCTACGAGGAGTTGCTCTTTCGGGTGGTGCTCGTTGCGCTGATGGCAAATGGATTTCGGCTGCTTGGTGCCAGCCGACTGGCCGGCGGCGCGTTCGCGACGCTGATCGGTGCGCTCCTCTTCTCCGCCTTCCACTACATCGGCGCATTTGGTGAGCCGCTGCGCCTGGAGTCGTTCGTTTTCCGGATGCTCGCTGGACTCATGTTCAGCGCGCTCTATCTGCTCCGCGGTTTTGGTATCACCGCATGGACGCATGCGCTCTACGACATTGCTGTCCTGATGTAGCAGCGCGACCCCCAAGCGAGCTTGCGTCATTGCCGCTGTGTGCCCGAGCACCGCGGTAAGTATAAAGGCACCCAGGTTCCGACATCCGCGTCCGATGACGGCGGTTTCCGCTTTTTCCGCCAACTGTCGTCGCGGTTCTCGCGTTGGGTACAGCAGCCGTGCGGTGTCGAGCCTAGCACCAGTGGGCTAGGTTACGTGAATTCGACAGCTGCACCAACTCGGACCCGATCAAATGCCTTTCGCCGGATTCAAGCTGCACCCCGACCTTCTGAAGGGAACTCGGGAATTGGGGTTCACGCGCGCCACCCCCATTCAGGAACAAGCGATCCCGCCCGCCCTGGAAGGCCGGGATCTGCTCGCCTGCGCCATGACCGGCAGCGGCAAGACCGCCGCATTCCTGTTGCCCATCCTGAACCGGCTGATGGACAAGCCGCGCGGCACCACACGCGCGCTGATCCTTACGCCAACGCGCGAGCTGGCGGCACAGATCGAGGAGCACCTTCGTCAGCTTGCCGTACACACCCCCCTCTCGGGCGCCGCGGTCTTTGGCGGTGTCGGCATGGGTCCGCAGGAGCACGCCTTCCGCAACGGCGTCGACGTCATCATTGCCACGCCGGGTCGCCTGCTCGATCACTTCAAGCAGCCGTACGCAAAGCTGAGCGGCCTCGAGGTCCTGGTGCTCGACGAGGCCGATCGCATGCTCGACATGGGGTTCCTTCCGGACATCAAGCGGGTGCTCAAGCACCTGCCCGTAAAGCGACAGACGCTGTTCTTCTCGGCCACCATGCCTGCGCCGATCGTCGCGCTCACGCGCGAGCTGCTTCACAATCCCGCGACGATCAACCTCGAGCGAAAGTCGGCCCCCGCCATCGGCATTCGCCAGGCGGTGTACGCGGTGCGCGAGGAGCTGAAGCCCGCGCTCTTCGTCGAGCTGATGCGCCGCGGCGACATCGGTAGCGTCATCGTGTTCACCCGCACCAAGCACCGCGCCAACCGGCTTGCCGATTATCTCGCCAATGAGGGCATCCCGAACGCCAAGATCCACGGCAACCGATCGCAGGCACAGCGTACGGAAGCACTCGATGGATTTCGCACGGGGCGCTACAAGTGCCTCGTGGCAACGGACATCGTCGCTCGCGGCATCGACGTCGAACAGCTCGAGCACGTGGTGAATTTCGACGTGCCGCACGTGCCGGAGGACTACATCCACCGCGTGGGGCGGACCGCGCGTGCCGATGCCACCGGCGACGCATTCACGTTCGTATCGCCCGAAGAGGAGAGCGATCTGGCGGCAATCGAGCGCGCGATCGCGAAGCGCCTGCCGCGCGTGGTCGTCTCCGGCTTCGACTACGCGAGCAAGCCCAAGCAGCGCTTCGAGGTGCCGATCGCCGAGCGCATCGCCGAGATTCGTGCCCGAAAGGCCGACGAACGGAAGCGCGCCAAGGAGAAGGCAGAGCGTCGTGCGGCGCAGGGTGGAGCGGGGCCTGCAACTGGCCGTGCCGCGCCGCCTCGTGGCTCGGGTGGCGGGCGCCCGCAACGACCCGCCGGCGGAGGGAGCAGGAGTGGAGGCGGTGGCGGCAGGAGCAGTGGGGGTAGTGGCAGCGGAGGTCGGACTGGTGGAGGCAGGTCAGGCGGATCGGCACCGAGCGGTGCCGGGCCGTACCGGTAAACCAACTCTCTCTCGCCCAGACTTATGGAAGTTGTCGATCGGCTGAAGGGTCAACGCGTTCTCACGGTCGATGATTCCCGCGCGATCCGTGCGTTTCTCCAGGAGTTGCTGGAGGCGCACGTTGCGTCGGTGGCCGTCGCCGCCGACGCCACGGAAACGCGGGCGAGCTTCGGCACGGGCGGATCGTTCGACCTGGTACTTCTCGATCTGATCCTGCCCGATGCGGACGGCATGGACCTGCTGCGGGAGTTACGGGGGCTCGATCCGGACTGCACCATCGTCATGATTACCGGTGCGGGCGGAGTCAATTCGGCCACCGCCGCCGTGCTCGAGGGAGCGGACGGCTACATCGAGAAGCAGCACCTGACGACCGCCGGCGAGAACGCGCAGTTCTTCTATGCGCTCGCGCAGGCGATCGAGCACAGGGCAGGCATGGTGGCGGCGCGTCGTCTCGAGTCGATGAAGGCCGATTTCTACTCCATGGTCACGCACGACCTCCGGAATCCGGCCGGCAACGTGCTCGTCTCGCTGAAGATGCTCCTCGCCGGGAAGGCTGGCCCGCTCGAGCCGAAGCAGGCGAGTCTCGCCCAGCTCGCGTTCCGGTCCGCGGAGAAATTCGTGGGACTGATCAACGACTATCTCGACTATGCGAAGATCGACGCCGGGTACCTCCAGCTCGAGGTCGCCGAGGTGGACCTCGCGGCCGTGGTGCGCAGTTCGGTCGAGCAAGCGCGCACGCAGGCGGACGTGAAGCAGCAGATCATTACCCTCGAGAGTCCCGATCCCATCCCCGCGTGGATCGATGCCCGCAAGATCGAGCAGGTGCTCGATAACCTGATCTCGAACGCCATCAAGTACACGCCTGATCACGGCCGAATCGGCGTCTCGATCACCGTGCTCGAGGATCGCGCGACCATCAGCGTCTCGGACACCGGCAGTGGAATCGCCGCCGACCAGGTCGACAAGCTGTTCGCGAAATACCACCGCGTGCCCGGCCGACAGGTCGCAGATATACAGGGCACGGGTCTGGGGTTGCTGATCATCAAGGAAATCATGACGGCCCATGGCGGAACGGTGTCGGCCGAATCTGATGGCGTGCCGGGCCAGGGGAGCGTGTTTACCGTCGAGCTTCCCCTGAGGCCCACACCCGGATCGAGCGTCGGGCACTAGGTGCCGGACGCACTCCTCTTCACGATCGACGCAGCACGCTACGCCATTCCGCTGCGCGATGTGGCCGAGGTGGTGCCCGCCGTGAACGTATTGGCGCTCCCCGACGCGCCACCGATTGTGGAAGGGGTGGTGAACGTGCGCGGCCAGATCGTCCCCGTCCTTTCACTGCGCGCGCGCCTGGGACACGCGCCCCGCGTCCCTCTGAGCTCGGAATACTTCATCCTGGTGAACGCGCGCGCTCGCCGCGTGATCGTCAGGAGTGACACGTCGCCCACGATTGTCAGCCTGCCCGACCTACAGGCGACCGATGCGGCCGACGAGGAAGTGGAGCGCGCCCTTGCCGGCGTCGTCCCGCTGCCGAACGGCATTGCGATGTTCCAGGACATCAACCGGTTCATTACGGCGGATGAGGAGCCTTCGCTCGACGCCGCGATTGCAGCGAGGCCGACAGGATGATCGCCGCGCAGGCGATCACTCCGGAGGAGACGCAGTGGAGCCACACCGCGTTTGCGCGCATTGCGGCGATCGTCGGGGTGCGCGCTGGCCTCACGTTCCCCGAGAACCGGCGCGAGATTACCGAGTCTGCATTGCGCCGCGCGATGTCGCATGCGGGTGAAAACAGCGCGGACCACTTTGCGCAGCGCATCGTCGGGGATCCCGAGGCGTACGCGATCGCGCTCACGGAGCTCACGGTCGGTGAGACGTACTTCTTCCGCGATCCGGCGCAGTGGTCCCTCATCCGTGAATGGATCGTCCCGGATCTGCTGCGCGTTCACACGGACGGCCGTGGCGTCCGCGCGTGGAGCGCCGGCTGCGCGAGTGGCGAGGAGGCCTACACGCTCGGCATCGTGCTGCGTGAAGCTGGCTGCGTCGCGCCGTCCGTCCTCGGCTCGGATCTGTGCGAGCACCGTCTGGCTCGCGCGGCTCGCGCGGTCTACACGAAGTGGTCGCTGCGTGGCGTCGACGATGCCACACGACGACGCTACTTCTCATCGGCCGCGCAGTATTTCCACCTGCTGCCAGAATTTCGCGGCGTCGATTTCAAGCCGCTCAACCTCGCCTCCCCGGTGTACGGCGGTGAAGGCCAGGAGCTCTATGCACTGGACCTCATTCTCTGTCGCAATGTGCTCATCTACATCGAGCCCGAGGTTACACGCAGCATTTTCGCGCGCCTCGCCTCGGCGCTGCGCCCGGGCGGATGGCTCATGCTCGCGGCGTCCGACCCGCAGCCCGACGCAGAGCTTCCGTTCGATGTCGTGATCACCGAGGCTGGATTGCTCTACCGGAAGCGCGACCCCGCCTTGTCGGCGACGACCGCACTACCGAGGGAGGAATTCGCTGCCCTGCCTGCGGTGCGCGTGGTCGCCACGCTCCCTACCTCCTACGCCGTGCCACCGGTCACGCGTCCGCAACGTGCGTTGCGGCCATTACAGCCATCCGCGGCGGATGATCCGGAAGCGGCGTACGCGGCGGCGGACTATGGCGCCGCGACCGATCTCGCGAATCGTGACATCGCATCGGGACGTGACACGGTGCGGACATGGGTCGTGCTCACACGATCGCACGCCAACCGCGGAAGGCTTTCCGAGGCGACGGCCGCATGTACGCGCGCAATCGCCAGGTATCCCGCCGCGGCAGAACTCCAGGTCCTCGATAGCGCGCTTGCTGCACAGCGGAACCAGCCCGGCGCGGCGGCGGACGCCGCGCGCCGGGCGGTGTACATGGACAGGTCGCTGGCGGCTGCGCACGTCGCACTGGGGACTGCACTCCTTCGCGGCAGCGATCCCGCGGCGGCCGATCGCGCACTGCGCGCCGCCGAGCGACTCCTCGCCGATGCGGCGCCGACCGACATCGTGCCGGCGAGTGATGGCACTTCATCCGCGGACATGCTGTCCGCCATACGAGCGCACAGGGCACTCCTGGCCGAGGGCGGACTGCGTGTTGGCTGAGCCGGAAGACGTGATGGAGCGCCGAACGCGCGAACTTGCGCGTCCGGTCGATGCGCGCGCGCGCGTCGCTGGCCTGCTCGTGCTGCAGTTCTCGCTCGGGGGTGAGCGACTCGCGATCGAGGCGAAGTGGCTGCTCGGTGTGGCCAAGGTGACGTTGCTGGCCGGTCTTCCCGGCGCTGAGCCGCCCGTGCGTGGGGTCAGCGTCTGGCGGGGGGAGCTGCTCACGGTGCTCGACATACGTCCCAACCTTGGCATCTCGACTGCCGCCCTGAGCGACCTCACGCGGATTCTCGTTCTTGGCGAACGGCGCGCGCGCTTTGGCCTGCTCGTGGACACCGTGCGTGACGTCGTCGACCTGTCGGCCGCCGAACTACTCCCCGTCCCGGCGGGATCTCTCGCTCGAGACTACCTGATTGGTGTGACCGCCGACGCGGGACTCGTCCTCGACGGCCAGCGGCTCCTGCAACTCTTCGACTGAGGATATCTCCGTGGGCGGTTCCATCATCCGGAAAATCGTGTTCGGTTTCGGCATCGTGCTCGTGCTGGCAATGGTCGTGGGTGGGGTCGGCCTGTTGGCCCTCCGCGCGGCGCATAGCGCGAATACGGAAGTCGCGGCGCAGGTGCTCGTGGACGACGTTCTCGCCCGCGACATGAAGGAACACTTCCTGCTCGCCGACCAAGCCTACCTGCGCGGGCTGCTCGATCCAGGCAACGCTGCCCTCAAGAAGACACGAGAGGCCGAGCTGCGACAGGCGTTGTTGATGACGAGCACCTTGCATGACTCCGTGGACGACGAGGAATCGAAGAAAGGCTGGTTGGCCATGGAAGGGAACATCCGTTCGTGGGACGCGGCCTCCGTGAAATCGCTCGCGCTGGCGTCCGCAGGCAAGCGCGACGAGGCGCTCGCGGTGCGCACCGCCGAGGTCACGCCACTCACGGAAGGGATCGAATCAGACGTGAGCAAGTTGGTCGCCACGGAGATCGTCCAGACCAGGGCGCTCATCGACCAGTCGCAGGCCAGCATCGGCCGCGCCATGACGCTGGTCGACGTCGCAGCGATCGGCACCCTTGTCGCGGGCATCTTCTTCTCGTGGCTGGTGACTAAATCGATCACGCGCCCACTGCGCGAGACGACCGGTGTCCTCGCGACCAGCAGCGCGGAAATCCTCGCTGCCACGTCGGAGCAGGCAAGCGGCGCAAACGAATCGATGGCCGCCGTTGCGCAGACCGCGGCGACCGTCGATCAGGTGGCACAGACCACGGAGCAGGCGGCGCAACGCGCCCGCAGCGTAGCCGAGGGAGCACAGCGCGCCAGTGAGATCGGCAGGAGCGGACGCGCCGCAGTGGAAAACTCCATCGCGGTGATGGGTCGGGTCGTCGAGCAGGTCGAATCGATGCGCGCGGGCATTCGCGCGCTCGGCGAGCAGGCGGAGCTCATCCGCGGCATCACGAGCACGGTGGATGACATCGCGGAACGGTCGAACCTGCTCGCGCTCAACGCGGCGATCGAGGCCGCGCGCGCGGGAGAGGAAGGTCGCGGTTTCGCTGTGGTCGCCGGGGAGATTCGGAGCCTCGCGGAGCAGTCGAAGCGCGCGACGATCGAGGTGCGGAACATCGTCGGCGACATCCAGCGCGCCGCCGCGTCCGCAGCTGCGGTCGCCGAAGAGGGCAGCCGCCAGGCGAGCGACAGCCAGCGCGCCGTCACCGAGGCGGGTGAAACCATCCGCCTCCTGGGTGAGACGATGGGCGAGGCCTCACAGGCGGCGGCGCAGATCGCGGCTTCAGCCGGGCAACAGTCGACGGGCATGGCGCAGATCCGGCAGGCCATGCGCAACATTCGTGAGGTGACGCAGCAGAACCTGGTGGCCACGCAGCAGACGGAGCGCGCGGCCAAGGACCTCACGCTCATCGGCGGAACCCTGGTGAAGCTCGTCGGCGGACGCAACCCCCGCGACGGATGACCAAGCCGTCGCTCTCGGCGCGGCTGCTCGAGGCATTTCTGGCGGACCTGGAGGAGCAGCTCGGCGCCCTCAACCGTGCGCTGCTGTCCCTCGAGCTCGATGCGAGGAACGCCGACGCGCTCAAGAGCGTATTTCGCGTGATGCACACGCTGAAGGGTGCGGCGCACGCAACCAACCAGCCGCTCGTCGAGCGCGCCTGCCACCATCTCGAGGCGATGCTCGCCTCGGCGCGAGACGGCGGCGCCGCGCTCGGCCCGGCGCAGTTCGCGTTGATGTTCTCTGCCGCGGACGCCTTGAGCGATACCGCCAAACGCCTGAGCGAGGGGCGCCCGGTCGATGAGGCGAGTCCCATGGGCCGCCTGCTCGCGAGCATCGAGGGGTCGCCGGGGGATTCGAGTGAGACACCACCGTCAACAGCGTCGTCCGTCGAGCCGGTCGCGGAGCCGAACCCGGCTGCCGACAGCCAGCCGTCCGGAGGCCAGCCCGCACCTGCCGCATCCACCGAGTCAGCCGTTCGGGTCACGGCCGAGAAACTCGACGCACTGCTCTCGCAGGTGGGCCAGTTGCTCGCGACGCGCACGCGTATCGCCGAGCACGCGGCCGCCACCGGCGCGCTCGACGACGCCGTGGCGCGCGCGCACGCTGGAGTGCGTCGCCTGCTGGTGGAGCACGTCAACGACCTGTCGCGCGATGCGGAGCGCGAGGTGCGCGAGCTTGAGCAAACGCTCAGCGGCGCCGTCACCCGCTCCACCGCGGTGGTGACGCACGCGCTCGAGGATGGGCGGGCGCTCGCGGAGGTGGCAGAGACGCTCGCCGACAGCGTGCGGCGAGCGAGGATGCTGCCGTTCGGGAGCGCGTGCGAATCGCTGCCGAGACTCGTGCGCGACGTGTCGACGTCGACCGGCAAGGCGGCTCGGCTCACAATCGCCGGCTCGGACGTCGAAGCGGATCGGCCGGTGCTGGATGCGCTCAAGGATTCGCTCCTCCACCTGGTCAGGAACGCCATCGATCACGGGGTCGAGGATCGCGCCGAGCGAGCCAGTCGCGGCAAACCGGATGTGGCGACGATCGCCATCCGGGCGGCGCTGCACGGGGAGCGCCTTACCGTGACCCTCTCCGACGATGGCGCCGGACTCGAGATCGACGCGATCCGTCAAAAGCTTGCCGAGCGAGGGCTCCCCGTTCCGGAGGCGGACGCCGATGTCGCGCGCATGCTCTTTCATGCCGGCTTCACAACACGCGATGTCGCAACCACCATCTCGGGCCGCGGTGTGGGCCTGGATGCCGTTGAGGCGGCGATGTCCCGCGTGCGCGGCACCGTTGCGGTGAACTGGGTGGCCGGGGAGGGGACGACCTTCACCCTTCAGTGTCCACTGACCCTGGCGGCGATCCGCGCGGTGCTGGTGCGCAGCGGAGACCAGGTGCTCGCGATTCCGACGTCGAATGTCGAGCAACTGGTCCGCATCCGTCGGACCGACGTGAGAAAGGCAGAAGGACGCGAGGTCATCCTGACGGGCGCCGAGCCAATTCCGCTCGTCTCGCTCGCGGTGATCCTCGGCCCACCCTTCGTTCCGGGCGCCATGAGCGACATCTTCCCCGCGCTCATCGTGGGTGCAGGGGACAAGCGCGTCGCATTCCTGGTTGACGCCGTCGAGACGGAACAGGAGCTCGTCGTGCGCCCCATCGCGCGCGGTCGGTCTGCCCTGCCGCACGTGAGCGGTGGCGCGCTTCAGGGCAGCGGCGAGCTGGTGCTGGTCCTGAACCCCGTATCGCTGGTACAGCGGGCGCTCGGAGGCCGTTTCGGGGCGATGGCCGCGCCGGTTCAGGACAAGCGCCGCAGGATTCTCGTGGCCGACGACTCGATGACGACGCGAGCCCTGGAGCAGAGCGTGCTCGAGGCGGCGGGCTTCGAGGTGAGTACCGCGGTGGACGGAGCGGATGCCTGGCGTCAGCTTCAGGAATCGGGCACCGACCTGCTGGTGAGCGACATCGAGATGCCGAACATGGATGGGCTTACCCTGACCCGAACGGTCCGGACTTCCGAGCGATTCGCCAACCTGCCGGTCGTGCTGGTGACGTCGCTCGACTCGCCTGAGGCCAGGGAGCGGGGACTGGCGGCAGGCGCGGATGCCTACGTCGGAAAGGCGTCGTCGGGACAGGCGGGGCTGCTCGCCACCGTTCGGGAGCTGCTGGCGTGATTCGCGTACTCGTCGCCGAGGACTCTTACGCCGCTCGCCTGCTCATCGTGGCGACCCTTGAGAGCGACCCGGAGATCGAGATCGTCGGCGAGGCGCACGATGGGGAGGCAGCGGTAGCCGAAGCTCGGCGGCTCCGGCCCGATGTCATCACGATGGACATCCACATGCCGCTGCTCGACGGGCTCGCGGCGACTGCCCGGATCATGAGCGAGAACCCGATCCCGATCGTGGTCGTCTCGTCTGCGGTCAATCCCAGGGACGTGGCTTCCACCTTTGATGCCATCAAGGCGGGCGCGCTGGTGGCGCTGCCGAAGCCGGGTTCCGGGACGGATCGGACGGCGGTGGAGGAGCGGGAGATCTTCACTTCGACGGTGAAGGCAATGGCACGGGTGAAAGTGGTCCGGCGGTGGAGCGGATCGTTCGAGCGGGTGGGGTCCCCCCCCGGTGCTCAAGATAAGACTGGAATAGGCACCCCGTCGGACCTTCCGTCTGCATCACGTAGCGCTAGCGCTACCGCCCGCCTTCGGCGTTTAGCCCCGTCGGCACCGGTTTCCCTGGTCGCCATCGCCGCCTCCACCGGTGGACCATCGGCCCTGCAGAAGCTGCTCGGAGGTCTGCCTTCGGACTTTTCCACACCGATCGTGCTCGTGCAGCACATCGCGCGCGGCTTCCTTGACGGCTTCGCCCAATGGCTGGACGGAGAATGCGCGCTCAGCGTCCGGGTGGCTCGCGGCGGCGAAATGCTTCAGGCCGGCACCGTTTACGTAGCCCCCGACGACCTTCATCTCGGGGTGAACGCCAGCCGACGCACTGTTGCGATCCGGACGGAGCCCGTGAACGGGTTCCGGCCGTCGGCCAGTATGCTCTTCGAATCGGCCTCCAGCGCGTACGGTGCAGGGCTCGTCGCCGTCATTATGACAGGGATGGGAAGTGATGGCGTTTCTGGCCTTCGCCGTGTGAGGGAGCGCGAAGGCTATGTGATCGCGCAGGACGAAGCTTCGTCGCTGATCTACGGCATGCCGGGGGAAGCCGTGAAAGCGGGCGTCGTTGACATCTCGCTCCCGTTGGATGGCATCGGCCACCATCTTCGGAAAATAGCACACCAAGGAATGTGCTAATCTACTTTATCACATCTCGTGTATCTTCTTTAAAAACACCAAGATATATGGTATATCACTTTAATATTGATAGACGATACGGTGTTGATAAGTCTTTCGCGTCGGCCAGGAATCTGGTGCAGCGCGCACGCACGCTGGATTGGACGCAGTAGGAGCTGATCGATCATTCTTCCGAGGCCCGGGCGCTGGCACTCGTCATTGGATGAGCCCAGCGCGCTGAAGGGAGGGATAAGCGAGAGCGGGGCGCGACACCTCGTCGCGCCCCGCTCTCTTCATTTCCCGCCTCTTTGTCAGCCCACAACTCGCTACGGAACGAGCGCGAGTTTGGTGCCGTACTTCTCGTTGATCACGCCGATGACCCCGTTGGCGATAAGCACGTGCGCCGCGGCCGCCGGGTGTACGCCGTCAAGTGAGATCAGGTTGCCGAACGTTGCCGTTGCGCTGGCGAGATTCGGGAATGGTGGGATTTCACCGCTCGCACGCTTGGCGGCGAAAAGAATGTTCGGGTCGTAGTACGCGAAGCCGACTGCGGCGGCCTTCCCGGCGATATAGGTGTTGTATCCGGCAATCGCCGCGAACAGTGTCGCTTGTTCCGCGGGATCGAGCACGAAGAGGTCTCCCACAGGGAACGGAAACCCCAGAGTGGCCTTGTCGCACACGATGAAGGCCGGGTGCGCGCCGCTCCTTATTTGCGGAATCAGCTGTGGGACATCGATAAGGGCCGTTGACCCGGTGCAATTCGGGTGGATGGTGACGGTCTTTCCGGCCGCCGCGTTGATGCCACCCTGGGCGGCGGGCGACGAGGCGATCAGCGCGGCGGAGACCATGGACGGCAGGTAGGCCACCTGGGCCACACCGATGAGGACGCCCTTGAGGCCCGGGGCGCTGTCGGTGAGCTGCTTGATCATCAGGTCGTAGTTGGTCTGGAACTGCGCCTGGGTGCTGATGATCCCGGCCTGCCCAAGAGCCGGCTGCGGAACGATGATGCCACTGAGTCCCGCAACGAGCACATCGTTGTTCCCGATCCAGATCGTCGTGAACGTCGGGCGCGCATCCAGCGCGCGGGATACCTGCGTCTTTCCGCCGAGGATAAAGGTCGTGAGGGCGTTGGACGCCACAGTCGTCGCCGAGGTCGGGTCGAGGACTCGCGCGCCGGGAACCGCCACATTGTTCAGCACATCGGTGACTGAAGACGCCGCCCGAAGGTCGCAAGTGGTTGCCGTGGAACCAGTTCCGACCAGTGCGCCAGTCTGGGTGTTCGCGATGGGCGGTGTGCAGCCGCGCCCTTGGAGCGACGCGTAGTGGTACTGCGTGCCCATCTGGATTGCGAGAAGGCGCGCGTAGCTCTGTCGCTGGGTGGAGTCGTTGATTCCGTTGCTCTGGAAGCCGGCGGTAATGCTGTTCCCCAGGGCGACGTAGCTGGAGAAGATGCCCGCAGCATCGGCAGGCGCCACGGGGCCAAAGACGGTGTCCTTGGCTTCGCATGCGACCAGCCCGAGGATGGCGCCGAGGGCCGCCACGCGGGTGAGCTTATTCATTCGATACATCCTGATGTCTCCGGCGTGGGGTTAGAAACCGAACTTGAGGCTGAGCGAAAGGATGTTCGCGCTCAGTGTGTAGGCGCCGCTGTTCAGCGCGAGTGCCTGGGCGGTGGTCGATGTCGCCGACCGCTCATCGATGCGGCCGCGCGAACCGTTCGTGAAGATGTGCGAGTAGGTCGCGTCGAGCGAAAGGCCGCCGGTGAGGGGCAGCGCCCCGCCGATCATGCCGAGGGCACGGTCCATCTCCGGCAGGAGCGGCGTGACGGTCTCGGGAGGCGCCGCCGAGGCAGCGGCCGAAAAGCCCGCACGAAGTGCGGCGCCGCTCAGGTATCGGTGCTCGGCGCCGAAGCGGATGGAGGACGTGTTGTTGTAATCCTCCTGGAGCACCTTGTCCGGAGCAGCCCCTTGGAAATCGACCGGCAGCTGCCGAAAGGACTTCCAGCCGACATAGGCATAGTCGGCGCTGAGGGTGGTGTTGGCGTAACCCGTGTAACCGACGCCCACCTGGACCTGCGCGGGGTGCTGGATGTTCGTCTTCACCTTCTGGGCAACGAGGGCGCCGGTCGTGAACTGCGACGCGAGGAGCGCATCGACCGGCGTGCCGGGGGGCGCACTCAGCGGATTCTTCTCGGCCAGAACGAGCCCGGTTATGACCGGCGCGAACGTGGCATCCGCGTCGTCGTACGCGAACGAGACCTGGGACAACCCGCGAAGGCCGACTTGCCAGTTCGGTGAAAGCTTGCCGTGAATGCCAAGATCGAACCCATATGCCATGGCTGAGCCCTTCAAGGTCGCGCGGCCGAATTCCGTGTACTTCGGGATGCCGAGGTTGCCGAAGGTGACGCCAGCGATGGGTGTCGGGGAGCTCGAGAGGTCGATTGCCTGCACCAGCTCGACCGTAGAGTGACCGATCACGGGGCCACCGCCGATCGACCAGTTGTCCGTGACCTGATAGGAAATGTTCGGCTGGACGTATATGGTCTGGAGGGACGCCTTCTTGGCCGAAAACCGACCCGGGAAGTCGTCGCCCCACTGTGAGGTGAGTCCGTACGGGACATACACGCCGATTCCGTATGCCGCCCTGTCCTTGCGATAGTTCAGGAAGACGTGCGGGACGGCCGCCGTTGGCGCAGTAGCCTCGTAGCGCCGGAAGCTCGTGTCTCGCGTGAATGCACCATCGAGCTTGATGATGGCCGCGCCGCCGTAGAACGAGAATCCGTTTCTTGAGGGCATGGCTCCTGGATTCCAGTAGATCGTGGAAGCGTCGTCGCACACCGCACCCGTGACGGCGAAGCCGCGAGCAAGCGCACAAGAGCCTATTTCGTTGAGTCCGAACGCCTGTGCGCTCGCCACCGCCGGCAAGGCGAGCAGGGCGAACGCAAGAGAGTACCGCGAGGCACCGTGGAGCGTCATCTGTGTCCTCCTGAGGGGCACGCGGAAAGGGGAGTCCGCGCGATCGAATAGCGGAACGGCAGCGGGGCGAGGGAAGGGGCCGAACTGCGGCTCACAGCCGAGGCCTAATAATATGGGTGCCGCCACGATTTTGTCTGTAGTGAGTGCAAACCCACTATGATTGCGCAACGGTTTCGGCCTTGGCCTCGAGGACCCGGAGCAGACTACTTCACCGAGTGATGACGAGAGTATCCATGGTGTCCGACATCCGAGTTGCGGGACCTCCGGTCGCAGATGCGAGCGGGATTCTCGCTCCTGATGCGCTCGCGTTCGTAGCGGCACTGCATCGTCGATTCGAACCCGCGCGCCAGGACGTCCTGGCAGGGCGTGCGGCGCGGCGCGAGCGCATTGCAACGCTTTCCACCGCGGGGCCCGTGGGGTATCCGCCGGAAACGTTGGCCGTTCGTGAGGGGGCGTGGTCGGTGGCTTCGGCGCCTTCGGACCTGAACGACCGGCGCACCGAGATCACCGGGCCCGCGGAGCGAAAGATGATGATCAACGCGCTGAATTCGGGGGCGAAGGTCTTCATGGCGGATCTGGAGGACTCGTGCTCACCCACCTGGCACAACGTGGTGGAAGGCCAGGTCTGTCTGCGCGAGGCCGTGCGCGGGACGCTCGCCCTGGAAACGCCGGACAAATCCTACACGCTCTCGGAAAAGCGTGCGACGCTCGTGGTCCGCCCGCGCGGTTGGCACATGCAGGAACGCCACCTGGTCATTGACGGCGAGCCTGCGTCGGCCAGCCTCGTCGATTTCGGACTCTACTTCTTCCACAATGCCGCCGAACTGCTGGCGCGGGGATCAGGCCCCTACTTCTACCTCCCGAAGATGGAAGGGCATCTCGAGGCGCGGCTGTGGAACGACGTATTCAACGCGGCACAGGATGCCCTGCGGATTCCCCGTGGATCCATTCGGGCCACGGTCCTGATCGAGACGCTGCCGGCCGCGTTCGAGATGGAGGAGATCCTCTACGAGCTTCGCGACCACGCGGCGGGACTGAACGCCGGGCGGTGGGACTACCTCTTCAGTTTCATCAAGACGTTTCGCGCGCGGGCCGACAAGGTGCTCCCCGACCGTGTGCAGCTCACGATGATGGTACCGTTCATGCGCGCCTATGCGCAACGACTCGTCCATGTCTGCCATCGTCGAGGCGCGCACGCGATCGGCGGCATGGCGGCGTTCATTCCCAATCGCAGAGATCAGGCTGTCAATGCCGTCGCCCTCGCGAAGGTGCGCGAGGACAAGGAGCGCGAAAGCGCGCTCGGCTTCGATGGAACGTGGGTTGCGCATCCGGATCTGGTTCCCGTGGCGATGCGCGCCTTTGACGCCGTCCTCGGCGATCGGCCGCATCAGAAGGAGCGCGGGATCGCAGCGCATGACATCGCGGCTGACCGGCTCGTCGACGCCGAGATCCCGGGTGGTACCGTCACGGCCGAGGGAGTCCGCATGAACGTGGAGGTCGCCCTGCTCTACCTCGAGGCGTGGCTGCGCGGCATCGGTGCCGTCGCCATTCACAACTTGATGGAGGACGCGGCGACGGCCGAGATATCGCGCACGCAGCTCTGGCAGTGGATCCGTCACGGTGCCGTCATCGACGGCGGGGGAGCGATGACGCGCGAGTACTATCTGACCATTCGCGCGGCGGAGCTGGATCGCCTTACGCGCGATGCGAGTCGCGAGCACAAGCTCGCCGAGGCTTCAGCGCTGCTGGACATGCTCGTCCTCGAGGATTTCGAGGAGTTTCTCACCCTGCCCGGCGCACGATTGCTCGATTGAGCGCTCCGGGGGTGTCAGGGGCGGATGGCGAGCGACACATAGTATCGCCACTCCCTCGCCACCGGTGCATCCACGGCTCGGGCGAAGCCCGCGAGCACATCGACATCTGGCGTTCCGAGTGCGGCCACGCCCGGGACACGCTCACGGAGTTCGAGGCCGTAACTGCGAAATGAACGGTGAAAGAAGTCCGGGCTGGCGCCACTGTAGAACAGCTCCAGCGGTGGAATCGGCAACATGATGCGGAATGAAGCGAACGCATTTCCTTCCGCGCTGCCAACGGGGTAGGCGGGGGCGTCGACGCGTCGTCCGTCGTACAGCGCATCGATGAGCGGCGACTGAAACCCGCCGATGACGAACCGCTCCTGCTCGCGATCGCCACCGCCGCCAACAGAGCCGTATGAGGCGCGAACGGTCGCCAGGGAGCCCAGCGTGCTGGCGGTGCCGAAGCCGACCGTCGAACGCTGACGCAGGTAGTGCGTGACCCCATCGGTGCCCCACTCACCCACCACGCTGACCTGCTCGACGTAGCGTGTGTCATTGTCACGCTGTCGCCGCATGATGGTGAGACCGGCCAGACCGGCCTCACGCGTCAACGATCCAAAGGCGTTGGTGTACTGCCGCTCCAGCAGCGCGGCTGCGGTCATCAGCAATTCGCCGCCGTCGCTCACGTTGCGTCGCTGGACTCTAATGGCGCCGCCGCTGCGCGTGAGATCAAGGCCTTCTGCCGCCGCGCGTGCGAACAACGCCGATGGTGCTTCGTGCGATGTCCACAAGCTCAGCCATCGCTCCGTCCGCTGCGCTCGCGAAACGACGTTCAGCGAGGCACCGGCGGGAAGCGCGCCCGCGCCGACGGCGCCGAGGAGGATCGCACCCAGGCGCCCGACAGGATCGGTGCGGACGACCGACACGAGGAGGGAAGTCCCGCCGTAGCCCGTTGTCACGCCGGGGAAATACCGTAAGCGCGACGGGCCGACGCCATACGGTCGAATCGGGCTGACGTCACCGCTCGGCGGCCGGCGAACAGAGTCCTGCGACGGAGGCGGGGAGGGGGGGAACGCGGCGGAGAGCGAGTCCAGCCTTCCCACGCGCATCGCCGCCGCCGTCCGCGTCGCGCGCGCGATGGAAGCGGCGCTGGGTTCCAGTCTGCGAAGGTCGTAACCGCTCGCCTGAAGCGACAGGAACCACACGCTTCCGTCGGGCGCCACGTCGGGTGCCACGGCCGCGCCCGTGACCGCCGTCAGGGTGACCGGCGGACTTTCGTCGCGCTTCAGGCGTTCCAGGTTGGCGATTCCCCCTTCTTCCGACGTCACGACCACCGAGCGACCGTCGCGGTCGAATGCCGCGTCGTACCGCGTTGCACCATCGTTGGGATCGATGTACCGGAGGGCGCCCGACTCCGCGGAAACGGAAGCGATCCGCCAGCGATCTCCCGACTGCTCGGAGACGATGACCTCCCCCGTGCTGCGAGAAATGCGCGGCCGATAGTAGTTTCGCGACGTGCTGCCGGGAACCAGGACGCGCACGCCCCCGGTCGCGAGATCCACCCGCACGAGGTCGCACCAGCCCTGATCGCAGCGGACCGCGGCGGCCCAGCGTCCGTCGCCCGACGGATCGGCGTCGCGAATCGCCGCCCCCACGGTGAGTCGCCTGAGGGTCCCGTCCTCCGCGCTCCACGAGAACAGGTCGGGGCGAAGCGCACCGTCGGACAGTGGCATTAGACGATGGACCAGCAGGTGCCGGTTGTCCGGCATCCAGCGCGGCGATTCATAGGGAGCGCCGTCGCTGGACATGAGAGAAATGATTGCATGCCTGGGCGGTGGGTAGAACGCCCGCGCCGGTACGTCTTCCGGATCACGCGCACGCTCCCGCGCGAGACGTTCCACGGACGCCGTGTCCGGCTCGTCCGCCGTCTTCCAGACCACGACTTCGCTGGGCTCATCGGTGTGACGGACCACGATGGCGATGAAGCGGCCATCAGGTGAGATGGCTGGATCCCCGGTGGCGCGAACGAGCCGCTGCACCAGCGTGCCCCGCACCGGCCCGCTGCCGACAAGTGTTCGCTCGAACGCAAGCGCGTCCGCGGTCAGCTCCCCGGAGAATCGGCCATAGAGCGCCGCCGGGCTGTCTCCGTATACCCCGACGAATGCCTCATCGAAGGAACGGACAGTCTTCGCCGTCATCCGTCGCCACACCGCCGTGACGCTCGAGTCACCTTCCCGGCGCGCCAACCACTCCAGAAACGCGGAGCCGGCCAGATAGGCAAAGCTGCTGGTCTCCCACGGTCCCGTCGCGCTGAGCTGTCCGTACGACGGCAGGCGCCCCTCGACGGCGAACTGCCGCAGGACGGCGGCGCGCCACGCGTGATTGGGTCGGCCTGACCCCGTGACCTTGCCCTCCACGTACGTCGCGTACCCCTCGAGTGCCCATCGTGGCGCGTCCACCGCTATGGGCCCGAGTGGTACGGGCGAGAGCGACCAGAGGAGGCTCCTGATCCGGTTGCGCGAGGCACGATTCAGGTGCGCCACGTGGGCGAATTCGTGCGTCGCGAGCAACTCGCCCCAGACGTGAAAATTCCCGATCTCCTCGCGCGGGTTGGGCGGGGTCGGGTAGAGGACGATCGTCGGCGCGTCGAGCGTGGTGAGCGCTATCCCGTTTGGATCGTTGGCCGGATCATCGACGACGACGTTGACTCGTCGCGGGGGGAGGAATCCCACGACGTTCCCCACCTGCGACCGGATGCCTTCCATGCGCGCAGCCAGCGCCAGGGTCCACACCCGGTACTGCTCGGGGAAATGGAAGACGAAGTTTTCAGTTTCGACCGTGTGCCAGTCGAGCGCCGGCCGTACCGATTGCGCATTGGCGGCAGTTGCCGTCAGGAGTGCGGCGCACAGGTACAGGGCGCGCCGCAGCACCCTCACTCGTCCTCTACGCGCAAACAGGAAGGTGCGCGATCAACCACGCACAGGAGCTTTCCCGCGAACTCGATCCTGCAACCACGTCAGCGGAACGAGGAAGAGCGGGGTCAGCACGACACCGAGCAGCGTGTTGATCCACACGAGTGCAATGTAGAAGCAGCAGAGGCCGAGCCCCACCCAGATCGTGCCCAGCGGACCGTGAGTTTCCAAGTGATTGCTCCTCAACCGTGAATTTCCGTGGTAAGGCGGTGAAGATAGTAGTGGGGAAGATGCGCAACCAGAGGTCGTTCGGTCCGCGATCGGTGCCGCAGCCGCGTCCTGTTGGGGCATCCCGGCAAATGCCCTCCTTATATTGAGAGCATGCACGATGACCCGACCGGCGCGGTGCTCGCCGCGGCGCGCGTAGCCGCGAGCGTCCCGAACCGCCGACTCGTCCTTGCCGTGTCGGGCGGCCTCGACAGCATGGCGCTCCTGACCGCAATGATCGAGGCAGCCCCTTCGCGAATTGCCGCCGTCGCCACGTTCGACCACCGCACCGGCTCGGCCGCCGCGGACGCGGTGCGCCATGTGCGCGGGGTTGCGCGAAAGGCCGGCCTTCGGTTCGCGACGGCACGACTCGAAGAGGGGGCACCCCATCCGGAGGGTCGTGAGGCGGCTTGGCGAATGGCACGATATGCCTTTCTCCGAGCGACGGCCTTGCGATTGGGGGCCGTGGTCGCCACGGCTCATACGGCCGATGATCAGGTCGAGACGGTGCTTCTTCGCATCATGCGGGGCAGCGGGGCGCGCGGGCTGGCGGCCCTGTACGCCGACTGCGCGACCGTGCGCCCCTTTCTGGGCGTGCGACGTGCCGCCCTGGAAGCCTTCGTCCTTCGGGCAGGGGCGTCGTGGGTCGAAGACCCCAGCAACAGCTCGCGCGCCTTTGCGCGGAATCGCGTGCGCCACGACCTGCTGCCCGCCATGCGCGCGCTGGATGTCAGCGTCGATGAGGCGTTGCTCTCGCTGGCGCGCCGAGCGGATGTGCTGCGACGTGATGTGGAGGCGTTCGTCGATACGATGCTGACGCCGCGTGTTACCGACGATGGCTGCCTCATCGTTGCCTCGGCCTTACTGATGGACTATGATGCGGATTCGCAGGCCATGTTGTGGCCGGCACTCGCCGGCCGCGTCGGTCTGGCGCTGGATGCGCGCGGAATCCGGCGTATTGCGTCATTCGCCAGCTCGCACTCGCGTAGCGGCATCATTCCGCTCGCCGGAGGTTGGTGTCTGGAGGCCACTCGCGACTCGTACATTCTGCGACAGCAGGTGCCGCCCGTGGCACTTCCGGCGGCCGCACTGCCCTCGACGGGAAGCCTCATGTGGGGCGACTTTCGTTTCCGGGTTGTCCCCGGTCCCGTGGCGGCGTCACCATGGGAGGCCAACTTTTCTGCTCTCGACGGCGCGGTTGTTCGGCAGTGGAATCCGGGCGATCGACTGGAGGCGGCAGCCGGCCAACAGCCACGACGGGTAAAGCGTTACCTCTCGGATGCGGGCGTACGTGGCGCTGCGCGCACCGGCTGGCCCGTCGTGGTTGCCGGACACGAGATTGTTTGGATTCCAGGTGTACGCCGCAGCGACGTGGCAACCGATCGGTCCGGCAGACCGGGCCTACACTATCTCTGTGAACGAAAGAATCGCTGACCCGCGGCTCGAAGGGCGCGAAGTTCGCCGTGTGGTGTATCACGCGAGTGACATCGCCACTCGGGTCGCCGAAATGGGGGCTGAGATCACGGCAGCGTATCCCGATGGGGATCTGCTGGTGCTCGGACTCCTGAAGGGAAGCTTTATCTTCCTCAGCGACCTCGTGCGCCAGATACAACGGCCTCTGCACGTCGATTTCCTCGTCGCCTCGAGCTACGGGGATGCAACCGTGTCGAGCGGAAATGTCCGCCTGGTGTATGATCCAGAAACGAAACTCGAGGGTAAGCACATATTATTAGTTGAGGACATTGTCGACACCGGGCGAACGTTGAACCGGTTGATGGGGTTGCTCAAGGCACGGAATCCGCGTTCCCTCGAGATCTGCGCCCTGCTTCACAAGCATATTGCGGACGAGTTGAAGTACGAAACGAAGTTCATTGGGTACGACGCGCCACACGAATTCCTGGTCGGTTACGGGTTGGATCACGCCGAGAGTTTCCGGCATTTGCCATATATCGCGAGCCTGCTGTAATGCCTGTGCCAACATCGCCGAAAAACGGCAGCAACAACGGCAACAACGGATTCAACTGGGGGCGTTTCTCGAAGACGCTCTCGTTCTGGATCCTCATTATCCTGATCCCCGTGGCGCTCATTCAGTTGAGTGGCCAGCGCGCCGATTCGGCGCCGGAGATCCGTTATGACTTCTACCGCCAGCAGCTCGAGACTGGCAACATCGCCGAGGTGACGGTGACGGGTGGGAAGAACGTGACGGGCGCCTTCAAGGAGCCACGTACCGTTCAGAACAAGAGCGCCAAGAAGTTTACCGTCCAGCTTCCTGCGGCCAACTCACCGGCCGACGTGGACCTGCTGATGGCGAAAGGCGTCCAGATCACCTCGCAGGATCCCAAGCCGAGCGTGATGGCCTGGGTGATCAACTTCCTGCCGTGGCTGCTGCTCATCGGGTTCTACTTGTTCCTCTTTCGTCAGATGCAGGCGGGCGGGAACAAGGCATTCTCCTTCGGGAAGTCGAAGGCGAAGCTGCTCACGGGCGACACGCCCAAGGTGACCTTCGCGGACGTCGCGGGCGCGGACGAGGCCAAGCAAGAGCTCGAAGAGATCATCGAGTTCCTGAAGGACCCTCAGAAGTACACGAAGCTGGGTGGGCGCCTGCCGAAGGGCTGCCTGCTGGTGGGGCCACCGGGAACCGGCAAGACGCTGCTTGCCCGTGCCGTCGCTGGAGAGGCGGGTCGCCCATTCTTCTCGATGTCCGGCTCTGACTTCGTCGAGATGTTCGTCGGCGTGGGTGCCAGCCGCGTGCGCGACCTCTTCGAGCAGGGCAAGGCACATGCGCCCTGCATCATCTTCATCGATGAGATCGATGCGGTTGGTCGACATCGCGGTGCGGGGCTCGGCGGCGGACATGACGAGCGCGAGCAGACACTGAATCAGCTGCTGGTGGAGATGGACGGCTTCGAGTCGAACGAAGGCGTCATTCTCATCGCCGCCACGAACCGTCCCGATGTGCTCGACCCCGCGTTGCTGCGCCCGGGTCGTTTCGATCGCCAGATCGTTGTTGACGCGCCAGACCTCCGCGGACGCGAGGGCATCCTCAAGGTGCACCTGCGCAACAAGCCGGTGGGTGAAGACGTCGACATCACGACGCTGGCCCGTGGCACTCCGGGCATGGCAGGTGCGGATCTCGCCAACCTCGTGAACGAGGCAGCGCTGCTCGCCGTCCGTCGCGAGCACGACAAGATCTACATGGACGACCTCGAGGAAGCGAAGGACAAAGTGATGCTCGGCGCCGAGCGGAAGTCGATGGTCATGAAGGACGAGGAGCGTCGTCTGACGGCGTATCACGAGGCGGGTCACGCGCTCTGCGCGATGAAGGTCATTGGCAACGATCCGTTGCATAAGGTCACGATCGTGCCGCGCGGTCGTGCACTTGGACTTGCCTTTACACTGCCGGAAGACGACCGCGTCTCGATCACGCGCCTGCAGCTCGAGGCGTTGCTCGTGATGACGTATGGTGGCCGTACGGCGGAAGAGCTGGTGTTCGGCTACGACCGTGTGACGACAGGTGCGTCGAGTGACATCCAGAAGGCGACGAGTATCGCGCGTCGCTATGTGACGCAGTGGGGACTGTCGGATGCCATCGGGCCGATCCTCGTTGGCGACAACGAGCAGGAGGTTTTCCTGGGCCGCGACATCCAGAGCCGGCGCGAAGTGAGCGAGCAGACCGCGCAACTCGTGGACGCCGAAGTGAAGCGAGTGATTACGAAGGCATACGACCGCGCGAAAGCGGTGATCGCGGAGAACATCGATCTCCTGCACACGCTGGCGGGAGCGTTGCTCGAACGTGAGACACTGACGGCGGAGGACATCAAGATGATCTCCCGTGGCGAAGCGCTGCCGCCGCGTCTGAGCGGCGTGCCGGCGGTTCCGCCAATTCCACCCGTCGCCGTTCCAACGCCGGTGATCGAGCCGCGCCGCAAGCCACTGTTGGGCGGCCCGGAACCCAGTCCAGCGTAAGCTGGGCCGCGTCTGACAGTCTGACCTGGAGGGGGCCGGCCTACGCCGGCCCCCTCCGCGTCTGACAGTGGGTCAACTGACGTCTGACAGCGATTGCCTACACAGTGCGGTCGGGTGGCGCATCAACCCGGTCGTGTAGATCATGACTGTCGGACCGGTCAGTTCACCCGCTGTCAGACGAGGGCGGCGGCGAAGCCGCTCACCCGGGTCAGACTGTCTGACTGTCCGACTACATTTCCGCCATGACTGGCACTTGGACTGTCCGTGGTCGAACCGTAACGCTCGACAAGCCCATCGTGATGGGCATCGTCAACGTGACTCCGGACAGCTTCAGCGACGGCGGCCTGTCATACTCGCTGGCGAACGCCGTGGCGCACGCGTCGACACTCATTGCTGAAGGTGCGGACATCATCGACATCGGCGGGGAGTCGACGCGCCCGGGCGCACAAGCGGTCGGCGAGCGGGAGGAGCTCGATCGCGTCCTGCCGGTCATCGTGGCGCTGCGCGCGGCGTATCCCGACACTCTGCTGTCGATCGACACCGTGAAGAGCGTGGTCGCCAACGCCGCGGCGCGCGACGGCGCTCACATCGTGAACGACGTCTCTGGCATGCGCCTCGATGCTCGGATGGCTGCCGTCTGCCGAAAGCACGGCGTAGGCGTGGTGCTCATGCATTCGCGCGGAGGCGTTGCGGACATGGCGACGTACACGCACGCGGATTTCGACGGCGACGTCGTCGATGTCGTGCTGAACGAGTTGCGCGAGCGCGTCGCGGACCTGGCGGCTGCTGGCGTATCGCGTGAACACATTGCGATCGATCCCGGTATCGGGTTTGGCAAGCGAAGCGACCATTCGTTGCGGCTGATTGCCGCCATCGGCCGCCTGGCGGCATTCGGACAGCCCGTCGTGGTGGGCGCCTCGCGCAAGCGATTCATCGGGGAGATCACCGGTGAGACCGACGCGGGCCGGCGCATCTTCGGCAGCGTGGGCGCGGCGGTTTCCGCGTACGAGCGCGGCGCGGCAATCCTGCGCGTGCACGACGTGCGCGCCACACGCCAGGCGCTCGACGTCGCCGCCGCGGTGCGAGCAGCGACCGCCGCCTAGTGGACTCCGCGTACCTGCTGCATCCCGGATGGCGAGACGCCGCCCAAGCAGTCCTTCTGCTGGTCGGTGGTATCTACGCGGTGCGCGTGCTCAAGGGCTCGCGCGCAATGCCGATCGCGGCGGCCTTTGCCGGCGTGGTTGTCGCATACTCCATCGCGTGGGCGTTGCGGCTACCGCTCGTCATGTTCCTCCTGCGGCTGATGCTGGAGTATGGCGCCTTCGCGCTGCTGGTGGTGCTTGCCCCGGAGCTGCGCGCCATGTTGTCGCAGCTCCGTCGGACCCCCTTCTCCCGCGTGTTTCGCGAGATGGGGACGCACGAGGTGGCGGAGGAAATTCACGAGGCGGTCGAGCGGCTCAGTCGATCGGGCATCGGCGCGATCATCGCCATCGAGCGCGAAACGTCACTGGATGCGTTTGCGGAATCGGGTTCGCGCATCGAGGCGCGGGTGTCGGCGGACCTGCTGATGACGATCTTCACGCCCTACTCCCCTTTGCACGACGGCGCGGTCATCGTGCGCGGCGACACCATCATTGCGGCGGGCTGCATCCTTCCACTCTCGCAAAAACCCCTCACGGATCGCGCACTCGGCACGCGACATCGCGCCGCCCTCGGGCTGAGCGATGAGACGGATGCGCTACTGATCGTCGTCAGCGAGGAGCGTGCGACGGTATCGGTGGCCCAGCGCGGCCGGCTGTGGCGCGACCTGTCCCCGCAACAGTTGCGCGATGCCCTGGAAGCGCGCGGCCTCGCGCGCGACGACGCGGAGCCGCCAGAGGTATCGAGCTGACTGGTCGGCGGGCTGCATGGGTGGCGGGCCTCCTGCTGTTCGCGGTTTACGCGGCGACGGCGGCGCCGGGCCTGACGTTCTGGGATGCGGGCGAGTTCATCGCCGCGGCCCACGTCTTCGGTATTCCGCATCCTCCAGGGACACCACTCTTCGTTGCCGCGGGACGCAGCTGGACGTTGATGCTTGGCGGGCTGCTGGGCGTCGCGCGTGCGTCGAATCTGCTGTCATCGGCCTGCACCGCGATGGCGGGCGCGATTGCGGTGATGATCGTCGCGCGTGGGGCGCCGGCACGACGTGACGTCACCTGGGGCGCCCTCGCTGGAGGCATGTGCGCGGGTCTCATGGCGAGCGTGTGGGCGAATGCGACGGAAACGGAGGTGTACGCCGCGTCGCTGCTGCACGTGGCCGTCATGCTGTATACCGCGCAACGCGCGTCGACGGGCGCGCCGGAGGAGCAGGGGCGTTGGCTGCTGCTGAGCGGCTACCTCATCGCGCTTGCCCCAGCGATTCATCTCAGCGCGCTGGTTGGCGCTCCGGCGGCGGTCGTCCTCGCGTCGCGACCTGAGGCTGGTGGATGGCGAGTCGAGCGCGCGTTGTTGCTCGGAGGCGCACTCGTGGCGGCGGCGGGGCTTGGCCGGATGTCGTATGGGCTCGTGGGCGTCGGAACCATGGTTGTCGTCC
Organism: Gemmatimonadaceae bacterium; assembly: GCA_046589725.1. Taxonomy (GTDB): domain Bacteria; phylum Gemmatimonadota; class Gemmatimonadetes; order Gemmatimonadales; family Gemmatimonadaceae; genus AG11. Next base: position 35,891 of record JBKJUW010000143.1, read on the forward strand.
TGAGTGCGTTCGTTCGCGCGCGCGCAGAGTCGCGTGGGCGCCGTTCGCTTGCACCGGCCGTCGCACTCGTTGCGCTCGCGGCGATCGCCTCGAGCGCCGTGCTCATCATGCTGGTGCGCGCGCAGCACGATCCGCTGCTCAACCAGGGGAATCCTGCAACCCTGACGGATCTCGCTGATGTCATCGCGCGGCGGCAGTACGACGTGGCAGCCATGTGGCCGCGACGTGCGCCGGCCTGGATCCAGCTCGCGACGTTGGTGCAGTACGTCGACTGGCAGATCGCGCTGGCGTGGGGGAACGGAATCTTCACGACACCGGTGCGCGTGGCGGCGACGGTTCTCTACCTGGCCGCGGGCGTGCGCGGGTGGCGCGCGATGCGGCGCGACGCGCCTCGCGTCGCCGACGCGCTGGGCGTGTTGCTGCTGTGCGGATCACTTGGCGTGTGTGTCTACCTCAACCTGAAGGCGGGCGCCACGATTGGGTATGGCGTTGTGCCGAGTGACGCGCACGAGGCGCGCGAGCGCGACTATTTTTTCGTGCTGGGCTTCTGGGCGTGGGGGCTCTTCGCGGGCTATGGGGCACTCGCCCTGGTGCGCGCGCGTCGCTGGCCGGCGTGGATTGCCCTTTCCGTCGGCATCCCGCTGCTCGTCGGGAACTGGTCGGCCGAAGACCGCGCGCACGGTGCAGGAGCGACTGCCCCCAGGGCCGTCGCGGCCGCGTTGCTCGCCAGCAGCCCAAGAAACGCGGTGCTCTTTGTTGCCGGTGACAATGATACCTATCCCCTCTGGTATCTGCAGGACGTGGAGGGTATTCGTCCGGACGTCACTGTCATAACATTTCCACTGCTGCCGGCAGACTGGAATGCGCAGGAGATCGCGCGGCGCACCGGGTTGCGCTGGCCCGCGTCCGAGCATGTGGAAGGCGCAAAATGGCAGCATGAGGAGCGTGCCGCGCTCATAGCCCGCGCCGCGCGCGCTGCGGGACGCCCGGTGAGCGCGTCGGCGGCGCTCACGGCCCGTGAGCGAGCGCTGCTCGGCTCGGGTTGGCGGCTCAACTGGGCCGTGTACGTCTCCTCGGCACCCGCCGGCGGAAACCAGGTGGTGCTGATCGACAGCGCCAGTGCGCCGCCGGGCTGGATGCCCGCGCCCATCGATGTTAGGGGACGCGCGCACCTGGCCGATGACGTGAGCGCCACGATGCTGTCGCTGCTCGAGTGTCCGTCCCTTGCGCGCCTGCCCAAGGGGCAATCCACGTCGCTTGAATCGAAGTGCAACGTTCGGTAAATTCTAGTGTTATGCCATTTGAGGAATTGCCCGCCCGGCTCGTGGACGTACGAGCGCGCATCGAGACGGCGCGATCCCGCGGCGGCCACGCTCAATCGGTCACCGTTATCGCCGTCACGAAGACTTACGGCGCCGACGCGCCGCTGGCGGCGTCGGCGGCGGGCGTAAAGGACGTTGGTGAGAACAAGGTGCAGGAAGCCGTGGCCAAGATGCAGGAGGTCACGGTGCCCCTCCAGTGGCATCTGATCGGCCACTTGCAGCGCAACAAGGTGAAGCAGCTCGACGGATTTCATCTGGTGCACTCGATCGACAGTGCGCGCCTCGCGGATGCCGTGGCGTCCTTCGGTGTGAGTCGCAGGCTGGACGTCGACGTGCTGCTGCAGGTGAACGTGTCGGGCGAAGGAACGAAGGGGGGGTACGATCCGGCGGACCTTGCACGTGAGGCCGAGCGGCTCTCGGCTATGCAGGGCCTGCGTGTACGTGGAGTGATGACGATGGCGCCATTCGATGTGAATGAAGTGGTCCTTCGTCGTGTCTTCTCCGGAGCGCGTGCCGCGGCGGAGGTCCTGAAGGAAGCGGGTCACCCCGCGACCGAGCTGTCGATGGGGATGTCGGGCGATTACGAGGTCGCGGTGGAAGAGGGCGCCACTCTGGTGCGACTTGGAACCGTGCTGTTCGGAGCGAGGGCCGGCTAATGGACGAGACCTTTCACTTGACGCCGCTCGATGTGCGTCGTTACGACTTCGGGAAGAAAGCCATTGGCGGCTACGATCCCGAGCGCGTGGAGCAGTTCCGCGAGCAGGTGGCGGAAGAGCTCGAGCGGCTTGCGCGCTCGCTTCTCGAGCTCGAGCAGAAGGCCAAGGGCTTTCATGAACAGCTCCGTGCATTCCGTGAGCGCGACAAGGCGATGAACGATGCGCTGGTCAGTGCCCAGCAGATCCGCGGTGAAATCCGGGAGTCGGCGGAACGCGAGGCGGCGCTGCTCATTCGCGAGGGCCGCGCAGAGGCCGAAGGTGCGATGGACGACGCGCGCGGCGAGATCCGGAAGCTCGAGCAGCACCTCGCGGAACTCGTTCGCGCTCGCCGGAGCCACCTCACCCAGCTTCGCGTATTGGCAGAGCGGCAGCTCGCCGAGATCGAGGCGGCGGAGAATGCGCCAGCGCCGCAGTTCCCTGCGCTCGGGCGAGTCAGCGGTGGCTCCACGAACGGCAGTCTCGCGGAGCCGGCGTGACGGCAATTGCCGTCGGGGCTGATCGCGTGGGCACGCACACGCTCGAGGCGGTCGAAGCCGCCGTCGCCGCCGTGCGCGCGCATTCCCAAACGGCACCCGAAGTCGCCATCGTGCTCGGCACAGGACTCGGTGGTCTCGCTGCGGAGCTCGACGTCACCACGTCGGTTGCCTACGAGGACATTCCGGGATTTCCGCATTCCACCGTGGAGAGCCACACCGGGCGACTCCTCATCGGTACGCTGGGTGGAAAGCGCGTCGTTGCGATGCAGGGGCGCCTTCACCGCTATGAGGGCTATTCGCTGCAGCAGGTGACGTTCCCGGTTCGCGTGCTGCGCGCGCTGGGTGCCGAGACGCTCGTCGTGTCGAACGCGTGCGGTGGAATGAACCCGTTCTGGCAGGCTGGCGACCTCATGCTGATCGCCGATCACATCAACCTCCTCGGCGACAACCCACTCATCGGCGCGAATGACGAGCGGCTCGGCGTTCGCTTTCCCGACATGTCCGCACCGTACGACGAGGCACTCCGCGCGATCGCGCGTGCGGTCGCGGCCGAGCAGCGCATCGTGCTGCGCGAGGGTGTCTACGTCGCCGTGGCGGGTCCGAACCTCGAGACTCGCGCCGAGTACCGCATGCTGCGAGCGATCGGTGCGGACGTGGTCGGCATGAGCACCGTGCCGGAGGTGATCGTCGCGCTCCACGCCGGCATGCGCGTGCTGGGCCTGTCGATCATCACGGATCTTTGCCTTCCCGATGCGCTCGAGCCCGCAGACCTTCCGACGATCATCGCAACGGCTGCGCGCGCCGAGCCGAAGCTCACGGCGCTCGTACGCGGCGTCATCGAGCGGATGTGACGGTCGCCGCCATGACGCAGCCGCGCTTTGCCCTCCTTCCCGCCGACGAACCGCCGGCGGACCTGGAGCAGGCACTCCTGACGCGCTGGCGCGAGGAGAAGCTGTTTGAGCAGACGCTCGCGGGGCGCGACCACGCGCCCTCGTTCGTGTTCTTCGAGGGTCCGCCCACCGCGAACGGGCGCCCCGGTATCCATCACGTGTTCGCCCGGACCATCAAGGATCTCTTCTGTCGCCACCGTGCGATGAAGGGCTTCCGCGTGGAGCGCAAGGCCGGGTGGGACACGCATGGCCTGCCGGTGGAGATCGAGGTGGAGAAGCGTCTCAAGCTCTCCGGCAAGCAGGACATCGAGAAGCTCGGTGTCGCGGAGTTCAATCGCCTGTGTCGCGAGAGTGTGTTCACGTATCGCGCCGAGTGGGAGTTGCTGAGCGAGCGGATCGGGTACTGGCTCGACTACGATCATCCGTACGTCACCTACACGAACGACTACATCGAGAGCGTGTGGTGGTCCCTCGCGACCCTGTACGACAAGGGACTGCTGTCGCGCGGCCACAAGATCCTGCCCTACTGCCCGCGCTGCGGCACGACACTCTCGAGCCACGAGGTCGCGCAAGGCTACGAGGACGTCGAGGATCCGAGCGTCTACATCGCGCTGGATCTCGGATCGGTCGGCGGGGAGGTCGTCGAGGACGCGGCGGACATGCCGGGGCGCACCGCGCGTCGCATCCTCGTGTGGACGACGACGCCGTGGACCCTCGTGTCGAACACGGCGCTGGCGGTGCATCCGGACCTGACGTACGTCGAGCTTCGGAAGACGGACAGCAAGGACACGCGCACGATCATCATGGCCGAAGCGCGTGCGAAGGCCGTGCTTGGTGACGATTACATCACGCGCTGGACGTGGATTCGCACGCTGACCGGCGCGGATCTCGTCGGCGCGCGGTATCGACGACCGCTCGACTACCTCGAATATCCGGAAGGCACGAACCACGAGATCATCGTAGGCGAGCGCTTCGTCAGCGCGGACGATGGATCGGGCGTGGTGCACATGTCGCCGGCGTTCGGGGCTGACGACTACGCCGCCGGCCGCCGACACAACCTCGCGTTCCTTCAGCCGGTCAATGCTCGCGGCGAATTTCCCGCGGACATGCCGCTCGTTGGCGGCAAGTTCGTGAAGGATGCAGACGCCGAGCTGATCGCGGAGCTGCGACGACGCGACGTGCTGTGGAAGGCGGGCACGCTGGTGCACTCGTATCCGCATTGCTGGCGTTGCGGCACGCCGCTGCTCTACTACGCGCGGTCGTCATGGTTCGTACGCACGTCCACCTACAAGGACGAGATGCTCGCGCGCAATGCACAGGTGAACTGGAATCCGCCCGAGGTGGGCACGGGCCGGTTCGGTGAGTGGCTCGAGAACAACATCGATTGGGCAGTGTCGCGCGACCGATACTGGGGTACGCCGCTGCCGCTCTGGGTGTGTGATCGCGACGCCGACCACGTTGACGTGGTGGGCAGCTTCGCGAACCTCGCGGAGCGCACCGGCAGCGCGCTGCGCGACGATTTCGATCCGCACAAGCCGTTTATCGACAGCTACTCGTGGGCGTGTGCATCGGGCGGTTGCGGTGGCACGATGAACCGCACACCGGAAGTGATCGACGCGTGGTACGACTCCGGGTCGATGCCGTTTGCGCAGTGGCACTACCCGTTCGAGAATGCCGAGCGCACCGCGGCGCAGTTCCCCGGTGACTTCATCGCGGAGGGACAGGACCAGACGCGCGGCTGGTTCTACTCGCTCCTGGCGATCGCCGCGGGCCTCGGCGATGCGCTGCCAGGCAATATGAGCGGTACGGCTTCGCCATACCGCAACGTGATGGTGAACGGCATCGTCACCGATGCCGAAGGGAAGAAGATGTCGAAGAGCCGCGGCAACATCGTGGAGCCGCACGCGGTCATCGAGCGCCACGGGGTCGACGCCGTGCGCCTCTTCCTCGTGAGCAGCAGCAAGGTGTGGGAGGAGCGCCGCTTCGACGAGGCCGTGATCCGTCAGGGCGCGGGCCGCTTCCTTCGGACGCTGAAGAACATCTATTCGGGCATGTTCGCGAATTACGCGAACTTCGGGTGGTCGCCGTCCGCCGCGGATCCGCTACCGGCGGGCCGACCGGTAATGGATCGCTGGATCCTGTCCCGTCTCGCCACGGTCGAGCGCCATGTCGACGCGCTGATGATGGCGTACGATCCATTCGCCGCGTCGCGCGCCGTGATGGATTTCGTCGACGATGATCTCGCGAACTGGTACGTCCGGCAGTCCCGCGCGCGCTTCTGGGCCGCCGACAACATCTTCTCGGACGACAACAACGCCGCGTTCGCGACACTGCACGAGGTGCTGGTGGTCGTATGCCGGCTGCTTGCGCCGTTCGCGCCCTTCGTGACCGACCAGCTGCATCGCGAGCTGGTCGGCACCTCGGTGCACCTCGCGCCGTACGTGCGCGATGGCGCGCACGTGCAGGATGTCGCGCTCGAGAAGGTGATGTCGAGCATCCGGACGCTGGCAACGCTGGGACGCGCCGCGCGCGAGCAGGCGAAGATCAATGTGCGGCAGCCCCTGTCGCGGATGGTCTGTGTGGCTCCCGCCTCGCACGACAAGGCGCTGCAGGACCTGCTGCCCGTGCTCGCGGCGGAGCTCAACATCAAGCAGATCGAGCTGGCCACCAGCGGCGACGCCCTCGTCAGCCTCGAGGCGAAGCCGAACTTCCGTGCGCTCGGCAAGAAGTTTGGGAAGAAGACGCCGCTCGCGGCCGAAGCGGTCGCGGCGTTCACGAGCGACCATCTCCGCGCGTTCGAGCTCGGATCAGAACTGCTCGTGACGGTGGACGGCGAAACGCACGGGCTCGATGCGGCCGACCTCACCATCGTGCGCCGGGCTTCGGGCGCGTTGGTGGTGGAGGAGGAGCACGGCTACTTCGCCGCCATCGATCCGGTGCTCACGCCGGAACTGGAGCGCGAAGGGCTGGCACGTGAGGTTATCAGTCGGGTACAGCGTATGCGAAAGGAGGCCGGCCTGGCGGTCAGTGACCGCATCACGCTGTGGATCGGCGGTGATTCGCCGGTGCTCGAGGCCGTCAGCGCACATCGTGACTGGATCGCCGAGGAGGTGCTCGCTACGACAACCTTCATCGGCGATGTGGGGCATGCCAAGGAGCATAAGCTGGCGAGGCAGTCGGTGGATCTCGACGGGATCCACGCTGACCTTGCCCTAACCCGGGACGAGTAGCAATGCCGACGTCTGACAGCGCCACCGCAAAGGCTGTGAAGCCGAAGCCGATGCCCAAGAAGCAGCTCCAGCATTTCGAGAAGCGCTTGATGGAAGAGCGCAACCGCGTGCTCAAGGAGCTGGGTCACTATGACGAGGCCTTCGGTTCCACGTCGCAGGAATCGGACGGAGATCTCAGCAGCTATTCATTCCACATGGCCGATCAGGGAACGGACGCCATGGAGCGGGAGAAGGCGTTCCTCTTCGCCTCGCAGGAAGGCCGATTCCTCTGGCACATCGACGAGGCGCTCCGGCGGTTGTACCGGGCACCGGAGACGTTCGGCAAGTGCCACAACTGCGGTCAGGACATCGCCTTCGAGCGGTTGGATGCACTGCCGCACGCGAGGTTCTGCATCCAGTGCAAGCAGACCGAGGAAGATGCAAAGTCGAAGTAACGCGCGGCTCTTCTGGCCGGTGCTCGCCCTCGTCACCGTGCTCGATGTGGTGACGAAGGGCGTCGCTGAGCGCATCCTCGCGTCGCAGCGGTTTCCGCACGAGGTCTTCGGCAACTGGATGCGGTTCACGCTGGTCTACAATCCCGGCGCGGCGTTCGGGCTGAACCTCGGTCCGCAGTCGCGCTGGATATTCACCGCGCTCTCGCTGGTCGCGCTCGTCATTCTCGGTCGGTTGTATCTCTCGACCAACCGGGGCGATACTCCCCGCACCCTTGCACTCGCCCTGGTCTGCGCGGGTGCACTCGGCAACCTGCTGGACCGTCTCCGCTCACAGATGGGCGTCGTGGACTTTCTCGACATCGGCGTCGGTGATGCGCGGTGGCCCACGTTCAATGTGGCGGATATGGCCGTGAGTTGCGGCGCCGTCCTCCTGGCCTGGGTGCTGTGGCAGGAGGATAGGGCCGCCGTCCGTGAGGAAAGCCTCGCGCAGCAGCACGCGCTCGCCGGGCTCGGCGCAGCGTCGCACGATGGCGGAGACCTCGTCTGACGACGCCGGAGAGTCGGGCCCCAGCAACCAGCCCGCGGCTTTTCTGGGGGACGGCCGCCACCGTCGTCCTGGTGGACAGCTTCTCCAAGATGCTCGCCGAGCACATGCTGGCTCCGCGCTACGTGCCGCACAGCATCATCGGCGACGTCGTGCGGTTCACCCTTGCCTACAACCCCGGCGCGGCGTTCAGCATGTCGCTCGGCGTCTATTCGCGAGTGATCTTCGGCGCGTTTGCCGTCGTCGCGCTCTTCGTCCTCTGGCGGCTGTATCGCATGACCGGTTCGGGCGGCCGCGCTGGCGACCGCTGGCGGATCGCGGCGCTCGGCCTCGCGTGGGGGGGTGCGGCGGGCAACCTCATCGACCGCTTTCGATCGCCGCTTGGGGTGGTCGACTTCATCGACATCGGGTACGGCAACGTACGATTCTGGACCTTCAACGTGGCCGATTCCGCCGTGACGGTGGGCGCGGTGATGCTGGCATGGTCGCTGTCGCAGGAAGATCGCCGTCAGCGCGAGGCCGAGGCGGCCGCGGCCGTGACGGCTCCGGCCGTTGCGGACGTGGGATTGGTGGGAGGCGAACCGCACGGCGACGAGCCGGCCCATTGACCAGCGACGGCCGCCCGGCTCGGCACGAGCTGGTGGCGCCGGACGATGCACCGCGCCTCGACCTCTTCATCGCCAGCGCCCTCGATCTGTCCAGGACACAGTCCGCGACCCTGATCGCGAACGGTTGCGCACGAGTCAACGGCAAGACGGAGCGAGCGAGTTATCGCGCAGCCCCGGGCGACCAGGTAGTCGTCGAGATCCCTCCCGCGGCGGGTCGACCGGTCGTGGCCGAGGAGATTCCGCTCGATGTGACGTACGAGGACGACGACGTGTTGGTGGTGGACAAGCCCGCGGGGATGGTCGTACATCCGGCCCCGGGCAACTGGACGGGGACACTCGTCAATGCCTTGAAGGGGCGGGGCGGGGCGCTTTCGGATCTGGGCGGCGAGGAGCGCGAAGGCATCGTCCATCGCCTGGACAAGGAGACCTCCGGCCTCCTCCTCGTGGCCAAGACGGATCGCGCACACCGCGTGCTCGGCGCCGCGATGGCGCGTCGCGAGATCGTCCGGCGCTATGCGGCGTTGAGCTGGGGGCATCTCGACGCGGACCGCATTACCGTGGACAAGCCCATCGCGCGGGACCCGCGAGACCGAAAGCGCATGGCGATCGTCAGTACTGGACGGGCGGCACGGACGGATTTCGTGCGACTCGCGAGGTTCGACTCCGTGGACCTCTTGCGTGCCCACCTTCATACCGGACGGACTCACCAGATACGCGTGCACCTGTCGTCGGTCGGGCATCCCGTCGCCGGCGATGACACGTATGGTGGTGGTGGCGGACGCAAGCTCCTCGCCTTGCCGCCGAAACGACATTTTCTGCATGCGGCGTGGCTGCGCTTCGCGCATCCGGCCACCGGTGTGATGGTTGACCTCCGCTGTGCCCTTCCGGCCGACCTTGTGCGCTCGATGGAGAGCGCGGCCGGACCCGATCTCTCGTTTGCCGACTCTGACCCTCTGGAGTATTTTGGCTTCTTCCGCGATGATGACTGATGCACCGGCGGCCGCGCGGACGCTACTCTTCCGCGTGGCCGATGGCGTGTACGGCTGCGACATGAATGGGGTGCGGGAGATCATTCCCTATCGGCGCGCCACGCGACTGCCTGGCGCGCCGCCGTACGTCCAGGGCCTGATCAATGTGCGGGGCACGATCGTGACGGTGCTCGACATCGGCATGCGTCTGGATCCCGCGCGGGCACCGGTGCGTGAAGGGTCGATCATCCTGGCGACGTACGGGGCGCGCCAGGTCGGGGTGGCGGTGGACGAGGTGATGGATGTACAGCCGATTGTGGCCGAACCGATTGCGACGAGCGCGCCCGATGCCCATCCCGGGCTGGTCCGCGGGCTCGGGCACCTGAACGACGGCGTCGTCGTGCTGGTGGATATTCACGTGTTGATCACGCAGGTCCTGCTCTAAGGGGGCAAAGTGAGTCATTCAGTTCTGATCTGCGACGACGCGATCTTCATGCGCACGATGGTCGGCGACATCCTCCAGCAGGCCGGCTTCGAGATCGTCGGTGAGGCGGAAACGGGCGTCCAGGCGGTGGAGAAGTACAAGCAGCTGCGACCAGACCTCGTCACGATGGACATCGTGATGCCCGACATGGGCGGCATCGATGCGGTGCGCGAGATCTGCAAGTTCGACCCGGCGGCGCGTGTGCTGATGTGCAGCGCCATGGGACAGCAGGCGCTGGTGGTCGAGGCGATCCAGGCGGGTGCCAAGGACTTCGTCGTCAAGCCATTCCAGCCGAGCCGGGTGCTCGAAGCCGTGCAGCGCGTGCTGGGGTGATCTCAGGTACGGACGCCCGCTTCGCCTGTATCCGGTCGGTGCGCGCACGGCGCGCGCGCCGCGGCGCTGTCGTCCGTGGATAACGCCCAGTACGCGGAGCTCTTCCTCATCGAGAGCCGCGAGCACGTGTCCGCGATGAACCACTCGCTGCTCGCACTGGAACAGGGGACGGGCGGCGACGAGGCGATCGGGTCCATCTTTCGATCGGTGCACACGATCAAGGGCATGAGCGCGACGATGGGCTACACGGCCGTCGCCACGCTGTCGCACGCGCTCGAGACGCTCCTCGATGCGGTGCGACGGGGTGCACGCCAAATTGACGGCGCGCTCATGGAGCTGCTCTTCCAGTCCGCCGACGTGCTGGAGCGCGCCGTCGAGGGCGCCGTGGAGGGGCGGTCGAATGTGGATGAGGCGGAGTCAATGGCCGCGCGGCTGTCGCTCGGCAGTACGCCCGATAGCATCCTGAGCGTTTCGAGCGCCCTCCCCGGCATGAGCGGCTGGACGACTGATGCCCCGGCGGGCGACGGTTTGCTCGTCCGTGTCCGAATCGCGGAGGGCGCCGCGCTCAAGGGTGTGTGCGCGTTCCTGGCTGTGCTGGCGGCACGGCAGTTGGGCGACGTTACGGCGTGCTCACCGTCGATCGAGGCGCTGCAAGCCGATCAATTCGATCACGACTTCGCCCTTCGACTTGCCACGAGCCTGGAGCCGGCGGCGGTGATGGAGAAGTTGCTGAAGTCTGGTGATGTCGTGGAGGTGCGCGTCGGTGACGGGGATGACGATGACGCGTCGGCGATGCCGCAGCACACCCTGGAGTTCAGCGTCGCCGAGCTGGCGGGCGCCAACATGCCGGTGATTGCGGCGGCGGCGCCCGAGGTGCGCGCGCAACGCAGCATCCGCATCGACCTCAGGCGGCTCGACACGCTCATGAACCTCATCGGCGAGCTGGTGATCACGCGTGGCCGGTTGCTTCAGCTGACCAGTACGAGCGACGACCCCGCGCTCGTGGAGGCTGTATCACAGACGTCGCGACTGGTGGGCGACCTGCAGGACGAAATCATGACGAGCCGGATGGTGCCGGTGTGGCAGGTCTTCGACCGCTTCCCGCGGCTGGTTCGCGACGCGGCGCGTTCCGTCGACAAGCAGGTCGACTTCGTCGTGGAGGGAAAGGACGTCGAGCTGGACCGGTCGATGCTGGAAGAGGTGGGTGATCCGATCGTTCACTTGCTGCGCAATGCGGTCGATCACGGGATCGAGTCTCCGGCCGTCCGCATTGCGAAGGGGAAGCCCGCAGCGGGCCGTCTGACGCTGAGCGCGTTGCGCGATCGCTCCGCCGTCGCCATCCGCGTGTCGGACGACGGGCGCGGCATCGACCGTGACAAGGTGCTCACGCGGGCCCGTGACGCCGGACTGGTGGAGGCGTCCCGGCATGAACTCAGCGACGACGAGCTGGTGCGGATCATCGCGCGCGCGGGATTTTCCACGGCGGAGCGGGTGACCGACCTCTCGGGTCGTGGCGTGGGGGTCGACGCCGTGTACAATCGGGTGCGCGCACTGGGTGGGTCCGTGGACATCCGCAGCGTACATGAGGTGGGAACGACGGTGACGCTGCGGTTGCCGCTCACGCTCGCCATCATCCGGTCATTGCTGGCCAGCATCGGCGACGAGATCTACGCCATGCCGATGACGCACGTGCGGGAGACGGTTGAACTGCGGTCCGACATACAGCGCTCGGTGTCGGGGAAGGACGTGCTGATGCTGCGCGACGAGGTGCTTCCCCTGGTCCGGCTGCGGTCGCTCGTCGGTTATCGGGGAGAGGAGGTCAGTGGCCTCGAGCGGGTGATTGTCGTCGAGCTTGCGGAGCGGCGCGCGGCGCTCGTGGTCGATGATTTGATTGGACAGCAGGAGATCGTCGTCAAGCAGTTCGACGGCGTGCAGGATGCCCGGTCGCTCTTCGGCGGGGCCACGATTCTCGGCGACGGGTCACCGGCGCTCATCCTCGACGTCAGCAGCCTTCTTTAACAGAACTCGACATGGACGACCTACGATCGCTGAAAGCGCTCCAGCTCGATGCGTTGCGCGAAGTGGCGAACATCGGTGCCGGACACGCCGCGACGGCACTGTCGCAGATGATCAACAGCACGATCATGATCAGCGTCCCGACGATCAACGTGTCGCGACTCGAGGACGTGCCGCCGCAGATCTCCGAGCCGGAAGAGCCGGTCGCGGCGGTGCTGATGCACATGATGGGCGACCTGACCGGGCGCACGCTCCTGGTGTTCCCGAAGCCGACGGCCGTGCGTCTCGCGGAGCTGATGCTGCGGCGCCCAATAGGATCGAGCAACGAGCTCGGCGAGATGGAGCAGTCGGCCATCAAGGAAGCCGGCAACATCCTGAGCAGCGCCTACATGAACGCCCTGAGCGACTTCATGGGCATGATGCTGCTGCCGTCGCCGCCGTCGCTGGCGATCGACATGAGCGCCGCGGTGCTGACGACCGCCTACCTCCAGTTCGGCACCGACAAGGACTACGTCTTCTGCGTCGAGAGCGAATTCTTCATGCACGACGTCGGCGAGAAGCTGCGCGGATTCTTCCTCCTCCTGCCCGATCCGGCGTCACTCCAGGCGATCCTCCGCGCCGTGCGGGTGGCCTGATCGTGGCACGTCGTCACTTGGAGCATCGCGTCGTGTGACCATGGCGTCGCCGCTGTCCTCAGGACGCGACCGCGAAGTCCTCCGATCGTTTGCCCGTCGCATCGACCCGTCCGATGCGGGGGCGCACAACAATCTCGGCGTGCTGTACTACAACAAGGGACTGTACGAGGAAGCGGTGAGCGCCTTCATGCGCGCACTGGAGCTCGATGCGAAGATGCTCGTCGCGCAGCGGAACCTCGAGATCGCGTATTTCAGCACGGGCTACTACGACAAGCGCGTCGGCGAGCTGTCGGAGCGTCTGCGCGTTCGTCCGGACGACCGGGATACGCGCTGGGACCTCGGTCGCACGTTCGCGCTGCTCGGGCAGTCGGCCGATGCGGTCGCGGAATTCACGGAGTTGTTGCGGCACCATCCGTCGGACATCGGTGCGCTGGTGCAGCTCGGGCTCGCGGAGCGCACGAACGGTGACCTCGACAAGGCGCTCGGCTACCTCGAGCGCGCGTTGGCGCTCGACCCGTCCAGCTCCGTGGTGAACTTCTACATCGGCGAGGTGCTCTACAATCGCGGCGTGAGCGAGGGTGCGCTCGCGGCGCTGCGCCGCGCGGTGGAGCTCAACCCACAGAATCCCGACGCGCACTATCTGATGGGCTTCGTGCTCGGCGACCTCGGCATGCACGAGGAAGCGCGGGACGTGACCCGCCGCGCCATTCAGCTCAATCCGGCACTCTCGCGTGCGCAGGCGAATCTCGCCATCGAGGAGCGTCGCGCGGTGCGCCGCGATTCCGTCCAGGCAACGCCGGCGCGCTCGTCGGTGCGGATGAGCAGCATGGAGGTGCAGCCCGAAGGCCAGCTGGCGCAGTTCAATCTCGGGCTCGCGTTCCGGCAGAAGGGCTACCTGGGCGAGGCACTTCGCGAATACGCGAAGGCGCTCGAGCGCGGTGAGGATCGCCCCCTCGTGCTTCAGGCGATGGCCGAGGTGCACTTGCTGCGCCGCGAGCCGAAGTCGGCGGTGGCGCTGTACGACGAGCTGCTGGCGGACGCGCCGATCAGCCCGAAGCTCTGGAACGAGCGTGGGGTGGCCCTGCATCAGGACGGACTCTTTGCCGATGCAAGTGAGAGCTACCGTCGCGCGGTGATGACCGATCCGGGCTACGCGCTCGCGCACAACAACCTGGGCGTTTCTCTCTACCACTGCGGCCATCCGGAAGGGGCCGTCGAGTCCTTCCGAGAGGCACTCGAGCTTCAGCCATCCTTTCAAAAGGCGCGGCTCAACCTTGCGCTGCTGCTCAGCAAGGGCAAGCGCTTTCAACTCGCGCTCGAGGCCTATCGCGGCGTGCTGCAGAGTGCGCCGGAAGATGCCGCGGCGTGGAACGGCGTGGGTCTGGTGCTCGTGGAGCTGCGTCGCTTCGAGGATGCGCGCAATGCCTTTGCGCGCGCCGTGCAGGCGAACCCCGACCTGGCCGAAGCCCACTACAACCTCTCGTTCACGCTTTCGAACCTCGGCGACTTCGAGGGTGCGCTGCGCGAGACGAAGCGTGCACTCGAGCTGGACTCGTACTACGTGGCGCAGAAGTTCGAGCTCGCCATCGACCTCGAGTACGAGGATCCCGATCTCTCCATCAAGCCCGACCTGGGCGCCGTCCACCGCATGGACGAGGCGGTGGAGGATTTCGCATTCGACTCGGCCGTACTCGATTCGCTCTTCACGTCGCTGTCGCCGTCCGCCGCGCCCGCGGAGGTGCTGGGGACTGATGCGCCCGCCGAGCACGAGGCAGCATACGGCATGGCGGCGGACTATCTCGGCATGGGACTCGTCGACCGCGCCGCTGCGGAAGTCAGTCGGGCGCTGGCTCGCGGCGCACCGGCGCCCGAAGGGCTCACGCTACTCGGCGACATCTATGCCCGGCAGGGGTTGCATGGCGAGGCCATCGAGCGATATCGCGAGGCGCACCGCGCGGATCCTGCCGCGTCACGACCGCAGATGGGCGAGGCGTGGTCGCTGCTGGCCATGGATCGCGCCAGGGAGGCGCTGCCCATCGCGGAGGCGCTCGTCGCGGCCACGCCGACCGCGGTCGATGTCGTGATGCTCGTGGCCGCAGCGCACGCGGGCACCGGTGATCCGGCCGCCGCGCTCGCGGCGCTGGAGGAAGCGCGACGGCTCGCGCCGCTCCGTTCGGATGTACACCAACGCATCGGTGACATCGCGCGCACGCTGGGCGACAACGACGGGGCGATCTCGGCGTACCGTCAGGCGCTGGAGCTGGACGGTGAGTTCGCCGTGGTTCGCTTCCAGCTTGCGCGGCTGCTCCGCGGGCGGAAGCAGGTGCGGGAAGCCGAGATGGAGCTCGAGGCCGCACTGACGGCCGCGCCCACGTACGCGGAGGCAACGCTCGAGCTGGCGTCGGTACGGCGGGAGGCGGGACGCATGGACAGCGCCCTCGCGCTCCTCATCTCGCTGCTCGAGCGCGATCCCTATCACTTCGACGCGCTCCTTGCGCTCGGCGAGACGCTCATGCTGCTGGGTCGCGTGGACGACGCGGGCCATGCCTTCCGTCGCATCCTTCGCTTTGATCCGTCGCACGCGGGCGCGATGTACTTCGAGGGTGTGTTGTTGCACGACCAGAAACGGTTCCGCGAGGCCATCGCGCGCTGGCGGTCGGTGATCGAGATTGCGCCAGCGAGTGAGTACGCCCGGCGCGCGAGGAAGGAAGCGCGCACCGCCGCCGACCTTCAGGCGATCTTCTCCGACACTGTGAGGCACTGAGCCGTGGCCATTGAAGGTCCGTTGCGCGAGCTCGGGATCCACGACGTTTTCCAGCTGCTCGATCTCAGCCGGAAGACGGGAGCGCTGCGTGTCACATCCGAGCTGCGCGACGATGAAGGCGACGTCCTCTTCGACAGCGGCCGCGTGATCCATGCGAGCATCCGAAGCAACCCGACGTCGATCGAGCGCATCCTGCGGCAGGCGGGCAAGATCGGGGACGCGGACATGGTGGCGGCCGCCGCCATCGTCGGGGGGGCAGGGCTCGGTGACCGACTCGTGCTCGCGCGGTCGATCACGCAGCGTGAGCTCGAGCGGCAGCTCCAGATGGCGATCGAGAACGTGATCTTCGAGCTGATGTCGTGGCGGGAGGGCTTCTTCTCCTTCGAGGAGCGGCCCGTCTCGGATGTGCCCCTGGATGCACGCATCCGGATTTCCACCGAATCGCTGTTGATGGAGGGCGCACGTCGCATCGACGAGTGGTCGCGCATTGCGGACAAGGTGCCGAGCCTGGGCGTCGTGCCGAACCTTGCGCCGGTCGAGGACGATCGCGCCTCCGTGCTCGACCTGCTTCCGCACGAGTGGGAAGTGCTGATGATGATCGACGGCGAGCGGGATCTCCGTGGCATCGCGGCGTCGCTCGGCAGTAGCGAATTCGAGATCGCCAAGATCGCGTATGGCCTGGTCTCCACTGGCGTCATCCTGCTTCGCGCGCCCGAACGCACGTCCACGCACAGCATCCAGGCGCTGTCGGAATCCACCGAGGCGATCGCCAATGCACAGGCGGCGCTGGACGGCGGACGCAACGAGGATGCGCTGCGCGAGGCGCGCGCCGCCGTGTCCGGAATGGATTCTACCTCGGCCCGACTGCTCGCGGCCAAGGCGCTGCTGCGCATGGCGCGGCATCAGGACGCGGTGGAAGAACTGCGGCGCGCGGTGCGAGCCGATCCCATCACGCCAGATGTCCACCTCGAGCTGGGCTTTGGCGCAATTCGCGTCGGAGACTTCGCGAACGCGCGTGCGAGCTGGGAGCATTTCCTGCGGCTTGCACCGTCGTCGCCGGACGTGGGGCGCGTCCGCGAGGCGCTCGAGGTGCTCGTACGGATGGAGCATGTGCTCGAGGCGCACGCGAATGTCTGAGGAAGTCCGCCGGATGAGCGACGAACTCGCGCGCGATCCCTCGAGCCGCGTGTTCGTCGGCCTCGGCGAGGCGCTCCGCCGGCTGCGACAGACCGACCTCGCGCGCACCATCACGCTCCGTGGCCTGGAGCGCCATCCGCATCTCGCCGAGGCGCACGATCTCCTCGCGCGCATCTCCGTGGACGATAGTGACCTCGAGCGCGCGTTCGACGAATGGGACATGGTGCTCCGGCTGTCGCCCGGCCACCTCGGTGCCCTCAAGGGCATGGGCTTCGTCTGCTTCCGTCGCGAGCAGTTCGGCGAAGCGGAGCGCTATCTCGCCGCGGCTGCAGCCGCGGATCCGACGGACAGGGAAGTGGCGAGCGCATTGGAACGCGTGCGCGCGCAGGCGCCGCTCGCGATGCCCCCGGCGTCCGCGGATCCGGATGGCGTTGACAGCCGGTACCTGTTCGTCGCCGACCTCCCCGATGAGGGACAGACGGCCCTGCTTCTCGATCGCTCGGGGCTGGTGCTCGCCGGCGCGTACGTCGCGTGGGACGGCCGCGATGTCGCGCAGGACGTCGGCGCGGAGTTGAGCGGCGTCACGGACGCAGCCCGCCGCGCAACGCGGCATCTGGCACTCGGCGACTGGTCGTCGATCGTGTTCGAGACGGACGTGGCCGTCGTCGCCATGGCGCCGGCGGCGAGAGACGGACTGCTCGTACTGGCGACATCGCACGCCACGCCGCTTGGCCTGGTCCGGCGGCTCCTGGACCGCTGCTCCCTGAAGGCGAGACAGTGGCTGGAGGCGAGCACCTGATGGCATCGCCGTTCACGACCATGCTGCAGGGCCTTTCGCGCCAACGCGGTGTGCGCGCGGCGCTCCTCGCGAGCGAGCAGGACGGCATCGTCATCGATTCGAGCCTGCAGATCGGGCAGCAGGGAGATCGCGTGGCGGCGCTGGCGGCGTCGTTGTACCGCACAGCGCGTATGTCGTCGACGGCCGCCGGGCTGGGTACCGTATCGTTCCTGCAGTTGGAGGCACCCTTCGGCCGCGTGTGCGCGGCAGGGGCGGGGGATCTCGTGCTGGTGGTGGTCGCGGCAGCCACGGTGAACGTCGGACTGATTCGGGTGGAGATGCTGCGGGCGGCCGCGGCGATTTCGGTCCTCGCCGCAGGGGGCGCGCGGTGATCGTCAGTGTCGTGGAGGAATGGATCGAGGCGCCTCTGCGCGCGTTCGTCGACGAGACCGGTGTGGAGCTCGCGCTCCTGCTACTCCCGAGCGGACAGGTCCTGGCGCAGCACGGGTTTGCCCGCGCCGTTGATGTGATGACCGCATGTGCGCTCGCGGCGGGCATCCAGGCCACGAGTGCCGAGTTGGGACGGTTCATCGATGGAAAGCCGTTTCAGGGCCTTCACCACGCGGGCGTTTCACGCCAGATCTTTCTGGCGGAGGCACGCTGGCCGCGCGGAGCGTACATTTTCCTTACAGTATTCGGTCAGGAAAGCTCGATCGGTCTGGTGCGTCTCTACTTCGACGAGCTCGTCGCGGCACTCGCCGTGGCGGCACCGGCTGAAGCCCGAGCCGCAGCAGAACCGGCCTTGGCGGAGCACTTTGAGCGGGACCTGGATCGAAACCTCGCGGCGCTCTTTGGTCGCGCGTAGCCCACCGTACCCCGTCGCCACCTTGTCGCTCGTCAACTACGCCACGCGCGAAATCACCTGCAAGATCGTCTACTACGGGCCTGGGCGCTCGGGGAAGACGAGCAACCTGCATTACATCTACGGCCAGGTTCCCGATGACCGTAAAGGCAAGATGGTGTCGCTGGCGACCCAGACGGATCGCACGCTGTTCTTCGATTTCCTCCCTCTCGACCTGGGGTCGATCTCGGGCTTCACGACGAAGTTCCAGCTGTATACGGTGCCGGGCCAGATCTACTACCAGACGACACGCAAGCTCGTGCTCCAGGGTGCGGATGGCGTGGTGTTCGTGGCCGACAGCCAGGCGCGGCAGCTCGACGAGAATATCGAGAGCTTCCAGGATCTGCACGCGAACCTGTCCGAGCACGGGATCGATCCGCGCACGATGCCGCTGGTGGTGCAGTACAACAAGCAGGACCTTCCTCCGGAGCTGATCCTTCCGGTGGGGGAGCTGTCGGACGCGATCAACTTCCGCGACGTACCCGAATTCTCGGCGGATGCGCTGCACGGGCCGGGTGTGTTCGAGACGCTGCGCGGGATCTCGGAGATCGTCCTCCGCCGACTCAGCAGGGGCGGCACCACGGCCGCCGCCGCGACCTAAGGCATGCAGGTCGATCCTCGCGCCCGTTTCGACAACTACATCGTCGGAACCGCCAATCGCCTGGCGGTCGCGGCCGCGCGCGCGGTCGCCGAGGCGCCTGCTGCGGTCTACAACCCGTTGTTCATTTACAGCAGCTCGGGGCTCGGCAAGACACATCTCATCGGTGCGCTTGGCAATCACGCGATCCAGCGCCAGCCCGAGCTCAGCGTCGAGTACATCGCGCTGGAGGATTTCGTGCAGCAGCTCCACGCGGCCATTGCCTCGGCGGAGATGGAGCGCTTCAAGCTGCGCTATGGACGCGTCGACATCCTGCTCGTCGACGACGTGCAGTTCCTCACGGGAAGGCGTGAGACACAGAGCGAGCTGTTGCGACTCCTGAATGCCCTCCAGGGCAGCGGACGCCAGATCGTGATGACGAGCGACCGCCCGCCCGCCGAGATCCCGGATGTCGACGAGCGCCTGATCACCCGCCTGAGCGGGGGCTTGATCGTCGACATCGGCGCGCCGGACTTTGAAACGCGCGTGGCGATCCTTCGCCAGAAGTGCGAGGAGCGCGCCGTGCATTTCGCGCCGGGCGTGATCGAGGAACTGGCGCGCGTCGAGTTCGCGAACATTCGCGAGCTGCAGGGCGCCATGAACAGGATGAGCGCCCACCAGGCGCTCGACGGAACGCTCACGCCGGCGCAGGTGCGCGACATCGTGGGCTTGCCGAAGCCCGCGCCGCCGCCGCCGCGCACGTCGGTGGAGACGGACGAGTTTTTCGGCTTCCTCACCGACATCGCGAGCGCGGTGGCGTCGCAGCTGGAACCCTGGCGCATTCGCGTTGGCGAGGCGATCGCCTTCTGGGGTGGCGAAGGGTATCGCACGGCCGCCCTCGAGCACCTCATGGCGGAGACGCAGCCGCCGCACAACTACGAAGCCGTCCTTCGCGGTTTTGCGCAGGCCGTCGAACAGCTGCGCGAGCTGGAGCGGCAGGTCGCCACGGTCGACCCGCAGCTCGGGGGACACGAGCGATTCCGCGATCCTGAGCGTCTCGTCGAGACGATGACGTTCGTGCAGCATGCACTCGCCGGTGAAGTGCCTCCGGGCGGACCGCAGGCGGCGTTCGCGCGCGGGTCCTACGAGGAGAGTCCGTCGAACCAGATGGCGGTCCGCGCGGCCGATGCGGTCGTGGCGGAACCGGGGCACCGTTATAATCCACTCTTCCTCGTGGGCCCGAGTGGCGTGGGAAAGACGCACCTGCTGAATGCCATCGGCAACGAGCTCGGTGCACGGCTTGGCGACAAGGGTCGCGTGGCATGCGTCGGCGCGCAGGTTTTCATCGAGGAGCTGATCGTCGCGCTGCAGGACGGCACCATCGAGCGGTTCCGTGCGAGATATCGTGCGGCGGATGCGTTGCTCATCGACGACGTGCAGTTCGTCGCGTCGAAGGAGCGGACGCAGGAGGAGCTCTTCCACGTGTTCAATCACTTCCAGTCGGCCGGCAAGCAGCTCGTGTTTGCGAGCGACATGCCGCCGAAGGCCATCGAAGGTTTGGAGGACCGGCTTCGGTCGCGCTTCGAGGGCGGTCTGGTCGCCGAAGTGAGCCCGCCGGATCGCAACCTTCGCGAGAAGCTGTACCTGCGGTTCTTGTCGGACATGGGCCTCGACGCGCCGCGCGAGCTCCTCTCGTATCTCGCCGACCGGCCGGCGACGAGCGTGCGCGAGATCATCGGCACGGTGCAGCGGCTCCGTGCGGGCACGCAGGTCTCGGGGTCGGGATTGACGATGGCACTTGGCCGCCAGGTGCTGGAGCCCTCGGGGATGACACCGACCACGGCGCCCGCCGTGGTGCGCGAGGTGAAGGACACGTTCTTCCTCGACGACGAGAAAATCCTGTGGGAATGGCCTGACGTCGCGGGTCGTCTCGTCGAGGAGCTGCGCTGATGGCGATCAAGGGCAGTCTCAAGGAGGCCAGCCTCCCCGACGTACTGCAGCTCCTGTCGATGGGCAAGAAGACCGGCTGCCTCGCGGTGACGCATCGCAACAACTTCGGCTACGTGTACTTCGACCGCGGGCTCATTTCGTACGCGTCGATCGTGAACCGGCGCGACCGCATCGGCGACATCCTGCTCAAGTCGGGCATGATCACGCAGGTCCAGCTCGATGCGGCGATCAGTGCACAGTCGCGCCAGCGCGACAAGCGCATCGGCGAGCTGCTGGTTGCGCAGGGCGCCGTGACGCGCGATGCGCTGCACGCGCAGATCCGCACCCAGATCGAGGAGGCGGTCTACTACCTGTTCACGTGGACCCAGGGGACGTTCAACTTCGAGGCCGAAGTCCAGCCCGAAGAGCAGGACCTGCTCGTCGCGATCAACCCGGAGTCACTGCTGCTGGAGGGTGCACGCCGGGTCGACGAGTGGAGCCTGATCGAGAAGAAGATCTCGAGCCTCGACCTGGTGTTCGACGTCGACCGCGGGAAACTCGCGGACGCGGGCGTGACGCTGCCGCGCGATCAGCAGGTCGTGATGGACCTGCTCGACGGACGGCGCGACGTCGTCAACGTGATCGAGGAATCCGGACTCGGCGAGTTCGAGGTGGGGAAGGCGATCTACGGTCTCGTCACGGCCGGTTACGCACAGCGGGTCGGAAAGACGAAGGTCGTCGAAGCCGTCGTGAGTGACGCGCGCGTCGATGAGCACAGGAACCTCGGCATCGCGTTCTACAAGACCGGGATGCTCGACGAGGCCATGCGTGAGTTCAGGCGCGTGAGCGAGTTGCGGGCGCACGACGCCGAATCGCGCTTCTACATCGGCCTCTCGCTGATGCGGCAGAACAACTGGTCCGACGCGGTAGCGACGTTCGCCGAGTGCGTGGCGCATCCCGGTGCGCGTCCGGGCGCCTTTCACAACCTGGCCTATGCGCTCGAGCGCCTCGGCCGATACGAGGAAGCGAAGGTCGCGCTCGATACCGCACTCCAGCGCGGAGGCGGGAAGGATCCGCGCATCCAGACGTCGCTCGGCGTGGTCGCGCTTCGCGCCGGCAAGATCGGCGACGCCGAGGCAGCGCTCGAGTCCGCGCGGTCGCTGTTCGGGGCGAGGCCTCCGACCGCACCCTGGTATCACTACGCGGCGTTGACCGCGGCACTGATGGGTGACCTCGAGCGGGCGCACAAGCTGCTCACGCAAGGCATCGCCGCGCACCCGCATGCGGCACCCCTGCACAACAACCTCGCGGCAGTCGAGGAGCGGCGCGGGTATCACCCGGAAGCCATGAGCGCGGCGGAGCGCGGCGTTCAGGAGGACACCGGCATTCCGCAACTCCACAAGAATCTTGGTGATTTCCACTATCGGGCGGCGCGCTACGACGACGCCCTCGAGTACTACCAGCGGGCGCTGAAGCTCAACCCATCGCTCGGCGACGACATCTACCTCAAGCTCGGCAACATTCGCTTCAAGCGGCAGGAACGCGAGGAAGCGATGAAGTGCTGGGAGCAGGCGCTGGTGCTCGACCCCACCAATGCCATCGTCCGGACCAACCTCGAAGCCGTGCGGCAGGTGCTGTGACGTGAGCGAGGACGCCGATCGGGAGTTCGATGCGCTGACGGCCAAGATCGCCCGCGACAAGGGATTCGGCTGTTCGAGCTACAAGGAGAAATGCCTGCGGCGTCGTATTGCCGTCCGGATGCGCGCGCGCGGCGTGCACACCTATGGCGACTACGCGCGGGTGCTGGACGCCGATGGCAATGAATACGAACGGCTGCTCGATGCGCTCACGATCAACGTCACCAAGTTGTTCAGGAACTGGGAGACGTACGAGGTCATTGCACAGAAGGTCGTGCCGGCGCTGTGGGAACGACCGATCCCCGTGATCAATGTCTGGAGCGCGGGTTGTTCCTCAGGCGAGGAGCCGTACTCGCTCGCCGCGCTCTTTCATCGTCAGGCGGAATCGGCTGGTCATCTTGGCGATCTCGTGCGGCGTGTGCGCGTGCTCGGCAGCGACATCGACGCGCGCTGCCTGGTTGACGCCGAGCGGGGCTCGTTCGAGGAGGGCGACTTTGCAGAGACGCCAACCACCCTCAGGCAGAGATACTTTGCTCCGGCGGCTCCCTTCACGATCATTCCCGAAGTGAAGCGGCTGGTGCGCTTCGAACGCCGGGATCTCCTGGCGGAAACGCCTCCCCCGGGCCCTCATCATCTGATTGTCTGCCGCAACGTGCTGATCTACTTCGATCGCGAGACGCAGGAACGCTTGTTCGACAAGTTCTACTCGGCGCTTGCACCCGACGGGTTTCTCGTGCTCGGCAAGGTGGAGACGCTGCTGGGTGCCGCGCGCGCGCGGTTCGTTGCCGTCGACGGCCGCGAGCGCGTGTTCAGGCCCATATGACGGCGTCGCAGGGAGACGTCAGGGTCAAGGTGGCCGACTACGCCGTCCGTCGCGGCGACCACGTCATCGTGACCATCGGGCTTGGGTCCTGCGTGGCGATCGCGCTGTACGACCGCGTGGCAAAGGTTGGCGGACTGGCGCACATCCTCCTGCCGAACAAGACGATGTCGCGCGAGACGAGCAATCCCGCGAAGTTCCCCGAGACGATCATCCCCCTCATGCTCGACGAGATGCGTCGGCTCGGTGCGTCGCCCTCGGCGGCGATCAGCGCGAAGATCGTCGGGGGTGCGAGCATGTTCGGCCAACTTACCGGCGGAAGTGGCATCAACGTCGGCGAACGGAACGTTGTCGCCACGAAGGAGATCCTCGCCGCGGCAAGCATCCCGCTGCTCGCTGAGGACACGGGTCTCGACTACGGGCGCAGTGTCTACTTCCACCTCGACGATGGCCGGGTCGAAGTGCGGTCGCTCAAGAAAGGCGATCGTGTCATCTAGACTTCCGTCGACGGTCCTGGTGGTGGACGACAGTGCGTTCATGCGCCGTCTCATCAGCCAGATCATCGACGCGTCGCCGGAATATCGCGTGGTGGGCACCGCGCGGAACGGTCTCGATGCGCTGCGGCAGATCGAGGCACTCAATCCGGCGATCGTGACCCTCGACGTCGAGATGCCGGAGCTCGACGGCATGCAGACCCTCGGCTACATCATGAGTGAGACGCCGCGTCCCGTCGTGATGCTCAGCGCCGCTGGCACGACCAGCAGCGTGGACCTCACGCTGCGCTGCCTCGAACTCGGCGCGGTGGACTTCGTGCGGAAGCCCTCGGGGCCGATCAGCCTCGACCTCGAGACGGTTGGTGAGACGCTCCTTGGTGCGCTGCGTGCGGCCACGCTCGTGAATCTCGGCGGCGTCCAGCTTCTCGCCCGGCCCCGCTTTATCCCAACATCGCCACGCGTCGAGCCATCGATTGCGCGGTTTGCCGTCGCGATCGCGGCCTCCACCGGTGGTCCGCGCGCGCTCGCCGAAGTCATTCCCAACCTGCCGGGAAATCTTGGCGCGGCCGTATTCGTCGTGCAGCACATGCCGCCCGGGTTTACGCACAGTCTCGCCGCGCGTCTCGACAGCATGAGTCACCTGCGCGTGTCGGAGGCGGCCGAGGGCGACGTTGTCGAGGTGAATCATGTGTACCTCGCCCCGGGCGGACAGCACATGCGCGTGGTAAAGGGACTCGGGGGCCAGCGCGCGATTGCGCTCGACAGCGGCGCGACCATCTGGGGCGTCAGGCCCGCCGCGGATCCACTCTTCGCGTCGGTGGCACTCCACTTTGGACCGCAGACGATCGGTGTCGTGCTCACCGGCATGGGGCGCGACGGTTCGGATGGCCTCCATGAAATTCGCGCCGCCGGCGGGGTGGGCCTCGTCCAGGACAAGGCCACATCGACGATCTATGGCATGCCGCAGGCTGCCCTGACGCGCGCGGGAGCCGAGCGTGTCGTGTCGCTGCAGGCCGTCGCGCCGACGGTCGTGGAATACCTCGCCCTGCGACGGGCCACCGCGGCATGATTGAGGAATTCTGGGACCTCGAGCGACGCGCCTTCGCCAATTCGCCCGATCCGGCCTTCGTGTTCCGGTCGCCGTCGTTCGCCGAAGGTTTTGCGCGACTCATGTACGACGCCACGGAACTGCGCGGTGGACTCTCGTTGATCACGGGCGAGATCGGATGCGGCAAGACGATGCTCGCGCAATCGCTCGGCGATGGCCTCGTCGATTCGCCCTGTGACGTGATCACGCTGCCATATCCGAAAATCACGCCGACGCAGATGCTCGCCACCGTCGCGCGCGGCATTGGCCTCGAGTCTCCACCGCGTGGAAAGCTCGACATCATCGTCGCCCTCCGTGAGCGGCTGCAGGAACAGCACGCCGCCGGGCGGCGGCCGGTGCTCGTCGTCGACGAGGCGCAGCTCGCGACCCCTTCGCTGCTCGAAGAGATTCGCCTGCTGACGAATTTCGAGGATCGGCAGGAGAAGCACCTGCATGTGGTCCTGCTTGGCCAGCCCGAGCTGCGTGACCGTGTCCGCAAGCGGCCGCAGATCGATCAGCGTGTGAGCCTGCGCTTCCACGTGGAGCCCATGGAAGCCGAGGACGTTCGCGCCTATGTCGTGCATCGTCTTCGCGTGGCGGGCCGTGCCGACGGGGAGATCTTCACGCCGACCGCCATGGCGGTGCTCGCGGAGCGAAGTGGTGGCGTGCCTCGGCGCGTGAACACGCTGGCAACGCAGGGCCTGTTCGTCGGCGCCATGCGGCGGCTCTCGGAGGTCGACGAGCAGTTGATGATGGATGTAGCGGACGACCAGGAATGACCCGCAAGCGTCTGCGTTACAGCGACCTTGCTGCGTCGGCGGCCCAGCCGGGGCCCGAGCCCGAGCCCGAACTGGAGGTCGAGCACGAGGCCGAAATTTGGCCCGAGCCAGAGACCGAGCTCGAGGTCGAGCACGAGACCGACATTTGGCCCGAGGCCGTCCCCGTGCCCGAGCTGCAGTCCCCCGCGGGAGCGTCTCGTCCACGACGGGATTCGACGCCGGTGGAGCTGGCCCGGACGCTGAGTGCCGTGCGGGCGGCTGCGCCGACGGAGGAAGGCGCGGCGCCCGAAGGCGTGACGCCGAGGCCCGCCTACCTGATCGCGGCGCACGAGAAGGCACCGCATCGCACCATGCGGGAGCGCGCGCGCGCGCGCAGCGGCGTCGCTGAGCTGCTGATGTTCCGCGTTGGCGGAGAGCGATTTGGGGTCGAGTTGATTCTCGTCGATGAAGTGATCGACTTGCCCGTGATTCACCACGTGCCCGAGATGCCGCCCGCGATGCTTGGCGTCGTGACCGTGCGCGGTTCGCTCACGCCGGTGTATTCGCCCCAACAGGCACTCGGGCTCCCCCTCGCGCTCCGCGATGCCCTGCTCATCTTTCGACGCGGAGGATTTCGCGTGGGCATCCTCATCGACGACGTGGACGACGCCACCACTGTCGACATGCGCGAGCTTCGCGAAGCGCCGGGTGGGGACGAGGTGGACAGCGTGCTGCTTGGTGTGGTACGGCTTTCTGATGCGCTCGTCGGAATCATCGACGTCGATGAACTGATTAAATCCTGCCAGTCCGCGAATATTCTGGAGCCTGCATGACCACCCTGACCGACAAGCTGGTCACCTTCTGTCTCGGCGACGACCTGTTCGCGACCGACGTGCATGCCGTCGAGCGCGTGCTGCGCTACACCGCGGCCACCTCCGTTCCGGACATGCCCGCCTACATCGAGGGTGTGATGGACTATCAGGGGCGCGTCGTCCCGCTGGTGAACCTCCGCCGACGGATGGAGCTGCCTGTCGCCGAAGCCGATCGGCACACCCGGATCCTGATCCTCAACGTCAGCGGCGAGTGGATCGGTGTCGTCGTCGACTCGGTCACCGCGGTGGCGTCGTTCGATCCGTCGCAGGTCGCGCCGCCTCCCAAATACTTCCGCGGCCTTGCCGCCGAATACCTCAAGGGCATCGTGCGGCAGGGAGAGAAGCTCGTGATCTACCTCGACGTCGAACACCTGCTCTCGACGACCGACCGTATCGCGCTCCAGCAGGCAGGCACTGAGGCACTCGCCAAATGACGGAGTTGACCGCGGGGCACAAGGCGCAGATCGAATCCCTTGCGGCGCGACTGGATGCGCCCGGCGCCGCGGCGGAGCGTGACGCCATTCGCGCCGATCTCATCGCCCTCGGAAAGGCCCTCGAGCAGGACCTCTCCGAGCTGGCGACACTGAAGGACGAAGCCAAGGCGCTCGTCGAGCGGTGGAAGCACCTGCAGGGCGCGAAGGCGCCGGCATTCAGCGCCGATCGGCCGGTCGTCGTCGATCACATCGGCGCCTCGACGTTCATCGAGAAAGGGTGGAGCCGCATCTCGCTGGGTGACTATGTCGGCGCGGAGGAGAGCCTCAACAAGGCGCTCGCCCTCGTTCCCGGCGATCCGCAGGCCGAGTCGCTGCTCGGATGGGCGCAGATGCTCCAGGAGAAATACGACGAAGCGCTGATGCAGTTCCAGAAGGTGTTGATGCGCGAACCGGCCAATGCGCTCGCCCGCATCAACGTGGGATACATCTGCCTCAAGAAGCGGATCTTCGGCGAAGCCATCGAGCACCTGTCGCGCGCCATTCGGCTCGACAGCGATCGCAAGGCCACCCTCTATGCGCATTTCTACCTGGGCCTGGTGTACCTCGAGCGCGACATGTTCGAGGATGCGCAGACGTTCTTCCAGAAGACGCTGATGCTCGGGCCCAACCTCATCGAGGCCTACTACGAGCTTGGTCGTGCGTACTGGTTCAACGGCCAGCGTGACGAGGCCCTGCAGGCGTGGCGAGAGGGATTCGCCGCGAACAAGTTCAATCCGTGGGGAAAGAAGTGCGCCGAGGTGTTGAAGACGGTCGAAGAGGGCGGGGAACCGTAAGGGCCACCACTGCGTGGTGGCGTCGTGGCCTGCGACTGTCCTTCGCAGGCCTCGTCCTGCTCGCGTTCGACGTTGCCCCGGTGCATGCGCAGGATGACGCGCCCCGTCGCCTCGACGCCGGTCGCTTCACCGTCGTGTACTATCCGCAGGACGACGTCCTCGCGCACTCCGTCGTCCAGTCGGCGGTGGCGAACGACAGCTTCCCGTGGCTCCCGCGGTCGCATCAGCGCGTCCTGATTGCGATCGCGCCGGATGCGGCGCGGTTCCGTACGTGGGTAGGGCCGAATGCGCCCGAGTGGGGCGCGGCCATCGCATTCCCGGAGTCGCGCCGCATCGTGATGCAGGGTCGCGCGGGCGCGCAGGACGCCGGCGACCCGCTCGAGGTCATTCGCCACGAGCTCGCCCACCTCGCGCTGCATGAGCGACTCGGCAACAAGCCGCCGCGCTGGTTCGATGAAGGCTATGCGAGCGTGGCTGCCCGCGAATGGCGTCGTGATGACGTGCTGGCCGCAAACGTTGCGCTCGCGCTGAAAGGGACGCCGTCGCTCGACGAGCTGGAAGCCGGCTTTCAGGGTGGCTCGGTTGCCGCGCAATCGGCGTACGCGCTGAGCTATCGTGCCGTGACGGAACTGGCGTCGCTCGATCCGCAGCGCGGCCTGACCCTGTTCTTCGGCTACTGGGCAGGGGGCAGCACGCTCGACAAGTCCGTCCGCCAGGCATTCGGTGTCACGCTGGGCGGGTTCGAGAAGGTGTTCCAGACGCGAACCAGCCGGCGCTACGGAGGGCTCGCGCTGTTTGCTGATCTCTCCATCGCGATGCTGGCGCTCACGATTCTTCTCTTGCCGTTCCTCCTGGCGCGCCGGGCGCGCGATCGTGGGCGTCTGCGCGCGATGATCGCGGCGGATGAAGCTGCAGAACGCGCCGAGCGGCGGAGTGCCATTGCGGCGCTGCTGAGGGAGATCGCTGACGGAGAGTCTGACAGTCGGACCGTCTGACCCGCTCGCCGCTGCGCGGCTGCTCGTCTGACAGCGGGTCAACTGACTGGCAAGACTGTCATGATCTACACAACCGGGTTGATGCACCGCTTCAGCCACCAGCCAGTCCACAAGAAGTTGCCTTCAATAAAAAGGGATCCAGTGGTGAAGCAATGCGCTGTCAGACTTCGGTTGACCCGCTGTCAGACTGTCCGACAGTCGGACCGCGCTTATATTTGGCGCCCAGAGCCCGGCGGGGTCGGAATCGGACGATTCGAGATTGCCAGTGATGTACATATGGCCGCGCGTTAGGATACCATTAAGTGTGCATCCGCTCGCTTGACAAGCCCACAAAAGTTTCAATACACTAATGCCTTATGGCACAAATGGATACGACGTCTCAGGCGCGCCCATGGCTCTGGTGGGGAATCGCCGCGGTCACGATTCTGCTGGGATATGCCGATCTGGCGAGGGGCGGGACGACGGTTGCACCGATCTTGCTCGTAGCTGGGTACTGTGTTCTCGTGCCAGTTGCTATTCTGAAGTAGGGCGATCCACCAGAGCCGTTCCATGACAACTGAGCAGATGTGGCGGGCGCGGCCGGCGAAGGTCACGCGCGTCTGGGGCGTTGACGCGGGCGAATAGCTCAGCTGGTTAGAGCGCCTGTCTTACACACAGGATGTCGGGGGTTCGAATCCCTCTTCGCCCATTGGTGGATCCGCGGTTCCGAGATGTATTGAGCGGACCCGAGCGGCGTTTCAGGTGTACGTCTGTTTAACGCTTTGGAGGTTACGACTGTGAAGGCTCCGTATCGCTCTGCGCTCCTGACTGCTGGATTTGCCGTGGCTGTCGTTGCGACGCTTGTTCCATCGGTCGCCAGTGCCCAGCGGCAACAGCTGCCTGGCCCAGACACCAAGAAGGTTCTCGTCACGGCATTCCGCGGCGACGTCGAGTCCGGCCCCAAACTCGCTGAGGAAATCCGCAGCCGCGTCGCGGGCGATTTCAGCATCCGCACGCTGATGCCGGTCAGCAAGAAGGACATCGAGAATACTCTCGCCCAGTCCGGCTACCGCCCGGACTCGGCGCTCAGTCCGAACGATATCAAGGAACTCGCGAAGCTCGTGCATGCCGATGAGGTCATCGACGGCACGATCGTGAGGAGTGCGGCCGGCTTCCGTGTCAACGCCCGCATGTTCCTGCCGCGCGACGTCTCCCTGTCACAGCCGCTGCTCACCAATGCGGAGGTGAAGGACCTGGGCGAGGCGGCCAAGATCATCGTCGGGGAGTACGACAAAGCGCGCGGGCAGATCTCGAACAACCAGGCCTGCGAGAATGGTATCCGCGCGAATACGAACGCGGTTGCCATCGCTGCCGCCCGCAAGGGATTGAAGGACTACCCGAAGAGCACGCTGCTCCGGCTCTGCTTGGCGAGCGCCTACGCCAACATGAAGACCGGCCCGGATTCGACGCAGCCCTGGAAGGATTCGGTCATCGCGATCACGCGTGAAATCATGACGCTCGACAAGTCGAGCCGAATTGCCTACTCGCTGCAGTACGAGGCCTACAAGCAGAAGCTCGACACGGCGAATGCGCTCCAGGCGTTGATTGGCATGATGAACGCCGACCCCACGAACACGACCCTGCGTGAGCAGGTGATCGCGGAGCTCATCAACTCCGGCAAGGCGGAAATCGCGGTGCCGACCGCCAAGCAGTTGGTCGCGGATAACCCGGGCGATCCGCAGTATGCGCGTACCTACTGGCTCGTGCTCCGCGCGGCGAAGAACTACAAGGAGTCGGTGCCGGTCGGTATCGCGTACGTCGCCATCGACACGGCGGCAGCGGACTCGAATTACTTCTTCCGCCAGATCGCTGACCTCGAGTCCGACAGCGCGTTTGCCAAGGCGGCCGAGATTGCCGCGGTGGGTTCGGTGAAATTTCCGAAGAACACGCTGCTGCTGCTCCAGAAGGCGCAGAACGAGCGGCGTGCCGGCCAGCTGCCCGCGGCGAAAGCGTCGTTGCAGCGCGCACTCGAGCTCGACCCCAAGGTGAACGGCGCGAACTACCTGCTCGCTTCAGTCGCCGCCGAGATGGGCAGCCCGGACGAGGCAATCAAGTACGCCAAGGCTGACGCGGCGGCCGATCCGGCGAACAAGCCTCGGGCCGCGGCCGTGCTGCTGCAGTTGGGCAACACGCAGTACAGGGCCGCAGTGGCTTCGAAGTCCGCCGACGACTTCAAGAAGGCCATACCGTTCCTTCAGGCATCGGACGACATGGCACCCAGCGCGAATGCAAAATTTCTGCTCGGCGTGTCGGCGTTCCAGGCCATTTCGGCGGCGACTGAAGGCTTGAAGACGTCGCACTCCTGCGAGGAATTCAAGTCGGCGAACGACCTGCTCACCATCGTCAACATCAACATGCCGGCGGGCGGTTCTGTCGATGCGGCGACGGCGAAGACCATCATGGGCGCCGCCATGCAGTACGGCCCGTTCATCGAAGGCTCGATAAAGAAGTACTGCAAGTAAGTCACGCTGCAGCAGGAAAAGCGCCCGCCGTCATCGCGACGGCGGGCGCTTCCTTTCGTTGATCCATTCGCGCGAAATCGCATCCATGTGCCGTCACTCCCCGTTCATCACTGCAGCGCCGGCAGTCGAGTGACCGCGGCCGGCGCCCCACGCGCAAAGCTGATGTAGTCCACCGGCGCCGGAGCTAGATCCGCCCGCCGAAGCAGGACGTTGATCTTGCCGCGATGATACTGGCCGTGTAGCGCCACGTGGAGGAGGATGTCGTCGATGCGCGAGGCGAACGATTGTCCCGCGCTCGTCGTGTAGTCCAACATCCTCGCCAGCGATGTCGAGTGGAGCTGCGAACAGTAAAGCGCGTACCCGGAAGCCAGTTCGACGCGCAGTGACTCCACCTCGGGTCGACTCAGGATAGGCCACACCACGACCGGCGAGGTCCGCGCTTCCAGCCTGGCGAGCCACACCGACTCTGCGCCCAGGATGTGGGCGTATTCACGCCAAGCGGTGGCGTCGTCCGACGATCGCAGGGCAGTGAGCAGGAGGTCGTCCGCCCACGCATTGTGCGCCAGCATGCGCCGGATGAGGTCCAGAGTTTCCATGTGATCAGAATCATTTGGAGGAAGACCAGTGCCCATACGCAGGCCGCACCGCGTTCAAATGGTTGGCGCACCGGAAAGGCGCTTGACCAACTCGTAGAGGAACGTCTGCCCTTCGTAGAACGACTGCACCTTCAGTCGCTCGTCGCGGCCATGAAAGCGGATATCGTTGCGATCGTAGAAGAATCCCTGGACGCCGTAGGTGGGGATACCCGCGGAGCGCAGGTACAAGCCATCCGTTGCGCCCATGACCATCATCGGAACCGTGGCCACGCCCGGCCAGAGACTGCTTGTCACCGCCGTGACGGTCGACATCAGGTCGGCGCGCAGCGGCGAGGCCGGCGCGTTGTGGGGCGTGCCCATCAGCGTCACGGCGACTGCGGTGTCGCCGACGACCTGCTTCAGCGTCGCGGTGACGTAGTCGATCCCATCTTCGGGAAGCACCCGGCAGTTCACGTTCGCGGCGGCCAGCTGCGGTAGCGCGTTGATCGCGTGGCCGCCTTCGAGCTGCGTTGCCACGCAGGTCGTGCGGAGCGTCGCATTCCATCCGGTCGACGCCTGTGCAATGCGCCACATCGCTGCGGAGTCTCCCTTCGCCACGAGCGCGAGGTCCGGGCGTACGGCTGGATCTTCTATTCCCGACATCGCGCGGAAATAGGCGCGCGTGACGTCGTTGCTTCGCAGCGGAAACCCGAATTGCGACAGCCGCTGCAGTGCGCCCGATAGATGATAGATGGCGTTGTCCGCCACCGGCAGGGAGCTGTGGCCGCCCTTGTTGTGCACCTCGAACCGATAGTTGATCACGTACTTCTCGGCGACCTGCAAGTCGTTCGAGATGCGCTTGCCGTCGGCCGCCTCTCCAAAGCCACCTTCATTCAGCGCATACTCTGCGTCGATCAAGGCGCGGTGATTCTTGAGCAACCACTCCACACCGCTGTAGGGACCACCGCCCTCCTCGTCCGCGGTCAGGGCGACGATGATATCGCGATCTGGCGTAAATCCCTCGCGCTTGTAGCGGATGAGGTTCGCGATCCAGACGGCGGCCTGGGACTTGTCGTCGCCGACGCCGCGCCCGTAGAAGTAGCCGTCCTTCTCGGTGAGCGTGTAGGGATCGATCGTCCAGTCCTCACGCTTCGCCTCGACGACGTCGGTATGCGCGAGGAGCAGGAGCGGCCGCTGACGTCCCGAGCCGTGATATCGTACGACGAGATTCGCCTTCGTCGGAATGGGGCCACCAACAAAGATGTCCTTCGCCGGAAAGCCCGCCGCCCTGAGCCGGCGAGCAACCGCCTCGACCAGGGGCGTGGTGGCGCCGGTCGTGAAGCCCGTCCTGGTCTCCACCATCTCCTTGTAGATCGCGCGTGCCAGTTGACGCTCGGCCTCGGGTGGCATCGCCCGGTCCTGCGCGGCCGCGGCGGAAGAAAACAAGAGCGCGCAAAGCGCGACGCGGGTAACCATGTGGGGTATTCCTCCAAGGGCTGCGATCAGGTGGACATGACGGCGCTCGACCATGATCCGCTGCGGAAGGCGCGTGCACAAGGTCATGTGGATCAAGTCCGTCATGCACCCGTCGGTACCGTTCCGCACGAGCTCCGTACTCACCTGGAACTTCACACCGTCCGCGCCGTAGGGATCTTCAGCGGCGGCGGAACCCCGCTCGCTGGGCCACGCACGTTTCAGGAGGAGGATCTTATGCGCGTTCTGTGGACACTACTCAAGGTCATCGTCGGCCTCGCCATCGCGATTCCTCTTGGGATCGTCGCGCTCGTGGTGACGCTCGGGATCTTCGGAACAGTGCTCGGTCTGGCGGTGCTGGCGCTCAAGCTCGCCTGCGTGGCGTTCGTCGGGTACGGCCTGTTCCGCGTCGCGCGATACTTCTTCGCGTCGTCTACCACACCCGCATCGCGGCCGCCTCGTGAACTCACGACGCCGGATCCCTACTACGCTGCGGCCATGCGCGAGCTCAACGCCGAAATGGGTCATTCGTCAGGGCGGTAGCTGGTCGCCATTGACAATGGACCGTCTATCTCAGCGCGCGGGCTTCTTCGCGCTCGGATCTCCTGTTGGCGGCGGCGCTTGGTCTGTCGCCGCTGGCGGGCGGAGGATCTCCGTCAACAGCGGCTTCAGGCGCGTCCGCCCAGCGCTGATATCCCCTCATCGTCGGGTACAGACGGTCCACAGTCATGCCGTCGAACAGCTTGCCCTCGCGGTCGGCGAGCTTGTCGCTGATGTTGACGTCGCGAATTCGCCGGCCATCCGCGAAGCGCGCGATAAACAGGTTGATGCGCGTGATCTCGGGAACCACGGACATGTTGTCGTTTCGCGGGAAGATGCCGTTCAGGATGATGACGGCGTTCGGTGCCTTCCTCTGGCACAGGTCGACGAGCGCCTTGATGCCGCAACGATCTGCTCGACGGGTGGCGGCACCGGCGCGACCGCCGCCGCAGGAACGGGCGCGGCGGGGGTGTAGCCGCGCTTGTAGTATCGATCCGCCCATGGAATGAAGTACTTCCAGTTTGGCGCATCGGTGTGACCGCCGTCGTGCTGCCGCCACGCCAGTTGCCCGTCGGTGAGCGCTACGTTCACGGCGGGCATCTTCTCCGTCGCGTAATCGTCTGAGCGACCCAGGTCGCGTGCGCCGAGGAGCCGGAAGACCGGTTGCGCGGCGATCGCGGCCATGAAGCTTCCCTGCTGATCGAGCCATTTCGCGTCGCCCTTCTCCGGGACGCCATAGCTCACGAAGGTGAGGCGGGGTGCGCAGAGCGCGATGAGTTCGTGGGCGTCGACGGGAAGATCGCCGGCATTCCTGCTCCCAAAGGTCGCGTCCGACGCGCCGTACTTGAGGAAATTGCCCGCCATCCAGTGGTACTCGCCTGTTCCAGTCAGGCTCTCGACGGCCTCACCGAAGTTGCGACGATGGAGTTTCGCTCCTCCCTCCCCCGATGAGCCGATGAGCACCGCCGCGAAGCGCTGATCAAAGGCCATTGTCACGAGCGCGGCTTTTCCATAGCGTGAAACGCCTTCGATGCCGACGCGTGCCGCGTTTACCGCTCGATCCGTTTCGAGGTAGTCCAGCGCGCGCGACGCACCCCACGCCCACGCGCGCAATGCGCCCCACTCGTCCGGCTTGCGCGGCTGGCCCTTGTTGACGAGCCCGATGATCCCCTTGGTGAGGCCGGCGCCATTGTCCGCCTGGATGCTGGAGGGATTCACAAAGGCGAAGCCCCAACCATCCACGATGAGCTGCTCGGTGGCCGGGGCTTCGCTCCCGGGCGCCGGTGGTGGAAACGTGAACACGCGCGCGCCGGGCGCAGGCGGCGGAGCAGGGCGACCCACCGCCTGAGGCAGGGGACGCGCACCAAACATGATCATCACCGGCGCAGCCTGCGCCTCGGCGGGGAGGACCAGCGTCATCGAGATATCGACGTTCAGTGCCGGGTAGGCGGAGTTGTCGACGTGGCCAAGAAGCTGTCGTCCGATCACCAACCGGCCACCGACGGTGCCGGTATCCGTCGCCGCAATCGTCCAATTTACCTTCGGCACATTCGCCGGTATGCGTCCATAGATCTCGCGCTCGAAGGTCTCGATGATCTCGGCGCGACGTCGGCTCCATTCCGCCAAGGTCGTGACCTTGCGCCCGTTCTTCAGCGTAAGGACGTCGGGAAGTCTGGGAAACGGGTTCGCGGCGGCTTCATCGTAGTTCGCATGGTTCGGCGCGGTTTCGTTTCCGCTTGGGCCGGGACGCAGCGCCCGGATGCCGAGCTGCTCCATCATCTGCTTGTGGTCGTCGGCGGCCGTCCACGATAAAGCCTCCGTCGCCGGCATCTGTGCCCCTGTGCTGGAGACAGCGGCAACGAACAGCAGGGCGGAGACCCTTGTGCCTGAGAACCGAATCATCGTGCAACAGTCCCTCTCGAAGTGTGCGCCGAACAGAGCGCTTCCCGCCGGCGGCGAATGCGTTGGTGAGGAGGGTACTCGCCGGATTGCCGAGCTGCTGCGGCCTTGGACGGACGTTCCTATCTCAACTTCTTCTTCATACAGCTCGGGATGGGCTCACGGCTCGCGCGCGCGATCGATCCAGCTGTCGCCGGTGTACATCCGCATCGGCCGTCCGGGCGCCTCCACGAACCGCACCATCTCGCCCACGACGCCGCCACCCGTGGGGGCCACGAAGCGGAAGCGCCCACCGCCCAGTGGTTCCAGCGTGATGGGGGTGTCAACGTTGACCGCATTCGGCGTAACGAGCACCAGGCGCTGGTTGAGCAACACCACCTGCGAGTCTCCGCCCCGTCCGCGGTACAGCCCCGCGAACCGCGCCCATGACGGGTCCCAGGCCACGACGACCGGCTTCGGTGCCGATGCTTTCGCCACCGCCTGGCCAACGGTTGCCATCAACTCGCGCGCGATGTCGGACGGGTTGGAGTCGTTCGTGTTCGTGAGGACGATGACGCCAACCTTGTCATCGAGCTGGATGAGCGTGTAGGTCGTGTTGCCGGGATAGCCGCCCCCATGCCCGACGTAGGTCCGGTCCTTGGTACGGCTGATGTCGAATCCGAGGCCCGTACCTGCGGTCCAGTTCTCCTCCACCGAGCGCACGCGGTGCATTTCCCGCAACGACCCAGTGCTCACGATCTGCGCCCCGCCTCGCGGGCCCCGCCGAAACTGCGCTGAGACGAACTTCGCCATGTCCTCCACGTTCGACGTGACGCCAGTGGCCGCGGCCATGCCACGTGCGTCAACAAAGGGGAGCACCTCGCGCGTGCCGTCCGGCATGCGACGACCATAGGGGACGGTGAGCCCCGGAACGTTCTGATCCACGCTCGATGCGTCCATGCCGAGCGGCTTGAAGATGTTGCGATCGACGTAGTCTGCCCATCGCTGTCCGCTCACCTCCTCGATGACCATTCCGGCGACGGAATAGGCCAGGTTGGAGTACTTCCACCGCACCGACGGAGCGAACGCGGCCTGCCGGTCGGAGTAGAGACGGCGGAGTTCGTCGGCCGTCGGAAATTCGAGGGACGTCCAGTGGTCTCCCGCCTCGCGCTGCACGCCGGAACTATGTGAGAGGAGTTGTTCGATCGTGATCGGGCCGTCGTCGTCGCCGGCGGTCTTCGCCTTGAACCACGGCAGGTACTTCGACACCGGATCGTCGAGGTGCACCTTGCCCTCCTCGCGCAGCTGCATGATGGCGATGGCGGTGAACAGCTTGCTGTGCGATGCCATGCGGAACTTCGTGGCCGGTGTCATCGGCACCTTCGCGTTGACGTCCGCGAAGCCAAAGCCAGTGGCCCACACCAGTTGCTGGTCGCTCACCACACCGACGGCAATCCCGGGGAGTCCGCGATACGCGATCTGTCCCTCCATCCATGCGGAGAAGAGGCGTTCCGCGCCAAGGACATCAGGGTCGCCGGCGACACTCGTCGCGGTGGTGCGCGCGGCGGCAGCCTGCGCAGCGAGTGCGTGCGGGGCCAGCGTACCCGCGAGCAGTGCGAATGCGATGGCGGCGATGGCTGTCATCACTGGCGTGCGGGCAGGGCGCGCCGAATGGGCGGGACGATTCATGGGGTCTCTCGGAGGCAGGAGGCGGGTTCGGGCAAGCGTCGCGCCGATCGTAGGCCGCGTCAAGAGCGATCAGCGTCCCCTCAGGCGTTGCGAATGCGGTCCAACAGAGCTGCCGCGCGGGCGCGCCCGTCGTATGGTTGTCCGGTGATCGACAGCGTCTCGATCGGGATGTAGCCGCGATAGTTCGCCTCACGGATGATGCGCATCAACTTCGGGAGGTCCATCGGATCGCCCTTGTTGCTTAGCAAGCGCTCCTTGATCTGCCAGTTGACGGTCACCGGGATCACGCGGGCGATGTCGGCGTACGGGTCGGGGGTGAGGAAGTTGCCTGTGTCGAGGATGAGCCCGATCCAGCGCGACTTGATCCGACCGAGGATGTTCAAGCACTCGTCCGCCGTTTTCAACATGTCTCCGTGGTTCTGCAGACCGACGATCACGCCGTACTTCTCCCCATGCTCGACGCACTCGTGAAGCGCGTCCACCATCCGCGTCGCGCCGTCCTCCCAACTGTCCGGCGCGGGCGGAACCGCTCCGGCGAACACGCGGAGCACCGGCGCCCCCAGATGCGCGGCGACCTCGATCCACTGCTTCGCGCGCACGACATCCGCAGCGCGTGCCGCGCCGTCGCGCACGGCGAAGTCGTTCCTGATCCCGGTCCCGCTGAAATTGAGCCCGAGCTCGAACGCACGCCGCTTCAGGTCGTTCAGGTACTTGTCGGAGGGAACGCCTGGATAGCCTGGGAAGTAGTAGCCCGTGGGATCCAGCGCTTCGACGTTCTGCTCCGCACAGAAGTCGAGCGCGTCGAACAAGCTCATTCCCTTCGACGGATCCTTGAGGTTTTCGCGCAGCGCCGCGTCGAAACAGAAGGCGTTGACGCTGAGCTTGAGGTGCGCGCCGCGCGGCGCGCGGGCCGAGGCAACTTCAGCTGCGCCGAGCGTGCGCGGTCCGAAGAGGCTCGCGGCCGCGGGGAGAACGGCGGCGCGCTGCAGGAACTCTCGTCGGG
This sequence comes from Gemmatimonadaceae bacterium, assembly GCA_046589725.1. Classification (GTDB taxonomy): domain Bacteria; phylum Gemmatimonadota; class Gemmatimonadetes; order Gemmatimonadales; family Gemmatimonadaceae; genus AG11. Next base: position 74,222 of record JBKJUW010000143.1, read on the forward strand.
GGATAGATGCTGTCATGACAGGATGCGAAGGTTTAGGTGGTCACTGCGTTCATCTGTGACACCAGCACGCGCAACACCTCCAGGATGAATGTATCCCGTGTTCGGGGGTCGACGACTCCAAGGGGAATCGATCCCTCTCGGGCGCGATCCACCTGTCGGCCGGGCGCGCAATCACATCACCGGCGAATGCATGCCCTGATGCTCGGACGCGTGAACGGCGCCGCGGGAGACGACGCTTCGTGGTGGCTCGGAATAAACGATCAACCATATCCCGCGTGCTTAGCGTCACGTCTTCGACAGCTCGCTCGTCGGTTCAACAATCGGTTAGCCGGCCGCGTGCGCCTACGGCTGCTCGTAGACAGTGTGCCACTGGTGACGAGCTCTAATGGTGCGTCGCTCGTCCACCGAGAGAGGGGTGACCGGCTGGCCCTCGGGCACGGAAGTATCCCGAAGGTACTCCTCAAACCCCGGCTTGGAGAAGACGAAAGCAATCGACACCGGTCCGGCGCCGGTGTTCCGCAGAGTGACGCGGACCTGCTTCGGAACGTAGATAGTTGCACCAGTGCTGAACGGCAGCACTTGCGTATCGACCTCAACGACGCCAGTACCCTGATGGACGAAAATGATCTCGTCAGCCAGCTGATGACGATGTGGAGCGATTGCCTGACCGGGCGCAATGTCCTCGTACCCCATCATCAGGTCGGGCGAGCCGCCGTTACGCGCATCGACCTTCAGAATGAACGGAGACGACAACCCGCCTGCCTGTGGGCGCCGAACCCTGTTCGCCCTCGTCAATTGCGAGCACGAGCGGAGTCGGCGGTACAGTGGCCGCGGCGTGTGGTGTGTTGACGCCCGGTGAAGAGCGACACGAACCTGCGATTGCGGCTATCGCCGCGAAGTACCCGACGTCTCGACCGCGCATGATTGCTCCACGTGGAAAATGTCCGGAGACCGACCATGTCATCCCTTGTTGTTGCGGTGCCTGCTGCGCGCACAATCATCTATCGCGGCATGGATGTGCACAAGGATTCGATCGCGGGCTTGTGAAAGACTCGTGGCCTGGGGCGCGCCTGGTGCTGCTGACATCGGCGGCAATGCTGGCATTTGCGGCGAATTCGCTGTTGTGCCGCATGGCGCTGCGCCACACCAGCATCGACTCTGCGTCGTTCACGACGACGCGCTTGGCGGCAGGTGCCGTGGTTCTCGCATTGATCGTTCGCTGGCGCGGCGCTGGGCCCGAACAGGCAGGGAGCTGGATGTCGGCACTGGCATTGTTCGTCTATGCCGCGGCGTTCTCGTACGCCTACGTGAGCCTGCCGGCAGGGACCGGCGCGTTGCTGCTGTTCGGCGCCGTGCAGACGACGATGATCGGGTATGGCCTGTGGCGTGGTGAGCGCCTCATCGCGCAGCAGCAACTCGGGCTGATGGTTGCGCTGATAGGTTTGGTGGCGTTGCTCTGGCCTGGACTGTCGGCACCGCCGAGGGGCGGCTCGGCGTTGATGATCGGTGCAGGCGTCGCCTGGGGCGTCTACTCGCTGCGTGGCGCCGGCTCGTCTGATCCGCTGCGCGCGACGGCGGGCAACTTCTTGCGGGCCATGCCGATGGCTCTGATGGTAAGCGTACTGACGATTCACCGGGCCACATTCGACGCGACGGGCTTGGCCTACGCGGCTGCTTCGGGCGCGGTGGCCTCGGGCATCGGGTACGCGATCTGGTACACCGCGTTGCGACAACTGCGCTCGACAAGCGCCGCCACAGTGCAACTGAGCGTGCCGGTGATCGCAGCCGGGGGCGGCGTAATCTGGCTCGGCGAGCCGTTGACCGTGCACCTGATGCTCGCGTCGACGGCGGTGCTGGGCGGGGTCACTGCGGTGCTTGGTGTCAGGTCGGCGCGAGTTGCAGCGACGCAGCACAGGACCTAAAAGGTCATTCTTGACGCCAGCCCAGGGATATCAACCCCGCAGCCGGGCTGCAAGCGGATCTGTGTAGGCGCGCAGCGGCCACTTTCAATGGCGAAGGATCGACAGATTCAACGATCGTTACTGTGCAAGCGGACCAGAACCCGGTGGGCGACTGGTCGGCGGGCGTACGCCCAGGTCAACCGCAATTGTGTCCGCAACGCCGTCGATCGCATCGAGCACCGTATTGACCAACCGTCGTAAAGCGCAGAGCTTAGGCTCTACCTCCCGTCGCCACTCTTCTCCTCACGGACGAAGAGCAATGCCCCGACGGCGGAAGGACGACCGCAAGCAGTGTGGACCGGCAATCGACCGCAGTGCCGACGTGCACGCCTCGCCGGCCGACGGCATGCGTAACGAAGTCATCGAAGTGTAAAACGCAGTGCAGCCCTGCAGTGCGGCGCTCGACTAACGACGCTATCGCGCGAAATCCACTCCGGGCTCTTCACCCGGCAGATGGTGGACATGCACCAACAGGTCGGCGCGACGCGCCCGGTAGTCGCACACGCGCGCTTCGACACCCTCACCATCGAGGTTCACGCTCAACGCCTCCGTCCCCGTGACCTTCATCCAGGGAAGCTGCGCATAGTGCACCCCGGGCAACCCGAGGTGCTCCCCGCGTTTCACCGCCAACGACAGCCGCGCAAACTGGCTCCGCGACATCGCCTCGATCACGCAAAGGTCGAGCAACCCATCGGTGACGCTGGCGTCCGGCGTCATCATGGTCCCGCCGCCGGTCACGCGCGCACTGCCCACCGCAAAGGCGAGAAAGTCGACGTCGAGACCGAATCCATCGCTGGCGAAGGACGCATGTCGGATCTTGTCCTCAGCAAACTTCCGCACGGCCGTGATGGCATACGCGAGCGGTCCAAGGGACGCCTTGGCGTCCGCGGGCGTTTCCTGCGTGGCCTCGGCGCCGACACCGCCGGTGGAGACGTTCAGGAAGCGCCGCCCATTCATGGATGCGGTATCGATGCGCACGGGGTTGCGGCGCAGGATGACATCCATTGCATGGTCCGCCTCCTCCGGTATGCCTGTCTGTCGCGCGAAGTCGTTCGCCGTCCCCAATGGGATGACGCCGAGGGGCGTGTCGCGCCCGTCGAGTCCGTTGACGACCTCGTTGAGGGTGCCGTCGCCCCCGCAGGCGATCACCACATCCGTACCGCGATCGGCCGCGCGCGCGGCGTGGTCCGCGGCATCACCAGCGTTCCAGGTACTCCATACCTCGACCGCATGCCCGCGCTCGCGCACCCACGAGACCATGTTGCGCAGGTCGGGGCGGTCGGCGCGTGCGCCATGCACGACGTAGGTGAAATGCTTACGAATAGCCATGCGGCGGGATGATAGGAGGATAGGATGATAGGATGATAGAGCAGACACCTCTATCCTCCTATGCTCTCCCGCTCTCCTATCTTCCTACCGTCCTATCGTCCTGTCATCCCCAATGTTCGTCAGTCCCTGGCAATCCGACTACCACGCACCGGCCCTCGTCGATGACATCGTCGAGTTACTCGGCCACGCAACCCTCGTCCTCGACGGGACGCTCGGCGGCGGTGGCCACTCGGCCGCTCTTCTGGCGGCGGGAGTCGGCAAGATCGTCGGCATCGATCGGGATCCCGAGGCGATCTCGGCGGCGGGGCTTCGACTGTCGGCGGAAGCCGACGCCGGCCGCTTCGAGACCTTCAACGCCAATTATAGTGCGCTGGGGAATATCCCCGCGCTGCCACCTCTTCGCTTCTCCGGCATCTTGCTCGACCTCGGCATTTCCTCACATCAGATCGACGATGCATCGCGCGGCTTCTCGTTCAGGGAAGGCGCGCCGCTCGACATGCGCATGGGCGCGGATGCAACGCAGTCCGCAGCAGACCTATTGAACGAGGCGGACGCCGACACACTCACGAAGATCTTCCGCGACTACGGCGACGAGCCCCGCGCGGCGCGACTGGTGCGCGAGATCATCCGCCGCCGTGAGAACAAGCCGTTCGTCATCAGCGATGATTTCGTGGGCGCCATCCGGGCGACGTTCGGATCGCGCTCCGGCCCACCTGAATTTGCGCGGCTCTTCCAGGCGATCCGCATCGCGGTGAACGACGAGCTGGCGGGTGTCGAACGCGCGTTGCCGGACCTGCGCGACCGGCTCGCGCCCGGAGGCATCCTCGCGGTCATCGCCTACCACTCGGGCGAGGACCGCATCGTGAAGCACGCGTTCCGCGCGTGGAGTGAGGACTGTATCTGCCCCCCGAAGCATCCCATGTGCACCTGCGGCGGCGACCACGCGCTCGGCAGGGTGCTCATGCGTCGCGCGATCACCGCGAGCGCCGACGAGATCGCGCACAACCCGCGTGCACGCAGCGCGAAGCTCAGGGCATGGCAGCGCGCAAAGTAGGCGCCAGTGGAGGTCGCGTGCGACTCATCCTCCTCATGCTCGCGTTCCTGATCATTGCCGGTGGGGTCATTCTCCGGCGTACCGTTGGAATCTCGGGCGCGAAGGAGCTGCTCGACCTCGAGGCCAGGAGGACGGCGATGATCAACGAGAAGCTTCGGCTCGAGGGTGAAATCCGCGCCGCGTCGAGTCGTTCGCGCCTGCTGCCCGTGGCGGAGCGGCTCAACCTGCACGTGCCGGCGGACAGCATGGTGATTCCCATCTCGCGGAAACTGCCGTGAAGCAACCCAGCCGCGTCGGGATCATTCACCTGCTGCTCGCGTTCTTTGTCGTCGCCCTGCTGGTGAAGACGGCGCGCGTGCAGCTGCTCGACGGACATCGCTTCGCCGCTTCCGCCGCGAGGCAGCAGAGTACGACGACCACGGTTCCCGCGCCGCGCGGCGACATCTTCGACGCGCGCGGACAACTGATGGCGCAGAGTCGGGAGACCGTGAAGCTCGACATTGCGCCGAAGGAAGTGCGCGACCTTCGCAAGCTGCGCCTCGCGCTCGTGCGTGCGCGCATTCCCGCTGAGTGGGTGACGCGCGCCACGGATGCGTCGCGGCGATGGGTGACGTTGCCGGCCCGCTATCGCGCGGTGGACGTCGCCTCGCTCACCGCGATGCGCGGTGTGTATTCCACACCGGTCATCGAGCGGGCCTACGCCTTCTCCGAGGGGACACGCCGCATCGTCGGTCGGGTGGACGCTGACGGGAATGCGGTCGACGGACTGGAGCTCGCGCTCGACTCGCTTCTGAAGGGGAAGGCGGGCAGCACCACGGTCATGAAGGACGCGCGCGGCCGTCGCTTCGATTCACCGGACGCGCCGGCGACGCCCGCGGTGCAGGGCAACGGCGTCGTGCTCACGATCAACGAGGAGCTCCAGGAGATTGCGGAGCGTGAGCTCGCCGACGCGGTGAGCCGGATGGGGGCAGAGGGCGGTGACGTCGTCGTCATGAATCCGGCGGATGGCGAGGTGCTCGCCATGGCGAGCCATCGCTCGAATCCGCGCAGCACGTCGAGCACGGCGCTTACCGAGCCGTACGAGCCCGGCTCGACCATGAAGCCCTTCATCGCCGCGCTGCTGTTGCAGCGCGGCCTGGCGAAGGAGACGGACGTCGTCCCGACGCATAACGGAAGCTTCACGATCAATGGCCGCACCATCTCCGACGAGCATCCGTATCCGCAACTCGCGCTCTCGGACGTCATCAGGTTCTCGAGCAACATCGGCATCGTGCAATTCGCCGAGCGGCTCCAGCCGCGCGTGCAGTATGAAGGGCTGCGGGACTTCGGCTTCGGCACGCCGACCGGCGTGTCCTATCCCGTCGAGGCGGCCGGCACGCTGCGCGCGCCGGTGAAGTGGTCGAAGCAGTCGGCGAACTCGCTCGCGATGGGCTACGAGATTGCCGTCACGCCGCTTCAGCTCGTGGCGGCCTATGTGGCGATCGCGAACGGCGGCGAATTACTGGAGCCGAGTCTGGTGAAGGAAGTGCGTGCGCCGGATGGCACGGTGCTGTATCACCACCAGCGCCGGGTCGTGCGTCGGGTGCTGTCGCAAGCGGTGGCGCGCCGTGTGCGTGACATGCTGCTCAGTGTCGTTGAGGCCGGTGGCACGGCCAAGCGGGCGGATCTGGGCGCTTTCTCACTGGCGGGAAAGACCGGAACGGCCCGTCGTACTGTGAATGGGAGCTACGCGGCGGGCGATCACATCCCGACGTTCGTCGGGCTGTTTCCGGCGGACAATCCACAATTCGTCATTCTCGTGAAGATCGACAACCCGAAGGGCGACTACATGGGCGGCCTTACGGCTGCGCCAGTGACGAAGCGCGTACTCGAAGCGGCGCTGGCGTCGCGCGATGCGGCGCTCGATCGCCGCAGCCTTGCCGCGAGCCGCCACGAACGCGTTCCCGATACAACGGGCCGCCCGCTCGAGCTTGCGGTCGCCGCACGAACGCGCGACACCACGCCCTTCGCGCGTCTCGACACGCCGAGCGTCGTCATCGACGACACCATCGCACCGCGGACCGTTGTCGCCACGCTGCCACTGCGCGCGAAGCAGAAGCCCGTGGTGCTCCCGCCGAGGGCCGTGCCCGATGTCCGGGGATTCTCGCTGCGGCAAGCGGTGCATGCGCTTCACGCGGCCGGCTTTCGCGTGGAGCTCGACGTAAAGGGCGCGGGCGACACGCAGCCTGCCGCCGGCGCGATGCTCCCAGTGGGTTCGCTCGTCCACCTGTCCGGCACGCCGTGACTGCTGTTCGCGTAGGCACGATCGTCGACGCGCTCCGTCATGCGGGACTGCTCGTTGCGATCGAGGGCGCGTTGCCGCAGACGGTGGACTCCATCACCGACGACAGCCGCGGCGTCGCTGCGGGCTCGCTCTTTCTCGCCGTGCGCGGCTCGGAGCGCGACGGTCACGACTATCTCGGTCGTGCCGAGCAAGCGGGTGCCGTCGTGGTGGTGGTCGACGATGCGTCGCGGACATCGCTGCCGTCGGTCGTCGTCAGCGACACGCGCCGCGCCGCCGCGGTGGCCGCCGCGGTATTCTACGGAGCGCCCGCGAAGCAACTGCGGCTCGTCGGCGTCACGGGGACGAATGGCAAGACGACCACCGTCGGCATGCTGCGCCACCTGCTCGACGAGCCCGATGCGCGCTGTGCATCGATCGGAACATTGGGGGTGTTGATCGGGAGCGAGGGCACGCCGCTGGATGGCGGCAGCGGTCTTACCACGCCGGGTCCCGTCGAGCTACAGCGACTGCTTCGTACGCTTCACGACGAGGGTGTGCGCACCGTCGCGATGGAGACGTCGTCGCACGCACTGCATCAAGGTCGCGTGGAAGGGCTGCGCTTCGCGGCCGCCGTCTTCACGAACCTCACGCGCGACCATCTCGACTACCACATGACGATGGACGCGTACCTCGCGGCCAAGGCGTTGCTCATTCCACTGATCGCGGAGGATGGAGCCGCCGTCGTCAACGCGGACGACCCCGCGTGGGCAAAGCTTTCACCAGCGCCGCGCACCGTCACCTTCGGGCTGAATGGACACGCCGACGTCCGCGCCGTCGACCTCCGGTTCGGCCCGCGCGGCAGCGAGTGGGACCTCATGATCGAAGCGCGTGAGCACCCCGACGCCGTCGTCGCGCAGCGTGCAGTGCAACTCCCCCTCCTCGGCGACTTCAACATCGCGAATGCGGTTGGCGCTGCGGCGGCCGCATGGTGTCTCGGTGTGCCAGCCGAGGAGATTGCGCGCCGCCTTTCGACCATGCCGCAGGTGCCCGGTCGCCTCGAGATCATCCACGACGAGCCCGCCGTGCTGCGCGACTACGCGCACACGCCGGACGCGCTCGCGCGCGCGCTCGATGCCGTTCGTCCCTTCGCCTCGGGCGCGCTGATTGCCGTCTTCGGTTGCGGTGGCGATCGGGACAAGGGCAAGCGACCGGAGATGGGCCGCATTGCCGAGTCGCACGCGGATCGCGTGGTCGTCACGAGCGACAACCCGCGCACCGAGGATCCCGAGCGCATCCTCGACGACATCGAAGCGGGCATGCACCGTCTGCACGAGCGCATCGAAGACCGGCGCGAGGCGATCGCCAGCGCGATTCACTCCGCGAAGCGTGGCGACGTGATCGTCCTCGCGGGGAAAGGACATGAAGACTACCAGATTCGTGGCACCGTGAAATACCCGTTCGACGAACGCATCATCGTCGGCGAGATCATCTCCGAGGGAAATACCTGATGACCGATGCAACGACACCGCAGGCGAGCGCACTCGAACAACCGCAGTTCTGGACTCTCGACCGCATCGCCGCCGCGCTCGGTGACGGACCGCGCGGAGTCACGGCGATATCGCGCATCTCCACCGATACGCGCAACGTGGGGCAGGGCAGCTGCTTCGTCGCACTCAAGGGTGATTCGTTCGACGCGCACGACTTCCTTGCCGAAGCGGTGAAGAACGGCGCTATCGCGCTCGTGGTGAACGACGCCAGGCGCGGGGCCGCCCTCGGTGTGCCCGTCTATGAAGTGCCGGACACGCTGGTGGCGCTCGGCCTGCTCGGCCGGTACCGCCGTCGCGTGTGGGGCCGGCCGGTCGTCGGTGTCGTGGGCACCAACGGCAAGACGAGCACGAAGGAGCTCCTCAAGGCCGCGCTCGGCGGCGCCTTTCACGTGCACGCGACGGTCGGCAATTACAACAACCTGGTTGGCGTACCGCTCACGCTCTTCGCGCTGCCTGACGAGGCCGACATCGCGGTGATCGAGATGGGCACCAACCATCCCGGCGAAGTCGAGGCGCTGCGGGTGATCGTCGAGCCGGACATCGTGGTGGTAACGTCGATCGCTGAGGAGCACCTCGAGGGACTCGGTGATCTGGCCGGTGTGCTGCGCGAAGAGGCATCGGCGTGCAAGGGAGTTTCCCTCGCGGTCACGCCGGCCGCGCAGCCCGAAGTCGCGGAGGCGGCTCGCCCGCTGGCCGTGCGGACGATCAGCGTGGGTCTCGACACTGGCGACATCCATCCATCGTCCTGGGGCGTCGAGCCGGACGGGCAGGGCTGGGTCGAATACCAGGGCACCCGCGTTCGCATACCGCTGCGCGGCGTGCACAACAGTCGCAATGCGATGCTCGCCATCGCCGTGGCGCGAGAGGCCGGGGTGTCCATGGAGGCGCTCGCGGCGGGCATCGCCGCGATGGCATCGCCGCCGATGCGCGTGAACTTCGAGTCGCATGGACGCGCCACGATCATCAACGACGCCTACAACTCGAACCCCGGCTCAGCCCGGGTTGCATTGGAGTTGCTCGAACACGCTGGGAAGGACCGGCAGCGCGTCGCGGTACTGGGGACGATGCTCGAGATGGGCGAGCATGCCGATCGGCTTCACGACGAAGTCGCGCGAACCGCACTCGACAGTACGTTGGAGCTGATCGTGGGCGTGGGTGGCTTCGCCGACGCCTTCAAGCGTATCGCGTCGGGCGACTCCCGCGTCGTGGGCGGAGCCGACCCGGCGGCCGTATGGGACACATTACGTTCGCGCCTTGCTCCGGACGCGGTTATCCTGCTGAAGGGCTCGCGCGGCGTTCGGCTCGAGCGACTCGTTCCGATGATCGCCGAGTGGGCAAACAGCCTTCACACATAGACTCAATTGCTCTACTACCTGTTCGTTCCGCTCGTCAAGCAGTACCACGTCCTCAATCTCTTTACCTACGTCACGTTCCGGAGCGCTGGCGCGGCAGTGACGTCGATCCTCCTCAGCTTCTTTGTCGGGCCGATCATCCTCAAGCGGCTCGACAACGCAGCGAACTACCAGGTGGTTCGCGAGGGAACGCCGGATGCGCACGCCCTCAAGACGAAGACGCCCACCATGGGCGGGCTGATCTTCCTCTTCTCGGCACTCGTGTCGACGCTGCTCTGGGCGCGCGTGTTCAGCCACTACGTGATCATCGCGCTGCTCGTCACCGCAGGCATGGGCTTCATCGGCTTTCTCGACGACTACCTCAAGCTTCGCCAGCGAAGGCTCGGGCAGAAGAACGAGGGACTCGTCGAGCGCTACAAGCTCATCGGCCAGGTAACGATTGGACTGCTGCTGGGGGGGTACCTCACGTACTTCCCGCTGGCACCGGGCATCGCGGCGGCGTCCACGACGCTGCCATTCTACAAATACATGCTGATCATCTTCGTCATGCCGTGGCTGTATATCCCATGGACGACGTTCGTGCTGGTTGGTGTGAGCAATGCCGTCAACTTCACGGATGGCCTGGACGGACTCGCCGCAGGGTTGAGCGCGATCGCGTTCGCAACGCTCGCCATCTTCGCGTACTTCATCGGGAACGTGCGGTACTCCAACTATCTCGGCATTTTTTTCCTGCTGCACTCGGCGGAGCTCACGATCTACTGCCTCGCGATGGTTGGGGCGCTCATCGGATTCCTCTGGTTCAATACGTACCCGGCGCAGGTCTTCATGGGAGACACCGGTTCCCTTGCGTTGGGTGGGGCAATCGGCGCGGTTGCGATCCTCCTCAAGTCCGAGTTCCTGCTCCTCTTCGTCGGCATGATGTTCTTCGCGGAGATGATGTCGGTCGTCATCCAGCGCTTCGTGTTCAAGTATCGTCGCAGGCGCCACGGACTCGAGTATGCGCAGCAGCATCGTGTCTTTCTCCGAGCGCCGCTGCATCACCACTTCGAGGTAAAAGGGTGGAGCGAGCAGCAGGTCGTCGTGCGATTCTGGATCCTCGGCATCATCGGGGCGTTCCTGGCGATCTCCACGCTGAAGGTGCGCTGACATGCCAATCCGCTCACTCACCGAGGCACTGCCGGCCGCGTGGGCTCGCGGTGAGATCAGCGTGATTGGCCTCGCGCGCAGCGGACGCGCGGTCGCCGAGCTGCTGCGGCGCGCGGGTGCCGACGTCTACGCCAGTGACGCCGGGGCAGGGCACGCGGTCCTCCGCGCGACGCTCCATCTCGAGCCACTCGGTGTCGACGTCGAGCACGGTGGTCACGACCTCAAGCGCATCGCGCGCAGTGCGCTCGTCGTAGCGAGCCCGGGAGTTCCCCCCGGGGCGCCGCCCCTTCAGGCGGCGCGCGACGCCGGCGTACCGATCGTCGGCGAGCTCGAGGTCGCGCTCCAGTTCCTGCCGCACGAGCGCTACATCGCTGTCACCGGCACGAATGGAAAGACGACGACCACCGCGCTGGTGGAACGACTCCTTCAGGGACTCGGCTACGACGCCGTCGCGGCGGGGAACATCGGTACGCCGCTCTCGGAGATCGCCCTGCGCGAACGGCAGCCCGACTGGATTGCGCTGGAAACGTCGTCGTTCCAGCTCCACGATACGCCGAGCATCGCGCCGGCCGCGGGCATCCTGACGAACCTCTCGGCCAATCATCTGGATCGCTACGATTCCGTCGACGCGTATTACGCGGACAAGGGTGCGCTCTTCCGCAACGCGGGGGATCGCTCCGTGTGGGTGAGCAACGCGGACGATGACGCCGTGCAGCGGATGGTGGACGGCGTGCCGGGTCGTCACCTGCGGTTTTCCACGGCCGGCCTGGTGACGGATGGCTACCTCGACCGCTCCAGCAACTCCCTCATGGTGCTCGGCGCTCCGCTCATCTCGCGCAGTGAGCTGAACCTGCTCGGCGACCACAATGTGGCGAATGCATTGGCTGCGGCGCTCGCGGTGATCGGCGCGGATGCGCTGCACACTTCGCCGAAGCACCGTGCCTTGATGGCCGACGCGTTGCGCAGCTTTCGCGCGCTCGAGCATCGCATCGAGCCGGCCGGCCGCTATGGCGACGTCGAGTGGATCAACGACTCGAAGTCGACGAATGTCGCGTCGGCGCTCGTTGCCCTTCGCGGCATGCACAAACCGACGGTGTTGCTGCTCGGGGGCCGGCACAAGGGCGAGCCCTACACCGTCCTCGGCGACGAGTTGAAGCGGACGGTCAAGCAGGTCATCGCGTACGGCGAGGCCGGCGAGACGATCGCCAGGGATCTCGACGGGGTCGTGCCGGTGGAGGTGCTCGGCTCGAGTTTCGAAGAGGTCCTTTCGCGGGCACGCGACACGGCCGGTGAGGGCGATGTGGTGCTCCTGTCGCCCGCGTGCTCGAGCTACGACATGTTCGACAACTACGAGGAGCGCGGTCGGGTGTTCAAGCAGCTGGCCGCGGAGCTCGGGGCAAAGACCGCGTGACGGCGGCCGCGGTGCCGCGCGAGCGCACGCATGCGCTTGCGCAGGTTCGTGAGCGGTGGCGCATGGGCTCGGAGGCGCGCGGACTCGTCCTGGTGATGGCGCTCGTGCTCGTGTTCGGGCTTGCGGTGCTCTACAGCGCGAGCGCGATCGTGGCCATGCAGGAAAATCGCAACAGCTGGTACTACGTCGCCCGACAGGCGACCGGAATTCTCGCGGGCACGGTGGCCTTCGCGATCGCGGCGAAGTTCGACGCCGAGACGCTGCGTGAATGGGCGTGGCCCATCATGTACATCACGATCGTTTCGCTCTTTCTCTGTCTTGTGCTACCGGAGAGCATCGCGCCGCGCATCAATGGCTCGAAGCGCTTCCTGTTCGGGACCTCGCTGCAACCGTCCGAGTTCGGGAAGCTGGGCGTCGTGATCTGGACGTCGATGCTCATCGTGAAAAAAGGCGACCAGCTGCGGCGTCTCACGAAGGGCGTGCTGCCCTTCTTCGTCGTGATCGGGCTGCTCGATATCCTCGCCGCGTTGGAGCCCGATCTTTCCGTCGCCATGCTGTACACCCTCATGCTCGCCGTGCTGCTGTTTGCCGGCGGCGTGCGGATCGCGCATTTCGTGGCCCTGTGTGCGCTCGCCATTCCTGTGCTCTGGACGAAGATCGAGAAGGTGCAGTACGCAGCACTGCGCCTCACTGCGTTCTTCGATCCCGGCGGTGCGCCGACGCAGATGAAGTACCAGCTCAAGCAATCGCTCATTGCGGTGGGCTCCGGTGGAACGTTTGGCGTGGGATATGGGCAGGGACGGCAACAGTACGGATTCCTCCCATTCCCCTACAGCGACTTCATCGCCAGCAACATCGGCGAGGAGTGGGGATTCGTCGGCCTCGCTGCGATCACCATCGCCTTCGCCGCGTACGCGCTCCTCGGTTTTCGCGTCGCGCGGAAGGCGCGGTCGCCCTTCCTGCAGCTCGTCGCGGTGGGATTGACGTTCGTCACGGTGCTCACGGCCTACCTCCATATCGGGGTCGTGGTCGGAATGTTGCCAACAACAGGACTGACGCTCCCTTTCGTCTCGTACGGGCGGTCCAATATCCTGCTGACGATGCTCATGACCGGCATTCTGGTGAACATCGGCAGCGAGAAGGAACGTGTGGTCGGCAGCGGGGCCACCGATCCGCTCTCTCACTCCGGTTGACGTGGCACACTCGAAGCGCACGATCCTCTTTGCGGGCGGTGGAACAGGTGGACACCTGTATCCCGGCCTCGCCATCGCGCGCACACTCGTGCGGCTCGATCCCAGCGTGCAGCCGATCTTCATCGGTGCCCTGCGTGGCATAGAGAAGACGGTGTTGCCGGGGACCGAGTTCCCGCACCTGCTGCTGAACCTGCACCCGCTGTATCGCACGAAGCCCTGGGAGAACTGGCGTACGCTGGTTGGCGCGGTCAGCGGCTGGCGCGAGTTGGGTGCGCTCGTCCGGCGCGAGCAACCGAAGATGGTGGTAGGCACGGGTGGCTACGCCGCGGGTGTAGCACTCGCCTATGCGGTGATGCACCACATTCCCATCGTCCAGCAGGCGGGTGACAGCTATCCCGGCCTCACCGCGCGCGCCTTCCGGCGCTGGACGCGTGAGTACTATCTCGCCTTCCCCGAGGCGGGCAAAGTCATCGGCGGCGCCGCGTCGCAACACGTGGACACCGGCGCGCCAATCGAGCCGCCACCGGGCGTGCGTCCCGATCGCGCGGCGGCAAGGGAGCAGTGGGGCTTTCCGCGCGAGGGCGGCGCCGTGCTGCTCATCTACGGCGGCAGCCAGGGCTCGCGTGCGATCAACCTCGTCGTGGCGGACTGGGTGAAGCGCGGGCTTCCCGATGGCCTGCATCTCATCTGGATGACCGGCAAGGCGAGCTACCAGGAGTTCGCGTCGCTCGACGGAGGTCGCGTTCGCGTACGCGAGTACCTGTCGCCAATTCATGATGCATACGCCGCCGCGGACGTCGCGCTCGCCCGCGCCGGGGCAATGACGACGGCCGAGCTGTTCGCCTGGAATATCCCGGCGATCCTCGTGCCGCTGCCGACCGCCGCTGCCGATCATCAGTCGGTGAATGCGCGCGTGCTGGAAGCCGCCGGCGCGGCGATCAATGTGCCGCAGTCCGAGTTTACGGTCGACCGACTCGACGCGGCCGTGCGCGGACTGGTGGACAACCCGGCCGAGATGGCCCGACTGAAGGCCGGCGCGGCGAATCGCGCGCGACCCGACGCCGCCGAGGTGATTGCGAGGCGGATCCTGGCGCTCGTGGGTTGATTCGAGGCGAGCGTCAAGGGCCGTTGTTCGTTGGCATCGCGAATCCAGCGAATCAACGCGAATACCACTACCGCTGCTTTCACGCCATACTCGAAAAAGTGGCGTGGCTCTCGTGTGAATAGCGGTACTGACGTCCTGGGCGCATCGACAGGGTCTCGGCGCCAGGAACGATTCGCGAAGATTCAAGAGGATTCGCGGGATTCGCGATGCCAACGATCAACGTTTGTTCGATCGAAGGACGCCTCTCGGATAGTCGACCAGACGCGTATATTTCGCCGCGAATGCCGACCCTCCTCGACTCCACCGATCCGCGCCCCATCCACTTCGTCGGCATAGCCGGTGCGGGAATGAGCGCACTGGCGGAGCTCTTCGCACTGCGCGGCGTGGCGG
>JBKJUW010000126.1:0-8921 GCA_046589725.1 Gemmatimonadaceae bacterium
GTGCGAGGGCGGCGAGCCCATGGTGCCGAAGTCTTCGGAGGTCTCGACCAGACCGATGCCGAAGAGCTCGTTCCACAGGCGGTTCACCATCACTCGGGCAGAGAGCGGGTTCTCGCGATTAACCAGCCAGCGTGCGAGGGCGAGCCGGTCCGGTGTCGCTCCGGCCTTCAGTTGAGGCATCGAACCGGGCACACCGGGCTGCACCGTGTCCCCCCGCACCAGCCAGTTCCCGCGCACGAACACTTGCGTCGTACGTCGGAAGCCAGGTAGAAGCTCCCGCATCACTGGGGTTTGTGCGTCGGGCACAACCGCAGCAAGTGCCCGCGCTGTGCTATCGAATTCTCGTTTCGAGGCGGGGTCCAGGGCCGGGTAGAGCGAGAACGAGAGTAGCGAGTATGCCGGCTTTTCCGGGGCGCGCATCACGAGGTAGAGCGCGTGCCGGCCTTCGGTTCTGGCGATCGGCACTCGCAGGGTCGGCTCCATCGACCGGCGGGTGGGGCGACCGGGCGGCTTGGGGCGCGGCGGCGGCACCGGCTTCCCCCCGGCGGCCGCGGGCGCCTTGGCCGCGGGTGCCTTTGCGGCGGGTGCGCGACGAGCCGGGAGTGGGCCCGGAAGGATCGCCGTAGCGATCAGTCGGCCGTTCGGACTCCCGATTCGCACCTCCACGGACCCGCGGCCCTTGCCACTGTACCCCAGGCCTATCTCGCCCACGCCGCTCAGCTCCAGCGGCGCGTAGCCAACGTAGGCCCCGTCGCGGTTAGCGACGACGAAGTCCGCGGTGCGGGTGATCGCCATGGAGTCGCGGATGCTGGGCGCGGGGATGCGGCCCAGCGGGTAGAGTACCTGCTCGACTTCATCCGCGAGCGCGCTGGTACCG
This sequence comes from Gemmatimonadaceae bacterium, assembly GCA_046589725.1. Taxonomy (GTDB): domain Bacteria; phylum Gemmatimonadota; class Gemmatimonadetes; order Gemmatimonadales; family Gemmatimonadaceae; genus AG11. Next base: position 878 of record JBKJUW010000126.1, read on the forward strand.
CCGCGGTGCGGGGGATGTACCGCGGTCGGCAGCCGGGCCAGATTCGCGCGAAGGTCCGCCTGCTGCGCCGGGAGATAGGTGGCCAGCCGGGGAGCGTCGTCGGTGCGGTCCTCGTCGGCTGTGTTGTTGAAGAAGGCAAGGAGCTTGTAATAGTCTTCGTGGCGGAAGGGATCGTACGGATGGCTGTGGCACTGCACGCATCCGATGGTCGTTCCCTGCCAGACCTCCCAGGTCGTGTTCACCCGGTCGATGACGGAAGCGACCCGGAACTCCTCGTCGTCGGTTCCGCCCTCGTCATTGGTCGAGGTGTTCCGATGGAATCCGGTGGCCAGGATCTGCTGGTCGGTCGCGCCGGGGATGAGGTCGCCGGCGAGCTGTTCAATCGTGAACTGGTCGAACGGCAGGTCTGCGTTCAGCGCGCGAATGACCCAGTCGCGGTACGACCACATGTCCCGGTGCGAGTCCTTCTCGTACCCCTTCGTGTCCCCGTACCGGGCAAGGTCGAGCCAGATCGCCGCCCAGTGCTCCCCGTACTCTGGCGAGGCGAGGAGCCGATCCACCGCGCGCTCATACGCCGCTTGAGAGGGAGCGCGGCAGAAAGCTGTGGCATCCTCCGGCTTCGCGGGGAGTCCGGTCAGATCGAGACTGACCCGGCGCAGGAGAGCGGCACACTCCGCGGGCCGGCTGGGCTTGAGCCCCTCCGCATCAATCCGAGCGAGGACGAACTGGTCGATGCCCCCGCGCGCCCAATCCCGATCCGAAACCTTGGGGAGCGATGGCGACTCGGGCTTTATATACGCCCAGTGTGTCCCCCACTTCGCACCCTGCTCGATCCAACGCGTCAGCGTTCGGATCTCCTCGTCACTCAGCGCTGGACGTCCGCGCGGCATGCGCTCGGATGGATCGGCCTGGGTGATCCGTCGGATCATCTCGCTCGCCCCCGGATCTCCAGGCACGATGCCGAAATGGCCGGCCTTCGTCTTCGCGAGCGCGTCTTCCCGGAAGAGAACCCCAAAGCCGCCCGCTCGCTTCACTCCGCCGTGGCAGGAGATGCACTTGCGGTTCAGGAGCGGGCGCACTTCGCGGTTGAAATCCACCTCGTGATTGCGGGGCCACGCGAGGGCGACGATGCCGAGTAGCGCGAGCGCGGCGACGGCCCCAACAAGCGTTCGCGAACGGAAGCGAGTGAGTGCCCGCCAGGCGGCCAGGTCCAGCGGCATTCTCATATCCCTCACCTACTGCGCGGAGCGAGTGGAAGGTCGGTCGGGAAGCCGGCTCAGCGCGCTCAGCGGATCACCTGATGCACGCGACTCCCTGAACGCGGGCAAACTGCATGCGAGGCGTGCGGAGCGGGCCGCGGTGGGCGACTCGGGCAGTATGCGTTCTGGGACCCGCTCGCGGAAGGGTTCAAACACCTCGCCGCCCGCGGTGATCGGCCGACGTTGCGATCGCGCAGCACGATGACGCAGCTTCCTCCACCCACCCCACTGGACTGTCGTAATTCCTGGATGAGGGTTGGGACATCACCGCTCGATATGAACAGCCCACATGACTTTCAATAGACGACAATTTCTTCAGACATCCTCGACCATTACCACGGGGCTATTCCTGAACGCCATGGACGCCTTTGCCAAGCCCCTGACAACACCAAACGCTTCACCATTTTCCATGCTCGTCTTCGCAACGAATTGGGGATTTGCGGGAAGCACGGATGAATATTGTGCCCGAGTAAAACAAGACGGGTATGATGGCATTGAAACGTGGTATCCAGCGGATGCCGCACAACGCGACACACTTTTTGCGGCACTTGCCAAACACGACTTGAAGGTAGGACTGCTGGTTGGTGGATCGGATAGCGATTATCGCAAACACCTCGAGCGATTTCAGGCGCATCTCTCTGCTGCTGCTGGCTTGCATCCCGTATACATCAATTGTCATTCGGGAAGAGATTTTTTTTCGTTCGAACAAAACAAGACGTTCATCGATTACAGCACCAGCGTGTCTCAGGAACACAATGTTCCTGTCTATCACGAAACCCATCGCAGTCGACTTCTGTATTCAGCACCCGTTGCGCGCACATTCATTGAGAATATTCCTGCGCTTCGCCTGACCCTTGATATTTCCCACTGGTGCACTGTGCATGAGTCCTATCTGGCTGATCAGGCCGAGACCATTCAGCTTGCATTGAGCCGGACTGATCACATCCACGCTCGCATTGGCCATCCGGAAGGGCCGCAAGTGAACGATCCGCGGGCACCAGAATGGAACCATGCGCTCAAGGCTCATTTCGCTTGGTGGGATGCGGTCGTTGAACGCAAGAAAAGAGAGGGCAGGCTCATGACCTTCCTTACCGAATTTGGACCAGCGGATTACATGCCAACCCTTCCCTACACGCGTCAACCCGTTGCCAACCAATGGGACATCAATGTGCACATGCTGCAGGTGCTGCGAAAACGATATGCATGACGCTCTTGTGGCGCGCTGCTCGAGCACGTTGATGCCGTCAAGCAGGTGGTGAATGCCAGCGATGTGTTTCGGCCGTATCGGTTCACGCCCGCCCGCGATGCGTAGCACGGTAAACATTGGCCGCCAGTTCCGGCGACCATCCCCTTTCCGCGCAAGATGCGCCCGCCGCCGTGCGGTCGTGCGGAAGTCCTGACCCCGGCACCGCTCGACATGTCGCTCCACGCCCACACCCCGCGCTTCTCGACGGCCGACGCCGAGTCGGTCGCGCACGAGCGCTACGCGCTCGACGCGCGGGTTGGTGCGCTCGCGAGCGAGCGTGACCAGAACTTCCTGCTGGCTACCGCGACCGGCGAGCGATTCGTCCTCAAGATCGCGAACGCGCTCGAGCAGCGGAGCATGCTGGAGGCACAGCAACTTGCACTGGCACACGTCGCCGGCACGCTCGGCATCGTTCCGCGCGTTGTCCCTGCCGTCGGCGGCGCGACGATCACCGAGGTCTCGGCATCCGACGGTCGCATGCACCTGGCGTGGCTGATCACGTATCTCGACGGCATGCCACTCGCCGCGCTCCGCCGCCGAACGCCCGCGCTGCTGGAGGATTTCGGTCGGCGCATCGGGGCGCTGAGCGCGTCGCTGGCGTCGTTCGATCATCCGGCGATTCACCGTGACTTTGACTGGGACCTCGCGCGCGCGCGGGATGTGATAGCCGCGCATCGTCCGCTGGTGAGTGACCCCGCGCTCGGCGCGATCATCGATGGGATCATGGAGCGTACGGCGCGGGACGTGGCGCCGCTGTTGCCGTTGCTTCGCGTGAGTGCGATCCACAACGATCTCAACGACCACAACGTGCTCGTGCGCGACGGGGGCGACCCGTGGAAGCGCCACCAACAGATCTCGGGGATCGTTGATTTCGGCGACTTGCTGCACAGCTACACCGTCTCCGACCTCGCCATCGCAGCCGCCTACGTCTGCCTCGGCGCCACCGATCCGCTGGCGGACATCGCATCGCTGGTGCGCGGCTACCATGCCGAGTTTCCGCTGGAGGAAGCCGAGCGCTCTGCGCTCTTTGGGCTAGTCCTGCTTCGTCTCGCGACGAGCGCCTGCATGGCCGCGCGGCAGCGCGCGGACGCGCCCGACAACGCGTATCTCGACGTGAGCCAGGATGCGATCCGGCGCATGCTGCCCGCGCTCGCGCGGATCCCGCACGGCGTCGCGCACGCGGTGGTGCGCGACGCGTGCGGCCTCGAACCCGTGGCGGCCAGCGCGCGCGTGCGCGAGTGGCTTGGCGCGAACATGACTTGCTTCGCACCGGTGCTCGACGTCGATCTCCGTACCGAGCCGTGTACGGTGTTCGACCTCAGCGTCGCGAGCCCGCTCGTGATGGGAGATGCGGCGCTCAACGAGGAGCACTTCCTCACGCCCCGGCTCGATGCGCGAATGCGTGAGGACGGTGTGGCCGTCGGCATTGGACGCTACGACGAAGCGCGCCTGCTCTACACTGCCCCGTTCTTCGCGGGCATTACGCCCGAGGCCGAGCGGCGCACCATCCATCTCGGGCTCGACCTGTTCGCGGCGGCGGGAACACCGGTCCATGCGCCGATGGTCGGCGTGGTGCACGCGTTCGAGGACAACCATGTGCTCCAGGATTACGGTCCGGTGATTGTCCTGCGGCACGAGACGGATGATGGTGTGCCGTTCTTCACGCTGTACGGTCACCTCGCGCGCGCGTCGCTCGAGGGGCTTGCCGTGGGGCAGGCCATTGCCCGGGGGGAACGGTTTGCCACGTTTGGCACACCTGACGAGAACGTCGGGTGGACACCGCACCTGCACTTTCAGCTGATCACGGATCTCCTCGGCCTCGACACCCACTTTCCGGGTGTGGGATCCGCAGCGCAGCGCGCGACGTGGCGAAGTCTTTCACCCGATCCCAACCTGATTGTCGGCGTGCCGGCGTCGCGGTTTCCTGCGCCAGCGCCGGCGGCGGACATCGCCCTGAAGCGTCGTCGCGCCCTGTTCGCGGGCAACCTCAGCATCGCGTACCATGATCCCGTGCGCGTGGCGCGCGGCTGGAAGCAGTACCTCTTCGACGACGCAGGACACCGCTTCATCGATGCCTACAACAACGTGCCGCACGTGGGGCACGCGCATCCGCGCGTCGTGCGCGCGGCGGCCGAGCAGATGGCCGTGCTCAATACGAACACGCGCTACCTGAACGACGTCGTGACACGGTATGCGGAGCGGCTCGTCGCGACGCTGCCAGCCGCTCTCGATACCTGCATGCTGGTGAGTTCCGCCAGCGAGGCGAACGAGCTTGCGCTGCGGCTTGCGCGCGCGCGCACGGGTGGCCGCGACATGATCGTGCTCGACGCCGCGTATCACGGCAACACGACGACCCTCATCGACATCAGCCCGTACAAGCACGCGGGGCCCGGCGGGGAAGGCGCGCCGCCGTGGGTCCACGTCGCACCCCTGCCGGACGACTATCGCGGACAGTTCCGTCGCGGTGAGGCGGATGTCGGCGCGCGCTACGCGGCGCAGGTGGCTACGATGATCGCGCAGTTGCCTTCCGGCGCTGGGCTCGCGGGCTTCATTGCGGAGACATGCCCGAGCGTAGGCGGGCAGCTGATGCTGCCGAGTGGGTATCTCGCCGCGGTGTATGCGAGCGTGCGGGCGGCGGGCGGCGTCTGCATCGCCGACGAGGTGCAGACCGGACTTGGGCGGATGGGCACGCATTTCTGGGCGTTCGAGGCACACGGCGTCGTCCCGGACATCGTGGTGATGGGCAAGCCACTCGGCAACGGTCATCCACTGGCTGCCGTGGTGACGACGCGCGCGATCGCTGATGCATTCGATACGGGCATGGAATACTTCAGCACTTTTGGCGGCAATACCGTGTCGTGTGCCGTTGGGCTCGCGGTGCTCGACGTCATGCGCGACGAAGCGCTCCAGGCGCATGCGCTGCGCGTGGGCGATCACCTGCTACACGCATTGCGCGCGCTGGGTGACCAGTTCCCGCTTGTTGGCGACGTGCGCGGCAGCGGATTGTTCCTCGGCGTCGAGCTGGTGCGCGATCGCGAGACGCGCGAGCCCGGTGCGGCGGAGGCATCGTACGTTGCCAACCGAATGCGCGAGCGCGGGATATTGCTTGGGACGGATGGCCCGTATCACAATGTCGTGAAGATCCGTCCGCCCATGCCGTTCGACGAGGATGATGCACGCGTCCTCGTTACGTGTTTAGAGGAAACCCTCGACGAGGCGGCACAGCGAGCGCGGATGCAAGGCGGAGATCTGGTAGGACAGCGACCAGGAAGGCGCCGAGGTGGAGCAGGATTTCAGCTTTAGGGGCGTGGAGCGGGCGTGGCGAGAAGCCAGAACGTAGCTGTCGTCCACCTCTCCCCCGCTCTAAGTTGAGACCATGAGCACTCCCAAGGATTCGCTCTCCCGCCGCGCATTTCTCTCCGAAATGGCGGCCGTCACGGCCGTACTCGGGGTCGCTCCGCATCTGCCCGCGGCCGCGGCTTCCCCGGAGTTCCGTAGCCAGTGGAACCTGACGCCTGACCGGCCGTGGCCCGGTCGCGAATTCTGGTCCAACCCCCTACAGGATTGGCGCATCGCTGGTGGTCGACTGGAGTGCATCAACGCGGCGGCGGCGCGCAACGTTCACGCGCTTACGCGGGACCTTGCCGCGACGGCTGGTACGGTCTCGATGCGAGTCACGCTGGGCCGAGTCGATGGTGGCCCGATCAAGGCGGGCAAAGGGGCCGCGGGCTTCTCCCTCGGGGTGCAAGGGCCGCTGCGCGAGTATCGCAACAACCTTATCTTCGGCACTGGTTTCGCCGCCGGTCTGCGCGCATCGGGCGAACTGTTTCTCGGTGAAGATAGAGGCGCCAGAGCCGCGACGGTGGTGCTCGGCGATGTGGCGGGCGTGACCCTCGAGTTCGCCGCAGTACCCGCCGGTGGGGGGTATCGCGTGTCACTCGTCGCCCGGGAAGCCATCAGCGGCCGCACGCTTGGCGAAGTCGTGCGCGACGACGTGGAGGCCGCGGCGCTTGTGGGCAATCTCGCACTCTCGGCGAACTATGGCGCCGTCGTTGCAGTCGGCGGGCTGCAAGCCAGACCCGGCACGGCCGAGCAGAGCGATCGCTGGTGGTTCTCCGATTGGCGCATTGCCGGAACCAAGGTCGCCGCGCACGAAGACCGCGCGTTCGGTCCGGTGTGGTTCAATCACTACACGCTGCATGACGGCATTCTCAAAGTGACCGGGCAGCTCGCGCCGCTTGGGCAACGCGACGTTCGCACCGCACGTTTCCAGGTTCGGCGCGGGGGAGCGTGGACGACACTCTCCGAAGCGACGATGGATCCCGCGGCGCGAACGGTCGCGTTCCGGATCCCCGGGTGGGACGACCGCGCCGATACGCCTTATCGTATCGCGCTCACCCTTCGCCTTACCGACGGCTCGACCACCGAGCACACGCTCGATGGCACGGTGCGCCGCGATCCGGTAGACCGTCGCGAACTCGCCGTCGCGGACATTTCCTGCAACGCCCACTTTGCTTTTCCCAACACGGCGGCCGCGGCGGCAATAGCGAAATTGAATCCCGATCTTGTCACGTTTGTCGGTGATCAATACTACGAATCCACCGGCGGCTTTGGTGTGAATCGCAGCGGCGCCGATGCTTCCTACCTCGACGTCCTGCGCAAATGGGCGATGCACGGCTGGACGTGGCGCGACATTCTGCGCGACCGACCGGCCATCTCCCTTCCCGATGACCACGACGTCTACCACGGCAATCTCTGGGGTGAGGGCGGCGCCAAGGCGCCTGGCTACGACGGCAGGGCAGAGTCACTCGGGGGCTACAAGATGACCGCGGATTTCGTCAACGCGGTGCATCGCATGCAGACCTCGCATCATCCGGACTCGCCCGCCCACCCCGGTAAGCAGGGTATCACCGGCTACTATGGCCCGCTTACGTATGGACGCGTGAGCTTCGCGCTCCTCGCCGACCGGCAATACAAGTCGGCACCCGACGGCAAAGTACCGCCGACGACGAGCGGCCGTGCTGACCACGTCATCGATCCGAATTTTGATCCCAGGACCGCCGATCTTCCCGGCCTCGAGCTACTGGGAGCGCCGCAGATGGAATTTCTCCGTGCCTGGACGACGGATTGGCGCGGGGCGGATATGAAGGCGGTGGTCTCGCAGACGATCTTCACCGCGATGGCAACGCACCACGGTCCGCAGCTCGAGTTCCTCGTCGCCGACTACGACACCAACGCGTGGCCGCAGACCGCGCGCAATGCTGCGCTGCGCGAGCTGCGGCGGGCGTTTGCGTTTCATCTCGCAGGCGACCAGCACCTGCCGGCCGTCGTCCATTACGGAATCGGTACGCACCGAGATGCCGGGCTCGCCTTTGCATCACCAGCAATAAACAACCTCTACTTCCGCCGATTCCGGTCACTGAGCGAGACGAAATTCACCGGCGATTTCCGGGACAGTTTCGGACACCCGCTCACCGTGCTGGCCTGCGCCAATCCGAAGGAAACTCCGCGCGCGGGGGTGCTTGAAGCCGAAGTGGAC
>JBKJUW010000062.1:0-8967 GCA_046589725.1 Gemmatimonadaceae bacterium
TTCGCCCGCCACCAAGCGGCGCGACCAGCACGAGAAGCGCGAGCGGTACATGGATGCGGGAGTCAGACAATATTGGATGGTCGATCCCGAGCGCCGTGCGTTCATCGTGATCCGCAAAAGGCGCGAGCGTGCGCCGTGGATCTGGGTTGGCCGATCAAGCCACGCCCGCGCCTTCCGTAGCGACACGGATGCAGCGGCGAGCGCATCCAGCTCGTAGCTCCCCGGCCACACCGTAAAACGCCCGGGTTCCCGTCCACCGGGTTGCCATGCTCCAACCACTCGGCGCCTGCCGTCGCGGTACAGCGGTCGTGCAGTGCGCGTCTAGCGGCGGCGCCGTCGCACCGGAGGTTTCTTGCCCGCCGGCTGAACGGCACCCGGCACCATACTGAACCCCGCCACGGCAAAATGATGGTCCAGCGTCAGCGCCGATCGAATGCGCCGACGCGTCATGACCACGAAACTCACCGCGTCGGTCAGCGAGAACGCCTGATCAGCGAAGCGTGTCAGCCACGCGTCCTGTGCTTCCAGCTCCAACTCTGGCGTGCTCGTCACCACTTCCGTGGGCGGCGTTGTTGCGTGCCGCAGGAAGGCAAGCGCCGTTGGCGCTCCGGCGCGGATTGTGAGCAGGGCGTGCGTTTCCGCGATTATGAGATTCGTGGTAACGAGTCGTTCGCCAGCGCGCACCAGCGCCGTCAGTTCGGTGGAGAGTTCCACATGGTCCGGGTGACTCCTTACTACGATGGGATACCACGCGCTCGTGTCAATGAACAGCTCACGCGCCACGGCGGCTCCCCCGGGTTCGCGCATCCTCCACATCGGCCAAGTGCCGATCGTGTTCGCGCGCCACATCGTATGAGCGCACCGGGTCCGGCACAGACTCCGCAAGACCGATCACGCGCAGCGCCGGATGCTCCGCCGGGTCGAGCAGTTCGCGCTCCAGCGAATGGAGCCCGCGACGCAAAACGTCCGACTTGGTTGCACCGAGCTGACCACTGAGACGGTCAAGTCGGGCGCGATCCGTAGCAACCAGATAGACCTGAACAGGTTCGGCGACACGCCGCGCTTTCGGTGTATCATGATTCTGTGTCATGAACAATGATGCAGGAGGACTTGCTTCTCGTCAAGGTTGATAGCACGTCGGCACGCGGGACCTGCCCCAGGCGACGGGCCAATGGGCATGCGCGGGGGCACAGAGTGCGAATCTGCGCCATCGGACCGTGCCCTCGTGCTCGCGCCGCGTGATTCCGCGCGGCATACTTCCACCGTCCCGGATTGAATTTCTTTCCGTACACGCCCCTTCTCGACCATCCCGGAGCGCGAACTTTGCCACTGGTCACCGCAGGGCGCGTCGGGGCGTGCGTGGGATGGCAACCGCATGGCAGCGTCGTGACGCTCTGCGCCGCGCGCAGTGCGAGCGACTCGTACCGGTGATGCAGGTCACGCGACATTGAGCGATGCCATCGCGCGCTTGGGCGAGGCGATCGGTGACCGCTACACCGTGGAGCGCGAACTCGGCGCCGGTGGCATGGCCACCGTGTACCTCGCGCACGACCTCAAGCATGATCGCGACGTCGCAATCAAGGTGCTGCATCCCGATCTCGGCGCAGCGCTCGGCGGCGAACGGTTCCTGAGCGAGATCCGCACCACCGCGCGGCTCCAGCATCCGCACATCCTGCCGCTGCTCGACAGTGGCGATGCCGACGGTCTGCTGTACTACGTGATGCCGCTCGTCACCGGAGAAACGCTACGCGCACGACTCGAGCGCGACAAGCAACTGCCCATCGACGACGCGATACTGATTGCACGCGAAGTCGCCGACGCGCTGGGCTATGCGCACTCGCTCGGCGTGATTCATCGCGACATCAAGCCGGAAAACATCCTGCTGCAGGGCGGGCACGCCCTCGTCGCCGATTTCGGCATTGCGCTCGCGGTACAGAGTGCGGGCGGGCAGCGCATGACGCAGACAGGACTCTCCCTCGGCACGCCGCAGTACATGAGTCCCGAGCAGGCGATGGGCGAACGCACCGTCGACGCTCGGTCGGACATCTATGCGCTCGGCGCCGTGACGTACGAGATGCTCGCGGGCGACGCGCCGTTCACCGGTAGCACGGTGCAGGCCATCGTCGCGCGCGTGATGACCGAGCGTCCGGCATCGCTGCGCACAGTGCGCGATACCGTCACGATCAACGTCGAAGCGGCAGTACTCAGGGCGCTCGCCAAGCTGCCGGCCGATCGTTGGCTGACGGCCAGGGCATTTGTCGATGCATTGGCCGATGTGCGCGGAACCACCTCTCTCGACCGCGGCGCGCATGGAGCGCGCGACAACCGCGCATCGACGCACGCATCCCGAATGATCGCGATAGGAGCTACGGCGGTTGCGGTGGCGAGTTTCGCCTTCGCCGCGTGGTCGTGGCAACGTAGTGCGGCGTCATCCAGCGTCGCCGTCGTCCCGCTGAGTCTCGATCTCCCCAACGCCTCGCCGGATCTGGCGCGCTTTGCGGCCTCGCCTGACGGCACGGTGTTCGCCTTCGCGACGAACGAGGGGATCGCACTGCGCGATGCGGGACAGCGCGAGTATCACCTGCTCCCCGGCACGGTCGATGGCGAATCTCCGTCGTTTTCGCCCGACGGCGACTGGCTTGTCTTCCAGGCAAGCGGACACCTGCGAAAGGTGCCGGTCGCAGGTGGATCACCCATCGCCGTGATCCCCAGCGACTCCATGCTGGCCGGCCGCGTGAATTGGGGTAACGACGGTAGCATTGTATTCGAAACCGGCGGACGGCTCGCGCTGCTCTCGCCGACAGGCGCGCTTCGGCTGCTCACGAAGGCCGTGGCCGCGCAGCAGCCACGAATGACCGACGATGGGAAGGGCGTCCTGTACGTCAATCAGCAGCGTGGGTCGAAGGTAATGTATTTCGACCTGGCTGCGGATACCGCGTTCACGGTGCTGGAGGAAGCCGCCGAGGCGCAGCTGCTACCGACGGGCCATGTCCTGTACGCGTCAGTCACCGGCGGGCTGTACGCGGTGCGTTTTGACCAGGCACGGCACACGGTGAACGGTGGACCGATTCCGGTGCAGCTCGACGTGCAACCGAGTGGCGGCGTCGGTCCGTTCTTCGTGACACGCAGCGGGACGCTGGAATACCGTGCGGGCGTCGATCCCGAGTATCGCGTGTTGATGCGCGACGAAGGTGGCAAGGTTGATACGCTGCCGATGGCCTCGAAGGTGCTGAGTTATGCGATTTTTTCGCCGGACGGGAAGCAGTTGGCGCTTACCCTCGGCTCGACCCGCGGCACGAATCGCCACACTGCCATCTACGATTTCGCCCGCGGGACGCTGACGCGCTTCACGGGAGCAGGCGGCGGCCACGCGCCGATCTGGTCGCCCGACGGCACCCGGCTCGCCTACACGATGGAGGGGCCCGAGACTGACGCGGAGGACATCGTTGTGGAACCGCTGGACCGGAGCAAGCCGCTGCTGCGCATGCCACGCATGCCGAACGATCAGCATGTAACCGCGTGGCCGAACGACACCACGCTGGTGTTCGCGACCAACACTGCGGCGCGGGCGCTCGGCGGCAACCTGAATGGTGGCAACACATACCTGATGAACCCGGTGACGGCCGCTGGTGTGCGTCCCTACCTGGACGCCCAGTGGGGGCAAATTGATGTCAGAGTATCACCTGATGGGCTCTTGGCCGCGTACACGTCGTTCGAGACGGGACAGCCTGAAGTGCACGTGCGGCATTTTCCGGGCGCGCACAACACCGGTGATTGGAAGGTCTCGACGGTCAGTGGACGCAGCCCGCGCTGGTCACGTGATGGTCGCACGATCTACTACATCGCAAGCGACCTCAAGACCGTGCGCGCCGTGCAGGTGACGCTGGGGCCGTCGGTCACCGTTGGTGCGAGTTCGACCGTCATGACTGCCAATCGCGAATTCGGCAGCGCATGGGACGTCGATCGGGCAACCGGCCGCATCCTCGTGACGGAACCGGTATCAACGAGCGGCACACGGATTGTCGTCGTGCAGCATTGGCTCGACGCTTTTGCGCGGCGCGCGGCGCGGCCGGTGGGGTCGGCGAAATAAGCGACGTCCTCGCGCGCCTTACCTCCGCACTCGCGGACCGCTACCGCATCGATCGCGAGCTCGGCGCCGGTGGCATGGCCACCGTCTATCTCGCGCACGACATCAAGCATGACCGCGACGTTGCAATCAAGGTGCTGCATCCCGACCTCGGCGCGGCATTGGGCGGGGAGCGTTTTCTCACCGAGATTCGCACGACCGCACGCTTGCAGCATCCGCATATCCTTCCGCTGCTCGACAGCGGCGCCGCAGACAGCCTGCTGTATTACGTGATGCCGCTCGTGACGGGCGAAACGCTACGCGCGCGACTGGAGCGAGAGCAGCAGTTGCCGATCGACAACGCGGTACTGATTGCGCGCGAAGTGGCCGATGCGCTGGGGTACGCGCACGGACTGGGCGTCATTCACCGCGACATCAAGCCGGAGAACATCCTGCTGGAGAACGGCCACGCACTGGTCGCCGATTTCGGGATCGCGCTCGCGGTACAATCTGCCGGCGGCGCGCGCATGACGCAGACGGGCTTGTCACTCGGTACGCCGCAGTACATGTCTCCCGAGCAGGCGATGGGCGAACGCACCATCGACGCGCGCAGCGACATCTGCGCACTCGGCGTCGTGACGTACGCGATGCTGATCGGCGAGCCACCGTTCACCGGCCCGAGTGTGCAGGCGATCGTCGCGCGGGTGATGTCGGAAGAGCCACGCGGGCTCAGCGCACAGCGCAAGGCGATTCTCGCGAACGTCGACGACGCCGTCAGGCGTGCGCTGGAAAAACTTCCGGCAGACCGGTTCACCAGTGCCGCCGAGTTCGCGAGTATGCTGGCGGCGCGCAGCACGATGTCGGTGCGCGCAACGTCTGCAACGATCGCGGCACGCTCGAGCCGTCGCGCCACCGCGATTGCCAGCGCGGTGGCGGTACTCGCTCTTGGCGCAGCCGCATGAGGATGGTTACGCCCGCAGGCACAACGCGATGTGGTTCGATATCGCATCACGATTGATTCGCTACCGGCGGTGCACGATTGGTCTGGAGAACTGGCGATCTCGCCGGATGGCAAGGTGATCGTGCATACCGGGGCCCGAACGGGGCGCTGTTAATCCGACGGCGCGATGAACTGTCGTTCGCGCCACTTGCGGGAACCGAGAACGCGTATGGTCCGTGCTTTTCGCCGGACGGTTCGCAGGTCGCGTACTACTCGAGCAACAGGATCATGGCGGCGGCACTCGCCATCTCTGGCACCAGCGCTCGCCGGCGGCGGTGCGGCTGGCGATCACGCACTTCCAGCAGTCCATCGCGCTCGATCCCCAGTACGCGCTTCCCTACTGCGGGCTCGCGGACTGCTACGGCATCCTCCGCGTATACGGCTGGACGCGCCATGACGACAACCAGGTGCAGGCGGCCGAGGCCGTGGCGAAGGCGATGGCGCTCGCACCGGACCTGGGCGAGGCAAACTTCTCGAAGAGGGGTTCTACCAGTTCTATTTCGAGCGCAACTGGCGGATGGCCGCGCCGCACTGCGCGCGCGCGCGCGAACTGGCGCCGCGCAACTCGCTCATCCAGATCTACTCGGCGCTCTTCTTCACGATCGCGCGGGAGCCGGCGTCCACACGTCGGCACGTGGCGCTCGCGTGTGAGGCCGACCCGTTGTCGCCGTTCGTGCACGGACTCTCCTCGGGCGCGTACTTCATCATGGGAGACCATGTCGAGGCCGAACGCTCAGCCCGGCGCGCGCGCGAGCTGCAGTCGGATCACATGCTGGCGCTGTGGACGCAGGGGCTCGCGCTTTCGGGGCTCGGTCGGCATGACGAGGCGATCGCAGCACTCCGCCAAGCAATCGCCGTCTCGCGCGCGCCGTTCTACCTCGGGGCGTGTGCGTTCGCGCTCGCACGCGGCGGGCAGGTCGAGGAGGCACGCGGTTTTCTGGCGGAGCTCGACGAGCGCGGTGCACGTGGCGAGTTCGTGCCGGCGTTCGCGCGACGGGCGATCCACGTCGGGCTCGGTGATCTCGTCGCGATCCGGCACGAGCTCCGGCTCGCCGTGGAGGAGATCACACCACCGTTCAGCCTTTGGGTGACGACGGGCGTGTCGCTCGATGCGTACCGGAGCGATCCGGTCGTGGGGCGGTTGCTCGAAGCGTGGGATCAGGGGTTACTGCCCGCGCGGAGCTGAGACGCGAACGCTTCCTCGTCGCACCTGCTCGATCACTTCGCCGTCGCCCGCTCCTTCCGCGCCGCCAACACCGGCAGCAGCCCGCGCTCCACGAGGACTGGTGCCTTCCGCAGGTGCGTCGCCTGCTCCCATGCGCCGGCGATGCCCAGCAGCGACCCATCCTGCCACGGGCGCGCCGAGAATTCGAGACCGAACGGCAGCCCGCTCGCGTAGAAGCCCGCGGGCACCACGATCGCCGGCACGCCGATCATGTTGACCCAGCTTGTCGCCGAGTGCGGGCCTTCGCTGAGGCGTCCGTCCTGCGGCATCGACTCATCTGGTGGGGGCATCTGGATAGCGGGATACACGAATCCATCAAGCTTGAATTTGTCGAGTGCCGCGAGGTAGGCGCTGAGCACGGCGCGGCGCGGCGCACGATAGCGGCGCTCAGCATCAGCATCGGTGTCAAGGACACGTTGCGCGAGTTGCACACCGGGAAACTTTCGAAAGCCATCCTCCACGCCGATGGATGACATATAGAGCGGCGATCCGACTCGCTGCTGGAACTCCGCGCTCGAGTGGTATTCCGCTGGTCCGAAAGCGCGTAGAAAGCGATCCGTGCCGTCCTGCATATACGCATACGTCGAGACGGTGCTCGCGAGCCGCGCGAACTCCGGGCCGAGAATGCTGTCGTTGATCACGACCTCAGCGCCGGCGGCACGCAGCGCATCGACCGCCTTGAGAAACGCCGCTCGCGTCTCCGGACGTAGCGGCATGTCGGCCGCGTGCTGAATGGAATCGGCGGCGTGTTCGCTCACGCCAGCCGGAATCCCGTGAAACGGCACGCCGCTGCCAGCCATGACGAAGGCGGGTACGCCAAAGCGTTTGCCCTTGAGCGATGCCGTAGCCAGCGAGGATGCCACGGGCAGGCGACGCGCGGACTCCGGCGCCGCCAACGTGGGCGCATCGAGCGAGTCTGCGCTCGCCATCACTTGCAGCGCGATCGCCGCGTCGCCGACTGTCCGCGCGATGGGACCCGTGTTGTCGAGCAGCCAGTCGAGCGGAGCGATGCCGGCAATACTGACGAGTCCACGTGTGGGGAAGATGCCAACGAGCGCACTTGTCGCCGCGGGCATGCGAATGGAGTTGCCCGTATCGGTCCCATTGCCCAATACCGCCATGTTCGTGGCGACGGCCGTGACGACACCACCTGAGGAGCCGCCCGGAGAGAAGCGCACGTCGTACGCATTACCGGTGCGTCCGAAGGAGCTGCCGCGATTGGTGTCGCTGTTCGCGAGGTCGGGCATGTTGGCGAGTCCGACGATGATCGCGCCGGCGGCGCGAAACTTCCCGACGATCGTCGCATCGCGCGGCGCGACGAGCTCGTGTCCCGGCTTCGTGAAGCCCGCCCATCCGGCGGTCGTGATCTCACCCGCGACGCTGGTGTTCGACTTGATGACGATCGGCACGCCCCACAGTGGACCTCTCGTGACAACACCCGCCGCTGCCAACGAGTCCAGTTGTGCCGCCTCGGCGAGGGCCTGGGTGCGCAACACCGTCTCGATCGCGCCGTAGACGCCGTTGTAACGGTCGATGCGCGCGAGGTGCCATTCGACGACCTGTCGCACCGTGTATCGCTTCTGCGCGTACAGCTCGTGGAGTCGCGGGACGGTGACATCGAGCAGGTCGATGTCGATCTGTGGAACGGTGTTGCTGGCAGTGGACGACGGAGGATCGCCCGCGCGGCAGGCGGCGGCGGTGAGCAGCAGGAGCGCAAGCGCAAGGCGCGTGAGGAGTGTCATCGGTCGAGAATACGGCGCGGGCGACAACTCGGCGAGGCTCAGCGCGCGCCCGGTGCTGCATGCGAGTGTGCCGATGCGGAACCTAACCGCAGCCTGCAGTTTGGTCGTGGTCCGGACCCAGGGAGAAGAATCGATGCCGCCGATCCGCCAGGTGAACGTCCACACGCGCATCGCTCGGGCCGTACACGGCGGCGTTGTCCTGCGTGCCGCCGTACACCCGATACGGCCCGGCACCCGTATCCGCGGCGATGAAGTAGAACTGCACCGCCGGGATGTTGTTCAGGTGCAGCCACGTCTGCCCACGATCGTACGACTGGAACACGCCACCATCGTTGCCGAGCAGGATGTGATCGGGATTCGCGGGGTCGATCCAGATCTCGTGCTGGTCGAGATGCAGCGCCTTCCCCGGCGAGTCCTGCACGCGCAGTACCTGTTCGCCGATGCGCTGGTAGGTCTTGCCGCCGTCGGTGGAGTGCATGCCGCGGTTGCCGAGGATGAAGATCTCGTCGGGGTTCACGGGTGAGACGCGTACATCGCAGAACTTCCAGCCGTATTCGCCGAACACCGAGTAGAGGTCGTCGCGATTGACCTTGTGCCAGTGTTCGCCGCGATCGTCGGAGCGGTACACTTCCCCGCCGATGGTGGGACGGTCGGTCCCCGAGCCCGGCGCCTGGTTGTCGACATACGCATACACCATGTTCGGACGCGACGGAGCGACGTCCAGTCCTGCGCGCCCGATCACGCCCGACGGGAGTCCGGCCGTGATGTGGCGCCACGTCGTGCCGCCGTCGGTGGTCTTGTAAAGGCCACCGTGCCGTCCACCCGGCATCTGCCACGCCCACGCATAGAGTGTGTTGGAGTCGCGTGGATCCATGGCCATGTCCACAACACCGGTACTGTCGTTCACGAACAGCACCCTGCTCCAATGCTTGCC
>JBKJUW010000028.1:0-16743 GCA_046589725.1 Gemmatimonadaceae bacterium
GGGCAGTACGCCGCGGAATTCGCACGCATGCAGCCCGCGAGCAAACTGAGCGAGGCGGACATCGAGGACGCAGCGAAGCGGGCCCTCGCGCCCTTTGATCGCGGCGCGGCGGGTGAAGGACCGTATCAGGTCCAGGAGTCGCTGCAGACCACGATGCAGAACTACGTCGGCATCGTCCGTGTGCACGACGAGATGGAACGGGCACTCGCGGAAATTGACGTGTTGAAGCAGCGCGCCGAGAACGTCGGTGTGCCGGGCAATCGCGAGTACAATCCTGGTTGGCACACCGCGCTCGACCTCCGTCACCTGCTCATCATCTCCGAAGGCATCACGAAAAGCGCGCTCGAGCGAAAGGAGAGCCGCGGCGGCCATTTTCGCGACGACTATCCTGACAAGGATCCCGAGTTCGCGAAGTTCAATCACGTCATCCGGCTGGGGAAGAACGGTGAGATGGAACTGGCGCGCGCAATGATTCCCCCAATGCCCGACGAACTCGAAGCGATCATCAAGGAGATGGCGACATGATTGGAGCCGGCCACCCATGACCGCACCGCAGCAGGACTCCACTCCCGCGCGTGCGGTAGACGCCTACACCGCCGCACAGTCCGCGCAGGACGCCGCCGTCGGTCACGAGACACGCATCTTCAGCATCTGGCGCGGCGCTGACGGAGCCGGCGCGTTCAAGGATTACACGGTAGAAACGAATGACGGCATGGTCGTCCTGGATGCGGTGCACAAGATCCAGGCAGACCAGGCAAACGATCTTGCGGTGCGATGGAACTGCAAGGCCGGCAAGTGCGGTTCATGCTCCGCAGAGATCAACGGCAAGCCCAAGCTCATGTGCATGACCCGTCTCGAGGAGCTGCCGGCCAACGAGCCGGTGACCGTCGAGCCGATGCGCGCATTCCCGCACGTGCGCGACCTGGTGACGGATGTCTCCTGGAACTACCGTGTGAAGCCGCGCATCAAACGCTTCACACCGCGCAAGCCGGACGCGCCGGACGGCACCTGGCGCATCGATCAGGCCGACGTCGACCGGGTGCAGGAATTCCGCAAGTGCATCGAGTGCTTCCTCTGCCAGGACGTCTGCCACGTCCTCCGCGACCACCACAAGCACGAGGAATTCATCGGGCCACGCTTCCTCGTGTACGCGGCAGCGCTGGAAATGCATCCGCTCGACATCGCCGATCGCACCACCGACCTGAAGGACGACTTCGGCATCGGCTACTGCAATATCACCAAGTGCTGCACGAAGGTCTGTCCCGAGCACATCACCATCACCGACAACGCGATCATTCCGCTCAAGGAGCGCGTCGTCGACCGGCACTACGATCCGTTGCGCGCACTCGTGCGGCTGGTGCGCGGGCCACGCAAGAGCTGAGGGCGGCTCATGGAGAACACAATGCACCAGCTCAAGACCATCTCGGCCGACGCAATCCCTCGCGCCATCCAGAAGGCGGAGCGATACCGGCTGCTGAACCAGTCGTGGGCGACGGAGAGCATCTGCCTCGACATTCTCGAGGTGGATGCAACCAATCAGCAGGTGATCGTCATGCTGCTGCTCTCGCTCACCGACCAGTTCGGGCCGCAGCCGAAGGAGTTGTCGAAGCGCGCGCATGCGCTGATTCACCGCCTTACCGATCCCTACCAGCGGTTCTACTACGACGGCATCATCCACGAACGGCTCGCGCACGCGCAACTCACGCAGAACGCAATGCACGCCGAGGCGATGGCGCGCGATTCACTGCGCGTCGCCATGACGGCATTCGAGGAAGCCGAACGTGTGCGCGAGACGGGCAACGATGACGCGCTGCTCAGGTGGAATACCTGCGCCCGGACGCTGGAGCGCATGCGGACGCACGACGATACGGAGGCCCAGTATGAGCCGCACTTCGGGGAGTAATGCTGCCGCGCGAACACTGATCGCGACCGTACTGATACTCGGGCTCTCGCCGGCACAGACACGAGCCCAGACCGCCAGGGAGGCCGACGAGCAGGCGCTCTTCCAGCTCGAGAACGACTGGACGCAGGCGGTCGTGAAGCGCGACGTCGCCATCATGCACCGGCTCACGGCGCCCCGGTGGGTCTACTCCGACGAGTCGGGCGTCATGGAACGTGAGGCGGGCATCAAGGCGTTCACGACGGGGAGCGACACCGTTCGCGACGCATCGAACGAGAAGATGCGCGCCTTGATCTATGACAAGTCGGCCGTCGTTATCGGGGTGCTGGTGATGAAGGGCCGCGGCCCGAAGGGCGCGTTCACCAACCGCTATCGCTACACCGACACATGGGTGAAGCTCGACGGCCGCTGGCAGTGCATCGCGTCGCAGGACTACCTGATGCCCGAACGGAAGCGCTGAGCAGGCGGCATCTGCACAATCCGCGAACAAGGCAGCGAAGACACGAAGAAGCACAATCGTCGTCGGTATCCGAATCACACGAGGCGCCATGCACAGCTACAGAGCCAGCTTCGCCGTCACCCTGCTCACGCTCGGCGCCTGCAGCGGCGATGCCGCGAAATCGAGCGACACTTCAGCCGCCGGTGCTGTCGGGGCGACGACCGTGACCGGTACGAAGATTGGCGCGCCACGATCGGGACCGGCGGGCGAATGGAATGTTCCTGCCGGTGACTACGCCTCATCGCGCTACAGCGACCTCGATCAGGTGACGCCCGCAAACGCGAAGGATCTCCATGCGTCATGGACGTTCTCCACCGGCGTCCTGCGCGGCCATGAAGGCCAGCCGCTCGTCATCGGCAACACGATGTATGTCGTCACGCCGTATCCGAACGTGTCGTACGCGCTCGACCTCGCCACCGAGGGCCAGCCGCTCAAGTGGAAGGTGCGTCCCGAGAACTCGCAGACCGCCGTCGGCCTCGCCTGCTGCGACGTCGTGAACCGCGGCGCCGCATACGGCGACGGCAAGATCTTCTACAACCTGCTCGACGGACACACCGTCGGGGTCGAGGTCGCCAGCGGCAAGCTGCTCTGGCGAACCCAGATGGGTAATCTCGGCAAGGGCGAGACGATGACGATGGCGCCCCTGTACGTGAAGGGGAAAGTCATTGTGGGCTCGAGCGGTGGCGAGATGGGCGTGCGCGGATGGATCGCCGCCATCGATGGCGTGTCTGGGAAGGAAGTCTGGCGCGCCTACAACATCGGGCCCGATGCCGACATCAAGGTCGGCAAGCGCTTCAAGCCGTTCTACGGCAAGACCGACACGAGCGCGAACCAGGGCGCCACGAGCTGGCCGTCCAACACCTGGCAGCAGGGCGGCGCCACGGTGTGGGGCTGGCTCTCCTACGACCCCGAGCTCAACCTCGTCTATCACGGCACGTCGAATCCAGGCCCGTGGAACGGCAAGCAGCGGCCAGGCGACAACAAGTGGAGTGCCGCGATCATCGCGCGCGATGCCGACACCGGGGAAATGGTGTGGGCCTTTCAGCCGACGCCGCATGACGTCTGGGATTACGACGCGGTCAACGAGAACATCCTCGCCGATCTCCCCATAGGTGGGAAAATCCGCAAGGCGCTGGTGCACTTCGATCGCAATGGCTTCGCCTACACCATGGACCGCGCCACCGGCGAAGTGATTCTCGCGAAGCCGTACGTGCCGATGAACTGGTCCACCGGCGTGGATCTCACCACCGGCCGCCCGACGCTCAACGCCGAGAAGGTGCCGTTCCAGGGGAAGAAGATTTCGTTCATCTGCCCGAGCCTCGAGGGCGGAAAGAACCAGCAGCCTGCGGCGTTCTCACCGGCAACGGGACTCTTCTACGTGCCGACGAACAACCTCTGCATGGACTTCGAGGCGCGCGAGGTCGCATACATCCCGGGCACGCCCTACATCGGCGGCAGCGCGCCGGAAGTCGCCGGTCCCGGCGGTTATCGCGGCGAGTTCATCGCCTGGGATGCCACCACGGGCAGGAAAGTGTGGGGGATCAAGGAGCCATATCCGGTCTGGAGTGGCGCGCTCGCCACGAAGGGCGGCGTGGTGTTCTACGGCACGCTTGATGGATGGTTCAAGGCCGCCGACGCGAAAACCGGAAAGCTGCTCTGGAAGTTCAAGGTTGGTTCCGGCGTGGTCGGCAATCCGATCGCGTACACGGGTCCCGACGGAAAGGAATACATCGCGGTGTACTCCGGCATCGGCGGCGACATGGGCCTCCTCATTGCCGGTGACGTCGCCGCCAACCTTCCGTACGACGTGCGTGATCGTGGATCCACACTGCCGGACATTGCACGGTGGACGAGTTGGGGCGGAATGCTGTTCGTGTTTTCACTGTAGGCCGACCGCTGGCGGCGCAACTCGTGCACCTCTGCCGCGATGAACAGCAGAAAACCTTTCACCGCAGAGGTCGCGGAGGACGCAGAGGACTGCCTGCCAATCAAGCGAAGCGCGCTGTTCCGCAGTCCTCTGCGATCTCTGTGTCCTCCGCCGTAAATGCTGTTCCGAAGTTCGCGACGTCCAGGGATGTAGCAGCACGGAGCAATTCGCGTTGATGTGCCGTTCAGAATTCGCCTGATTCGCGTTGACAACGATCAACGAGCAACTACAAACGGAGGGCACTTTGAATCGGATCGCACTCATCTCGATCGGCGCACTGGCGCTCTGCGTCACTGGCGAAGGCTGCCGCGACTCACGCGCCGAGGAGCCATCGCGCGCGCCGCAATCAACACCGAGTCAGGACCTCGCCGGCCGATTCGTCTCACACGCTGAGCACATCCAGCCTGGCATGGTGAAGCCATTCGCCGGCCTCCAGCTCAGGAATCCCCACGAAGGCGACCCGAACGCCATCGCCACCGGTGCGAAGCTCTTCGTCGCCTACAACTGCATCGACTGTCACGGCGCCGACGGCAGCGGTGCCATGGGACCAAGCCTCGCCGATGGACGCTGGCACTTCGGCGGCGCTCCCGCCGAGGTGTTCGAGTCCATCTATCAGGGGCGGCCGGAAGGCATGCCCGCCTGGGGCAGCCTCATCGCCGAAGACCAGGTGTGGATGCTCGTCAGCTACGTCCGCTCGCTCTCCGCGAACAAGGACGTGACCACCGAGAACTTCGGCGGAAAGACGATCGAGCGCACGGGGCACTGACCGTCCACAACCAAGCTACGCCTTCACTCCGTACTGAAGCAGACAGCTGAAAATTGTCGTCTCTGCCTTGGTTGGCGCAAGCTGACTGCTGTCGGCTCCGAGGTCTCAGCAACCGCTGCAGAGCACACACTGCTGTCTGCAACAGTCATGCAGCCAAACGCAACCGCTCTAGAAACGCCACTCGCGAATGAGGAAGGCGCCAAACTGTCCGCTGGGCGTGTACGTCTGGCCCGCGAGCGTCGGCGGATCCAGGAGGTAGCGCGGGCTGTAGTTGACGTCGAGCCGCAGTCCCCTCGCCGTCCGATGGGTGACCAGGACACCGGGCGGTGCACAGGAGCTGTTGCGCTGGCCACGCGACGAGAGGCAGGACACAAGGCCTGGAGTCACGAGCGCCGATACGAACGTGCGCGGATTGATATAGCGACCCGCCTCGATCTCGGTGCCCTTGAGGAATTGGTCCAGACCTCCACCGTTGCCGAGCGGAATGTCGCCCGGCGTGATGTTGAAGACGTCGAGCCCGAGGGAGCGGGCCGCATTGCCCTTCACTTCGTCGAGCGCCACGCCGAGCGCGATGCCGGCGAGCCGCGTGCCCGCGACGTTCAGCAGGTTGCCGCCCGAGTTGCCCGCCAGCGAGGTCTGGCTGAACTGGAGCAGCGACGTGGAGCGTTCGCCGAACGCGAGATAACTGAGCAGGTCGCTCTGTGACAGCGGCGGTTGCGCGTCGCTCTCGAGCGAGATGCGCGGCGTCTCGAGCGTGCCGCCGATGAGCACGCGGATGTTCGTCGCCGTTCCCGCCGCCTGCTTCACCTGGTATTCCGCGGTGATCTGGAGCGTGGGATTCAGGTCCGGCGTGCCGATGAAAAGCGCCGACCCGCGCTTGATCTGGAAGCGCTTGGACAGGAACGAGTACTCGCCGCGGTCCGCGTCCACCGCCCCCGTGAGCGAGAGCGCGTCGCCCACCACGCTGAGTTTGATCGGGCCATCGGTGTAGACCTCCACGTTCGCGTCGCGTGACCGCACCCACGTGTTGCGCTCGATGTTGATGTCCACGTCGGCATGCAGGTTCTTGAACAGGGCCGACTGCGCAGGGAAGAGGTCGCGCTGCACCGCCAGCGACGTATCCACCACGCTGAAGAGCGACGGGTCATCGGCGCCGATGACCTTCTTCCCGCTCGACTCGGGGATGTACAGCACGCCGTGCTGCACCGTCAGGGCCCCCGTCACCATCGGCGCCGAGAGCGCACCGGTCAGCTTGATGTCGGCGTCAGCATGAATTTCTCCGCTGGCGTTGTTGATGAGCTGCGCGTCGCTCGCAACGAACGCAAGGTCGAAGGTCGGCTCGCGCCAGTTCCCCACCGCCACCGTTCCCGACAGTCGCACGGGACCGTTCGCGAACCCGGCAATGGAATCCACGTAGACACTGTCGCCCGTCATGCGCACCGAACCATTGACCCGATCGAGCGTCGACCCCGTCGCGGCGAGCGTGAACTGCACGCCGCTCAGGGTCACGTTGCCCTTGAGCTCCGGCTTCTTCAGCGTCCCGGCGACCGCCACGTTCCCGATCGCGCGACCGCTCACGTTCGTCACCGCAGTCGTGAACTGCGGAATCAGGCCGATGGGCAGGCTGTCCGACGCCAGGCTGACATTGATCGGCAGGTCGAGCAACCGCGAGCCGGTCACGCCGGACAACGCGAGGTCGATCGGGATCGTTCCGTTCACCTTCGCCAGCACCCGCCCTGTCGAGTCCACCGCACTCGCGTCGGTCGTCAGCTTCCGGTCCGCATACGAGAACGTGCCGTGCAGCTCGGGCACCGCCGTCTCGTTGTACGTCCCCTTCACGAAGTCGAGCTTGCCCGCCAGCCGCGGATCCTCCGACGTTCCCGTGACGTGCGCATCGAGATCGAGGCGTCCGGTGAGCGCCAGGTCACTTTGCAGCAGCTCCGCAACATTCTCGACGGCGAAGTCGGACACCTTCAGGTCGAAGTTGGCGGTGCCCTTGGTCGGCAGCAGCCCATTGGCGTAGATGCGACGACCCACGCCCGCACTCAATTCCAGGTTGACCACCTCGATGCCGCTCGCGCCGAACCGCACGGTCGAGGCGTGCGTGGAGCGCCACGTCGTCGTATCGAAGCGCAGCGCCACGTCCTTGAGACGCAGTTCATTGCGCGCCGTGTTCAGCGTGAAGTCGCCGTTGATGCCGTAGTCGCGCTGCGTGCCCTGCCGCACCCGGAACGCCAGCGAGCCATTCGGCGCCGCGTAGGAGACGTCCGTCGTGAGGCTGTCGAAGGCAAAGCCGTAGGCACTGATCGTGTCGGCGCGCACCTGCGCCGCCAAGGCGGACTTCTTCGTGCGCGCATCGAGCCAGGCATAGTTCGCGGTGAAGTTCCGCACCGAGTTGCCCTGCACGATAATCCCCGTCCCACTCGCTGTGCCCTCGAGCGAGAAGCGGTCGAGCGAGCCGGTGATGGTCCCGTTCGCGCGCAGCGAGCCGGCGAGCAGCCCCATCGGGATGGCGCGCGGCGTGTCCACCGGAAGCCGAAGTTGCGGCGGCGGCAAGTTGGCGATCGCGCGCTGGACCTCGGTCTCGCGCGCGACCTTCGCCGAGTCGGCGCGCGCGCGCCGCAGCGCCTCATACGCGATGCGCGGACGCGGCTTCACCGCGATCGTGTTCGGCGACGCTGTTGTGGCGCCCGGAATGAAGCGCGCGAAGCGATAGAGCGAATCGACCACGACGGAGTACGTCAGCGCGCCCGTGTGCAGCGAGTCGAGACCGAATTCACCAGTCACGGCGATCGTCGCTCCGGAGCCGTTCAGCGTGGCCCGCTGCACGTTCGCGTACCCGTTCGCGAGATGCGCCTGGATGAACGCCGAATCGACGCCGATTGTATCGATCGACGAGGGACCGAACGCAAGTTCGACATCAGACACCATCGTCCCCGGCTTGAACCCGATTCCGCGCGCCCTGCCGCCGCCGTTGAGCGAAGTCACCGGCCCGAAAAGCATCACCCAACTGAGGTCGAGCCGCTTCGTGTCCATCACGACATCGTAGCCGAGTTCCTTCGACAGGAAGTCGACCGTCCCGTTCATCCCGAACTCCCCGCCCCCGGGCAGCCGCAATTGCGTATCGATCTTCAACGCGTCGATCGGCCCATGCGCATGCACGGGGCCATTCGCCAACCCCTTGAACGGCAACGTCGGCGCGAACTTCGTCAACTCCGCCAACGCAATGGGTCGCGCCTCGACGTCGAGATCGAGCGTCTGGCGCCCGACGGTGTGCACCGAAGCCGTACCCACCGCGTGGGAGATGTTGCGGCCGTCCTGATGCACGACGTCCAATCCCGTCATCACGAGCTGGCTCGCGCCCGACCCATTCAAGGTCGCACTGCCGCTGAGAGTCCCCGCAATTGGCAGGGTGGGGAAGAGCAGCTTCACGATGTCGATCTGGAGCGGCACCATCTTCACCTTCAGGTCGCGCGCGCTCACCACCACGGGCTTCTTCTCCGTGAACCCCACCACGCCATCGGCAATCACCCGACTCGTCCCCCGACGATACGCGTCGAAGGTCACGTCGGCGTCGAGCGCCAGGCGCTTCGTCGTGCCGCTGAACTTCGCACGCCCCGCGAGCACCCCATCCCTCGGCGACGTGATCCCGGGCGCCACCGCCTCGATCTGCTTCGTCGTCAACCCGGAGAAGCGGACGTTCGCGTCGTGGAAGAAGACCGTGTCGGCAACGGTCACGCCGAGGTCCCCCGTCAGGTGCGCCGTTCCCGTGCGCAGGTCCGCTCGGCGCATGACGTAATCCTGCGTGACACCGCGCCACACCACACTCATCGCGAGGTTGCCCCCACCGGTGCGAGGCACCTTGAGGTACAACCAGTCGAAGTCGGCAAACGCCGCGGGCGACAGCGCAAGCGACAGGCGCAGGTCGCCGCTGTTCAGGTTGTACATCCCGTCGCCCTTCAGCGCCGTGTTCGGCAGCCGCCCCGTGGCACCCTTCCACCAGAGCGAATCGTCGTTGAACTCGAAGTTGCCCGTCGCGGCCCGAACGTGCGCAGCGGGCGGACGGAAGGGAAACGCGTCCATCGTCATCGACGCGACCCGCACGTAGCGCGTCCTGTACTTCGGGTCGGCCCAGCGAATGAACGGCACCTTGCCGTTGAGCCGTTCCAGCGTGACGACCTTCTGGTAACCGCCCGGTACCTGCGCGATATAGAGGCGCGATCCCGCCCTGAGCGCATCCTTGATCAGGCTGTCGCGCACGTGCGCGGCGACGCCCTCGCGTGGAGCCCACGGCGACCGCACGGTCACGAAGCCGTTGATGACCGTGACGTTCGTCAGCCGAACCGTGGAGCCCCATCCGGTCGTCGTATCCCCCGGCGCGGGCGGCGGCGTGGCCGGCCACAGGATGCGGTAGTTCCACGGCCCGTTCGGCAGGCGCGCCACGACTACGTCCGGGTGATACAGCACGACGTCGTCGAACTCGAGCTTGGACCCGAGGAAGCTGCGCAACACGTAGCGCAGCGAGAGCGAGTCGGTCGTCAGGAACGGATGCCCGGCACTGTCGGTGATGGAGAAATGCGTCAGCGTCGCGCCGCTCAGCAAGTTGCCGTGCACGGCGTCGATCTTCACGATGCCGTGCGTCTGCCCCTGGAGGATGCCCAGCACGAAGCGCCGCGAGCGCTCCCGACCGAAATCCGTATTCGTGAGCAGCCAGACCGCCACCACCCCGAGAATCACCACGGCGCTGAGCACAACGAGGAGGCGGAACAGCCGGCGAATCATCAGTAGGCCTGTCCGATGGACAGGTGCAGCGTGAAGCGATTCAGGATGCTGCCGATCCCGGTGGACGTACCCGTGGGCGAATACCGCTTCGGAATGTCGAGCGGAATGATCTCGCGCTTGCCGTTCTTCACGACCTCCGTCACCACCGCGAGGTTCTCCTTCCGCGAGGGATTGAAGCCGAGATCCACACGAATGGGGCCGACCGATGACAGGTAGCGCACCCCAATGCCCGGAGTGATCGCGCCCGTACCGCGCACGAGGTTCGCGAGCGTCTGCACACCTGCGCCGAGCGGATCGAGAATACGCTCGCCGACGGCGGCGCCGTCCACGAACACGGCACCGCCGAGATTCTCGATGAACGAAAGCGGAAAGCGGTACTCGACACTCGCCTCGATCAGTGAGGTGCCTCCCAGCGGGCGTGGGGTGAACACATTGCCGTCGACGGGCTTTCCGTCCGGACCCATCACCGTGTTCGGATCGCAGAACCGCACCGCTTCCGTGCTGACGTCACAGGGAGCGCCCGACGCGGTGAGCCCGCTCACGAAATCCCGAAGCGGCAGCGTCAGAATGCGTGGGCCGAGTTGACTCTCCCCGTATCCGCGAACCGACTGCGATCCGCCGGCATAGAAGCGCTTGCGCGGGTGCAGCACCGCCTCGTTGAGCGTACCGCCCCCGGTCAGCGGGCGCACGAACCCGATGCGAAGGCGCGACGCGAGCACCGAGCCCTTGCCACCCAATCCCGCGTAGACGGAGCCCTCGCCATATGCGCGATTGTACCGGTAATCCGAGATCGTGAACGACGACGCGTGTTCAAAGTCGGCGCGCGCGCGATAGCCGCGGGTGGGTGCCAGCGGACTATCCGACCGGTCGACCTGGATCTGGCCAAGCAGCGGCGACAAGCGCTGGTGTCCGCGCAGTCCATTGATCGACGTCGTATCGCAGACGCCGAAGTTCACGCAGAAGTATGGACCGCTCGCCTCAACGCGCGTCACCTCGAACTTGTACGACAGGCTGGCGGGCGCGCGGGCCGCGAGCGTGTGCGTGAAGGTCAGGTTGGCGCCGTAGCCGTTGTCGATGACGACGGCCGGGACCGCCCGTCGTTGCGTGAACGCACCGATGGCGATCGCGTCGCGCGGTCGCTGGAGCCACGCGGGCTGCTTCAGCTCGATGCTCGCCTGGTACGTCGGCTTCAGGAAATCCCCCGCGTTGCCCGTGATCGTGGTATCGGCGGACGGCCGGTGAAAGAATCGATTGTTGTCGAGCGATCCCGCCAGGAGGTTGCCCGCCGTCGCGGTGATGTCGAGCCGACGCGCGCCACCAAACAGGTTGTAGGCGGTGTAGCGCGCCTCGGTCTGGAGGAAGTCCACGGTGTTGAAGCCCGCACCGATCCGCGCCTCATGCAACTGCGCTTCTCGCAGCAGCACGTTGATCGTCTTCACGCTGTCGAACGTTTCGGGCACGTCAATCGCGGCCAGCTTGAAGAGATTCGACTCGTAGAGATTGCGCTGGCTCTCCAGCGTCTTGCTGCGGCGGAACAAGTCTCCCGTGCGGAACGAGAGCGAGTTGAGCACCGTGCGCGTCGAGACCTGGCTCGTGCCGAGAATCACGATGTCGCCCACGGTCGTGAGGTGGTTCTTCACGAGGCGCACCTGCACGGTGGCGGTGTGCTTCAGCGGGTCGACCACGGTGGACGTGTCCACGAGTGCATCCGCGTAGCCAAGCTCCCACAGCTCATTCTGGAACTGGATGCGCGTCGAGTCCACCTCGAACATGTCCAGCGGTCGTCCGATCTCCACGAGATTCAGGTGTTGTACGCGCTTGGGC
Organism: Gemmatimonadaceae bacterium; assembly: GCA_046589725.1. Lineage (GTDB taxonomy): Bacteria > Gemmatimonadota > Gemmatimonadetes > Gemmatimonadales > Gemmatimonadaceae > AG11. The sequence goes on from JBKJUW010000028.1 coordinate 11,699, forward strand.
GTCAGCAAGGTGGAGTCATACGCGATCGAGACATCCGTCACGACCGTCGGCAACCCCTCCACGATGGTGAACCGCACCGCAACCTGCCTGTCGTTCAGCGGCACGACGGTCGTGTCGACCTGTGCTTCACGATAGCCCTCGCGGAAGTAGAACACGCGGATGCGGAGCACGTCGCGCTTGAGCTCCTGGCGGTTGAGGTAGTGCCGCTCTTCAACGGCCCGCCAATTCGCGAACCGGCAGAGCGGAGTGAACAAGAAGTTCCGGCAGCGCGTAGGCTCCGTGAAGATGTTCGCCTGCAGCTCCCGCAGGTCGATTGCCTCGGTGGCGCCGGGGAACTCCACGGCCACCACCTCCGGCGCCGGCGCGATGTCGTGACGGACGATCTGTGCGTGAAGTGAGGGCGCAGCAAAGGCGCTCGCGAACAGGGCGAGCGCCATACGCCCGAAGCAGCGAGGCAGGTGCATGATGGGGCCAATCTATAGCAAAGCATGGGCCCCAATGGCCGGCCTCGCGGCCGGCGTCTGACAGTCCGACGGTCTGACGGTCTGACAGCTCACCCCGGACAGCCTTCCGATCGTCCTATCGTCCTATCACAGTCCGCCCAGCAACGTGTCGTTGTCCGTGGTGTTCGCGATGCGCTTGATCAACCACTCCATTCCGGACTGCGGAGGCATCTGCCCCAGCCCTCGGCGCAGCGTATACACGTGGTCGAGCTGGTCCGCGCGGAAGAGCTTTTCCTCGCGGCGCGTTCCGCTCGTCGCGATGTCGATCGCGGGATAGATGCGCTTCTCGGCCAGCGAGCGATCGAGCTTGATCTCGCAATTGCCCGTGCCCTTGAACTCCTCGAAGATGATGTCGTCCATGCGCGACCCCGTTTCCACGAGCGCCGTCGCGATGATCGTCAGCGACCCGCCACCAGAGGTTGGCGCCACCGCACGCGCGGATCCGAAGAATGCCTTCGGCTTCGCCATGGCCTGGGCATCGAGCCCGCCCGACATGGTGCGGCCCGTTCCGCGCTCCGCCGTGTTGTGCGCGCGCGCCATGCGTGTGAGGGAGTCGAGCACGATGACGACATCCTTGCCCGATTCCACCAGGCGACGCGCGCGCTCGAGCACCATCTCCGTGACTTCGACGTGGCGTGCCGCGGGCTGGTCAAAGCTCGACGCGATCACCTCGCCGACGCCCCACGAAATCGCCTCGCTCACTTCCTCCGGGCGCTCGTCCACCAGCAGGATCAACAGGCTCGCCTCGGCATGATTCAGCGCAATCCCCTCGGTGATGGCGTGGAGCAGCGTCGTCTTGCCGGCGCGTGCCGGTGCGACGATGAGTGCACGCTGACCATACCCGATCGGCGCAATAAGGTCGATCGCACGCCGAATGAGCTCAGCGCCAGCCTTCGCTGGTTGCCCCGTCTCGAGCGTCAGCTTCCGCTCGGGATATGTGGCAATCAAGGTGTTGAACTCCGGACGTCGCGCGGCCTCGGCCGGGTCGGCGCCGTTGATTTGCGTCACCTCGATCAACGCCGTGCGGCCGCGTGGATCACGACCGGTCGTCGCCACGACTTCGTCGCTCTTGCGGAGCGAATACTGGCGCGCGATCTGGGGCGGGACATACGCATCACCCGCATCGGCGAGATAGCTGGCCTGCGCGCGGCGAATGAACCCGCCGTCGCGCGCAGGATCGAACCACCCGGTTGTCTCCCCCGTGGCCACGAGCGCCATCGGAGCGGGCGGTGGACCGCCAGCACTCACCGGCGGTCGGTCTGCCGCCACCTGTCCAGGCTCCCGGCGGCCTCGCCCGCGATTGCGGCGCCCACGCCGCCCAGTCTGCCCCTGCTGATCGCGCGGATGGCCGCCGCCCTGCTGCGAGAATCCGCCCTCGGGGCGCGCACGTTCAAGCGGAGGCGCTGATCCAGGCGGTTCAGCGCGCGATCCGTCGGGCTCGGATCCGTTGCTCGGCGCCGGCGTCTCGACGACGGCCTGCGGCACTCGCTCCGGGGCATCCGTCACCACTTCCCGTGGCGCCGGCTCGCCGCCGCTCTCGACGGCGGCGGGTGCTTCGCGGTACGGGTTGTCCTCACCGTCGGTCTCGACGACAGGATTGCTGTCCGGGCTGGTACCGCGGCCGCGACGTGGAGGACGCCGGCGTTCGTTCATGCAGCTTTGTTGTTCAGGGTGAAAGCGCGCGGTCACGCAAGGCGTGCCCGTGTCCTGCTATAGCGTTCTGCCATCACGTCATCGCGGGATTGCGAGCCACATGCAGAAGGTCGAGTGGCTTCAGCGCCACTGACGGAATGCGGGATGTGACGGACGCTACGACGCGATTCGGTTCTGAGCCTGCGACGCCTGCCGGCGCGGAACTCTCACGCGGGGACAGACGACATTCCTGCACGGCCGCGGTGCCGTTTACCTGCTCGTGGTCTCGTAACTACCGGACCACTGGCGTGCCGCGAATCATCGTTCGACAGGTCGGACGCGTAACGCGATCGGAGCCGCCGAACGCATCGAGTATCGCCACGAAACGTCATTCGCGCAACCCATCCCCGTCAATCCCCGTCAGGGAGTCGCACCGAATCGGGCCGAATCCGCGCATGCTTCCGGAAGGAGTCCACGCCGGATGACCGTCGGTCAGGTGATCGGATCGCCAGGTTCGGCGATCCCGAGCTTGCGCGAGAGAAGCACGAGTCGCCGCGCAAGCGCCAGGATGCGGCTCACCGCGTCTCGATGCTCCTCCGCAAGCGGCTCGAGCTCGAGCAGTTGCGCCTCCGCAAGCAACGCGGTGAGCGGATTGTTGAAGGCATGCTGAAGCGCCCGGGCAGACTCGCCCAGCGCGAGGTCAGACCGCACTCGGCGCAGCTCGCGGGTTGCGACCTGTTCTTCACTATTGTACGGCAGCGCCGAGGGCGACACGCCGCCCAGTTCTTCACGCTCCGCCAGCAGCGCGAACACGAGCTTGTCCGGATCAGCCCCGGGCAGCAGCTGCCCAATGAGCTCACGCGTGATGAGGGTGGACGGCTCGGCAACCATGGCCGCGGCGAAGCGAGCGGGCGCGGTGCTGCCATCGCCCGGATCCGAGTAGCTTACCCGCATGATTTCACCAGAATGGGATGTGAATGCCGCCGTTACCGGCGCCGTTCAACAGTATCGTCATGACGGCGACATCGCCGCACTACTGGACCGCATGAAGGAGCTTTCCATTGCGGCCGAGCCGGACGCCCTCGTCGCGGCGACCGCTCCGTACCACGACCTGCCGGAGGTTGTCATCCCCGCCTATGAGCGGGTCGTTTTGGCCCGGCCGGGCGACGCGCAGGCCATGGTCGTGCTCGCGAACGCCTACTGGCTCACCGGTCGTGGCTCGGACATCGTCGGTGAACTTGCCTCGCGCGCGATCGCCGCGGACGCATCGAATCGCGGTGCGTGGCACCTCTGGTCGCTGAGCGAATCCAACCCACGCGGTCGTGTCGATCGATGGCAACAGGTGACCGAAAGGTTTCCCGGTGACCAACTGGCCCGGGCTGCATTGGCGGACAACGCGGCGAGCCTCGCGGGTGCCGAGCATGATCCGATCGCGCTCGACCTGGCGGTCAGGACGTACGAGGGACTGTGGGCGGAGGCGAGCCGAGATGACGAACGGCGTGCGCTCGAGGAGTCCATTGCGAAGCTGAAGGGCTGGAAGCTCTAGCGGTGCGTGGACGGCGGGTCACGCCGTCTGCCCGCGGGCACCCTGCGTGTGCGCCGGCGCCAGAACGTGCACGGCGTCGATGAGCTCCTTGAGCTCGAACGGCTTCCGGAGCGCGGGGCACTTGCACGACAGGATGAGCTTGTAGGCACGCTCCGAGATGTCGCCGGTCATGAAGATTGTGTTGTGCCGCAGGTGCGGGTATGTCGCCGCCGCGAGCTCGAACACGATGTCTCCACGGGTATCGGGGATGCGAAGGTCGATCACCATGACGTCGACATGCTGCGTCGCCAGCACGGCGAGTGCGGCATCGCCCGAATGTGCGGCGATGACGTTGTAGCCCGCGCGCGTGAGCGCGATGGTGAGCGCGCGGCAGATCGCCGGCTCATCATCCACCACAAGCACGCGCGCCTGTTCAGGCGACATGGCGTCCCCGGCGTCGCGCGTGTTGGCGCGTCTTCCTGCGAGCCTGCGTCATCTCATTCTCTCTTCACGCGGGGATGTCCACTTCCTGCTCTGGATCGACACGGCGGAGATGCTCCGCGAGCAGGCGGACGAACAATTCCGGCGAAACATCGCGCCGGATATCCTTCGCAGACCGTCCGCTCCATTCGTGCAAAAGTTTCGTCAGCGTGTCCGGATCGGAGTAGCCGACCTTCGTCGTGATTTCCTTCAACCGGCTGCCTGGCGTTCTCAGCAGCGTGTATGCCCTCAGCAATCGTGCGCAGACGATCAGGTTCCTCGGATGCAATCCAGCCGGCGTCATGTGCCGGTACAACGAGCGCGACGACATCCCAGCCAGATTCGCTACTTCCTGGCTGTTCCTTATGCGTGTGGGCGAGCGGAACAGATGTTCGACAGCGCGCGCGACGGCGACTGGCAACCTCCGTAGCGACGTGGACAGTTCCTGCAACATCAACTCGGCCATCGGATGGGCCGGTATGCGTTCGATCAGGTCGAGAAAGCGTCGTGGCTCGTCATCGAACCGGTTGAGCACTACGTGCTGCACATTGAGCCGTGCGAGCCTTACGACCATTCGTATCGCCGTGGGCGACAGCACCGTGTAGATCACTACCGGCAACGAGGCGTGCGAAGCGATGATCTCCTCGAGGGCTTCGCCATACTGGCCGTCTCGCAGGGCCGGGTCCACGATCAACAGATCCGCTGACCCGGACTGCAGGATGGAATGCAGTTCGGCGGCATCCACCACCGCGTCGAGAGAATGCGCCTCTCGCAGCACGACGCGAAGATGTGCGAGCAGGTTGCGGGGGAGCAGCGCGACGACGTGCACAGCGGGTTGCTGGAGGAGATTGGCACAAAATGCCGGTTTTCTGTCACAAAATGCCCGTTTACGCGCCGCATCGCGA
>JBKJUW010000010.1:0-14252 GCA_046589725.1 Gemmatimonadaceae bacterium
CAGGCCGGACGCAATCCCGATGAGAGAGGCGATCGCGAGTCGCGCCGCGATATTCAACTGCGGGTCGATCATCTGCCTGCCTCGGTTGCGTGCGATACCATCAACTCGCACGGCCCCGGTCAGGCGGTGCCTGGCAGCTCGTGAGACGTGGTCTTACGAGCTTGCCTCCCTCCCCGTGATCTCATCCACGTGAATGCGAAAAACGACCGTTCGGAAAGCAACGGGGTCGCTCTCGCTCATGGTGCCCGGAACGAGTCTGGACAGCAACTCGATGGCATGCCGCCATGCCGCCCGTTCGGTCGCCGATCCGTCCTCTGCCGCCGGGTAGAACGTTCCCGTCACCTCAACGCTGCGCCAGTCGAACAGTCCCTCCACTTCGTCGACCTCGAAGGCGACCCGTGGCTGATGCGCAATTGCAGTGAGCTTTGAGCCATGTGAGGTTCGGCCGTATAGGAACCCCTTGTCGTACACGTAGTGAATCGGTTCGATGCCGACGCGGTCATGAAAGGCGTAGGCGATGCGACCCACATGGTGACGTGCGAGGATCGTCGTCGACTGCTCGGGCGTCAGTTCGCGAAACCTGGGGGCCCGCACCGGCGACTTCCCCTCCGGTTCGGCTGCGTCATGAGCGGCGATCAGAGACATATCTCCGGTGAGCACGGTGTCCTCCGTGAGCAATATCCAGTCCGCGATGTACGTCATGCTGCCTCGCTCCCGGGAAGGACAACCAACGCGGGGTCGACACTCGCGCGGCGAGTGGGTGTGTTGTGTGCGGGTCGGCAACTGCACGACCGGCGACATCGAAGCCTTGCTGCGATCGCGATATTCGAACATTCTCGACGAATATCCGTCAGGCGGGGTCGGGCGGCACCTGCCTCCTGGTGGTGCAGCGCACCAGCTCGCCGCAAAACGATCGGAGGTCGTCAAATAACTGATCCGCGCCGCCACCGAGCCAGTTGCGCTCGACGGCGGCGAATGCCCGCATCCGGCGCCCGCGAAGTCGTCGGGCGATTCCCAGCATTCCCGGGCTCGGCTCGGCATCAACCACGATGAGCGCAAGCACGTGAGCGTCGTGCAGGTCGCCGAGCAGATCCTGCAACTGTTTCAACTGTCCGATGAGGCGCTCCCCGTCTGAGCGTCGGCGGTCATCGTGAGCGCGCACGATGGGCTCCACGAGATATCGAAGCCCCTTGGCAGCGATGCGCGCCTTGTGCGCCGCCGTCTCATCCGATGCGGTGTGCACCGACGAAAGTCGCTGGCGCAGCGCGCGACTCGCCTCGCGCACCAGACGCGCGGCCACGGCGCCAAATCGCTGCTGATCGGCCGCACTCCGGGCTCGCGTTGCCTTGCCGCTGCGCTTGAGACGTCTGGCGAGTCTCTCGGACAGCGCATGGAAGTCGTGCGCGGCGGTCAGCGATTCCACCGTGTGCGACAGCTGCCGGTCCTCCAGGTACGCAATGAGACCATCGACGCCGGATCTTTGCCGCACATTCATTGTCCGCCGCTGTCGCTTGAGCCACGCCAGGTGTACCGCCGTGTCACGACTTGCGCCGGTCGCGCGCGCGATGGCGCGGAGCTGTCGCCGCATCTTGCGCGACGCGGCCTTCCCGAGCCACGGTGTGAAGGCGCGTTGCCAACCGCGCAAGCGCCGCACGGCGACGCGAAAGTCGTGAAGCGCGTCGTCGGCGAAGGTCTGTCCGTGCCGATCGGAATCGAGCAATGACGCGCTTGCGACTCTCGCGTCGGCGAGCAACGACTGGACTACTTTGCGCGCCGCACGCGCCACCGGGTCTCGCAACATCCTCTGATGCTTCATGACTCTGCCGTCTGTTTCCCGTGCCGTCCGCTGATCCCCGACAGACCTCCGGTCACGTGGTCCGTATCGGAAGCCGCTTCAGCCCCTGTTCGTCTCGTGGAATGGTAAGGCGGGCGATCGCGCTGTACGCTTGTGTGGTGGTCATGGCACCTCGCTCATGCAGTATACGGTGCCTGCTTGGCGCGTTGTGTCCGCGATCGCCTGATAGCAACGGCTGATCGCGCGCCGCATTCTTTCGGTCGAGCGACGCATTGCGCAGATGTCGCGGTGCACCCGTTCCCCACTTCGGTCACGAGGACCCGGCAATGACACCAACCGCGCCTGCATCCGCTTCGCACCCGTCGCATTCGGCTTCGAAGCGGACGGGGCCGATCATCGTCGCACTCGGTGGAAGCGACTCGTCTGGAGTGCTCCGCGCCGCGCACTACTTCGCCTCGGGGACGGCGAGTGGGATGCTCGCGGTGTCGATCCTCGAACCGCTTCCGCAATACCTCAGCGGCGAGCAGGCGGTCGTCCTGTCGCCCGATGTCAACGCGAAGCATGCCGAGAGTCGTCTCGCGGCTCTCAACGCGCAGGTACTTGAGGTCGATGACCCGGCCATCCCGTGCCACACCGAGGTACTGCTCGGCGAGCCCTCACGCGCGATCGCGGACGTGGCCAGCGCACGGCAATCTCCGTTGATCGTCATGGGCATCGGACGCCACCGACCGCTTGATCGTATGCTCGGTCTCGAAACCGCCGTGCATACGATCAGCCGTGCGACCTGTCCCGTGCTCGCCGTGAGCGCGGATATCCACGTGCCGTTTCGTGATGTCGTCCTCGCCACCGACTTTAGTCCTGCGAGTATCAAGGCCGCCGAAATCATCATTCCATTGCTCACCACTGGTTCGGTCGTTCATCTCGTGCATGTCCGAGAGCCCAGCGCGGTGCATGACGCGCGCCTTCGCACGCACGACGAGCCTTACCCTGCGTCACTCACGGAGAAGTTTCGTCGCCTGCTCGAGATTCTGGCCTTGCCGTCCGGCATTGCCGTGAAGGAAGAGGTGCTTGAAGGCGGGGCTTCCGAACGCCTGCTGGACTATGCCAACGCTCATGCCACCGACGTCATCGTGGCTGGACGGCAGGGGCTGAACTTCCTGTCTCGCCTGGTTGTGGGGAGTGTCACAGACGCCCTCCTGCGCGGGTCGACGTGCAGTGTCCTGATCTCCCCGGCACCAACGTTCGCGGAGCTGGATCACTTCACGCGGCTGATCACGGGCACCTCCGCCAGTGGCAAGCCAGAGGAGTGGGCGATTCAGCTGGACGCATTCTCCCGCCGCAATCGCGGCCGCCGCACGGTCGTCGAGTTTGACGATCGCGCACGGGGCGCTCAGGTGCTGGAGGACGGCTATCCATTCCAGGGCGTCACTTTCGATCCACATGAGAAGCGCGTGGAGCTGATGCTCGGTGACGGCAAGGGCTCCAGTCCGCACGTGACCCGCGGAATCGGCAACGTCCAGGAGGTCTCGATCGCCACCGATGGGAGCGGACGCGATACGGGACTCATGCTCAGCCACGCACCAGGCCAGACGATTCTCACCTTTTCTCCCGACTGACCAGTGCAGCACGATCGCGTGGCAAGAGAGACCATTGAGTCGCCCGTGTCTCTAGCGCACTCGCGGTTCGCCGAGATACTCGACGTCACCGCCGATCGAGCATCACGAGGGAAGTCACGAGCCCATCGTAGTCACCATCTGAACTCGAGAGATCATCGCCGTGCCAGCTCCATGCCGTTCCGGAAGGAGGTAGCGCGGCCATGATGTTCAAGGACCGGCGTGAGGCCGGGCGGTGACTCGCGGAGACGCTCCGTCCCTTCGTCGCGCGGCAGGTTGTCGCGACGGTAGCCACCGGTCGACGTGCTGGTTGCTCGGAGAATAGCACGAACCGAGTTCCACCCGGCTCCAAGGTTGTTATAGGCGACATCTACCTGCCGGAAAGCGAGCCTAGCATCGCGTTTGACATCCGTAATCTTCCCGCGAGATCGACGAGCGCAGTTGCAGGTCGTCCGCGGTTGTCTCACAGGAGCTCACCATGCCCGACAAGAACACCCTCGAACGCGCCGCGCAGGACAAGCGTGAAGGCAAAGCGGCCACGACTCAGGCGGGAGAGTTCGTGCGCGAAGAGATCGAGCACATTCGCGAAGGGAAGCACGGGGCGCGTTCCGCTAAGCAGGCGATCGCAATCGGTTTGTCGAAAGCGCGCCGCGCCGGGGTAGACCTGCCACCGCCGAAAAAGGGCACTGCATCCGACGCAACTCGGACCAAGGCAGCACGCGACTTCAAGGCGGGCAAGAAGGGGACAAAGCGCATTTCCGCCAAACGTTCGCGTGCGGTGAAAAGCGCGCTCGAGCGGGAACCCCGCGTCGCTGCCTCCAAGCAGGCGCTGGCGCAGCAGGCGAAATCGGCGGCGCGGCGGCGCAGTGCCGCAGAGCGCTCGGCGGCGGCGCGCAAGGCAGCAAACACCAAGGGCGCAATGAAACGCTCGACCGCTGCCAGGAAGGCGGCCAAGACCCGCGCGCGCAAGAAAGCGCGTTGACGAGAAGGACTCCTTTCCCCGCGCAGTCGCCGCCGCATGCCGCTCGCCCGCGACGATGGTGTAAGGCGGCGGGATTATGGAAGCAGCGCCCCGCAACTACGGGGCCGACCAGCAGCAAGTGAACATGGGACAGCGTGATCTGTGTCCGGCACGCCTTTCGCAGCGATCTCGCTCTGCATGACTACTTCTATCGAGGACCACTCCGCATGAAGGCGAAAGATATCATGACCCCAAGCCCGTCTTGCTGCTCGCCGAATGATTCGCTGCAAGACGCCGCGCGCACAATGCGGGACAACAACTGCGGGGCGGTGCCGGTGGTCGAGGACGGCCGCGTGGTGGGGATCGTGACCGATCGCGACCTTGCCGTGCGCGCGCTCGCCCAGGGAAAGAGCGCTGATACGAGAGTGCGCGACGTCATTACGCGCGATCCGTGCTGCTGCAAGGCCGACGACGATGTGCACGACGTCGCGAAGGCCATGGCGGATAACCAGGTGCGCCGCATACCGATCATCGACACCGGGGGCCGCTGCATCGGCATCGTGTCGCAAGCGGATCTCGCGCGCGCCGCGCACGACGGCGGACGCGTCAGCGAACGCGAAGTCGCGATGGTCGTCGAACGCATCTCCGCGCCAGAGCGACAGGCCTCCAATCGCGGCGCGACGAGCAGCCCCGAGCAGAGGGTCTAGCGTGACCATCCTTCAGCGCGCATGCTCTTATCCTGTAAGGCTCGATCGGCCCGACTAAAAGCTGATCGCCCACGCCGCACTGAACCCCCGCGACGTCGATGGTGACGCGTTGCTCCCGCCGCCGGTCGTGCGCGTCAGCTGTCGGTCGGCGACGAGGGATCCGATCGCGAATCCAACAGCCGCGCCAGCTACCACGTCGGATGCCCAATGCCAGCCATCGGCCATGCGACCGAGCCCGATCGCCGACGCGTAGGCATACATGATCGGCGCGCCAATGCCCACGGAATAACGATGTGAGAGAAACCACGCGCAGGCCATCGAATTGGCGATGTGGCCACTGAGGAACGAGTGATCCGATCACGCGCGCGTTCCGGGAACCGTGATGCGATTGGCACTCGGCGTGTCATGCGGACGTGCGCGCGAGATACCGAGATAGATGACCTCGCGCAGTCCGGCGCTCGCAAGGTGGGCGGCCGCGCATCCAAGGCCCGCGTCGCGCAGGGGTGGATTGTGCGAGAGTCGTCCGGCGGCGTAGGCGACGCCCGACATCGGCAGCAAGAATTGACCGCTGCCCAGTCCGTTCAGCGGAAACCTCCCGCCTTCGCGTAGCGGTGCAATCAGCCGCATCACCAATGCGTTCGGATGCGATGTCATCCACGCGTAGATGGTCGAGTCACGGGACGCGGTCGCGCCGACGGGCGCCATCTCGATGGCGGACAGCGCGACGGCGCGACGATCGAAGCGTGCCGGCGCGGTCCATGCGGCCCAGACGTCACCACGCAGATGATCAATGTCTCGTCGCTCAGCGCTCGAGCGTCGTGCGCCTCTCTCGCGATCGTTCCGTGTGTTGCGCGCCGCGCGCGCGTCGTGTTACCGCCCCGGCGATGTGCCAAGTTCGCGCGCGATGGCAGCGGTCACCGCAGGATGCGCGCTGCCGCCAAAGAGAACGAAGCGCTCGGTCGCGGCATCAGCGGATTTCGCCATCTCTCTCATTCGGTCTGGCGCGAGTCACGCGGGAGCATACGGAAGGTTCGACACCACGTGCCCCTCACTGAGAGGCGTCAGTTGTGTCCAGCTACCTATTCCAAACGGAACCTAAATGAATTCTCACGACGGTAAGCAGGGCAGGTCGATCATTGGCAGGTGCTCGATCGGCCACCGCTGATTGCCTGTGGCGTGGCATATGCTCCTTTTTCTCCGGTGTCACGATGATCATGCGACGAGCCTACGCCTCCGTACTGTGAAGCCCCGAACCGAGCCTACCCATGGCCACACGCTTTCAAGATCGCCACGACGCGGGCCGGCGGCTCGCCGTCGAGCTTCACTACTACGCGAATCGATCTGACGTCATCGTGCTGGCGCTGCCGCGCGGTGGCGTGCCGGTCGGGTTCGAAGTCGCGACCGCACTCGGTGCGCCACTCGACGTGTTCGTCGTGCGAAAGCTGGGACTGCCATGGGAGGAGGAGCTCGCCATGGGTGCGATTGCCAGCGGAGGTGTCCGTGTGCTTGACTCCGACCTGATCCGCGCGGCGCGGGTGAGTGAAGCGGAGGTCGAGCGGGTGACCGCAATTGAACGGGTCGAGCTGGCCCGGCGCGAACGGCAATACCGCGGCGAGCGGCCCTTCCCCGATCTCAGCGGCAAGACCGTCATTCTCGTCGATGACGGATTGGCGACCGGCTCGACCATGCGCGCCGCCGTCGCGGCGCTGCGGCAAGAAGGCCCGTCGCGCGTCGTCGTCGCCGTGCCCGTGGCGGCGCCCGCGACGTGCAACGCGTTTCGCGACATCGCCGAGGTCGTGTGCGCCATGACCCCGGAACCGTTCCGGGCGGTCGGACACTGGTACCACGATTTCTCGCAGACGAGCGACGAGGAAGTGCAGGAGCTACTGGATCGCGCGCGATGGAGCACCCATGCCACGGCGTGAACGGCGCGATCTGCCATTCGGCGACGACGCCCTCGAGCGCACCGTATCGATTCCCATCGACCACGTGACGCTCGAAGGCACGCTCGGTGTTCCCGAGCGCGCCATCGGCGTCGTCCTCTTCGCGCACGGCAGCGGCAGCAGCCGGTTCAGTCCGCGGAATCGGTTCGTCGCGCGGGTGCTGCGCGACGCCGGGCTCGGTACGCTGTTGCTCGACTTGCTGTCGCCCTCCGAAGAGGAGGTGGACGATTTGACGCGCCACCATCGGTTCGACATCCCGATGCTCGCCCGCCGTCTCGTGGTGGCGATCGACTGGCTTGGTGGTCTGACGGACACGGCGAATCTCCCCGTCGGATTGTTCGGCGCCAGCACCGGAGGTGGTGCGGCGCTCGTGGCGGCGGCGGAACGTCCGTGGCGCATTGGCGCCGTGGTCTCGCGCGGCGGCCGTCCGGATCTTGCCGCTGAGGCACTGCCGCTCGTCGTGGCCCCCACGCTCCTTCTGGTCGGCGGGCGCGACGCCGTCGTGATCACGCTCAACGAAGGTGCGCGCGACCAGATGCGCGCCGATGTTCGGCTCAAGATCATTCGTGGTGCGACGCATTTATTCGAGGAACCCGGCGCGCTCGAGCACGTGGCGACGTCCGCTCGGGAGTGGTTCCTCAGTCACATCACGTCGACACGGGCGGAGTCAGCAGCACGGGTGAACGGCCCGATGAGCGGCTGGAAGGACCGATGATTCCATCTCCCCGGGCCAGGAGTCACGCCACGGACGATGCGCAGCCGCTCATTGAGCGACTGCGCGGCGCCGCGAGGCCACTCGCGTCTGCCGCCGATCTCGATCCATTGCTCGACGCCATTGGCGATGCCCGCTTCGTTCTCCTGGGCGAAGCGACGCACGGCACCTCGGAGTTTTACACCTGGCGTACGGAAATTTCCAAGCGCCTCATTCGCGAAAAAGGCTTCTCGTTCATCGCCGTGGAAGGCGATTGGCCGGACTGCTATCGCGTCAATCGGTATGTGAAATGGATGGACGGCGCCGGTACGAGCGCCGAGGACGTGCTGCACGCGTTTGCGCGGTGGCCGACGTGGATGTGGGCCAACCGGGAAGTCGTAAAGCTCACGGAATGGATGCGCACACACAATCACCGCCGTCCGGCGATGCAGCAGGTCGGCTTCTACGGGCTGGATGTCTACTCGCTCTGGGAATCGATGGCCGCGGTGGTCGACTATCTCGAGCGGGTCGATCCGGCAGCAGCGCGCGTGGCTCGGCGCGCGTACGCGTGCTTCGATCCGTATTATGAGGACGCGCAAGCCTACGCGCGCGCGACCGCGCTCGTGCCGACGTCATGCGAGGATGAAACGGTGAGGATGCTCCGTGCGCTGCGCACCAGCGCAGGAGAGTTTCCCGATGATGGGCCCGATGCCTATTTCAACGCCGAGCAGAACGCGCTCATCGCCCGGAACGCCGAGCGATACTACCGGACGATGATCCGTGGCGGCGCGACCTCCTGGAACGTGCGCGATCATCACATGGTCGAGACACTCGACCGGCTCATGGTCCACCATGGCCCGGTGTCGAAGGCAATCGTGTGGGAACACAACACCCACGTTGGCGACGCGCGATTCACCGACATGGCGCGGGAAGGTATGGTCAACGTGGGCCAACTCGTGCGACAAGCGCACGGTGAGCGGCCGGCGGACCGTGACGGCGTCATGCTCGTTGGCTTCGGCACGCACCGCGGCACTGTCGTCGCCGGTACCGGCTGGGGCGCCCCGATGCAGCGCATGCGCATGCCGCTCGCGCGGCCGGATAGCTGGGAAGACTTGCTGCACCAGGCCGTCACCGGCGATGCGCTGTTGCTGTTCGATGGAACGGAGAATGGCGGCATTCCCGGGCTCGAGCGCCCGGCCGATCACCGCGCGATTGGCGTCGTCTACAATCCGGAGGCGGAGCGATGGGGCAACTACGTGCCGACGATCGTACCGCGACGGTACGACGCCTTCCTGTTCATCGACGAGACGCATGGGGTGGATCCGCTACACATGCCGGTCACGTTCGATGCCGAAGTTCCCGAGACGTACCCCACCGGGATGTAGGGGATGTAGGGGTTCTGCGGCAGCGCGCTGGCGCTGGAGGCGTTCTCCAACCCAACGTGCCGATTTACCAAGCCGGTTGCGCCATCGGCCCTATCCGCAAGAGCGCAGTCGCGATGATTGCCAGAACCACACGCAGCCGATGATACGTCGACCAACGGCTGTGGTGACGCGACCAGTCGGCAGGCAACGCGTCAGGGTCCCATCCGGCGATCGTGACGTTTAACGGGCGAAGCCATGCAGCCCAGATCCCGATCATTGCCGCGACGCACACTGTCGCTCCGCCGACGAGCCACATTTCGGTCGATCCGACGGGCACTTTGAACAGCGCGACCAACAGCGCGATGAGCGCCCCCGCCTCAATGACGCCCAGGACGATATGTGAATGCTAAACCGTGAATCTACGTGCCAGTTGGCCGGATCCTCCGATAAGGACGGTTGGAGGTCAAGAAATCGGTCAGTGCGCCGCGCCGAGGCAGAGCAAGAACGTAGACCCAGTACCCGGCGTGCTCTGCGCGGTGAGATCGCCACCCATGAGGCGCGCCAATCGGCGGCTGATCGCGAGACCGAGACCCGCCCCGCGAGACTCTGACATATGGTCGGCGTCCACTTGCACGAAGGCGTCGAAGATTGCCCCGAGCTGGTCGGCTGGGATGCCGCACCCATTGTCCTCGACACGGACATACACCCAAGGGCCTGGGCCGTCGAGCGCGGCCTCCGGCGGTGGCTGGTTGGCCGCACCCGCACTCACGGTAATGTGTCCTGCGTGCCCATCGCGGGCGCTCGTGAACTTGATGGCGTTCGCCAGAACGTTGACGAGGATCTGCCGTATGCTATGCTCGTCGCCATGACACAATTGCAGCGCAGCCGTTGCGCTCAACTCGTTCGCGAGGACGAGCCCGCTCGCCGTCGCCTGCGGCTCGACGAGGGCGAGCGCACCGGCGATCGCGTCGCCGAGTCGCACGGGCGTGCTCAGGTCCTCGATGCCACCCCCTTCCAGACGAGACAGATCGAGAATTCCATCGATGAGCTTCGCGAGGTGGCCCCCACAGATCCGGAGCCGTTCCACGTACTGGCGTTGCGTCGCGTTGAGCGTTCCCCCGCCGGAATTCTCCTCTAGCAACCCGATGTAGCCCAACACCGCGTTGATGGGCGTGCGAATTTCGTGACTCATGCTGGCGAGAAACCGGCTCGTCGCTCTATTGGCCTCGTCCGCGACAAGGCGATCGCGCTCGGCGGCGACACCGGCAGTCTTGGCAGCGTCCGCGGCCCGGCGCGCGGTGAGGTCGCGCGTCACCTTGGTGAAGCCGAGGAGTGCCCCGCCGTCGTCTCGAAGCGCGGTGAGGGTGACACCGGCCCAGAACGTCGAACCGTCGCTTCGGACGCGCTGTCCCTCACCGGCATACTCTCCGGTCGTGGCGGCGGTTATGAGATGCTCCTCGGCGGTGCCATCCTCCGACCCATTGTCCGGATAGAGGAGCCGAAGGTGGGCACCCTCCGCCTGCTGCTCGGTCCACCATGTCATGAGACGCGCACCTTTGCCCCAGTACGTGATGACACCGGCGGCGTCCGTGAGGAAGATCGTGTAGTCCCGCACGTTGTCCGCGAGCGCGCTGAAGGCGAGATCACCTCTCCGGCGCCCGCACGCGTGTCCTGACTGCCGACCCACCGCTTCCTGTTTCGACTGTACAACGTCGCCAGGGGTGGGTCTCTCGTTGTTCGAATGAACTCCATTCCGGCTCGCCATGATCCCGCCCCGAACACCGGGTGAGAGCGCCGCCAGGATCGCCGAGAGGTTGCCATGCACGGGCTGGTGTGACGAGTCCCGGGCTACCGTAATGTATGCAGTGCCGCCCGTACGGGGGATCCGGAATTTCCTCCTCGATCTCCGGGCATCCAATGATGCCGTGCGCGGGCTCGGCCAGCCGCGTCTGGAGCGGGCGATCGGCGTGCTCTACCGCCCCGAGACAGAGCGGCAGAGCCACTGCTTTCACTCCCGGCTTCCCGATCGGTTCGTTGTCATCCTTCACTACGACACAACACGCGCGGTAGAGCCGCTTGAGCACACTGGGCTCTGCGAGGTGCCGGAAACCTATCCGACAGCACTCTGACGGAGCGTGGAGAGCGGAGCGATCACCATGGACGTCAGCGATCACGATATCCATCACCGACATCGCTGCATGGGCGCGAGAACCTCAGGGTGGCCAGAGGCGATGCTCTGACAGCACCGGGGGCGGACACTCGCCATGAATTACTGCCTCGAGTGCCGGATACACGACAGCCGGATCCGCGTTCGGGTTCGCTTCCTCGGTGATGTCGTGCGGCAGATGCAGCGAACGGGGAAACTGATACACAGCGACGGAGGCACCGCCCACGCTCCACCGGCGCGCGAGCTCGAGCGCCGGAGATGTTTTCACCGTGTGATCGTTCGCGTTGACGACGAATGCGATGTGGCGGGTGAGCGATGGCGTTCGCTGGGCCACCTGTCGCACTGCGCTTCCCAGACGCAATAACTGCGCGACGGCGCGTGTCGAAACGCCGCGCTGCCGGTCGGGCCGCGCTGGATCGGCCGGGAGGTTCTGCGTGGCGTTCGGGAGGCGAAGTCCTAGATTCATCAACGGCGCCGCGAGGAAAGAGGGCACTCGTCCGATTTCGAGGACCGGCGCTATGATGACCGCCCGGTGAACATCCGATCGGTGCTGGGCGATCGAGGCCACGAGCGTCCCCCCGGCGCTCACCCCCGCAGCGACAACGGAGTCGCCGAGTCCGCACGCGATGTCGATCGCCGAATCGGCGCACTGCTGGAGCTCTTCCGCGGTCAGGGCGGCCAGCGTCCGCGCCGTTCCGCCTGATTCCGCGTGATGCGGAAGCCGAGGGATGTAGACAGTGTCGCCCGATGCGTACAGATGAGCGGCGATGTGCTCATACTGCCTGGGCGAATTCGTCAAGCCGTGAAAGAGGACGACGACACGACCGGTGCGTCTCCCGTGCGCCATGAGAACGGAGCGGCCTCCGGCGACGACCACGCGATCGTCGGCGCGCTGTTGCCGCGCGACGCGGCTCACGGCGTCGGCGTAGTCTGTCGCGGGCGCGGCGCGGGATACGAGGACGGCGGCGTGCGGCGCCATGACGGTCGCGAGCGCTATCAGGAGAACTGCTCCCGCGACGAGCCCTGCAACCCATATCATTCCGAAACCTACCCACCGCCGGCTTCGGTGCACCGAGCGCAACGCAGCACGTGCCACGTCGCCAGCAACGAGACCGGTCTTACGCGACAGTCTGGCGCGACCGTCACGGCACGGGATGAGCAACGAGCGGACGCCGGCACCTTGGACGCGCCTTGCGAAGGCCCGGCTAAGAAACGGCGAAGAGGCG
Source organism: Gemmatimonadaceae bacterium (assembly GCA_046589725.1). Lineage (GTDB taxonomy): Bacteria > Gemmatimonadota > Gemmatimonadetes > Gemmatimonadales > Gemmatimonadaceae > AG11. The sequence continues at coordinate 12,468 of JBKJUW010000010.1, forward strand.
CTAAGACTTCGTCGCGCGAAGATGACGGGCGAGGAACTCGCCGACTCGCCGCTCGTACATCGCGCCAGCGAACGCGTGAAGATCCTCGTGAGTCGCGTCTTCCACCGCCCAGAACTCCTTTGGCTCGCGTGCCTGATCGAACAGCGCACGAGACTCCCCGATCGGCGTGTAGGCGTCGCGCGTACCGGCAATGACGAGCACCGCGGCGCTGGCGCTCGCGATGCGATCAATCGGCCGAAGCGAAGTCTCTTCGATACCGATCTCGGCGCTCACGGCTCGGAGGACGACCGGAGCAAGCACACGATTCAGCATACCGAGAGGGCCGAGCCACACACCGAGTCGATTGTCAAGCGCCTGGCGAATGGTCGGGTATACGGACTCGAGCACATAGGCATCGACGCGAAGTGGGCCTGGACCGAGCAGTGCCGCAGCCCCACCCATCGACACACCGATCATGCCCACGCGCTCGCCGTCGCTGGAGGCGCGGAGGAACGCGAGCGCGGCTTCGGCATCGAGACTTTCGAGCACTCCGAAAGTGATGAAGGCTCCCGTGCTCTCGCCGTGCGCCTGGAAATCCGGGAGAAGGACCGTGTAACCGGCGCTGTGAAGAAAACGCGCGCGTCCGACCATGCTGGTGCGGTTGTCACCCACTCCGTGCAGGAGGAGGACAGCCCCACCGCCCGGCGTTCCTCGACCGAACCATGCTCGGATGGTGCTCCCCGAACGGCTGGAAAAGCTCACGGGGTGTATGGTGAGTTGCGATGGCGGAGTGAGGGCCGCTGTCCTGGCTGGGCGGGTCAGGACGCATCCCGACCAGGCGGCGGCCCCTGACACCACGCCAGAGTGCAGGATTCGCTCGATGAACCCTCTTCGTCGCGCCTGCATCACCGTGGGTTTCTCGCCGTGCGGAGCTGGAACGTCGGCTGTGGAATGGCTCTCTCCGTACCACCGTTCACGGGATTCGGTTCCATTCCGGGCGGTTGAATCCCGCGGCACTCCTGTTGGAGCGCGTCGGGAGCGACAACAGCAGGAGGTCAGGCCGACGGAGACCCTAGGCACTTCGCATTTTGCGCGCGGGAAGCGTGATTCCCGCCGACGGAGTGGTGTTGACGGCCAAGGACTTCTTCGTCAACCCAAGCGGTGCTCACGCAGCGGATTTCGTGCTGCGCAAGGCCGACCTCGGCATCCTTCACGAGGGGATGGACGAGGGGCGGAGGACGTTCGCGAACACCATGAAGTACATCTTCACGACCATCAGCGCGAACTTCGGGAACATGTTCAGCATGCCGGGCGCGTCGCTGCTGTTGCCGTTCCTGCCATTACTCGCGCCCGAGATTCTGCCTAACAATTTCTCTCCGACATTCCCGCCGCGACCCATCGCGAGCGACAACGTGGACGCGGAGCAGATGGCGAAACCGCGCCGCTGGAACACGACCTTCATCCGCAACTATATGGTGGTGTTCGGCCTGGCGAGTACCGTTTTCGGCTTCGCGACGTTCGGGGCGCTGTTGCTCTGGAGTTCGGTGGGATTCATGAGCCTGGCGCTCGCGATCCCGCATCTGCCGTTTGATGCCGTGTTTGGATTCGTGCCGCTGCCGGCGCCATTGATGTTGACGATCATTGGATTGACGGCGGGATATGTGGCGGCGGTGGAGATGGCAAAGCGCTACTTCTACTTGAAGGCTGCGACCGGGGCCTAAGGCGCCGGTGTGTCACGTCTGAAGCAAAATTCGCACGTGGGCAGGTAGAAGAACTTCCGGGCGACCAGGTGTTGGCGGGTGCGGC
>JBKJUW010000115.1:0-76552 GCA_046589725.1 Gemmatimonadaceae bacterium
ATCGTCCTATCCTCCTCTCCCCGCCACTGGACTCGCAACCGCCTGCCTGCTAAGTTCCCAAGTCTATTCCAGTTAAGTCCCGAACCAGTCGTCCCATGCATGTCTTCATCGAAACCCAGAAAGAATGGCTCCGCGACCTCCCAGCGTTCCGCGCCGGTGATTCCGTTCGCGTGAATGTACGAGTGAAGGAGGGGGAAAAGGAGCGCATCCAGGCGTTCGAGGGAGTCTGCATTGCTCGTCGTGGCGTCGGCGTCAGCCAGACGTTCACCGTGCGCAAGATCTCCAACGGCGTGGGCGTCGAGCGTATCTTCCCGCTGCACAGCCCGATGCTCGCGGAGGTTATCGTCGTCCGTCGCGGTCGTGTCCGCCGCGCAAAGCTGTATTACCTCCGCAGCCTCACCGGCAAGGCCACACGCATCAAGGAAATGAAGGCCAGGACGCCGCAAGCGAGCGCCACGAAGTAACGCGGTCAACGGTACGCTGCATGCGCAAATGGAGCGCAATCGAGCGCGAGTTGCGCAGCAGCAGGGGCCCCTTGCTCGCCGGTGTGGATGAAGTCGGACGGGGCCCCCTTGCGGGCCCCGTTGTCGCATGCGCGGTCGTCATGCCGAGCGACGCAAAGGCGATTCGCGGCATCGATGACTCGAAGACGCTTCGGGCAAGTGAGCGCGACAAGCTTGCCGGACGCATTCGCGAGCGTGCCCTGGCGATCTCGATCGGCGCGGCAAGTGTGCGCGAAGTCGATCGCTACAACATCTATCACGCGTCGGTGCTCGCGATCCGCCGCGCCATTACCCGCCTTGCGGTGACGCCCGATCATGTCGTGATCGATGGCCTCATGATTCGGACGCTGGGCATCGAGCACACCGCGGTTGTCGGCGGCGATGCGCGATGCCATTCGATTGCCTGCGCCTCCATCATCGCCAAGGTCACGCGCGACCGGCTGATGCAGGCACTCGCGCGGCGTCACCCGCACTACCGCTGGGAGACGAACGTCGGATACGGAACGCGTGAGCACCATGCCGGCCTCGATTCCCACGGACTCACGGCGCATCACCGTCGCTCGTTCGCCCCGGTGAGCCAGTTGTCGCTCGCCCTCTCGTTCGCTCCCGTGGACGAGGCTCCAGCGCTCGCTGACGCGCTGTTCGATGCGCTCGACGAACGTCCCACCCTCGCCTCGGAGCTCGCGTGACCCCTGAGTCAGCGTCGGTCTTTCGTCCCGGCTTGTTCGATGGCCAGGTGGCGCTCATCACGGGCGGAGGCAGCGGCATCGGGCGCGGGATTGCGGATGTCCTCGCGTCGCTTGGCGCCCATGTCGTGCTCGCGAGCCGGAAGCTCGAGCGCGTCGAAGCGGCGGCCGCCGAGATCGTCGCGTCGGGTGGGAAGGCGAGTGCGAAGGCGGTCGATGTGCGGGACACGAATCTTGTGCGCACGATGGTGGGCGAGGTCGCTGAGACGCTCGGCCGCATCGATCTGCTCGTCAACAACGCGGCGGGCAACTTCTACGCACCGTCGGAGACGCTCAGCGAGAACGCGTGGAAGAGCGTCATCGAGATCGACCTCTACGGCACGTTCTTCTGCTCGCAAGCTGTGCTGCCCGTGATGAAGGCGCAGGGCGGGGGTTCGATCGTGAACATCTCGATGACGCTGCACTACCGCGGATGGCCGCTGATGGCGCACGCGACCGCAGCAAAGGCGGGCATCGATGCGCTCACGAAGACGCTGTCCCTGGAGTGGGCGAAATACGGCGTACGCATGAATGCAGTGGCGCCGGGTCCCATTCCCACTGAGGGCGTGCGCAAGGCATTCATGCCGCCTCCTGCAGCGGACGGAGTGCCGGACGTCTTCGCCCTGGAGCAGGCGCTGGACAGCTACGCGAAGAAGATGATTCCACTGCAGCGCTGGGGTTCGCCCGCGGATATCGCCAACATGGTCGCGTTTCTTGCCTCGCCGGGTGGGTCGTGGATCACCGGTGCCATCATGGTGGTGGATGGTGGAGAGTGGCTGTCCAAGCCGACCTCCCCGCCCTGAGAAACCGACAACTCACACGGTCGAGCACGCTGGATTTGCCAGTCACAAAAACTTGCTGGCAGCATGTGACCACCCTGTGCGTGGCAGGGTCTGGAACATGGGCGCTGTTTGTTGGAGCGCCCGATTCGTCGCGCGTAGCCCTCGTGGGTGCCTGCGATTGTGCGTGCGCACGCGGGAACTCATCACGCTGTTCGTGCGTTGAGCAACACTGCCGGCATTGCTTGGCCGGGTGGTGTTCATGCGGAACTCTCTTCCTTTCAGGAGCAACACTTATGTCAACGCCTCGACCCGGCGTACTCCGGTCATGCCTTCGCCTCGGATTGCTCGCAATCCTTTCTCTTTGCGCGCCGTCCCTTGCATCGGCACAAGCGGGCACGGGCACACTCGCCGGACGAGTGATCGACCGACAGTCACAGCAGCCCCTCGTGAGCGCGCAAGTGCGGATCGTGGGAACGCAGCGCGGGACGCAAACCGATCAGACTGGCGCCTATCGAATCACGGGAGTGCCGACGGGCAGCATATCGGTCGTAGCGCAACGCATCGGCTACGGACAGCAGCAGCGCACCGTCGTGATCTCCTCGGGTGCCACGATGACCGAGGACTTCGCGCTGGCGGTCTCGGCCACGCAGCTCGACCAGGTTGTGGTCACCGCAACGGGCGAAACGCAGCGCAAGCGGGAAACGGGCAATTCCACCGCGACGATCGATCCGACGGCTCTGCCGCTCGCGGCCACGACCAATTTCTCCGACGTCCTGGCGGCGCGCGCCCCCGGCGTCTCGGTCACCACGTCTGGCGGTACGGTCGGCGGCGGATCACGCATCCGCATTCGTGGCTCCAACAGCGTGTCGTTGTCGAACGATCCCTTGCTCATCGTGGACGGCATTCGCATCGACAACAGCGCGAACTCGACCTCCATCGGCGTCGGTGGCCAGCAGCCATCCCGGTTCAATGACATCAACCCGGACGAGATCGAGAACATCGAGATCATCAAGGGACCCGCGGCGGCTGCGCTCTACGGCACGGCGGCAGCCAATGGCGTCATCCAGATCACCACGAAGAAGGGACGCGCCGGCAAGACACGCTGGGAACTCACAGGCGAAGCCGGCGGATCGCGAGACATCAACACCTATCCCGCGAACTACCTCGCATTCGGCAAGCGCACCAACGGGTCATTCACAACGAATTGTAACATCGACCTGAAGGCACGCGGAACCTGCACCGTGGATTCGGTGGTCACCAACAGTCCGCTGGTCAACTCCAACCCACTGCGCGATGGCAACCGGCGCCTGCTCGGGCTGAGTGCGTCCGGGGGCGGAGACGCAGCCACCTACTATCTGTCGGGTGAGTACAATCAGGAACAGGGCGTGTACGACATCAATCATTCGCGCCAGTTCAACCTCCGCACCAACGTCCGTGCGCAGCTGGCGAAGACCTTGGACGCTGCAGTGTCTGTCGGCTACACCAACAGCGACCTGCGCCTGCCCCAGAACGACAACAACATCCTGGGCGCACTCTCCTCCGCGCTCCTCGGCCTCGCGTACGACTGCGGTCCAAAGAACTCGTATCCCAGTTTGTGTGGCGGTGATACCACGAGCCGTGGCTACATCAGCGGACAGGTACCCAAGGACATTTACGCAATCAACACGCGCCAGCAGGTGCAGCGTTTCATCGGTAGCGTGACCAGCAACTATCAGCCGCTCCACTGGCTGACCTTTACCGGTACGGCGGGCGCTGACGTCAACGGCCGCTTCGACAACGAGACCGTACCTCCGGAGCAGGTATTTTTCGGGTCCCTGCCCGAAGGCAACCGCACCGCGAACAGGGCTGTGATCTCGAATTACACGGTGAACCTGAACGGCACCGCGAACTACGAGGCGACGCCCACACTGAAGCTGTCCTCGTCGCTCGGCGGCCAGTACACCGATAACCTGTTCCGCCGGACTGACGCCTTCGGCGCCAAGCTCCTCGCGGGAACCGAATCGCTGAACGGTACCAATGCCCGCTTCTCCGTGGGAGAAGTGAACCAGGATGTGAAGCTCCTGGGTGCGTATGGCCGCGAACAGCTCGCCTGGCGTGACCGGGTGTTCCTCACCGCCGCCGTGCGATCCGACAAGAACAGCGCGTTTGGACAGAACTTCAAGAACATCGTTTATCCGGCCTTCAGCGGATCCTGGGTCATCGGCGAGGAGGATTTCTTTCCGAAGCGCCTCAGCGCAGTGAGCCTGCTCCGGTTGCGCGCCGCATACGGTGTGTCCGGCCAGAATCCGGGATTCCGCGCTTCGGAGCTCTTCTTCAACCCGGTTGCGGTCAACGTGGGAGGCACGGACGTTCCGGGCTTTACCGTGGGAGGGCCGGGCAATACGAGCCTCAAGCCTGCGCGGTCCGCCGAAACGGAGGGTGGCTTCGATCTCGGCTTGTTCAAGGACCGCATCAGCGTGGAGTACACGGCGTATGACAAGCGGACGACCGACGATCTCGTGAACGTCGTGCTTGCCCCGTCGCTTGGTGCAGGCAACTCGCGGTTCCAGAACCTTGGACAGGTTCGCAACTACGGCCAGGAAGTCTCTATCCGTGCGAACGTAGTCGAGGCTCGCAATGTGAAGTTCGACTTCACCGCGAACGGCTCCTTCACAAAGAACCGCCTCGATGACCTGGGACGGGATGGACAGGGCAATCCCATTCCGCAGATCTTCCTCGGCTTCTCGAGCACGCAGGTCATTCGCAACTTCCTGCCCCTGGGCGCGTACTTTGTCCGGCCGATCACCAGCTTTGGTGATGCGAACAACGACGGCGTCATCAGCCGCGTGAACTGCAAGGGCCAGCCGGTGCTGGTAGGCGGACCGGCGTGCGAAATCACGATCGGCGACACGGCCGAGTACATCGGAACGCCGTTCCCGAAGACCGAATTGACCTTCACCCCGGCCTTGACCTTCTTCGACATGTTCCGCGTCACCGCATTGCTCGATCATCGCGGGGGCCAGAAGCTGTACAACAACACGCGCGCATTCCGGTGCTCCAACGGCGGCTTTCAGAACTGCCTCGATGCGGCGGATGCCAGCAGGACGTCGCTGGAGGATCAGGCGCACCTCATCGGGGCCCTCATGGGAACGCAGGCCGGATACATCGAGGATGCCAGCTACACAAAGCTCCGCGAGGTGGCGTTCACGGTCACGGCGCCGCGCACCCTGGCGAGCCGAATCGGTGCGGGTTCTGCGTCGCTGACACTGGCCGGCCGCAACCTGCACACCTGGACCAAGTACACCGGTCTCGATCCCGAATTGAACGCCCTTGCCCAAGGCAATTTTGCTACCGCTGACTTCCTGACGCAGCCGAACATTCGTTCGTTCACGGCGCGTCTGAACCTGACCTTCTGAGCCGAGCACATATCATGAATCATCATTCGCAGAACGGGCGCGCACACTCGAGGGGGAAGTCACTCCGACGTGCGCTCATTGGCGTGAGCGCGCTTGCGCTCGGTGCCTGCTCGACAGACCTCCTCACGGTGTCCGATGTGGACATCGTCAAGCCGGTGTCGCTCTCCGACAAGGCGGCCCTCCCCAACGTGCTTGCGGCGTCGATCGGTGACTTTGGCGTTGCGTACGCTGGAGCAAACAACAGCGAAGGGCTGAATGAAATGTCCGGGCTGCTCGCGGACGAGTTCATCAACTCGGAGAGCTTCCCGACGCGCATCGAAGTGGACCAACGCAACACGAACGAGATCAATGCCACGACGCTGGGAACTTTTCGTACCATCGAGACGGCGCGTGCGACGACCGACGCGGGAGCGGTCAGTTTCGCCGCGCTCGATCCCACTAACGGCTCACGCGCGGAAGTGCTCGCGCTCAACGCGTTCACGTACATACTCCTGGCGGAGAATTACTGCTCGGGGGTCCCTGCGAGCAAGTTGAACACCGACGGTACCTTCACGTATGGCGCGCCGATGACCACCGCGCAGTTGCTGACCGTGGCGGTCGCCAAGTTCGACTCGGCCATCACGATTGCCACCGCGGCGGGCGCAGGGACGGCCCTCAACCTCGCTCGCATCGGGAAGGGACGCGCCCTCGTCGACCAGAAGAATTATGCGGCGGCGGCGACGGCGGTAGCCGCTGTGCCCTCTTCATTCCGGTACGTGATCAATCATGACGAGAACACAGGGCGGCAGAACAATGGCGTGTTCTCCTTTGCGCAGAATTCACGTCGCTTCTCGATCCCGGATCGCGAGGGTGCCAATGGTCTTCTGTTTCGTTCCATCGGTCTGACGGATGGACGCCTCGCGGTGCGTAAGAACTCTGCCCGAGGCGGCCTTGGCTTCGACAACTTCACGCCCTTGTTCGTGTCAGCGAAGTACCAGAACCGGTCAGCCCCAACTCCACTCGCCGAAGGAAGCGAGGCGCGGCTCATCGAGGCGGAAGCAGCCCTCGCGGCGAACGATGACGCAACGTTCCTGGCCAAGCTGAACGCCGCACGCGCGGCGTCCCCGACGTACGCACTGGCCCCAGCGTTGGCGCCCGCCAGCCCCGCGCCAATCGACGCGGTGCCGGCGACGAGCGCAGGCAAGGTTGACCTCCTCTTTCAGGAGCGCGCCATCGATCTCTTTCTCACGGCGCATCGGTTGGGTGACCTTCGCCGCCTGATTCGGCAGTATGGTCGTGATGCGGAGAGCGTGTTCCCCACCGGCGCCTATTTCAAGGGTGGCGTGTACGGACCGGATGTGAACTTCCCGATTCCCTTCGAGGAGAAGAACAACCCGAGCTTCACCGGTTGTCTCGATAGAAAGGCCTGAGCAGCGTCGTCACGAAACTGTGTGACCGCAGCGTTGGCAGGAGGAAGTGCGAGAAAACGACGGGGCCCGAATACGGGCCCCGTCGTCGTCTTCCCTGCTAGCGTTATGAGACGTTAACTGCAGGGGGAGCAGAACAATACAATACGCAGTTCCCGGCCTGCACGGACCGCAACGCGGAGTACCGCAGGCGCTCCCTGTTGATCGATGACCCCGCAAGCTTTGCTCGCTGGGCCGTTCGTGCTATAACATGACCGGAGTGGGGATCGAACCCACGACCTGAAGATTAAAAGTCTCCTGCTCTACCAACTGAGCTATCCGGTCGACACGCCACAACGCCGTCGCGCGCGGGTATCCAGTGCAACATAAGTGGTCAGCGAACGGCACGCGACCGAGTCGGGCGCTACATATTCCGTTGCTTAACCTGTCCAGGTGTCCATCAATGAGAACGCCGTCATCCGACCGTAACACACTCGCCGAGCGCCTCGCCGACCGGTTGCGGTCGGCGCGTTCGGAAATTGTGGAGCGGTGGCTCGAACGCATCATCGCGCGTGTCACCATCGAGCCGCGCCGGGTTTTCCCGACTGATGAGCTGCTGAATCATGTTCCGATCCTCATTGATGGGATCGCCGACTACCTCGAGTATGGTGAACCGACCGTCGAGGGCAGTGTGCCCCTCGACGCAAAGGCCATGGAGCTTGGAGCCCTGCGTTACTCCCAGGGCTTCGATGCATACGAGATCCTGAAGGAGCACCAGCTCCTGGCGAACATCCTCTACAACATGATGCGGCAGGCGCTCGCGGAGATGGGCGGCGCGGAGCCGGACGAAGTAGCCTACTGCTGGCAGCAGGTGGCGGAAGTGATCGAGCGCATTCGTCAGTCGACGATGAATCATTTCCTTCGCATTTCGGCGGAACAGGTGCGTCAGCGCGAGGAGCGGCTGCGCCGCTTCAATCGCATGGTGTCGCACGAACTGAAGAATCGTGTCGGCGCCATTCGTGGCGCAGCGGGACTGCTCCTCGAGCCGTGGCTGGAGCCCGCGCAGGTGACGCAATTCAATCGCATCATTGCGCAGAATGCGGAGGGCGTGCAACGCGTCATCGAGAACCTTGCGGCGCTCTCGCGCATGGACAGCAATTCGCGCCAGCAACGCAACGTCCTCCTGCCGCAGGCGGCGGCGGAGGTGGTGCGGCAGCTGCGGGATGCAGCCGCGCTCAATGACGTTGAGGTGCGGCTCGACGCCGACATTCCCGCGGTTGAAGTGGACGCGGCCGCCGTGGAGCTGTGCCTGGCCAACTATCTCTCGAATGCGATCAAGTACTCCGACAAGTCGAAGCCCACTCGCTGGGTGCGCGTGTCGGGCGAACTGGTGGTGACGACGCCGGCGCGGCCGGGAGAACTGCTGGTGCGCGTCGCGGATAATGGACTGGGCGTGGCTCCGGGCGCACGCGCTCGGCTGTACGAGCAATTCTACCGTGCGCATGGTGACACCATCACTGGCGTCGAGGGCACCGGACTGGGCTTGAGCATTGTGCAGGAAACCGTGGAATCCTTCGGCGGGCGGGTCTGGACGGAATTCCCGGAGGAAGGAGGCAGCGTCTTCGGGTTCTCGCTTCCCTCGCGACGTGAAGAGGATGCGGCGGCGGCGGGAACGCGTCGTGACCAGGCGAAGGCGATATCGCCGCTTGCCTCGCCGGGTTTGCCGCACGACGCCTAAGGCGCGTCCCGGCTTCCGGAGTGCGTTTCAGCCCGTGGCCAAGTCGGTGCGGGTGGCGCGGCGGTAGGCCGCGAACGCTGCCCAGCTCCCAACCAACCACGTCACCCCGATCAGCAACCCGCCGATGAGATCCGTCGGCCAATGCACCGACAGGTAGAGCCGCGAATAGCCCGTCAGGAACACGATGACAAACGTCGCGAAGAACGGCCACTTCCAACCGTACTTCTCCAGCAGCATCAACGAAATCGTGACGTAGAGCGCTGTCGTCAGGATCATGTGTCCGCTCGGGTATGACGCCCACGTCCACATGCCGCGCAGGGGAAACAGCGCCGGTCGCGGACGGTCGAGCAGGTGCTTCATCGTCGGATTCAGCGACAGCGAGCCGAGAGACACGATCAGCAGTTGCAGCGCGACAAGCGGTTTGTGGAACTTTCGCCACAGCACCAACCCGACGACGATTATCAGCGGCAGCATCGTGAGGTTCGTACCGAAGTACGGCATGCCGAGCATCAGCAGGTCGAGCAGGTAGGGCAGCGGGTGTGCGTGCATCCACCGCAGCACGTCCTTCTCCCACTCGGCGCCGACGCGCCATCCGGCGGTGCGCGAAAGGGCGAATCCGAATCCGATGCCGACGAGCCACGCTCCCGCATACGCGATGGCAACGTGACGAACCAGGCGCCAGCGCGCGTGCCCGGGTAACGCCGTCAGCTCACGGCGCAGATTCCGTCCCGCCTCCGAGCCACCGGCGTACCTCCGCAATCACCGCACGGGGCTCGACAGGTTTCGCCAGGTAAGAGGTGAACCCCAGCTTCACGGCCCTTTCCCGGTCGTCCTGGAGCGCATGTGCCGTGAGCGCGATGATTGGAATCGATCGCGTATCCTCTCCCTCGAGCAGGATTCTGGTTGCCTCCCAGCCGTCGATCTCCGGTATGGAGATGTCCATGAGGATCAGGTCCGGACGCGCGCTCCGCGCGAGCGCAATTGCCTGCACCCCATCCTGCGCCTCGATCACGTCATAGCCGACGTGCCGAAGTACAGTCGTGTAGATGATCCGATTGTCCTCGTTGTCTTCTACGAGGAGGATGGTCTGTCCAATGCGTGCGGAAGATTCCACGATGCAGCGGAAAGCGGGAGAGGCGGCGTACCGCGCCGTCATGGATGCAAAGGTAATGACGTCGCCGGGTGGCGCCAACATTCGCTTACCCTGTACGCGTCAGGCCTTCGGCTCGTTCTATCGCCATGACCTTTTCCAGTCGACGCCGATGACGCTCGGCTCCGGAAAAGCGTGCGGTCAGGAATTCACGGATCAGTACCGCCGCCAATTCTTCTCCGATCACGCGCGCGCCGAGCGCGAGCACGTTCATGTCGTCGTCCTCCACGCCCTGTCGCGCCGAGAAGGTGTCATGACACATGCACGAACGGATGCCGCGCACCTTTGTCGCCGCGATCGCTGCACCGACGCCGCTTCCGCACACGACGATACCGCGATCGGCTGCGCCAGATGCCACCGCGCGCGCTACTGCCTCCGCCCGGTCAGGATAGTCGTCGCCGGGCACCAATTCCGACGGGCCACAGTCGACCGACTCCAATCCAAGCGTGGTGATCTCTGCCAGGACCCGCCAGCGGAGTGGCCATCCGGCATGATCCGCAGCAAATGCCACTTTCATGGTGCCGTCGTCCCGGCATCCGGTACGGCGCGAGCCCAGACGATGCGCGAGATGTCAGCGATGAGCGCCTCCGCCACCTTGGGGTCGGGAATGGACCTGGTGAGCACTACAAGGACGTACGGCGCCCGGCCCGCGGGATAAACTATGGCCGCGTCGTGCAATACGCCGGTAATGGAGCCAGTCTTGTGCGCCACGGGCGTGCCCGGTGGAACACCGGCGGGAATGGCTTCGTTGAACTCCTGCCGAAGAAGGATCTCCTTCATCAGCCGACCGCTGACCGGCGACAGTGCATCGCCGCTCTCCACGTGGATGAGCAGCGCCGCGAGATCGCCCGATGATGTTGTGTTGTTCATCCCGGCTGCAAACGCCTTGCCATCCTCGACACCGCGGAGGACGCGCATGTGCGTTGCGCCGAGCGTATGGGCGGTGGAGTCGGTCTGCGCTGCTCCGACGAGGGCGATGAGCGTGTTCGTTGCGAGGTTGCTCGACCGCACGATCATCCGCTCGAGCAACTCCCGAATGGGTACGCGCTCTCCGATGAGCCGGTACACGGAGGAATCGCTGTCCTCCCCCGCATCGAGTTCGTAGGGCGACCCGTCGACGATCGAGTGAAAACGATTCACCAGCAGGATGCGCTGATCCAGGCCCAAACGCCCCGCATCCACTGCGCGGAGTACCTCGATCATCACCGGAACCTTCATCGTGCTCGCGGCGTGAAACGCCGCATCTGCGTTGATGTCGAGTGCGTCCGCACCACCCAGTGAGCGATAGCTCACCGCCGCCTGCGCTCCGGGGACCATCGCGATCCGTGCGGCAATCGCGGACGGGAGGTCAGCGGTTCCCTGCGGTTGCGCACCAAGCGCTCGTGGGGCTCCGAGAAAAACGGTTAAGGTGACCGCAGTCACGTTGCGCATGAGACACATGTTGCCGAATATACGTATCTTCCCGGCGAGAGACAGACGCTGGTTGCCTTTCGTGCGGCTCGCTCGTAATTGATTTAGAGCGACGTCGCTCCCCGCCACGTACTTGGGCTGCGGCCCGTCCCAGAGATGGCTGATGTCTGACGATCGCCCCGCGGGCACTCCCCGCGCCAGCACCGCTTCGGCCTCGCGTCAGGAGCGACTTCGTTTTTCGGACTTTGCGTTCGAGCGGACGCGTTCCGGCAAGGTGACCTGCCAAGTCACGCTGGAATTCGGGGTGACCGCATTCACGTCCGGCACCATCGAGGGCCACACGAGCCCGGCGGGCGACATACGGCTCGGCGCCGAGGCGGCTATTCGTGCGCTCGAGATATTTACCGAAGGCCGCCTCACGTTCGAGCTAATCGGCGTGAAGATCGTCCGCGCCTTCGATGCGAACATCGTGATCACCTCGCTCATACAGCATGGCGACGATGGTCCGGAGCGGCTCCTCGGCTGCTACCTGGCCGAGGCGGACCACGTGCGGGGCGCCGCACTCTCAATCCTGAACGCGACCAACCGGGTGCTCGGCAACTTCATCCAGGTGCGATGATGCGCTGGCCGATGCACAAGGAGGCTCTGTCTGCGGCGCTCGCGATCACGTGCGGCGCTGCTGCCGCACAAGGTCAGGCCGCGGACAGCGCCAGGATGGTCGTCATTCCTGCGGGGGCGCCGCTTGTGATGCGGAGCGTTCCGGCGATCTCGAAAGACGAGGTCGAGCGAAGTGCGTCGGAGGTTTTCGACGATTCTTCTAGGGCGCATAGCGCCGCCCTTTCGGCAGGGGCAGAGGCGCCCCGTGCCACATGGGATATCGACGTCAGGTCGTACGAAGGGCAGGCTCGCGTGAGCCACTACGTCGCGATCTTCAGCGGCCGCGCCAAAGAGCACGTCGCGCGGCAGCTCTCAGCCGGGTCGCGCTACGAGTCGATGATTCGCACCCAATTGCGCGTTGGCGGAATCCCGGAAGACATGTACTACCTCGCGCTCATAGAGAGCGGCTTCAACCCGAACGCATACTCCCGCGCGGCGGCCGTCGGGATGTGGCAGTTCATGGCGTCCACCGCCCGAGACGCTGGGCTGCGAGTGGACTGGTGGGTCGACGAGCGCCGCGATCCCGTACGGTCCACGTCCGCCGCAGTCCGCTTCATCCGCGCGCTCCGCGACCAGTTCGGCTCCATGTACCTCGCTGCGGCGGCCTACAACGGAGGTCCAGGACGCGTATCCCGTGGGCTGGCCAAGTACGCGAGCGACGTGGAAGGCACGGCCGGCGATGATGCGTTCTTCCTTCTCGCGGACAAGGAGTACCTGAGAAACGAGACCCGTGACTACGTGCCGCAGCTCATTGCCGCAGCCCTGATCGGCAAGGAGCCGGCCCGCTATGGCATGGAGATACACACGGAGCCAGCATTCGCCTACGACTCCGTCATGGTGCCGGGCAGCACGCCGCTCGCCGCGATCGCCACCGCGGCCGGCGCCGCGAACGCGGCGATCGTTGAGCTCAACCCGCACCTCCTGCGCGGAATGACCCCGCCGAGAGAGGTCACGATGGTCCGCCTGCCGGTTGGCCTTTCCAGCGGATTCGCCGCGGCCTTTTCGGCGCTGCCGCCCAACGCGCTTGTGGCAACGCGGGTCGTCGAGTCAAAGAAAGGCGACACCGCCGACCGGCTTGCAGAGACACACGGGATCTCCGCGAGATCGCTGAAAGCGTTCAATCCGAAGCTGCGGACTCTCAAGAGCGGCCGACTCGCGCCCGCTCAGGCCGTCCTGCTGCCCGCCCCGGCAGTTGCCGAACTGGCGCTTCGAGTCCCGGACCCCTCGATCGAAAAGTTTCCGAAGCACGGCAGGCGGGCAAAAGCGAAGGCCTTCCGGAAAGTGTCCAGCGCGGTGCTGACGCGGCGCACCGGGAAAACCGTCGCCACCAGAAAGAAAACGGGCGCCGGCTCAAAGAAGCCAGGCGCCCGTCTCTCCACTTTCAGGTAAAGCCCAAAGTCATTGCAGCACTAGCGTTTAATCTACGATTCCCCGCCCCTTGTAACCGCGGGTGACAATGCGATCGTAGCCATTGGACGGATTGGTGCCCTGCGCCCGAGACTTCGCGACCGCCACCGGACCTCGGTTGTAGACAAGGAGGGCGGTGTTCATGTCGCCGTGGTACTCGCGCACGAGCTCCCGAAGGTAGCGAAAACCCACCCGCAGGTTGACGCTCGGCTCATAGAGGCGCTGCGCCGTGATGCCCTTCTCGAAAAACCGGGCCGTCGACGGCATCACCTGGGTGAGGCCAACCGCGCCCACCGGACTGGTTGCACGCACATTGAAATCGCTTTCCAGCTTCACCAGACGGAACGCGAGCTCGGGATCGATCCCCTCGGCCCGTGCGACGTCGATGATACTGCCCGAGAGTGCGGCAGGGATAGCGTACTGCGTCGAAAAAGAGATGATGCGGTTGGCGCGGTCCAGCTCGGTGCGCGTCAGGTCCAGCTCCCCCCGGGCCGAATCGAGCTGGGCCGCGACCGTCCGGTCAGTGCTGACATTGAAGTGAAAAGCGTGATGCGAATCGACCGGCGCGGCTTCGGCGCTGAGGGCCGCCGGTGCCCGATTGCCGAGCACGAAGGCCATGGCGCTGAAAAAACAGCCTAGAAGTACTCCCTGCTTCAAACGCGTACGCCGGCGAAGCCGGTCGCCGCGATGCACGTACGTGCCTCGTAGATTGGTCATAAGTAGAACCCCGGTAAAGGGTTACGTGATGTTGTCCAGCTCGCCTTCTCCCGGAGTGTAAGGGGCAGCGGAGTTGCCATCAAGCCTTGCATAATCGCCGCTCGTACCACCTGTTTTTTCGGCCAGAGACACGTCCAGCAGTGACATGCCGCGGTCGATTGCCTTCGCCATGTCATACACGGTGAGCAGCGCGACCGCCGCGGCAGTGAGCGCCTCCATCTCCACGCCCGTCCTTCCCACGGTCCGCGCGATCGCTTCCACCCTGACGCCCGGTAGCCGGGAGTCAGGGGTAAGGGTGACGGCGATGTCGGTCAGGGCGATCGGGTGGCAGAGGGGAATCAGCTCTGCTGTCCGCTTGGCGGCCATGATTCCGGCCAGGCGAGCAACGCCCAGCACGTCGCCCTTGGCGAGCGTGTTGGCGGCGATGGCCGCGAGCGTAGTGCGGCTCATCGAGATGGCGCCGGTTGCGCGCGCCATTCGCGGCGTGTCGGCCTTGGCGCTTACGTCGACCATCCGCGCCGTGCCGTCCGCTGCTATGTGGGTCAGCAAGACCCCGGGAGCATTCGTCATGACATCAGCCTCTCGATCTGTCGGAGGAGCTCGCTCGTGATGAGCTGCGGATTGACGTTCCCAGTGGCGCGCGTTTTTGCGGCCTCCACATGGTCCAGAGCGCCTGCGGCGGCCCTCGCCGCGGAGGTGTTGCCCCGGTCGACGGACGCGCGGACGCGCTCGTGAAGCAGGGTGGTCAGAGCCTCGAGCGCGGTGGCGAAGGCCCCGCGCGCCTTGTTCGACCCCTGCATGAGCGCGGTGCGCATCTGCTCGCGGCGGTCGCCGTTTGAGGCGGCGTCGAGCATGCGCCGGGCCCGGGCAAGCGCGTCGGCCCATTCTGCCCCCGCGACC
The DNA here is from genome assembly GCA_046589725.1 of Gemmatimonadaceae bacterium. Classification (GTDB taxonomy): domain Bacteria; phylum Gemmatimonadota; class Gemmatimonadetes; order Gemmatimonadales; family Gemmatimonadaceae; genus AG11. Next base: position 14,770 of record JBKJUW010000115.1, read on the forward strand.
AGCGCACCCGGAGCGCCATTCGCGGCTACCCGCTGCTCCTCCAGCTTGCGCGGTCCGCCCGCAGCCAGGATAGCGTCGCGCATGGCAGGCTCCGCGAGCACTGCGTCGACGGCGGACGCGCCCATCGCGGGAACGCGAACGGATACCAGCCTGGACCTGATCGTCGGGATGAGGGCGCCCGGTTCGCTCGACGTCAGGATAATGGTGGCCTTGGCGGGCGGTTCCTCAAGCAGCTTGAGGAAGGCACCGGCCGCATCCTCCTGGCCCTCCCGCAACACCATGCGCTCGGCTTCGCCCAGGATGTAGATCTTTCGAGCGGCCATGGCGGGGGCAAGCGCCGCAGACTGCACGACTGCCCGCATGGTCGCGACGTAGATGCCTTCTTCCGGAGCCGGTGGCGCGTACACGCCCGTCTTGACCCGCTCGCCGATGGCCTCACGAAAATCGTCCAGCACCCGCGCGGGTGACGAATCGGATTCCTTCGGTCGCGGTCTCGGGAAGAACCAATGGATGTCTGGATGCGTGCCCGCGAGAGCGTAGCGACAGTGCTGGCAAGCACCGCAAGGCAGGGGCTCACTGCCCACGCACACCAGTCGCTGCCCCAGCCAGAGGGCCAGGCGCTGCTTGCCTACGCCCGCGGGGCCATGGAGAAGAAGCGAACCCGGGAGGGCATCGCGACGAATGGCGTCGTCGAAACGCTGCCGGAGCGCTTCGTGGCCGTGAATGGGGAGCAGGGGCACGGCGTCAAGCTAATCCATTGCGGCACGAATCCTGACGAATTGACTCCTTCCCAGAGACTGTGAGGGCCCGATGGAGAACGGATTGAAAGGACGCAAGGTTGCCATTCTCGCCACTGATGGCGTGGAGCAGCTTGAGCTCGAGGAGCCGAGGCGTGCGCTGGATGCGGCGGGGGCGATCACCCACCTCATCGCACCGAAGGGGGATTCCATCCAGGCCATGAACCACGACGAGAAAGGCGCTCGCCTTCCAGTTGACCGAATGCTGAGCGAGGTACGGGCGAGTGAGTATGATGCGTTGCTCCTTCCGGGCGGCGTCGCGAATCCTGATCGCTTGCGCGTCAACGCCGCGGCGGTGCAGTTCGTCCGCGAGTTCATGCTCTCCGACCGGCCCGTGGCCGCGATCTGTCACGGTCCGTGGATGCTGGTCGAAGCCGGGGCAGTGGGTGGGCGCACGCTCACGTCGTGGCCGTCGCTCGCGACGGACATTCGGAATGCCGGCGGTGAGTGGGTAGACGAGGCGGTGCGGATCGACGACAAGCTGATCACGAGCCGCAAGGCGGACGACCTGCCTCGCTTTTGTGCGGCGATCCTCAAGGAGTTCTCGCAGCACATCGACGATGCGCGGGTGACCTCGATGGGTGAACAGAGCTTCCCGGCAAGCGATCCACCTTCCGGACCGTCCGCGATTGGTGGCGAGGGGGCAGCACGTAGCTGAAGACGCTTTGTAACACAAAGCACTTGACAGGATGAGCGCTCCCAGTCATTCTATGGCATGACTCGCGTGCTTCCGCTCCGCCCGCCCGATGCGCCCGAAATGCATGCCCGGGCGATGGACAACCTGCGCTACATCCGTGAGACCATGGAGGCCGCCGCCACATTCACGGCCGTCTCCGGATGGGGCATGGTGATGATCGGCGCCAGCGCACTCGGTGCCGCGTTTCTCTCGGCCGAGGTGACCAGCCCCACCCGCTGGGTCTTCATCTGGCTGAGTGAGGCGTGCCTCTCCATGGCAATCTCCATCTACACAATGGCGTTGAAGGCGCGCGCCGCGCAGCTCCCCCTCTGGTCCGAACCAGCGCGGAAGATGGTGTTCAGCTTCGCACCGCCAATGATGGTGGGCGCCCTGCTGACCCTCCTGTTTCTCGAGCGCGACCTGATCGGGCTGCTGCCGGGTGTATGGATGCTGCTGTACGGCGTCGCGGTGATCGCGGCCGGGACCTTTTCCGTGCGCATCGTCCCTGTGATGGGTCTCGCATTCATGCTTGTCGGAACGGTGGCGCTGTTCGCGCCCCCGTCATGGAGCGCCGTCGTGATGGCTGCAGGGTTTGGCGCACTACACCTGGTGTTCGGAACGCTGATCGCGCGGAGGCACGGTGGGTAAGCACGGTACGGCCCCACGACGGCCCCGCATGGTCCAGAACGAGCCCGCGATCCCCTCGCAGGGGCTCCGTTCGGTCGACGGAACCGAACAGGGAGGCGAAGCGCGTGGCGGAACGCTCGCGCTTGATCGCCTCATCCACGAGCGCTTGCGCCTCGGCATCGTCAGCGCGCTCGCGGTGAACGAATCGCTCACGTTCAATGAGCTCAAGCGCCTGATGCAGACCACGGACGGAAACCTCAGCGTCCACGCGCGCAAGCTCGAGGACGCAGGCTACGTGACCTGCAAGAAGTCCTTCGAGGGGCGGGTGCCCCGCACGGAGTACCGCATCGCCGCCACAGGACGGCTCGCCCTGGAGCGCTACCTCGACCACATGGAAGCGCTCATTCGCGCTACCCGGGAACGTTAGGACACGGATGCCGACGCCACGACATTCAGGACCGCAGACCCACGCCACATTCGCGGGTCCACATCTCGCCGTCATCATGGACGGAAATGGCCGCTGGGCCACGGCTCACGGTCTGTCGCGGCCGGCGGGCCACGAAGCGGGCTTGCGCACCGCGCGCGACGTCGTCGAAGCGGCAGTGCGTCAGGGCGTCGGGACACTCACGCTGTACGCATTCTCGTCGGATAACTGGAAGCGTCCGTCGCTCGAGGTCACGGCGCTCATGCGCCTCTTCCGGCGTGCGCTGCTGGGCGAAGCAAAGCGCTGTGTCACCAACGGGGTGCGGCTCACCATCCTTGGCCGCCGCGACCGCCTGCCGTCTTCCCTGCGCCACACTGTGGAAGAAGCGGAATCGCTGACGATCTCCGGATCTCGCATGCACCTTCGCGTCGCCATCGACTACTCGGCGCGTGATACCATGCTTCGCGCCGCCGCGGCGGTCCGCGGCGAGCATCCATCGCGCGAAGACTTCACGGAACTGCTCGCGCGGGTCGACCACGACGCCATGCCGGCGCGCGACGTCGACCTCGTGATCCGCACCGGGGGCGAGCAGCGCTTGAGCGATTTCCTGCTCTGGGAATGCGCCTACGCCGAGCTCCGGTTCGAGAAGAAGATGTGGCCCGAGTTCGGTGCCGACGACCTTGCCGAGGCGCTGGCGGATTTCAGAAGCCGCAGCCGGCGGTACGGGCTGGCACCGGAACAGGTCGCGTCATAGCGGGACGGCTCGTCCGTCAGTTGCGGATCAGGCGCACGTGACCTGACCCTGCCTCGATCTTGATGCGTCCCTTGCCGGAGCCGATGGTGCCGTGCAAGCCGTGCTTCTCGACTCGTGTGAGCTTCACCTCGAAATCGCTGTCGACCCCTCCACTCCCCGTCTCGACGTCAACCGATGCGCTCGTCGAGGCGGGCAAGCGTAAGGTGACACCGCCCGATCCCGCCTCGATCCCAACGTCGTCGGGCGGCGTGAGCAACTCGAGGTCTGCCCCACCGCTGCCGGACTCCAGGTGCACTCGGGGGGACTTTACGGACGACAACCGTACGCCCCCCGAGCCGACATTCGCGGTCAGCCCGGAGACGTCGATATCGCGGCCGCGCAGCGAGCCGGAACCGATATCCATTTGCAGCGTGCCGCCCCGAACCCCTTCGAGCTTCGTTCCTCCCGATCCGCAGTCGAGGGATACATCGCCGGTCACGTCCAGGATCTCGACCCCGCCGGATCCCGCTTCGAGCTGGAGTGAGCCTCGCAGGTGCGACACGCGAACGCGCGAGGCTGCGACGTCCACCGACAACCTGCCGTCGACATTGTCGATCGTCGTCTCACCCACACCCTGCCGGAGGAAGAGGGTCATTCCCTTCGGCACTACGACGCGGAGGTCGGCGTGCGCATCGATGCCGTCGCCGCGGTTACTCACCTCGATGCGCCGACGATTCCAGTTCCCGCGGTCGTCGTCGCCCCAGGTACCGTCGTCCGCGATCGTGAAGTTCGTGCGGCCATTCCAACCCCCATCGGAGTAGACGATGTGATCGTCAGGATAGCGGACGCGGAGAGCCATGCGTCCGCGGATCTGGCCCTTCTCGAGCTTCAACCGGGCCGCATCACGACCGACGCGTGTTACCTCCACCATCACCCGATCACCCGCGCCTCCTTCTACCTGCAGACGGCCGACGAGGTTGTAAATCGCCACTTCGCGTCCCTCCAGCGCGATGCGCTCCGTCGACTGGCCGGAGAGGAGCGAAGGTATGACGAGAAGGAACGCGACGCTGGAGCGCATGGTGGATCCGGTAGGAAGGTGGGTGACCGGTGGGAGTCCTCACGAATTGCGACAGTCGACACGGGGCGGGGGTTTGAATCCGTCGTCTGACAGTCGGACAGTCTGACCCGCTCGCCGCTGCGCGGCTGCTCGTCTGACAGCGGGTCAACTGCCTTGTCAGACAGTCATGATCTACACAATCGGGTTGATGCACCGCTTCGGCCGCTAGCGATGCTCTTCCGTCCCCAGAAAAACCTCACCGACGACGAAATCCACTCGATCTGGCTCTACCTTCAGACGCTGCCCGCCGTGCTTACCCCAGGGCCGCAAACCGCATCGCGCCAGGAAAGCTCCGCACAAATCGTGAGTCGCGTGCAATACCATGACCGTCGTCGCCGACCAGCCCGTCACGATCGGGGCGCAGGACTATCCCCAAGGGCCGGATGTCATCGCGGTCCTGGTCCCGGCCTACGGGTTCGGCCATCGGTTCGAGCTCGGCCTCCCGATCGGGCTGTACTGCGAGAACTGGCGCAAGGTTGTCGCCGCGAAGAACGAGGAACGTCTCCCGATCCTGCTGCCGTACGCCAAGCTCGCGCTGTTCGCGCCCCAGTCTCGTCACAGTCTGGCGGTCGTCGCACAGGCGGCCTTGGTCGTTCCGGCCAACATCGGCCTTCGATATGCCTACAACCGCGCCGGTTGGGAGCCGCAGGTCGGCGTATCCAAAATCTTCTCTGCGCAGGCCCGCGACGGTTCCGTGGTAGCGCGTTACCAGCGAGCCGATCAGTCGCTCTACGCGGCTTCGATGGGGGCGATGTGGAAGGGTCCGCGCCGGCCGGCCATCGAAGTTGGCTTTCTGCAGAATAGCTATGCCATCTGCAAGGACTGCGGGGGCGGCAGCGCGCGCAAGACGGTGTACGATCTCTACGTCGGAGCGCGCATCGGCGTCACGAAGTAGCTGGCGCTTGAGTGGTGATTGTATGCTGCGCGCATCCCGCACCAGCCATCGTACCAGCCTTCCCGCACGTCTAACGAAGCCTAAGGAGCCTGCCCGTGCTTCCCTGGTTCGATTGGTGATCGATCACTTCACGTGGTCGATGGCCCACATCAGTGGCCTGAACTCAGCTCTCCAGTACGGCTACGGGCGACGAGAGTAGTGGAAGTGACAACTCCATCTGTGCGCCGAGGCCGCGAATTTCGGCCTCAAGTGCGCCGGCACGCCGCGGCGACACGAGGGCGGCAAGGGCGTCGCCAATGCTGCCGTTGCACACGCGATAGCGCAGCGCGATCCGCACGCACGTCGATCCGCCCTCCGGACTGAAGCGAAGCAACCCAACCGTCTCCACGGGAGAGGCCGCTACGCTCTGCCACCCGATCACGGAGTTCGTCACGAACTTCGTGGTCGTAGCGCTCCACTCGATGATCCCGCCACTCGGCGTGGAGGCGCACCAGTGCGACCGGCCATCGCCGGCGTCGCGCACTTCTTTCAAGGCGCCGATGAATCGGGGAAAATTCTCGAAGTCGGCGCAGAACGCGAAGACCTGCTCCACCGGCCTATCGACGACGAAGGAAAAGTGCAGCTCGGCCGAACGTCGCCGCGTTCCGGCATTGCGCAGTACGTTGGCGAGTGGGCGGTGCGAGGCGATCCCGACGAGCGCCATCCCCGCGAGGGTGAGGAATGGTCGCGAAGCACGCCCGTCTCGAGGCCGCGCGCCGAGGAGCAAGCCGCCTCCGATGGCCACCATCAGCAGCGGAAAGGTCGAGGTGGGGGCGGCGCTGGTGTCGAGCGTGGTTTCCATGAGCGGCGAGATCAGCAATTGGAGTGCCCATCACGGGCGCGGCAGCTTCGGAGGCGCTGGTTACAGGGAAGCGAATGCGCGCTGTGCGCGCTGGAGTGCCTCGTCCGTGGACGCGCCAAGGGCGGCGATGTGCCCCATTTTCCGCCCCGTCCGTGCGCCGCTCTTGCCATACAGGAACAGTCGCGTGCCGGGCACTGCCAGGGCGCGATCGAAGCGCGGCACGCGATCATCTGCCCAGAGGTCACCGAAGAGGTTCACAATGGCTGCCGGGCGCACCGGTGCGACGTCGCCGAGCGGGAGGTCACACACGGCCCTGACGAGCTGCTCGAACTGGCTCGTCGGACACGCCAGTTCCGTGGCGTGAAACGAGTTGTGGGGACGCGGCGCCAGCTCGTTCACGAGCAGGCGACCGTCTTCAAGCAGGAACATCTCGACCGCGAGGATTCCCTCGAGTGACAGCGCATCGGCTATGTGGCGGGCAATCTCCTCGGCCCGCTCCGCGACTCCATCGGCCAGCAATCCCGGCGTGACGCTCCACGAGAGCACCTGGCGCTCGTGATGATTGATCGCGATGGGGAATACGATCGTGTCGCCCGATGGCCGCCGCGCGACGAGTACGCTGAGCTCCAATGCGAGTGCGAGTGACTGTTCGGCCACGGCGGGTCGCCCACCCAGCGCAGCGAATGCAGCGCCCGCGTCTTCGCCTGGCGACAGGCGGATCTGGCTTCGTCCGTCGTAGCCGCCCTCGCACGATTTCAGGAACAACGATCCGCCGAGAGTGCTCGTCGCCTCAAGGAGCGCCGCCGCACTCGTGATGACGGCAAACGGACCAAGGGGGACGCCGTGCGATTGCAGCCATTTCTTCTGTCGCGCGCGGTCCTGCACCATCCCGAGGACCTCCGCACCCGGGCGCACCGGCGCATGCTGCCGTGCCGCCGCGAGCGCCTGCGGTGCGATCTGTTCGATCTCGATCGTGATCACATCACATTGGCGCGCGAGTTCTGCGGCGGCGAGTGGGTCATCGAACGCGCCCACGACCACGCGATCCGCAACGGGGCGGGCCGCGCAGTTCGTGGCTGGGTCGAGCACCTGCACGCCATAGCCCATTGAACGGGCTGCCAGTGCCGTCATCCGCCCGAGCTGGCCCCCCCCCAGGATGCCGATCGTGGCGGGTGGCAGGATGGCCATCAGGCGATGGGCGAGGAGATGTCCCTGTCCGCCAGCACCGCATCGGTGCGCACGGCGCGCCACGCGCGGAGTCGCTCGCGAATCACCGGTCGACTCCCGGCGAGGATTGCCGTTGCCAGCAGCGCCGCGTTGGCCGCACCGGGCTCGCCGATTGCCAGTGTGCCAACGGGAACGCCCTTCGGCATCTGCACGATGGACAGGAGTGCGTCCACGCCGTTCAGCTGTGTTGCCGCGATCGGCACGCCGAGGACGGGCAGGATCGTGCAGGCGGCAACCATTCCGGGCAGGTGCGCCGCGCCACCGGCCGCCGCGATGATCACCTGGAGACCTCGCGCCTCCGCACTCCGGGCGTACTCGAACATCCACTCCGGCGTGCGATGCGCGGACACGATGCGCACTTCGTGCGGCACCTCGAGCACCTCGAGCATTTCGACCGCCGCCGACATGATGCGCAGGTCGCTACGGCTCCCCATGATCACGCCAACGAGCGGAGCGCCTTCGGAGCGACTGGGAGCGGTGGCCATGGCGGAGAGGGCGAGAGAGGGCGGGCTGCGGCGCGCGAAAGATAGCCTGACCGCGCGTGAAAGCCACGTGGTCTCTCTCTCATTGCTTGCGCGGAGTCGACAACAATCGCCATGTTGTGTATGGGCGACGGAGCCCGCTCCTCTCGCCCCATACCCACGGACATGATCGGTCATTCCCGCCGGGCGACGCGCGTCGCCTGTCTGCTGGCGTTGCCCGCAATCGTCGTCAGTCTCGCGAGGTGTTCGCCGAGCAGGCCGTCGGGGAACGTGCTCGGGATTGCCGTGGCGCTCGATCCGCATCGGCAGGGGATGCAGAGCATCTACAACGGTGTGCAACTGGCCGTGGAGCAGCTCAATGCCGCCGGCGGCGGCAAGTTGCCCATTCGCATGATCAAGGGTGCGCAGGACGTGAGCGATCCGATTCGCATCGCCGACACCTTCCGTGACAATCCCAGCGTCGTCGGCGTGGTGGGCCACCCGGAAAGCGGTACGACGCTCGATGCCATCGGTGAATACGCGGACACCAAGAATGGCGGCCGCAATGCGGTCGTGGCCATCTCACCCACCGGTACCAGTCCCGCGCTCAGTGGGGCGAGCAAGTGGCTGTTCCGCGTGTGCCCGAGCGACGTGCAGACCAGCACGACGATGGCGCGCTATGCGCTCGATTCGCTGGGCGCGCGAAGGGCGAGCGTGATCTATCGCAATGACGCCTACGGCAGGGACTGGTCGAAGAGCTTCTCCGACGCATTTCGCGCGGGCAAGGGAACGATCGTCGAGCGCGATCCGTACCTTGCCGGCGTGACACAGTGGGACGCCTATGCCGCGTACATTCGGAAGCTGAATCCTGACGTTCTCCTGTTCCCGGGGAGCACGGAGGATGCCGTCCTCGCCCTGCGCGCAATGCGCGCCGTGAACGTGTCCACCCCGCTGGTGGGTGGTGATGCGACCTCGGGGCTGGAAGCGTACGCAAAGGAATTTCCAACCGCGCGCTACGCTGCCTTCTTTCTCGCGCGTCGCGCGACATCCACCGAGGCCAGGGCGTTCGTCGCGGCGTACACCGCGGCATTCAAGGAGGAGCCCGACCAGCGCGCCGCGCTCGCGTACGACGCCGCGATGGTGATCGGACGGGCTGCGCAGCAAGTCGGACCGGATCGCGCAAAGATTCGCGACTACATAGAATCCATCGGACGGCCTGGCGGCCCACCGGCGATGCTTGGTGTTGCCGGTCCGATTGCATTCGACGAGAAGCACGATGCGATGAACAAGCCGGTCGTCGTGGCGCAGGTCGGAAAATGATGCTGAACCGCACGATCCGCGGCCGTCTCCGAACGGGCTTCGGCGTGACGCTCGCCCTGATCCTCGCGGCGGGCGCGCTCGCGGGCTACGGTCTCCTCAGGGCGGGAGCGCGCGCCAATGCGATCGTCGTCGAGATGCGGCTGCAGCAGCAGACGACGCAGCAGGTGGCGTTTCGTATCCTGCGCGAGACAGCCGCGGGCATGCGTTACCTCAACACGGGAACGCCTGACGATGAAGCGCGCTACAGCGCGCTTGCGGATGACGCGGATCATCTTCGTCGAGAGGCGATCAAGCTCGACGTGCTCACCGGTGCCGAACGACAGAAGCTCAAGGACCTCGGCACCCTTCAGGCAACGGTCGAAGCCGGCATTGGCGTTGCGCATGCGTACGGAGCGGTCGGCCGCGCGGCTGACGCGTCCGCAGTGCTTTCGAAGACGAACGGTGTGCTCGACGACGTCGACAAGACGCTCGAGGCGCTGCGCCAGCAGGGGGATCAGCGGCTCAGCGAGCAGCAGCAGGCCGCAGCGACGGCGCTGAACCGCAACCTGGCTGAGCTCGCGGTCCTCATCCTCGCCGCGCTCGTTGTCGGCGTGATGTCGAGCATCACGACGTCGCGTGCCGTGACGCGTCCACTCGACGCGCTCACGAACGACATGCTCGCCATGGGACGTGGCGACCTCCGTCGCAGCGGCCTGAATCGCAACGCGCTTGGTGCCGCCGAATACGAGCGGCTGGCCGACGCATTCGCCGAAGCGCGCGATCGCCTCCGGGCGCTCCTGGCAGAGATGAAGCGCCAGTCGGACGATGTCGCGATTGCGGCGTCCGAGCTTGCTGGCGCTGCGGGAGGCGCGTCGAGCAGCACGCAGCACGTCGCAAGCGCAGTGACCGACATGGCGCACGGTGCGGGCGTACAACTCGACGTGCTCACCGGCGCAAGCTCGGCCGTTGCCCAACTGACCGCGTCGGGGCGCACCATCGAGGATGCCGTCCGCGAGAGCCAGGAGCGCGGGCGCGAGATCCGCGCATCCGCGACCGGCACGGCGCAGGAGATCGGTGCGGCGGTGGATACCTTGCTCGCGGCCCGCGAAGTCTTCGATCGCAGCGCCCGCGAGATCAGCGAGCTGCGCGACTCGCTCGGCGTCGTCGATGAAATTGTCGCCACCATTTCCGAGCTGGCTGCCCAGACGAACCTCCTGGCGCTGAATGCCGCGATCGAGGCTGCCCACGCCGGCGATGCCGGGCGCGGGTTTGCCGTCGTTGCCGACGAGGTGCGCAAGCTCGCGGAGCAGAGCTCGCGTGCCGCCTACGAGGTGACAACGAACGTGCGACGCATTCAGGCGGGTGTCCTGCGGACGTCGCGCGCCGTGGAAAGCGGGACGACGCAGATGAAGGACGTGACGAAAGTGGCCGACGGCGCTCGCCAGGCGCTCGCGGTAATCCACTCCGCGGTCGAACGGGTTGAAGGCGCAACGCAGCGGGTGTCGGAAGCGGTGGCCGCGAACGCAACCGCGATCGCGATGGTCGGCGAGGCGATCGCCAAGGCGGGCGACACGGCGCAAAGTCACGCGGCGTCCGCGCAGGAAGTCGCGGCGGCCACCGAGGAGACGTCGGCATCCGTGGAGGAGCTCGAGGCGACGAGCCACATGCTCAACGACTCCGCACGACGAGTGCGCGAGAAAGTCAACGAGTTCATCGTCGAATAGCCCCGACACCGCGAAAACCAAAAGAGCAGGCCGCTGAACGCGGCCTGCTCTCGAGCTCCCCAGGTAGGACTTGAACCTACGACCCTTCGATTAACAGTCGAATGCTCTGACCAACTGAGCTACTGGGGAATGGTGTGCTGCAGTCTCTCAAATTTAGTTGCGCGATAACTGAAGTCAATCGTACGTCGCGCACGCAAGTCACGCGCGTGGTCGGATTTACGAGGCCCGTGCGCGCCGGCGGGACGGTAGTTCCGCGCCGCGTGGCTTGCCGCCGTGTGCCGCTCGCGACATGCCTGCCGGCTGGTTCCAGTCCGGCAATACGGTCCGCAGCCACATCCCCGTGTGAGACGACGCAACGCCGGCCACTTCTTCTGGCCGTCCTGCCGCGACGATTTCGCCGCCCGCATCACCGGCTTCTGGTCCAAGGTCGATGACCCAATCCGCGAGCTTGATCACGTCGAGATTGTGCTCGATCAACACGAGCGTATGTCCGGCATCGACAAGGCGATCGAACACCTGCGACAGCTTGCGGATGTCCTCGAGGTGGAGGCCTGTCGTCGGCTCGTCCATGATGTAGAGCTTGCGCCCGCTCTTCTTGCTGCCGAACACGAGCTCGCGCGCGACCTTCAGCCGTTGTGCCTCACCACCCGAGAGCGTCGTTGCCGGCTGTCCGAGGCGCAGGTAGCCCAAGCCGACCTGCTGCAGCTGCCAGAGCGCCTGACCCAGTTTCTCCTCATAGGGGAAGAAGCGAATAGCGCCGTCGACAGTCATGTCGAGGACGTCCGTGACGCTCTTGCCGAGGTACTTGATCTCGAGCACCTCGGGCTTGAATCGCCGCCCCGCGCAATCGTCGCAGGGAACGAACACGTCAGCCATGAAGACCATCTCGACCTCGAGATAGCCCGCGCCTTCGCACGTTTCGCAGCGTCCGCCAGCCACATTGAAACTGAAGGTGCCGGCCGTGTAGCCGCGTTGCCGTGACGCAGGGAGCGACGCGAAGATGCGACGCACTTCATCGAACGCCTTCACGTAGGTGACCGGATTGGAACGCGGCGACTTGCCAATGGGACTCTGGTCCACGAGCACGACGTCGTCCAGTGACTCGTAGCCGGTGAGGCTGTCGAAGTCGCCAACCCGCTCGCCGAGGTGCTGCTTCGCGCTATGCTCGCCAGTGAGCTTTGTCTCGAGCGCACGCATCAGCACATCGTGAATGAGTGTGCTCTTGCCGCTGCCCGAAACACCCGTGACCGCGGTGACCGTGCCGAGGGGGATGCGGACGTCGACGTTCTTGAGGTTGTGCTCGCGCGCGCCGCTGAGCGCGAGCCACTGCGGCCCGATGCGTCGGCGGGATATCGGCACGGGAATGGATCGTTCGCCGGTGAGGTACTGACCGGTCAGCGGGCTTTCGCTCACGCGCGACATCGGCCCCGCGAACACCAGCTCTCCACCTTTTTCGCCGCTGTGCGGCCCAAGCTCGATCATGTAATCGGCAGCGCGAATCGCATCGAGGTCGTGCTCGACCACGAGCACCGTGTTGCCTCCGTCACGCAGGCGCAACAGGAGCTTGAGCAGCCGGTCCATGTCGCGCGAATGCAGTCCGATGGACGGTTCGTCAAGCACGTAGAGCGTGTCGACGAGCCGCGAACCGAGCGAGTTGGCCAATCCGATGCGTTGCGCCTCGCCGCCCGACAGCGAGCGCGTCGCGCGATTCAGGGAGAGGTAGTTGAGGCCCACGTCACAGAGGAAGCGCACGCGATCGCGCGCTTCGGCGAGGATGTGCGCGGCAACCTGGCGGTCGAATGCGGGGAGCTCCAGCGCGTCGAGCCAGGCGGCGAGGGTGCCAACAGGAAGGTCGCTCACTTCCGCGATGTTGCGTCCAGCGATCCTCACCTGAAGCGATTCGCGCTGGAGCTTGGTCCCGTGACACGTAGGACACTCCTGCGCCGTCTGGTACTGCCGGAGGAAGACGCGGATGTACTGCTTGTAGCGCTTGTCCTCGAGCTCGCGCAGGAACGGCAGGATTCCCTTGTAGCCGCGCACATTGGCGTTCACGAGCCGCTCGCGGTGCCGGGCTGATAGCGCTTGCCACGGCGCGTCCATGGGGATGCCTTCCTTCTTCGCGTACTCGGCGAGCGTACGGCGCTTGTTCTCGTAGCGGGGTTTCGTCCAGGGGTCGATTGCGCCGTCGCGCAGCGAGCGATCGGGGTACGGGACGATGAGCTTCACATCGTACTCGAGAATTGCGCCGAACCCGTTGCATTCGGCGCAGGCGCCGCGGGGCGAGTTGAAGGAGAAGAGCTGGGGCGTCGGCGTCGGGGCGGTGGTGCCGTCGTTCGGGCATTCGAAGCGCTCGGTGAACCGGAGTCGCTGCACGGGCGCGCCGTCGAACGGACTTGCCACGGGCGCGGTCAGAAGAATGACCGTGTCGCCATCGCCTTCACGAAACGCCGCGGCCACCGCATCAGCGAGACGGCCGCGCGCGTCTGCACCGACGACGAGCCGGTCGATGACGACCAGCAGTTCCTTCGCGAAGGTGACGTCGATATTCGCGGTCTGCAGGTCGTCGAGATGCATGATGCGGCCGTCGAGCGCAATGCGAACGAATCCCTGTGCACGGAGGTTCTCGACGACGACCTCGTGGGACACTTCGCTCGAGAGCTTGACGGGTGCGGCCACATGGAAGCGGGCGCCTTCCGGAAGCGACAGCACCGTATCGGTGACCGACTGGACCGTGTCGGGTCGCAGCTCGCGACCACATAGGGGACAGAACGTGTGGCCAACACGTGCCCAGAGCAGGCGCAGGTAGTCGTAGATCTCCGTGGCGGTTCCGACGGTGGAGCGGGAGGTCTTCGTCGGGTTTTTCTGCTCGATGGCCACGGCTGGCGAAAGTCCATCGATCAGGTCGACGTCGGGCTTCTCCATGCGCTCAAGGAACTGCCGCGCATACGAGGACAGCGACTCCACATAGCGCCGCTGCCCCTCGGCGTAGATGGTGTCGAACGCGAGCGACGATTTGCCGGATCCGGACGGCCCGGTGACGACCGTAAGGGACCGCCGGGGGATCTCGAGATCGAATCCCTTGAGGTTGTGCTGCCGCGCGCCGCGGACGACGATCTTGTCCTTCATCTGTGGCTGAAATCTAGACGCGGGAGCACCGAAGAAACACCGCAGCCGGACAGGCGGCTCGCCGGACGCACAACGACCCCCGGCGACGCCGCGGGTCGTTGTGTCGACGGACGAAAGGTCTGACAGTCGGACAGACGGACAGTAGCAAGGAAATGCCGACGGTCTACGTTTTTACGTGCTACAGTCCGACGGTCTGACCGTAGCTACAGCGTAGTCGCGCGGTTGCGGGTCGTGAGGCGATAGACCCAGAGCAGCAGCATGGCGCCGACGACGGCGAGCAAGATGCTCCAGAGCGAGAATCCGTTCAGTCCCGAACCCCCGATCGTATTGCCGATGAAACCGCCGATGAACGCACCGACGATACCGATGAGCATCGTGACGATGATGCCTCCCGGATCTTTCCCGGGCATGAGCGCCTTGGCGATCGCACCCGCGATCAACCCGAGCACAACCCAAGCGATGATACCCATAGCACAGCCTCCATTGAATTGGTGAGGACGCTTGCGCCTAACGCATGTGGCGTACCACTCGGACGCGGGTCTGACAGTCGGACAGTCTGACGGTAGTAAGGAAACGCGTACCTGCACGGAGTCTGCTGTTTCCGTCTACTGTCTGACTGTCTGACCGTCCGACCCTTCAGACGCCAGCTAGGCGGCTATTTTGATCAAATGGCTGCCAGTCTTTCTCCCCATGCAAGTGACGACGACAGTTCGGTAAGGACGTACGACCGTCACCTTGCGCGACGCCTCGTCGCGTACGCGAGACCGTATCGACCGCTCGTGGCGGGCGCGCTCGTCCTGCTCATGGCAGAAGGGCTGCTCCAGCTCGTGGGCCCGCTGCTCACGCAGCGCGTCATCGACATCGCGTTACCGGCGCACGACGCCGCCATGACGATGCGAGCGGCGGTGCTGTACGCAGGATCCCTGATCGTGGCGTTTGGTTGTTCGTATGGCGAGACGATCCTCACCGCCATGCTCGGCCAACGTGTCATGCGCGACCTGCGAGGCCAGTTGTTCGAGCACGTGCAGCACCTGTCGATTGCGTTCTATGATCGCACGCCGGTGGGGCGTCTCGTCACGCGCGTGACATCGGACGTCGAGTCGCTGAACGAGCTGTTCACAGCTGGCGTGGTCGCCGGACTGGGCGACCTGTTCACGCTGCTCGCGATTGCGGCGCTGATGGTGTACACCGACTGGCGGCTCGCGCTCGCCGCCTTCGCCGTGATCCCGCTCATCTACCTCACGTCGCACCTGTTTCAGTCGCGCGTGCGAGTCGCCTATCGCGACATTCGCGCCCGTCTCGCCCGCATCAATGCGTACCTGCAGGAACGACTCACCGGCATGCGCGTGGTGCAGCTCTTCGGGCGGGAATCCAGCGAGACGGCGCGATTCGGGGCGCTCAACAAGGGTCATCTCGACGCGAACCTGCGATCCATCACCATTTACGCGCTCTACTTTCCCGCGATCGAGTTCCTCACGTCGTTGGCGCTCGCGATCCTGCTGGTGGCGGGTGCGCGTCGGGTCGGGGCGGGCACGCTTACCGTCGGGACCGTCGCCGCCTTCCTGCAGCTGCTGCGACGCTTCTACCAGCCGCTTCAGGATCTCGCGGACAAGTTCAATACCCTTCAACAGGCCATGGCCGCTTCCGAGCGGATCTTCCTCCTGCTCGACACGGAACCCGAGGCGGCGCCGAAACATCACGTGCCGACGATGCCGGCCCCTGCCGACCCTGGCGTTACCATCGCCTTCGAGGATGTGTGGTTCCACTATGGCGAAGCCACCGAGCATCCCGCGTGGGTATTGCGCGGCGTCAGCTTCGTCGCGAAACCGGGTGACACCATCGCGCTCGTGGGACATACCGGCGCCGGCAAGACAACCATCGTCAACCTGCTGCTTCGCTTCTACGAGCCGCAGCGGGGGCGCATCACCGCCAACGGCGTCGACGTTCGCCTGCTGCCACTCCACGAGTGGCGGCGCCTCATCGGGTACGTCCAGCAGGACATCTTTCTCTTCGCGGCCGACATCCGTTCCAACCTGCGTCTCGATGCGCCGCTCGACGATGCGGCGGTCCTTGCCGCCGCGGCGCGCGTGGGTGCAGACCGCGTAATCGCGCGCCTTCCGCACGGCCTGGATCAGGTGCTCGGTGAGCGTGGCGCATCGGTGAGCGTCGGCGAGCGACAGCTGCTTTCCTTTGCGCGTGCGCTCGCGCTCGACCCCTCCGTCCTCGTGCTGGATGAAGCCACAAGCGCGGTGGACAGTCAGGCGGAGGCAGAGATCCAGCGGGCGTTGGCGGCCCTCATGCGGGGTCGCACGACCATCGCGATTGCGCACCGCCTGAGTACCATCGTGGAGGCGACGGAGATCTTGGTCCTGCACCACGGTGAGGTGCGCGAACGCGGCACCCATGCGTCGCTGCGCGCGCTCGGAGGATTGTATGACCGTCTCTCGCGGCTGCAGTCGGGCGAGGTCGTTGGTGACGAAAGGACGTCGGGCGCGCTTGCCAGCGTTCCGGGCGGCGGGTAGTTTCCGCCCCTACTGGGTCCCGGGCGCAACCGGCACGAGACTCTTCGTGTCGATGGTGCCGTAGTCCGACCGCGCATCGCCCCCCATGCCCGTCCTTCAGCTCGACGAACAGCAGTTTCCGCTCAAAGCGGGCTCCACCAGGATTGGAGCCGGCAGCGGCGCCGACGTCACGGTGCCGGGCTACTCCTCCCTGCCCGTGGAGGCCATCATCGACGGCGGAGCCACGCCGACGATCAGGCGCGCGGACGAGAGTGCGCACGTCCGCGTGAACGGCGTGCTGCTCGGGGCGGAGCCAACGCCACTCATGCACGGCGACAAGATCGAGGTCGCGGGGCTCGAGCTGCGGTATGCCGACGATGCGAAGGGTGGCGCGACGCAATTCGTCAGCGCGGGCGACATCGCCGCCATGGCGGGCAGCAAGCGGACCGGTGCCGCTCGAGCCACCGCAGCATCGGGCGGGCGCCTGGTATCACTCGTCGACGGCAAGGAATACAACATCCCGGATTCTGGCCTGGTGATCGGCCGCGACGCATCGTGTGACGTGGTGGTCGCGCAGCACGAGGTTTCGCGTCGTCACGCCGAGATCGTCATCGGCGATGATGGGTACGTGCTGCGGGACACCAGCGCCAACGGACTGTACGTCAATGGTGAGCGGGTTCAGGGTTCGCACAAGCTCGTGCGCGTCGACGTGCTGCGAATCGGAACGGAGGAGTTCCGGTTCTATGCCGACGTCCTCCCTCCCGTTGCGCGCACGCAGGCGCCGGCCGCGCCGCTTGCGGCACCCGACGTGCCCGCCTACGCGCCGCGCGCCGAGGTTGCGCCGAGCGTACCAGTGGAGGAGGCGGCTGCCGCAGCCTCATTGAGCATGGACATGCTCGAGATGGATCTCGTGCCGATGACGCCCGCACCAGCGCCTGTCCTGCCGGAGCCAGTGGCAGCCGCAGCCCCGCCGGCGTCGGCCACTCCGCCGCGGGTGTCGGCGTCCACGCCTCCGGCCGCGCCGGCCGCCGCGGACCCGCGTCCTGTCCTCGGGGTGCTGGAATCAATGAACGAGGGTCGGGGCAAGGGAACGAAGTACGAGCTGCGTTCGTCGCTTGGACATGTCGGCAGGGGCGCGCACAACGACGTTCGCCTGTCCGACGAAAGCGTGAGTGAAACGCACGCCAAGCTGCAGAAGCGCGAGGACGGCTGGTACGTTGTGGACATGGACTCGACGAATGGGACGTATGTTGGCGGATCGCGCGTCAATGGCGAGCGGAAGCTCGACGGCACGCCCGACCTGCGCTTCGGTGGCCTGAAGTTCCGCTTCACCCCTTCGGGTGCGGGAAGTGCGGCCGCGACGGAGCCCAAGGGCACGCGCGCCATCGCGGCCATGGCGCTGCCTACGGCGGACGCCGTGGTCGAAACAACGAAGAAGCTGTCGGTCACGGACACGTTCCCGCCGCCCGCGGAGAGCCGGGGGAAGAGCGGCGGAACGCCAACCTGGGTCTGGATCGTCGTTGGTATCGCCGCCGGACTCGCCGTGGCGTTCTTCCTGCTAAAAGGCCGCGCGTGAGGCTTCTCCATGCGGCGCGGACGGACGTGGGCATGATCCGGTCCGGAAACGAAGACAACTTTACCGTCGATGCCACGCCCGCGCGTGGGATCTACGTGGTCGCAGACGGCATGGGCGGTCACGCGGCCGGTGAGGTGGCGAGCGAGATGGCAGTGCAGATCATCCAACGGGAACTGCACAAGGTGAGCGACATCGAGAGCGAAGACGTCGCGACGCTCGTCGGCCTGACGCTGCGAAAGGCCAATCGCGCCATTCACGACCGGACCATCACGGAAGTCGACAAGCAGGGGATGGGAACGACGGCCTCCGTGCTGATGATCTCCGGCGCTCGCTACCTCATCGGCCAGGTCGGTGATTCGCGCGTCTACCTGTTGCGCGACGGCACGCTGTCGCAGATCACGAAGGATCACTCCTATGTGCAGGAGCAGGTCGACGCGGGGTTCCTCACGCCAGAGCAGGCTCGCTATCACCCGTACAGCAACGTGATCACGCGCTGCGTGGGCGCCAGTCCGGATGTTGAACCGGACGTGTACAAGGGCGAGGTGCGGGCGGGTGACCTGTTTCTCGTGGCCAGCGACGGTCTCACCGGCATGGTCGACGACCGGCGCCTCGGGCAACTGCTGGGCTCACGCGCCGAGCCGGAGCGGAAGGTGCAGGCGCTCATCTCGGAGGCCAACGGGCGAGGAGGTCTCGACAACATCACGGCGATCATCGTGCAGGTGATGGATTCCGGTCCTGGTCCCGGTCCCGCAGATGAGAAGACGATGGAGATCCGCTCAATTGGCTGAGGAGGAGACCGTCGCGTCGGTGGCACAGCTGTACCTCGGCAACATCCTGTATGCGATCGAGCTGGCGGCGATGGCGCTCGAGGGGCAGGGGAAGGAGGACGACGCGGGCTACTATCGTGGCATCGCGCGGAAACTCGCTGAGGCGCATGGGCGTGCACGGGCGGCGGCCACGGTCGGGGAACGAGCGTAAGACCGCGCCGCCCGTACGAAATCGCCTGGGAGCGCGGCTAGTCGGTCAGGATGAGTCCTCGCTCCAGGCGCGCCGCGACGTCCGATGCCGGGAGCAGGGCCAGCCGGATGATGGCCTCGCGCGAGACGGTGACGCGGCGCGCCGTGAACAAGCGAAGCCATCGCGCGCTCCCGTAGAGTTCCTCAGAGAGCTTCGGCAAGTTCACCGCGCCCTCCCACCCCTCGGCGGTAAGGCGGCGGACGCCTCCGCTGCGGCGGCGCACGGGGATATCGAGGCCAAGCATCTGCGTCTTCATCGGGTAGTCGAGTAAAACCTCACCCGGTTGCATTCCCAGCTCGGCTGCGAGCTGATCCTCCACTCGCACCACGAGCGCCCTGTCGTCGGCAATCCATTCGCCAATCTCGGGGGGCAGCTCGGCGGCGGGACACTCGAAGGCGCGCTTGTAAAGCCGCCGGTCACGCAAAGCGGTGAGTAGCGCCGTGGGCGAGCGTTCCTCGAGCGCGTGCAGCAGTCCCTCATCGGTAAACGCTGCGAGCGTGCCTGCCTCGAGCGAACCCGCGCTCAGGGCGCTTTCGACCAGCCGCTTGTACATCGCCGTTGCACTGCGCACCGCGTGGTGCCAGTAGACGTTACGATACATCTGGTACTTCGCGAACAGGAGCGATTCCAGCGCGGAGAGTCCCTTCTCGGAAATACCGATCCTCGAGGCGCCGGTATCCGGATCTTCGACGAGGGTGAGCGAGTCGAGCAAGCGATCCGCGTCGATGTCGCCGTAGTTGACGCCGCACATGAACGCGTCGCGCTTGAGGTACTCGATCTTGTCGAGGTCGAGGGAGCCCGAGATGAGGCCCTGAAGGGGACTCGGGCTGCGTCCGCGGATGAGCTCCATGATGCGCTCGGGGGCGTCGTCGCCGAGTTCCTCGCGCAGGATCCCTGCGACGTCGCCCTCCATGATCAGTGGCCGCGCCACTTCCTCGTGGTGCAATGCGCCGATCTCCTCCAGCGCGTGCGAGAAGGGATAGTGCCCGATGTCGTGCAGCAAGGCGGCGTAGCGTGCGATACGGCATTCGTCAGCGCCGACGCCTGCAGTCAGTGCTCGTTCATCGAAGAGATTGAGCGTGCGCCGCGCGAGGTGATACGCGCCGAGTGCGTGCTCGAAGCGCGAGTGGCTGGCGCCGGGGTACACGAGATACGCGAGGCCAAGTTGACGGATATACCGCAACCGCTGGAAGGCGCGCGTGTCCACCAGGCGGACAGCGAGGGGATCAACACGGATGTTGTTCCACAGCGGATCGCGAAAGACTTTGTCCATGCGGAAACCTCGCGAGGGGCGCGACGCCACGTAAGGATGTCCAGCTGTACGAGTGAAGCATGGAGTCGGCAGTCGTTCAGGCGTCAGCCCCAGCTTCCGCGATCAGGGGTGGGGCGAATGGGTCATAGGACCCTGTACGCCCCACCTCTGAACGCTGCGGCTGGAGCTGACCCCTGAACGACTGAATGCTGAAGGCTGAAAACGTACTAACCTTGTGGACCGGCAGCTTTGATGCTCGCAGCGACGCTCCCGAATTTCTCGAAGTTCGCGCGGAACATCTCCGCGAGCTTCTTCGCTTGCGTGTCATACGCGGCCGCATCGGGCCAGGTGCCACGCGGGTCCAGGACTTCGTTCGGAATACCGGGCACGCTCTGCGGCACCGCGAGGCCAAAAACAGGATCGGTACGCGTGGCAACACCGTCGAGCTTTCCGTCGAGGGCGGCGTGCACCACGCTGCGGGTGTGGGCGAGCTTCATGCGCTTTCCAACGCCGTACGCTCCACCGCTCCAGCCCGTGTTGACGAGCCACACCGTGACCTTGTGCTCGTCGATGAGGCGACCGAGTATCTCGGCGTATTTGGTGGGGTGCCACACGAGGAAGACACCGCCAAAACAGGACGAGAACGTCGCCTGCGGTTCCGTCACGCCGCGTTCGGTGCCCGCCACCTTTGCGGTATACCCCGAGAGGAAGTAGTACACCGCCTGCTCACGTGAGAGCCGCGCGATTGGAGGTAACACCCCGAACGCATCCGCCGTGAGGAAGATGACGTTCCTGGGATGCCCGCCACGCCCCGACGGTACGGAGTTGGGTATGTAGGAGAGCGGGTACGACGCGCGCGTGTTCTCGGTGATGCTCTGGTCCTCGAATTTCACCTTCCGTGTTTCGGCATCGAGCACGACGTTCTCGAGAATCGTTCCGAACATCTGCGTGGTGCGGTAGATGTCCGGCTCACCCTCGGGGGAGAGGTTGATCACCTTCGCGTAGCAGCCGCCTTCATAGTTGAAGGTGCCATCGGGCGCCCAGCCGTGCTCGTCGTCGCCGATGAGCGACCGAGCGGGCTCCGTCGATAGCGTGGTCTTGCCGGTCCCCGACAGTCCGAAGAAGAGGGCGGTGTCGCCGGACGGGCCGATGTTGGCCGAGCAGTGCATGCTCAGCACGCCCTGCTTCGGCATGTAGTAGTTCATCACGGTGAACATCGCCTTCTTGAGCTCACCAGCGTACCGCGTGCCGCCGATGAGGATCTGGCGTTCGGCCAGATTGAGGACAATGAACGTCCCCGTGCGCGTGCCGTGCCGTGCTGGATCCGCCTGAAATTCCGGCGCGTGCAGTACCGTGAAGTTGGGCGCGAACTCCTTCAGGGCGGCGAGTTCCGGACGCACGAACATGTTGCGCACGAACGCCATGTGCCAGGCATTCGGCGAGACGTAGCGCACGGATAACCGGTACTTCGGGTCTGCGCCACAGTAGAGGTCCTGGACGAAGAGGTCGTCCTGCGCGTTCAGGTACGCCCGCACGTCGGCGCGGAGGACGTTGAAATGCTCGGGCGTGATCGGCTGGTTGACCTTGCCCCAGTCCACGTCGGCTTCCGAGGAGGGCTCCTTCACGACGAACTTGTCGTTGGGCGAGCGGCCCGTGTGCGGCTTTGTGACGGCCACGAAAGGCCCCATATCGGCGAGCTGCCCCTCGTGTCGCTCGATCGCGTGCTGAATCAGCGTTGGGGCGACGTGGTTCCAATGCACCTTGCTCGACGGGGCGAGGCCCTGGGCGGCGAGGCTGCCATGAATGTCCGATTCGCCGACGGTAGTCGTCTCTGCTGTTGTCACAATGCAAGTCCCTTGAGGTGGCGCAGCCGAAGCGCGCCTTAGAGTTTCGAATAGATCGTCGGGGCGGGGCTCGCGGCGGCGAAGGCCGGCTCGAGCGACTGCGTCCGTTCCTGCGCGTCCACGACCGCGACGGCGGCCATGTTGACGATGTCCTGGACGTCGGCGCCACGCTCGAGGACGTGTACTGGCCGACGCATACCGACAAGAATCGGGCCGATCGCCGTCGCGCCACCAATACGGTGCAGCAGCTTGTAGGCGATGTTGCCGGCGCTCAG
Organism: Gemmatimonadaceae bacterium; assembly: GCA_046589725.1. Classification (GTDB taxonomy): domain Bacteria; phylum Gemmatimonadota; class Gemmatimonadetes; order Gemmatimonadales; family Gemmatimonadaceae; genus AG11. Next base: position 37,182 of record JBKJUW010000115.1, read on the forward strand.
GTTGGGAAAGATCAGGACGTTCGCCTGTTCCTTGAGCGTGGTGAACGGGTAATCGCGCGCAAGCATCTCGGGGTCGAACGCGGTGTCGGCCTGCATCTCGCCGTCGACGATGAGCGTCGGATCGCGCTCCTTCAACAGCTGGGCGGCGCGTGCCATCTTCTCGGCGTCGGGGTGCTTGACCGAGCCAAAGTTGGAGAATGACAGCATCGCGATGCGCGGCACGATGCCCATGGTGCGTGCGATGCGGCTCGCGGCGAACCCGATCTGTGCAACCTGCTCGGCTGTCGGATCAATGTTGACCGTCGTATCGGAACAGAACACCACGTGGCGCTCCGTGACGAGCATATACATGCCGCTCACCAGCTTGGAGCTGGGGTGTGCGCCGATCACCTGAAGCGCCGGCCTGATCGTCTCGGGGTAGTGCATCGTGACGCCGGATAGCAACGCATCCGCATCGCCGCGGGCCACCATGCACGATCCGTAGTAATTGCCGTTAAAAAGCTGGCGGCGCGCTTCGTCGAGCGAGAGGCCCTTCCGCTGGCGGAGCTGCCACATGTAGTGGGCATAATCATCGCGGCGCGACGACGTCGCGGGATCCACGATGACCACGCCCTCGAGCGAGGTGCGATGTTCACGCGCGATGCGCTCGATGTTCTCGCGATTGCCGAGGAGAATCGGATGGGCCATGCCGTCATCGACCATGATGGCGGCAGCGCGTATGATCTTGGGCTCCTCGCCTTCCGGAAATACGATGCGCTTTGGGTCGCGCACCGCACGATTGATGAGCCCGCGCATGATCCCGCGTGCACGCCCGAGCCGCTCCTCGAGCTGTTCGCGATAGCCCTCGAGGTCGATGAACTCGCGCGCCACCCCGCTCGCGACCGCGGCCCATGCGACGGCCGGCGCGACCCAGAGCAGGACGCGCGGATCGAAGGGAAAGGGGATGAGGTAGTTCGCGCCAAAGTGGACGTTGCGGAGGCCATAGAGCGCCGCGACCGAGTCCGGTACCGCCTGCTTGGCGAGGGCGGCCAGGGCGCGCGTAGCCGCCATCTTCATTTCCTCGTTGATCTCCGTGGCGCGCACGTCGAGCGCGCCGCGGAAGATGAACGGGAAGCCGAGGACGTTGTTGACCTGGTTGGGATAGTCGCTGCGGCCCGTCGCCATGATCGCATCGCTGCGAGTCGCAAGGACTTCTTCCGGCGTGATCTCGGGGACCGGATTGGCGAGCGCGAAGATGATGGGACGCGCGGCCATCGAGGCCACCATCTGGCGCGACACCGCACCGGCCACGCTGAGCCCCACGAAGACGTCGGCACCCACGAGCGCGTCCGCAATGTCGCGTGCGTTCGTGTCCCTCACGAAGCGCGCCTTGTAGGGGTCCAATTCGCCGGTCGTGCGCCCCTCGTAGATCACGCCCGCCCGGTCGCACATGATGATGTTCTCGCGACGGACACCGAGTCGCACGTAATGCTCGGCGGTGCTGATCGCGGCCGCCCCCGCACCAGAGAACACGACCTTCACCTGCGCGATGTCCTTGCCCGCGATCTCGAGGGCGTTCAGCAGCGCGGCGCCGGAAATGATCGCCGTGCCGTGCTGATCGTCATGGAAGACCGGGATGCCCATGGTCTTCCGCAGCGTTTCCTCGATGTAGAAACACTCCGGCGCCTTGATGTCCTCGAGGTTGATGCCACCCACAGTGGGCTCGAGGAGCTGGCAGAACTTGATGACGTCGTCGGGATTTTCCGAGCCGACCTCGAGGTCGAAGACGTCGATGTCGGAGAACTGCTTGAAAAGGTTCGCCTTGCCTTCCATGACCGGCTTGCCGGCCAGCGCGCCGATGTTGCCAAGCCCGAGGACGGCCGTGCCGTTCGTGACGACGGCGACGAGGTTGCCCTTCGACGTGTACTTGTAGACGTCGTCGGGATTGTCCTTGATTGCCAAACACGGTTCGGCGACGCCGGGCGAGTAGGCAAGCGAAAGGTCGCGCTGGTTGTTGAGCGGCTTCGTGGGGACGACCGCAATCTTTCCGGGTCGTCCGCGCGAGTGATAGTCGAGGGCCTCGTCGCGTTTGGTCATGGGCAGACGAGAAAGGTAGCCGGTAGGGACGCGGGGTTGGGAGGGTTGGCAGTCGGTCGACGTGCGCTGAATTTCGCGGTCAGCGGATGCGGTTTGGTAGCGCGCGTGACGTCCCTGACGAACTCCACCGACAACGGGGAAACGAATTCCGCATCTTCCCCGCGTCGGTGTGACGAGTCCGCCGCCGCGAACAAGGCGTGTTAAAACGTCGGACCAGAATCCCTACGCGGCCGCCGCACTGGTCGGCCGGCTGGGCGCCCGGAACGCGGCGATGGCGCTCACCACGGCGAGCAGCACACCACATGCGACGACAATTGCGGCACCGGTCGGCAGGTCGAAGCGGTACGACGCCCATAGGCCCCCGAGGCTCGCGACCGCCGCGATGCCCCATCCGACCATGAGCCGAGACTTCCAGGTCTTCACGAGCATCACGGCGCATACCGCGGGAACGATCAGGTACGCGAACGTGAGCAATACGCCAGCGATGCGAACGAAATTGACCACTACGAGCGAGAACGCGGCGTAGAAGAGGAAGTCCCACAGGCGGACGTACATCCCCGCGGAGTGCGCGCCGGCAAAGTTCTCGGAGATGAGGGCGAATCGCTTGTGAAAGGCCCCATAGAAGCCGGCCAGGACAGCGAAGGTGGCGGTGCGCTTGACGACGTCGCCCATCGTGACATTCAGGATGTCGCCCGTGAGCAGGTGCTCGAGCTCCTCCTTGCCCCCGGCCACGCGACTCAGGAGCAGGATGACCGCGGCGGCGGCGACCACGAACGTGATCCCGATGATGGCTTCCTGCGGGACGTCGTGGTTCTCGATGCTGCGCGACCAGCTGAAGAGGCCCGCGGCCAGGAAGGTAACGCCGAGCGAGATCCAGAACGTGGTGATGTCGCCGAACTGAAAGCCCATGATGAGCGCGATGCAAGTGCCCATCGTGGCCACCTGGGCGAGCGCGAGGTCCACGAAGATGACCTCGCGCTTGACGACGTGGAGCCCGAGATAGACGAGCAGCGGCGGCAACAGGAGGCAGGCCGCGAGCGGCCAGCGCATCACTGCCCATACGATGCTCAGGTCGCCACTCATCGGTTGGCCTGCAGCGCTGCGGCTACCGAGTGGACCAGTGTGTCCATGAGCTCGACGTACGTGTCGGTCCCCTTGATCGCGCCAGGCTGCTGCGAGACGTCCAGCACCATGCCATTCGCCTGCCGCGCTACCGTCTCGGCCGTCTTGCGATTCTGATAGGGCTGCACGAGGACCACGCGTGCGTTCTCCGAGTTCATCGTGGCGATGACCTTGGCCAGATGGGCCGGTGATGGCGCGATGCCGGGCTTCGGCTCGAGCGTCTCCACTACATCGAGCTTGAAGCGGTCGGCGAAATAGACGAAGTCGTTGTGGTACGTCACGATTTTCATCCCGCGAAATGGCGCGAGGGTCTTCTGCCATTCCACGTACTTCGCATCCACTGCCGCGTTGAAACTTGCCAGGTTGGCCTTGAACAGCGCCGCTGAGGAGGGATCAACCTGCGCGAGATGCGTCGCAATGTGGCTTGCCACGATCTTCGCGGAGATGGGATCGATGATGAAGTGCGGGTTGCCCAGCGCATGCACGTCGCCGCGTGAGCGATCGAGCGTGGTCGGCACCTCGAGCATCCTGATGCCATTGGACGCAATGATGAGCCCGGGCGACCCAGGGGCGAGGCGGCCGTTGCGTGCACTCTCCAGCAACGGCGGGAGCCAGCCGATCTCGAGCTCCGCGCCCCCTTCGATGAGCACGTCGGCGCGGTTCAGGGTGATGATGTGGCTGGGCTTGGCGTCCACGAAGTGCGGATCCTCCGACGGCTTCGCCAGCGTCTTCACGTCAACGGCGTCACCACCGATCTCCCGCGCAATGGCGGCGAGGTCGGGCGTGGTCGTGACGACATTCAACTTCTTGGTCGCGGGCGGTGTAACGGTCGACAGCGCGAGGAGCGCTGTGATCGCGAGCTTCGGCACGGCTATGAAAGTCATGATCTGGTCTCGTTAGAATTTGTGTGCTGCGTGCGCGCCCATCATGAACTCGAACTGCAGCCAGAGGGAATGTTCGTCCGGCAGGCCCGCGCGACGATCGTAGTTGTACTGGAGCCGCAGCTTGGAAAACTCTGACGGGTACCAGGTAAAATTCGGTGAGACACGTTCCTGATCCCCACGCAGGTCCGACGCGAATGCCGCCGCGCTGCCGCGCGCGATTTCGCCGCGCAGGCCCGCGATGATCCTTGGTCTGATACCCCACAGGAGCTGGGAATATCCGCCCCAGTCGCGCAACGCCTCCGCGGGCAGCGTGCCGCCGGGAGCCAGCAGGGCCGTGCGCGCGGCCGCGTCATACCTGCGGGTAATGACTTCGGTCTGCCAGGAAGCGAACGGGAATCCTGCCTGTCCGGACACCGCCTTCCACTTGTAGTAGGAGTCGACCCCGTACATTTGTGTCTTCGCGTTCGGTCCTGAATTGTTCGGCCCGAACGCCGCGGAGGCGCCGACGACCACCGTCTGGGTCTCCGTCAGGTCCACTGACGCGGCGAGTCGCGGGACGACGAGTAGATCCGTCAGGCTGCCGACCGGACGTTCGACCGGCGCGCCGCCGTGGATGTCCCCAGATTCGTCAGACCGGAAGCTGAAGGCCGTTCCGCCGGCACTATTGAGCACAGCGACCGTGGCTTCCGTGTAGAAGTCGGTTGGCAGGAGCCAGGACAGCTTCGCACCCTGTCCGCGCAGCCCGTCAGGACCGAACATCCGGTTCAGCACGAGGGGCTGGTCGACGAATGCCCACGCGTGGGGGTGCTGCGCGTTCTGCCGCCCGAATTCCGTCAGGAACTGGCCTGCCTTGGCCTGGAGGTTCCAGGGGAGCGAGGTCGTCTGCGCCCATGCCTCCTCGAGCTCGACGTGCGTCTCGCCGTTGGCGTCGAGCTTGTAAACGAGCGCGCTGAATCCCTTGAAGTACGGATCCACCGCGCCCTCGAGTGTGAGCTCCACGTTCGGGATGGTGAAGCCCCGAACAGCCGGGTCGTGGTCGCCCCGCTCCAGCGACGCAACGTCCGGTGTTGTGGACCACCCGAAATCGGACAGCGCGTCGAAGCCGATGCTCATGTATGCGCCCGCAGTGCGCGATGGGCCGGCCGCCGCGGCGGATGGCGCCTCGGCGGGGGCGGCGGCGACCGTGCGCTCGAGACTGTCCAGCCTTGCCTGGACGGCGCGCAGGGTTGCGACGACCGAATCCAGCATGCGTTGCTGCCTGCGCGCGGTGCTGTCTGGCGACTGCTGCGCGCGGAGCGGGTGGCCCGCTGCCATGCATGCCATGGTGACCGCGGCCAAAGCCGCGGCCTTGAATAGCCGACTCATTGTTGAATGTCTCCGAATGGGCGTACGCCGGCAGCGGTATGCTCCGGCAGAATCAGACGCGCATATGGCGCCTGTGAGCGATTACGCGCTCAGCCCGGGGGGTGCCCGCGAGAGAAAGCCATGTGCGCGCTGCGAGCCGCCAGACGCACGGGCCAGCCCCGTCAACTCTCCGCGCATCAAGCGCGGAATGCGGGGTGCGTCTGGCGAGGTCGGCGTTGCCAGTGTGGTGAGATACCGGCAGACGGTACAGTCGTCGGCGTGCGGGGTCTTGCACCCGGCGCGGGTGGTGTCCTCGACATGGGCCCGTGCCGCGCGTCCATCGTTCGACGCAATGGCATCACCGATGCTCAACGATGCCGGCAGCGCAAACTGCGCTGCCGCGAACAGCATCGTCACGAGGCGAGACCACCGGCTTGGGCGAATCATCTTCCAGAAGCGTATGCGGTCACCCGGCGGGAAGCAATCGCCTTGGCGAATGGGCTGCGTCCGCCCCGGCCTTTCGCATTCCTCGTGCATCGCCGACCTTGCGTCATGCGACGCGTTGTTGTGATCGGTGCAGGGGCAGCAGGTACCTTAGCAGCGATCTTTGCCGCCACTGACGGGGCCGAAACCGTTCTTCTCGAGCGAACCCGCGACGGCGGCCGCAAGATCCTCATCAGCGGCGGAGGACGGTGCAACGTCCTGCCGTCCGAGCTGGACGAATCACGCTTCATCACGGATTCGTCGCCGAACACGCTGCGCAAGATGGTCCGCAGCTGGCCGCTCGCCGAGCAGATCGCGTTCTTCGAGCAGGAGGTTGGCGTCCCACTCGTCGAGGAACCGGAGTCGCGCAAGCTGTTTCCCGCGTCTCACAAGGCGCGTGACGTGCGGGACGGCCTGCTATCGCTCGCACGTCGGCGCGGTGCGGACATCCGCTTCGATACGCAGGTGACGGGGATCACGAGAGCATCCGATCGTTGGGTCGTCGCCTCAGCCGGTGCCGAGCCGGTCGAGGCCGACGCGGTGATCGTCGCCACCGGCGGTCTGTCCGTTCCCCTCACGGGAAGCGACGGCACGGGTCTGCGACTGCTCGAACAACTCGGCCACGCCATGCACGCCACCTACGCGGCACTCACGCCCGTGGCCGCGTCGCCCGCGCCGTACGGGGACCTCGCCGGGGTCTCGCTTACTGTCGACATCACCGCAACAAGCAGTTCACGCTCGGCCACCGCACGGGGTGGCTTCCTCTTCACGCATCATGGCTATAGCGGACCCGCGGTGCTGGACGTTTCTCACGTGGTCGTTCGGTCACGCCTGGCGCACGACGCGAAGCCCGCGCAGCTGTCGGTGCGGTGGGCGCCGCTCGTCGCCGACGACTGGAACGAGCGCCTCAAACCGCGAGGCGCGCGCACCGTCATGGGCGCCGTGCGCGCGGAACTGCCCGACCGGCTCGCGGCGGCGCTGCTCGCGTCCGTCGGTATCACGCCGGGTCGCACGCTGTCAGAGCTTCCACGCGACGAGCGCCTGCGGCTCATCGACGCGCTCGTGCGCGGCCCGCTGCCGTGGACATCGGATGAGGGGTACAAGAAGGCAGAGGTCACCGGCGGCGGCGTCAGCCTCGCCGAGATTGACCCGCGCAGCATGGAGAGTCGCCGCTGCCCGGGGTTGTACCTTTGCGGAGAAGTGCTCGACGCCTTCGGTCCCATTGGTGGCTACAACTTTCTGTGGGCGTGGGCTACCGGGCGCGCGGCCGGCATCGGCGCGGCGAAGATGCCATGAGTGACCACGCGCTCGACCTCGCAAGCACGCGGTGGCATGAACTCACTCAGGCGTATGGAAGTGCGGACGACATCCCGCGCCTCCTCGCGGCGCTCGCCGATGAGCAAGGAGAGCGCGAACGCGCCGAGCTCTGGTTCGGCGTTACGGCAACGCTCTGTCCTGATGGTCGCGTGTTCACCGCATCCTACGCCGCAGTACCGCACCTGCTGTTGATGACGACCGCGGCATCACTGAGCGAGCGCGCCGTCGCCGTGCACGTCGTGACGCAGGTCGAGATGGCGCGGCATGAGCCCGGCGCGCCCACGATTCCCGACGACCTGGTGCTCGCGTATGCGCATGCGATGGAATCGCTGCCCGCGATCGTCAACGAGCTGGCGACTGTGCCGTGGGACGCACCGACGGCACAGGTGCTCGCCGCGGCTTTGCTCGTGGGCAAGCGTCATCCCGTGCTCGCGCGCGACATGCTGCGACTCGGCGAGGCACGCGACGAACGCTGATCGTGCGAACGGATGCACTATTCCTGTGTCACACCGGCACGCATGGGCAGCGCTGGGGCGGCGCTGCTCAGAAGTTCGCGCGAATGCCGGCGAGCACTGACCCGTCGCTGTTGGAGCGCGCACCGCGCGACCGCGCCTGGCTGTCGTAGTTGTCGGTGAACGTCAGCGTGAACGCGACCGCCCTCGTGACCGCATAGCTCGCCACCGACGACGTCGTGACAGTGTACTGCGACGGAGAGTTGAACACCGGGCTGTAGAACGTCGCGTGCGTCAGCTTGAGCCGGTCGTCGACCTTCTGGTCGAACTTCAGCCGCCATGACTGCCGTGCAAGAGTCGAGACGACGACCGCGGAATCGCTGAGGGGCTTCGTTCGCTCCCCGAGAGCGGCGACGCTGATGCTCGCCGAACCGGTGTTCGAGTGCGCAAACTCCCACTTCACGCCCACACCGCCGGACGTCCGTCGCGCGATCCGCTTTTCGAGGCTCGCTTCGGCAGTGCCGAGCAGGAACGGACTGATGCGACCCTTGGGCGTCGCGTCGAGTGAAGCCGAGACCGCCCAGCCGCGCGCGCTGACGAACTTGACACTCTGCTGGTCCTCCGACTCGCCGTAGCGAAACCGGGCGCTCATGTCTGCGGTGAAGCCCTCTCCCTTGTGCTTCGCGCCGGTGGCGAGGGATGCCAGCGTCTGCGACGAGGCGCCGAAGAGCGTGGTCGCGTTGAGCTCGACCATCGAGCTCCAGCCCTCATCCTGCGCGGCGGCCGTGGGTGCCACGATGACGATCATAGCGGCAACGCCGGCGATCACTCGCCGAATGTGCGCGACATCGACCGCCATTCCCTTTCTCGTTCCGAACGCCTTCAATATCCTGCTGTCCTCACATCTCGAATTCGCGCGCGAACGCCACGGGAAAGGCGAAGGTCTTGGCCCGCGTGCGGCTCTCCATCGCATCCGAAACGCGCTCCAGCCGCTTCGGCACGCCGAGAATCTTCTCCTGGGCGCGCTTGCCCATCTCGTCGAGGCCGGTGATGGTCTCGATCGCCCAGAACTTGATCTGCTCCTCGACGATCGTGAGGTAGTCGCGAGGCCCGTAAATGCCAGCGCGCCGGATGACGTCGGCCATGTCGCGGAAGTTCGGCATGTTTACGCCCGGCATGTCGATCGACGGCATGATCTCCGCCGCCGATGCCAACGCGTTGTTCGGGTCGCGCGCGATCACTTCCTTGAAGATCGTCCGGTAGAACGTGTAGTGGCGCGCCTCTTCCTTGGCCACGTTCGACAGCACCGTGCCGATCGTGGGCTCGTACTTGCCGGCGAGCTTGCCTGTGTTCGAGTGGCTCACCTGGGTGGCGCGCTCCTGCAGCGTCGTGTAGACGAACACGCGGTACGGATCCTTGTCCCACGCCGGCTCGAAGCCGGCCTTGAGGTACTCGAACTGCATGCGCTCGAGCACGGGATTGTTCAGGATCTTGCTGTCGTGCATGTAGTCGTGCAGCACGGCCCCGTGCCGGTCTTCTTCGGCGGTCCAGAGGTTCGTCCACTTCGACCAGAACGTGTCGCCACCCAGGTAGGTCGCCAGCAGGCGATGGAAGTGGGGAAGGCCTTCCTCGGTGAGCAGATTGAGCGCGAGCGCCACGCGGGCGGGGAGACTGATCCCGTCGGCGCGCCGGCGCAGTTCCTTGATATGCGCATCCGGATCGGTGTCGGGCGCCGCATCGAGCAGCTCGTGCGGAAACCAGAGGATGCGCTTCGCCTCGTGCGTCACCATGAGGTCGTGTACGACGGGCTCGAGGTCCGCCAGGACTTCGACCTTGGCCAGCGTCTCGTGTTCAGGACGTATCATGCGTGGAATCTGGTGCATCGGCGGGCAGCTTGGTAGGCCGAATGTTGCGCCGCGCTTGACTTCCCCGTGCTCGGGTCGCCAGTTAGGCCGACCTCGTCAGGAGTGTGTACCATGTCCACGCCACCGGGCCGCGCTGAACGCGAGATCGCAACCGAACTGCTCGCGCACTGGGATCCGCTTCGTGTGCGCGACCTGCCCGGAACGCACGACGAGTATCTCGGGCACGCACACGCGGTGTATGGCCTGCTGGCGCGCGGCGCATCGTCCACGCAGATCATTCGCTATCTGCACAGCGTGGAGAGTGGCGAGATGCACCATCCCGAGCTTGCGTCGGAGGACCTGTCCCCGCTGCTCGCGGCACTGCGCGCGATAGACCTGGACGCGTAACCCCGATCCCCTGACGGACGGCGACCGCAGGCTTCGTACAAGCCGGACGCAGAATTGCGCGTGCGCCTGCACAACAGCGGACGCAGAAATGCGCAGGCTTCGCTACGCAGAAGGGCGCAGAAAGAGCGGACCAAAGGGTATTTGTGGTCTTGTTGTGGCAGCGTCTTCTGCGTTGCGCAGCCTGCGACATTCTGCGTTCGCCGTTTCAAGAACACCCTGTCGCGGAATGATCGGGCTGGCCATGGCGTCACGCCGGCGCGACGGCGAACTTCCGCCGCATGGCGCTCACGGCAACGATCTATAATTTCGACGTCCAGCTCGCCGACGTCGATCGCGGGGTGTACGAGTCTCTCTCCTTCAAGGTGGCGCAGCAGCCGTCCGAGACCGCCGAGTATTTGCTGTCGCGGGTGCTCGCGTACTGCCTCGAGTACGCCGAGGGAATCGCGTTTTCGAAAGGGATCGCTGAGCCTGATGTCCCCGCGCTCTCCGTGCGCGACCTGACCGGCGCGCTGCAGGTGTGGATCGACGTCGGCGCGCCTGACGCCGGTCGCCTTCACAAGGCGAGCAAGGCCGCGCCAAGAGTGGCGGTCTACACCCATCGTGACCCCGCGCGCCTCGTGACACTCCTGTCGGGCGAAAAGATCCATCGCGCCGCGGAACTCGAGCTCTACGGCCTGGGCAAGGACCTGATCGACGGACTCGTGCAGCGACTCGACCGGCGGAACACCTGGGAGATGTCGATCACCGACCGCCATATGTATGTCGCCGTGAATGGCGTCACCGTCGAGGGCGATGTCGAGCGGCACCCGCTGGCGTGATCCGGCGGTCGCGATTCCTAGGCCGTGAGGACGTAACTCCGCAACAGCGCCAGCATGCGCCGATCCGTCGTGGTTGCATCGTCGAGCTTCGGTGTCTCGATGACCTTCGGGATGCCGGCGAGCCGCGGATCATTCATCACCTGCTGGAACGGACGCGCACCGAGCGCACCCTCGGCGATCAGCTCGTGTCGATCGCGGTGCGACTCGAATGGGGTCTTCGAGTCATTGAGGTGCATGACCTTCAGGCGATCGAGCCCAAGTGCATCCTCGAAGTGCGCCAGCACACCGTCGTAGTCGTTGATCAGGTCATAGCCCGCCGAGTACACGTGACACGTGTCCACGCACACGCCAATACGATGGCGATGGGACGTGTCAACCTGGCCAATCAGCGACGCCAGCTCTTCGAACGTCGAGCCGAGTGATGTCCCCGAGCCGACCGTCGTCTCCAGGCAGAGGATCGTGTCGCCCTGCACGGCGGCGAGCGATTCGCTGATCGCGTCCGCGTTGCGCGCGAGTCCAGCCTGGCGATCGTCCATGAAGTTGCCCGGATGTGAAACAAGGTACCGTAGCCCGAGCGCGTGGCAGCGACGGAGCTCGTTCGTAAACGACACGATCGATCGCGCACGAAGCACCGGATCGGGGCTGGCGAGATTGATCAGGTAGGAATCGTGCGCCATCGTGGCGCCGGCATTGACACCGACGACGGTCAGCCGCTCGCGGAACGACGCACACTCGTCCTCCGCGCATTCACGCTCCGCCCAGCGGCTCGCCATTTTCGTGAAGAGCTGGAACGCCGTCGCGCCGATCTCTCCGGCGCGCGGCGGAGCCTCGGGCACCCCGCCGGCGGCGCTGACATGTGCGCCCAGCAGTGAAGCCGCCGTCGAGACGGATTTCTTCCTGAGACGTGCCGCCATCATGCGTCGAGGATGGCGGGACCCCGAAGCACGCGACCGCAGCGTGGACAATGGATGTCGCCGCCCTCGGCGAGTGCATACTCGAACGCCCTGCCGCAGGTGCACTGGTCCTCGAGTGCGTCGTTGCCGCACACGATGCAGAAGGCGTCGTCAGGATCGTACGCGCGGAATCGTCCGCACACGACGCAGCGCTTCATCTTCGGCACTTATCGTCCGCCGCGCAACCAGGCCTCCGGATCCACGGCGCTCCCGTTTGGCGGCGTGCGAATCTCGAAGTGCAAGTGCGGCTTGAGGTCGGGATCCGAGATGCCCACCGTGCCGATCAGGTCGCCCTTCTTCAGGGCCGATCCCTTCTTCAGCGACGGCGCCACGGAGTTCAGCGACGCGTAGATCGAGAAATAGCCGCCACCATGATCGAGGATGACGGTGAGTCCGTAGGTGCCGAGCTGGCCGACACTGACGACGGAGCCCGGCGCCACCGATTTCACGGGAGCGCCGAGTGCAGCCGCGATTCCGACGCCATTCCACCGGGTCGTGGTGTTGTTGGGATTGATCACGCGGCCGAAGCGGAACAGGAACGTCCCCTCCACCGGCCAATCGAGCCTGCCGTCCGTGGTCTTCAGCGTCGTCGCCGCGCGCGGTGCGTTGGGTCGCGCCGATTCCGTGCGCCGGCGTTCCGCCTCGATCGCGGCAAGTACGCCGCTCAGTCGCGACTCGGACTGGCGGATACGCGCAAGTCGCGCCTGGATCTGGACGGTCGACTGCTGCGCCTGCTGCAGGCTGCTCGATCGCAGGCGACCGAGGATGGCGAGACGCTCCTCCTCGCGCAGCTTGTCGCTTCGGTTCTCCTCGACGGCATCGCGCAGCTTCACGAGGTCGGCACGCTGCCGAACGATATCGTTCCGGAGCAGCTCGACGCGCTTCACCAGCGCGCGATCGTGCACCGCCAGCTCATGGAGGTACTTGTATCGTGCCACGAGCTCGCCGAACGAGCGCGCGGTGAGCAACGCCTCGGTGGCGCGGAGCGGGCCGCGCTTGTAAATGTCAACCAGGCGCTTGGAAAGCGCTGCACGCCGGTAGACAAGGTCGCCCTCCGCCATCGCGACACGATTCGTTGCTTCGGACACGTCGTTCGTGATCGCGGCGAGCTGCGCATTCAGCGTCTTGAGTACCAGCTCGGTGGCCGCGCGCTGCCGGTCCAGGTTCGCGACCTCGTCGCGCAGGTCGTGCACGCTGCCCCGCAGGTTCACCATGCGACGCTCGAGATCCGCACGCTCTCGTCGCACACGGTCGAGCTCCTCACGCTGCGCGCGAATGCGGGTGTCGGCGGTCTGCGCGGGCAGGACCGCCGGGCATGCCAGCAGGCTCACGACCGCGAGTACCGTCAGACGCGACGTAGATGCCTCCCCACCGAGAACGCACTGCCCACCAATCCGATCATCGCGCCGAACAGCAGCCCAAGCAGCGTGATCCGCGCGTCGAAGAACACGGTCTGGATGAGGTACTTGTCGATGAGCGTTCGCGCGCCGTAGGTCAGCACGAGGGCGAGCACACCGCCCATCACGCCCTTGGCCACGCCCTCGATGAGGAAGGGCCGCCGGATGTAGGAATCCGTTGCGCCCACGAGTCGCATGATGGCGATCTCCTTGGCCCTCGAGAGAACGGCCATGCGAATTGTCGCACCGATGATGATGACGGACACGCCGGCAAACGCGAGGCCGAGAACAATGCCCGCGATGCCAGCGATGTTGCGGAGCCGATAGAGTTTCTCGATCCATTCCTCGCCGTACCGGATGTCATCGATGAACGAGAATGCCTTCACGCGTGCCGAGACCCGCTTGACCGTTGCCGGATCGCGGAAGCCCGGCTTCAAGCGCACATCGATCGATGCCGGCAGCACCGCGCCCTCGAACACATCGCGGAAATCACCGAGCTCCTTCTTCGCGCGAACAAGTGCCTCGTCCTGGGAGACGAGCACGATGCCAAGCACCTCGGGATACGCCGCGATGTCTGCGCCGGCCTGCGCCATCGCCTCGGCGGGGGTGTCATCCGCGACGAAGGCGCGAATCTCCACGCGATCCTCCAGCCGATCGAGTGCGTCGCGGATGTTCAGCGCCACGAGCCCGAAGAGTCCGAACGCGAAGAGGGAAAACGCGATCGTCGTGATGCTGAGGGCGCTCAGTAGCGGCGTGCGACGGAACGTGATGAGCGCGTCGCGCAGGGTCCGCTTCACGAGTCGTGCGGCGCGCTGGGCACCGCTTCGCCGGAATCGAACACGACCGCGCCGCGGTTCATCTCGACGGTGCGATACTCCTGCCGGCGGATCAGGTCGAGGTTGTGCGTCGCCATCATGACCGCGGTGCCTGCGGCGTTGATGTCACGCAGCAGTTGGAAGATGCCGCGCGTCGCCCGATCATCCAGGTTGCCGGTGGGCTCGTCCGCGATGAGGACGAAGGGGTCGTTCACGAGCGCCCGGGCGATGGCGACACGCTGCTGTTCCCCGCCGGAAAGCTCGCGGGGATAGGCCGTGCCCTTGCCGGCAAGTCCCACCTGGGTGAGCACTCGCGCCACCTTCGTGATGATCAGCGGGCGGGGTACGCCGGTGACCTCGAGCGCAAACGCGATGTTCTGCTCGGCGGTACGGTTGTCGAGCAGACGAAAGTCCTGGAATACGATGCCGAGCTTCCGCCGAATCTGGGCGACATCGCGATCCTTCGCCGTTGCGGAGCTCGTTCCACTCACCCGCACTTCACCGGTTGACGGCCGCTCCTCCATGTACACCATCTTCAACAGCGTCGTCTTGCCCGCGCCACTCGGCCCAGTGAAGAATACGAACTCGCCCTTGCCGATATGCAGGGTGACGTCGTCGACCGCGGTGCCTGTGCGAGGATAGCTCTTGCTGACGTGAGTGAAACGGATCATGCGGACATCTAGAGCAGCAACGACGAAGGCTCTTCGTCGCCGAGCTCCACGAGCTTCCAGCTCGATCCCGCCGTGACGGTATCGGTGATGGCCTTGAGCAACCCGATGAGAATTGGTCCGAGAAGAATGCCCGCCAGCCCGAACGTATACACGCCGGTGATGAGGGCGACGAACATCCAGTAGAAGTTGAGCACCCGCGAGCGATCTGCCGCGATCTTCGGACGGAGGTACGTGGAGATGAACACTGTGTTCACGAGTGTCCCGATCACGACCATCGCGATAGCCTGCGGCAACGCATCCCGGAAGATGATGAGCCAGATCGCTACGGGCACGTAGACGCTCCAGGATCCGACGATCGGGAAGAACCCGACGATGAACGAGACGACCGCGAGGGCGCCAGCGAGCGGCACGCTGAACGCGAGGTTCATGATCAGGATGATGATCGACTTCATCGTCTGCGTGAGCAGCGTCGAGTAGATGGCACCGTACAGCACGCCCCGGACGTTCACGTCGAGCGCGCGTCGCAGCTCGGCATACCTCGGCGGAATCTTGCCGGAGATGTAGCTCCCGACCTTATCCGCCTCCAGGAGGATGTAGAACGCCGTGAACATGAAGATCGTCGCGGCCACCGAAAACCCCTTGATCGCCGACTTGATCATGAGCGGCAACTGCGTGCCATACGCCGTGGCGCCCACCACGGCCTGCCCAAGCGCCCCCGCGGATTTCGCGCCCTTGAACAGCGGGATGCGCTGCACCGCCGCATCGATCTTTGCGACGATCTCGTCCTGGTGCAGGCTCGCGTACCCGACGACATCCGCCAGCTCGCTGTAGCTGTACGCCAGTACTACCAGCACCGGCAGAATCACCGCGAGCAGTGTCAGGATCGCGGAAAGCGTCGGCCGTCCCGTCTTGCCAAGAATCCAGAGATGCAGCGGCCGGATGTAGAAGCCGATGATCAGTCCCAGAATCGCCGCGATGATGACCGACTTCACCATCCACAGGAACAGGCCGACCACCACCGTGCCGAGCAGCACGGTGATGAAGATGCGACGTACCTCCGGCAGCGTCAGTTCCGCGATACTCGCGTTCGTCCGCCGCTCCACGCGACGCCGCTCGTTGGCTTTGGGCTGCTCGGGAAGAATCACATCACTCATCAGGGCAACGCTTGCTCGAGGTCGGCGATCAGGTCACTTGCATCCTCGATTCCAATGCTCAGGCGGAGGAATCCATCGGGTATGCCGAGCGCCGCGCGCTGCTCGGACGTGAACTGTGTGTGCGACGTGAAGCGCGGTTCGCACACGAGGGAGTCTACACCGCCGAGGCTGGGTGCGTGCCGGACGAGCCGAAGTTTGCGGATGAACCGCTCGGTTGCTCGCGCTCCGCCCGTGAGCTCGAGCCCCAACATTCCGCCGAACCCATCCATTTGATGGACAGCCACGGTGTGATCGGGATGGCTCGCCAGACCAGGATAGTGCACGACCTGCACTTCCTTTCGTTCCTCGGCCCACGACGCAATGGCCATCGCGTTCTCGTTCTGGCGCTGTACCCGGACGTCGAGCGTCTTCAGCCCGCGGTCCAGCATCCAGCACGCGAAGGGGTCGGGCGCCTGTCCCCAGAGCACCATCTTGCGGGTCACCTCTTCGATATACGACGCGGTTCCCAGTACGGCACCGCCGAGCACATCGTGGTGTCCATTGAGGAACTTGGTGGTCGAATGGATGACGACATCGGCACCGTGCGCCAGGGGCCGGAAGTTCACCGGGCTCGCAAACGTCGAATCCACGACGAGCGCGACGCCATTCTCGTGGGCGAGGTAGCTGAGCGGGCGGAGGTCCAACACCCGGCACGACGGATTCACCGGCGACTCGAGGAAGATCGCCCGGGTTTCCTTCCGCAGTCCTCGGCGCCACGCACGCGGTTCGTGCGGATTCACGAGCGTCACGTTGATGCCGAACGACACGAACTCTCGCGTAATCAGCTCCTGCGTTCCGCCGTAGATGCCCCGGCTCGCCAGCAGATGGTCGCCGGGGCGCAGCAGCGCGAGCAGCGCACAGGCCGTCGCCCCCATGCCGCTTGCGAGCACGAGACACGCCTCGGCGCCATCGAGCGCCGCAAGACGTTTCTGCACGATCTCCGCATTCGGCGCGTTGCCGTAGCGAGGGTAGCGGAGCGTTCCGCCCCCACCCACCTCGCTGGTGTAGTTCACGCTCTGAAACAGCGGCGTGACGACCGGGCTGTCGATTTCGTGCGCGGCTTCGCCCGCGTGCACAGCCAGGGTGGGGAGCGCGAGCTCGCGCGGACGCCGGGGTGAGGGCATGGAGGGCGAGGAAGGACGCCGCGTCAGGCGAAGAACCCGCGACGCGTATGGGAGTCGAGATCCGGTTTGGTGACGCGCACCAGCTCCGAGACGCTCGCGCCGGCCACGTCGCGCAGGCCGCAGTCGCCCCGCCGCACCGCGTCGTCGACGACCACCGTCGCGAGCTCCTGTCGGCGCGGACCCTGTACCCACGCCAGCTCGCCGTCAACGAGCAAGCGTGATTGCGCGTCCACCGAGTTGATTCGTACCTGCGGGCCGCGCTCCTGATCGCTCGCGCGCGTGCCAACGAACGTCGCCACCCGCAGGACCCGGCTGCGCGCGTCCTCAGGCATGCGCTTCACCGAGGCCGCCTACCGCGATGTAGCCGTCGTCGAGCCGCATGAGCAAGCGTCGGCGGTGCAGGCCTTCGAGCATGCGCGCGGCATCTGCGGGCACCGAGCCCAGTGCCATGGCCAGGTCCATCGCGCCTGCACGGCCAAGCTCATACACTTTTTCCCATGCGACGCGCTCGCCATCGTTCACCATACCCACGATACGCGCACCATCTTCCGTTTCGAGCACGAGTGCGAGCCCATGGCGCTCGAGCACCGTCTCGATCGCGTCCCAGTGGTCGTCCGTGACGCCACGAAACAGGAAGTATGCCTCGTGATCCTCGCGCTCCGCGGCAACGTAGCGAAGCAGCAGCTTCGCCACGACTTCGTCGGCGCATGAGAAATCGATCATCCCCACATGGGAGAAGTCGATCACGGTGAGGGAACGCGCGCGCGCGGTGGCGAGGAGCGCCTCGATCTGCGTCCGGACGGCTGCGCCGGTGGGACGCGTCACCAGATTGGAGTACAGCTCGCACGACAGGGTCTGTCGCAGGACGGAGCTCAGGTCGATATGCATCATTATCGCGGGCCCCCGGAGACCCGCTCGGGTATCGTGACTTGAACCTGTGACCCCGGAAACGGGGCCAGCTTTTCTGTCAGCGGGACGTCTTCGTCCCAGCTGGGGACAATGGCGATCTTGGCCGTACCACTGCGGACGCTCACTTTGCCGTCCCATCGTGCGATGTAACGTCGCACTCCGGCAAGGCCTTGACCGCGACCTGGATCACGAAAACGGCTCACGCCGCGAATGACCGCGGCTTCCAGCGCAGCGGCGTCATCCCACCGATCCGAGCGGACGAATCCCGGCGCACTCTCGAGCGTCTGGCGAAATCCGAGCCCTGCATCGCAGACGGCAATGACGACCACCCGCCGGCTCGCGAGCCGCTTTCGGTACGTATACGTCTGCACGGCGACATAGCCGCCGCGACCCGCATGCTCGATGATGTTCTGGCAGATCTCCGACAGCGTCATCGCGAAGCCGACGGTGGCCTTCGCCTCGATGTTCAGTTCCTTCGAGAGAATCTGCGCGGCCTTCTGCTGGATCCGTCCCACCACGTCGTGGACGTCTTCGCTCTTCCCGATCTTGGTGATTTCCAGCAGCACGCTCGACTCGCCTCCACGTCCCTTCGGCACCGAACCGTGAATGTCGTAGACCTCTTCGGCGTGCTTGAAGAAACCGGTGCGCGCCCAGTACGACGCGGTGTCCTCTGCCTCCGGCGCCGCGAAGGCCGCGCGGTCGTCTCTCGACTGGCCCAGGGCCAGGAGGGCGGTCAGCCCGTACGGCGATGCCCATCGCGTGTGCCGCGCGTCGACGAGCAGCTTGGCGTCGTGTGGTACGGACGCGAGCTGCTCCACCACCTGCTCGAACGTGTGATCGTCAAGCGACGGCGGAACGGTGATGACGCTGGTCACGAGAGGCTGAGTTCTCCGCGCAGGTGGGCTGCGAGTCCGCTGGCGCCGCGGTGTTCGACGTTTCGGGCTGCGGCACGAGCAGCCGCAATCATCGCATCGCTCAACTTATCACCGGCGAGCATCCGGGAGAAATAGGTCGCGCCGTAAACATCACCACATCCAGTCGGATCGCCAGCGCTCTCGACGGTCTCCGCCGGTATGAGCGCAGTGCGGAGCGCCCCCAGTGCGCCCGTCCCGCCGCGCGGGCTGGTGGACAGCCCCGTACGACGAGGAAGATCACATATTGTATCAAAGCTTGGTGCAGCCACATAGACAGCGCCCCGCTTCCCGAGCGTGACGAGCAGGCACGAAACGCCCGCCGCGAGGGCCGTGGCCGCCAGGCTCATGGAATCCGGCGCCAGCGTGGCCATCTCCTCCTCGTTCATCTGCAGGAAATCAAAGCAGCCACACCACTCCGCCACGTTGGGAATGGCGCGCGGTGTTCGCAGGCCATCAGCCTCCACGGCCCACACCTTCATGTGGAGATCGCAATGAATCGGCCCAGCGAAGTAGCTGCGGAGAAGCTGCGCTGTTGGGAGATCGAGCTCCCAGCCACTCAGGAAATTCACGTAGAGGGCATCGAGTCGCGCGTCATCGAGCAGCGGCTTCAGGCCCACCCAGCTCCACGCCGGAATGGCCCCCGTCAGGTGCTCGGAGCGCCGCTCGTCGTCGAGATATCGCAGCGCCACACGGTGCCCGGGGTACGGCACCTCGACCAGGGCCGCATCGGCGGCGATATGGGTGAGCGTGCGGAGAAAATCGCGCGCCCGGCCGGCGAGGTCGTATCCGATCTTCAGGATGGGAACGATCTCCCACTCATCCGATAGCGCCGCGTCCAGGCCAGCGAGGGTATAGGTGATGCCGCCCCATTCCTCGACTGGAACGCTTCGGATGTCGCGTCCATGGATGACGTCCCACACGAACGAGCCGATCACGCCGACGCGCTTTTTCTTGTTCCCGCTCGCGGTTGTCACGTGGCGCGACCCTGGGTTCGCCAAGGCATAACCGCGGAACACTCAACCGCAGAGGACGCAGAGGACTGCAGGAGAAAAATGGAACAGCGCACGTCCACGCGGTTCCTCAGCGTCCTCAGCGTCCTCTGCGGTAAAAACTTTTGCAGCATCCGTGTGGAAAAAATCGTTCTCACACGCCGCCGAGGTACTGCTGCTTGAAGCTCGCGACGGCGCCGACCACCCCGGCCGTCCCGGGAAGGGTGCCTGGCACAATTTTCACCGCCTTCACCGCGGGACTGAACGCTCGACGCCTCACCTCGGCACGCAACGGAACGAACAACGCGTCGCCAGCCTCCGCCACGCCGCCCGCCAGTACGACGGTGTCCGGGTTGAAGATGTTCAGGAGATTCGCGACGCCGGCGCCCAGGTACCGCGCGGTGTCTTTCACGATCTCGCTGGCGATCGGATCGCCCGCCTTCGCGGCATCGTAGACGACGCGGGCCGTGATGTTCTCGAAATTGCCGTCGACCATCGCGGGGATCGCGGATTGTCCTTCTTCGCGTACGAGCACCTCGCGCGCTCGCGTCGCGATGGCAGGCGCGCTCGCGTACGCCTCGAGGCAGCCATAGTTGCCGCACTTGCAGTGCCGACCATTGAGGTCGATGGTGGTGTGTCCCACTTCGCCCGCCATGTCCGACGAGCCGTGGTAGAGTGCGCCGTTCAGGATGAGCCCACCGCCGATGCCGGTGCCGATCGTGAGACCGACCACGTTCTTGCCGCCGCGCGCCGCACCTTGCCACCACTCGCCGAACGTCGCGCAGTTCGCGTCGTTGTCGAGCGTCGTGGGGAGGTTCAGGCGCGCCGAAATGCGCTGGGCCAGCGGAAAATCCTTCCACCCGAGATTCGGCGCGACCAGCACGATGCCTTTCTCACGATCGAGCGGTCCGGGCGCGCCGACACCGATGCCGATGAAGTCGCGGCGCGCACAGTCGGTCTGCTCCATCGAATCGAGGATCACGCCTTCCACGAGCGCCACGATACGCTCGGCTACTCCCTCGTCGCCGACGAAGGCATTGGTGGGAATGCTTCGCATCGCCAGGTGGCGCGTTCCATCGGACGTCATCGCGCCAGCGACGATGTTGGTGCCGCCGAGGTCCACTCCGACGATGTATTGTTCGCGTTCAGTCATGCAGGAAGCTACGGCACCACCCGATGTGGTGAAATGGCTTGCGCACGCGCACCGACGTGGAATGAAAAGCGGGGCGTGTCGAATGACGGCCTCTCGCTGTCGACTGCGCCCGCCACAATCAGCGGCGGACTTCGCTGGACACGGCTTGGCGAACACTTTCCACGACGGAAGCCACATCCAGCTCCCGCATGCAGCGGAAATGGCCCAGCGGGCAGACCTGCGGACCGTGCCGGTCGCACGGACGGCAGGGGAGTGACGTGTGGCCCACGACGATTGAGCCCGGCGCCAACGGACCGAACCCGAAGGCAGGCACCGTCGGCCCGAAGATCGCCACCGTCGGCGTTCCCACCGCCGAGGCAAGATGAAGTGGCGCCGAGTCGTTCGTCACGATCGCGGCGGCCCGTCCGATCAGCTCGGCGGACGCGAGCAGGGACAGCTGCCCGGTGGCATCGATCGCGCGCGGTACGGCGGCCACGATCGCCCGCGCGAGCTCCGCATCCGCCACCCCGCCGATGATCGCGATGCGGTGCGTCGCGTCGAGCGCCGCGGCGAGCTCGGCATAGTACGGCCACCGCTTGGTCGCCCACACGCTGCCTGGCGCCACGGCGATGATCGTTTCTTCGGGCGCCACGCCATGCGCGGCGAGCAGCGCATCCACCGCCGCGCGCTCGATGTCGCCCGGATACAGCGATGGTCGCAATTCGTCGAGCATCGCGGGACGTCCATTCGGCCGGGCGAGGCGCAGCAGTCGCGCGGCATGGTGAAGGTCCTCGCGGTACTCGACCCGCTTCGTGTAGAACCACCGGCCCGCCGACGAATCGAAGCCGACGCGAGACGGAATTTGCGCAAGGAGCGCGAGCGCGCCGCTCCTGAACGAGCCCTGCGCGAGGTAAGCAACGTCGTAGGGCGCGTCCCGCAGCGTTCTCCCAAGCGAGAGGAATCCACGCAGTCCGCGATCAGCACCACGCTTGTCGTACACCAACACGCGCCGCAACGCAGGGTGATTCGCCAGCAGTGCCGCCGACGCCGGCGTGACGACGACATCAACGTCGCCGCGTCGCGCGAGCTGCACGAGCAGCGGCGTCGTGAGCACCGTGTCGCCGAGGTACGACGTCTGGATGACGAGCGAGGAAGGCACCGCCGCCGGGCGCCGCTAATCGACCTGGAGAACCGCGAGAAACGCTTCCTGCGGAATCTCCACGGACCCGACCTGCTTCATGCGCTTCTTACCTTCCTTCTGCTTCTCGAGCAGCTTGCGCTTGCGGCTGATGTCACCGCCATAGCACTTCGCGAGCACGTCCTTGCGCACGGCCTTCACGGTCTGTCGCGCGATCACCTTGGTGCCGATCGCCGCCTGGATGATGACCTC
Organism: Gemmatimonadaceae bacterium; assembly: GCA_046589725.1. GTDB lineage: Bacteria > Gemmatimonadota > Gemmatimonadetes > Gemmatimonadales > Gemmatimonadaceae > AG11. Next base: position 59,417 of record JBKJUW010000115.1, read on the forward strand.
GAAGAGTTGCCGCGGAATGAGCTCCTTCAGCTTGTCCGCAATCTTGCGGCCCCAGTCGTATGCCTTGTCGGTGTGGCAGATGACGCTGAACGCATCGATGGGATCGCCGTTGATGAGCATGTCGAGCCGCACGAGGTCACTGGCGCGATACTCCAACATCTCGTAGTCGAGCGACGCATAGCCGCGCGAGATCGACTTCAGGCGATCGAAGAAGTCCAGGATGATCTCGCCGAGCGGAAACTCCCAGTCGAACTCCACGCGCTGCTGGTCGAGGTACGTCATGTTCTTGTAAACGCCACGTCGCTCCGTACCGAGCGTCATGATCGGTCCGATGTAGTCCGACGGCGCCATGATGCGCGCCTTGACGTATGGCTCCTCGATCCGGTCGATCACCGCGGTATTCGGCATGAGCGCGGGGTTCTCGACGAGTTCCATGGTGCCATCGGTCTTGAAGACCTTGTACTCCACACTCGGCACCGTCTGCACGAGGTCGAGGTCGAACTCGCGCGTGAGCCGCTCCTGCACGATCTCCATGTGCAGCAGGCCCAGGAATCCGCAGCGGAAGCCGAAGCCGAGTGCCGTGGACGTCTCTGGCTGGTAGTTGAGCGAGGCGTCGTTCAGCTTCAGCTTCTCGAGCGCGTCGCGCAGCGTTTCGTACTGCTGGGTGTCGGTCGGGTACATGCCGGCGAATACGAACGAGCGGACTTCCTGGTAACCCGGCAGCGCCTCGGACGCGCGGTTGTTCGCGTCGAAGATCGTGTCGCCGGCGCGCGTCTCGCTGACCGATCGCACGCTCGCGACGACGTAGCCCACTTCGCCCGGTCCGAGCGACTCGGTCTGCACCTGCCGAAGCTGGTTATAGCCCACCTCGTCCACCTCGTACACCGACTCCGATGCGCCGAAGGTGATCTTCGTGCCCTTGCGAAGCACGCCGTCCACCACGCGTACGCTCGGAATGGCGCCGCGATACTTGTCGTAGTAGGAGTCGTAGATGAGGGCGCGCAACGGGGCCTTGTCGTCGCCGACCGGTGCGGGCACCGTTGCCACAACGGCTTCGAGCAGTTCGCGGATGCCGATGCCGGCCTTGGCACTCACACGAAGAATTGCATCGGGGTCGACGCCGAGCAGGTCCGCCACTTCCTGTGCGCGCCGATCGGGTTCCGCGCCCGGCAGGTCGATCTTGTTCAGGATCGGGATAATCTCGAGCCCGGCGTCCATCGCGAGGAACAGGTTCGACAGCGTCTGCGCCTGGATGCCCTGCGAGGCGTCGACGACGAGCACCGCCCCTTCGCACGCAGCAAGTGAGCGCGACACTTCATACGTAAAGTCGACATGGCCCGGCGTGTCGATGAGGTTGAGCTCGTACTCCTGCCCATTCGCCGCCGTATACGACATGCGCACGGCGTTCAGCTTGATGGTGATGCCGCGCTCGCGCTCGAGGTCGAGGGTGTCGAGCACCTGCGCCTTCATTTCACGCTTCTGGAGCATGCCCGTCTCTTCGATGAGACGGTCGGCCAGGGTGGATTTCCCGTGGTCGATATGGGCGACGATGCAGAAATTTCGTATGTGGTCGAGCTTCATCCGCGCAATATAGTCAGACGCCTATTCTTAGTCGGACTGTCGGACAGTCTGACCCGCCTGCCGCTTCGCGGCGGCTCGTCGGACAGCGGGTCAACTGAATGTCTGACAGCGCGTGCGTTCTGGTGGTCCGCTCTGCGATCGAATGGTGATGAGGATTTGACATGCACGTGCCAGCGTGAAGCATGCAAAGCGCAAAGAACCTTCACGTCTATGCAAAGGCACTCGAGCTCGCGAAGGCGGTCTATGCTGTCACAGCCGCGTATCCTGCTGATGAGCGGTTTGGGCTGACGTCGCACATGCGGCGAGCGGCTGTGTCAGTCGGATCGAACATCGCTGAAGGGTGCGGCCGGAGAGGTGACAAGGAGCTGACCGGCTACCTCCACATCGCGCTGGGCTCCGCGAGTGAGCTGGAATTCCAGTGCGAGCTCTCCATCGAGCTGGGTTACGTCAGCACAGCTGATGTAGATACGCTGCTCAGCCAGGTGACAGGCATGAAGCGTATGCTGTCCCGCCTCATCAAGGCTATCGCCGAGAAGAGACCCTACCGCGCCACGCCTACCGTGTGAGAGCTGTCAGGCTTCAGTTGACCCGCTGTCAGACGAGGCGGCGGCGAAGCCGCTCGCCGGGTCAGACTGTCAGACTGTCTGACCCAGATTAGCTTTCCCCGCGCATGGAATCGTCATCCCGCGCGGATCAATTCGATCCCGCCGCGCTGGCCAGCCTGGGTCACATCGAAGTCGTCGCGCGCTGGATTGTCGATGGCTTCCTCAGCGGACTACATCGGTCGCCTCGCAAGGGGTTCTCGGTGGAGTTCGCCGATTTCCGTCCCTATCAGCCCGGCGACGATCTGCGCTACGTCGACTGGAAAATCGCCGCGCGTGCTGACCGGTGGGTCGTCAAGCAGTACGAGGAGGAGACCAACCTCCGCGCGACCGTCGTGCTCGATGTGTCCCGATCAATGGATTGGCGGTCCTCGGCCACGCTCCTCACCAAGCGTGTCTACGCCGAGCATCTCAGCGCAGCCATGGCATTGCTGCTGCTCCGGCAGCGCGATGCCGTCGGCTTGATTCGCTTCGACGATGCGGTGCGCACGAGCGTGCCACCGCGTGCGCGCTCGACGCAGTGGCGGCGCATCGTGACCGCGCTCGCCGAAAAGGCGGGCGGCCGCGCGTCGGATCTCGCCACGGCGCTGAATCAGGCCGCGCGCCTCGTCACACGCCGCGGCATGGTGCTGCTCGTCACTGATCTGCTCGTCGATCCTGCGCCCGTGTTGACCGCCCTGCGCGGACTCCGCGCCGCCGGCCATGACGTCGTCGTCTTCCACGTGATGGATCCGGCCGAGCGCGACTTCAGCATGTCGGGCGAGGCGCAATTCGTGGATACGGAGTCGGATCTCGCGGTCCCGGCTGCCGCGGAAGACGTCCGCGTCGTTTACCGCGACACCGTGCAAGAGGTCATCACCGAGTGGAGCGAGTCGCTCGGCGCCATGGGTGCGGACTACGAGCTCGTGCCCACCGATCAGCCTTACACCGTCCCGCTCCGTCGCGCCTTCGCCGCCCGGCAGTCCCGCCCGTGACGTTTCTCGCGCCACTGTACCTCCTGCTCGGAACCGCCGCCGCGGTGCCGCTCCTGCTGCACCTCCTCCGGCGCCACATCACGACGCGGATTGATTTCCCCGCGGCGCGCTACCTCGAACGCGCAGAGCAGGAGCACAGCCGCTCGCTGCGCCTTCGCAACCTGCTGATGATGCTTCTGCGCGTGCTGCTCGTCCTCGCGATCGCATTCGCGGCGGCGCAACCGTTCGTTGCTGGCCTTGGCGTGGGCCATGGACCAACGGCAGTGGCCGTCGTGCTCGACAATTCGCTTTCCACGACAGCGGTCGCTGACGGAGCCCCCACGTTCGCGCGCTTGCGGGATGCCGCGCGCGATGTCGTGGCATCGGCAACCCCCGCGGACCGCATCTGGCTCGTGACCGCTGATGGGCGCGTCCGAGGGGGATCGCGCGAATCGGTGCTCGCGGAGATTGCACGCGTCAGCGCGGCGCAGGGAGCGGGCGACCTGCCGCTCGCGCTCCGCCGTGCGGCTGCGGCAGTGCAGGGCAGTAACATCCCCGCGCGCGTGGTGGCTGTCGCCACTGATGGTCAGCGCAGCGCGTGGCTCGCAGCCCGCCGCGTTGAGGTTCCGGTCACGGTCTTCGTGCCCGCTGGGGCGCCGCCGCACAATCGCGCCGTGACGGCCCTCGTCGTGGATCCCGCACGCTGGACGCCTCGCGGGTCGATCTCCGCCCGCATCGAAGCGACGGACTCGGTCGGCTATCGCGTACTCATCGGAGACCGGACGCTGGCGCGCGGCGCCGCCGCGGCGGCGGAGGCGGTGCAACTGCGACTTGCGCCGCCGGAGCGCGGGTGGCAGCAGCTGCGACTCGAGCTGGAGCCCGACGAGTTCACGGCCGATGACGCTCGATTTGCGGCCGTATGGATTGGGCCGGCGCCAGGCGTCGCCGTGGATCCGTCGGCGGGTCAATTCGTCGCCACCGCAATGACGGCACTCATCGCCGATGGCCGGGCAACGGTGGGCGCGGACGTGCGCATTGCGTCGGCGGATGTGGCAGGTGCGCTGCCGGCCTTGCTCGCCCCTCCTGCGGACCCCGTGCGGCTCGGTGCGGCGAACAGGAATCTTGCGCGGCTGGGCATCCCGTGGCGATACGGGCCCGTTGAATCGTCGCCAGCGATCGTGCACGGCGCTCACCTCGACGGAGTCAGCGTGGCCTCGCGCTTCCGCTTCGTGCGGGCGGGAATCAATCCGGGCGACACGCTCGCCACGGCGGCCGGCGAGCCATGGCTGGTCGGTGGGCCGGGCTACGTGCTCGTTGGATCACGCATCGATCCGGCGACGACCACGCTGCCGCTGCGCGCCGTCTTTGTGCCCTGGCTCGCCGACATGGTCGGCCTCAGGCTCGGTGCCCCGGCGGGGGACGCTGGCGCGCCGCTCCAGGCCACGCCTGGCGCCCCCGTCACGCTGCCGGAGGGCGCGGACGCCATCGAAAGCGCGAGTGGGTCTCGACGCAGCGTAAGCGGTGGCGACGCGATTGCGCCTGCCGAACGGGGCGTGTGGTTCATCCGCAAGGGAGCGCGCCGGATCGGCGCCCTCGTGGTGAACGCGCCACCGCTCGAGTCGCAGTTGGCGCGCGAGACGGGCGATGGACTTGCCGCGCGACTCGGCACGGCGCGAAGCCACGCGGCACCGTCGGCCGGCGCCTGGGTACGCGATACGTTCGCCGCAGGCACGCGCCGACCCATCATCACACCACTGCTCATTCTTGCCGTGCTGTTGATCGCCGCGGAGGCGATTGCAGTTCGCTCCACCCGTTCCGTCGCCGCTTAAGTGTCACTCCCCAGTCTGCTCGACGCCCTGGAGCGCCTGCCGGCGTTCGCGCGCGTTTTCAATACGCTCCCGCAACCCTCCCGCACGCTCACCGTCGCCGGGCTACCGGGGTCGGCGGATGCGGTACTCGTGGCGGCACTCGCGCGCCGGCTGCCCACGCGTTTCCTGGTGGTGGCGGCTGACGGACTTCCGCAGGCCGAGCGCCTGCTGTCGGATCTGCATACCCTGCTCGACGAGGCGCCCGTCGCGCTGTATCCCCCGCGCGAGGGATTCGGCGAGGCGGAGCCGCACGTGGAGGTCGCCGGAGAGCGCGTCGAAACCCTCGAACGCCTGAGTCGCGGCGAAATCCGGGTGCTGCTCACCACGCCGCGTGCGCTGCTCGAGCGGACGCGGCTGCCGGGTGCGCTCGCGGAGTTGCGCATCGAGCTGCGCAAGGGCGACGTGCGGAAGCCGCGCGAGCTCGCGCAGCACCTCGAGCACATCGGGTTCGAGCGCGTGCCAATGGTGGAGGACGTCGCGCAATTCTCGCTGCGCGGTGGCATCCTCGACGTCTACTCCTTCGGCATGACGGATCCCGTCCGCATGGAGTTCTGGGGTGATGAAGTCGTCGACCTTCGTCATTTCGAGTTGTCGTCGCAGCGCTCCACGCGCACCGTCGATCTTGCGGTGGTCCTTCCCGTCGACGGGCAGGTAAAGGAAGAAGTGTCCACGGGCGAGCGCCTGTCGGTATCCGCGCTCTTTCCTCCCGACACGCTGCTGGTGTATCCCGTCGGCTCGCACCTGCTTCCCGAGCTCAAGCGAACATGGGATGAAGCCGAACATCATCTCGACCTCGCGCGCCGCCGCGGTGAAGACGCCGATGCGCGTGACGAATTGTTCGACACGCCCGAGCGCGCCGCCGCCGCCATGGCGGCCTTCGGCTCGCTGCGCATCGTGGATCCAGCGGCCGAAGCAGCAGAGGTCGCATTTCCACTTCGGGCTCCGGAGCCGATCGACCGCGACATCAAGCGCCTGCGACGATTGGTTCGTGACGGCGTACCCACGGTCATCCTCTGCGACAACGAAGGGCAGAGCGAGCGGCTCGACGAGTTACTCAACGAGGACACGCGCGACGCGTCGCCGGCGGCGCTCGTGGTCGGCGCACTCGGCGGCGGATGGGTCGTGCCGCCCACCGATCGCGACCGCGGCATGCGCGTGCTCACGGACCACGAGATTTTCCGTCGCGAGCGACGGGTGCGCCGAGCGAGGCGCTATGTCAGCGGCGGAGTCGATTCGCTCGCACTGAAGCTCGGCGATTTTGTGGTGCATCTCGAGCATGGCGTCGGCATCTATCGCGGCATCGAGACGATCTTCGTCGGTCAGAGCACCATCGAGGTGGCGGTGATCGAGTACGAGGGCGGCGACCGCCTCAACGTGCCGCTCTATCGCATCGACCAGATCGAGCGCTATCGCTCGGCGGACGACGTCAACGACGACGCGCCGCCACCGCGCCTCCACCGGCTCGGCGGCAAGCGTTGGGGACAGCAGCGCGATCGCACGCGCGCCGCCATCCAGGAGATGACGCTCGAGCTACTCGACCTCTACGCACGACGGAAGGTTGCCGCGCGTCCAGCGCATGTGCCGGACACCGCATGGCAGCGGCAGCTCGAGAGCAGTTTCCTCTTCGAGGACACGCCCGACCAGCGCAAGGCGACGACCGACGTCAAGACGGACATGGAGAGTACGCGCCCCATGGACCGGCTGCTCGTCGGCGATGTGGGCTACGGCAAGACCGAGATCGCCGTCCGCGCGGCGTTCAAGGCGGTGCAGAGTGGTCGGCAGGTGGCGGTACTCGTGCCGACGACCATCCTCGCCGATCAGCATGCACGGACCTTCGGGGAGCGGCTCGCCGACTTCCCGATCAAGGTGGCGGTGATGAGCCGGTTCCAGTCGGGAAAGGAGCAGGCGCAAACGCTCGTGGAGCTGGCCGAGAAGAAAGTCGACATCGTGATCGGCACGCATCGGCTCCTCAGTCCCGACGTGAACTTCGCCGACCTGGGCCTGATCATCGTCGACGAGGAGCACCGCTTCGGCGTGAAGCACAAGGAGCGCCTCAAGCAGCTCAAGCTCGAGACCGATGTGCTCACGTTGACCGCGACGCCGATTCCGCGCACGCTGCACCTCTCGCTCGCCGGCCTGCGCGACATGACGCTCATGCAGACGCCGCCGCGCGACCGGTCGCCGGTCCTCACGTTCGTGGAGCCCATGCTGGACGATGGCCTCATCGACGAGGGAATTTCGCGTGAGCTCGATCGCGGTGGCCAGGTGTTCTTCGTCCACAATCGCATCGAAACGATCATTGCGACCGCCGACTACATCCGCCGCATCGTGCCCCGCGCGCGCGTCGCGGTTGCCCACGGCCAGATGAAGGAACATGAGCTCGAGCAGATCATGCACAAGTTCGTCAGCGGTGAGGTGGACATCCTCGTCTCCACGCTGATCGTGGAGAGCGGCCTCGACGTGCCGAACGCCAACACGATGTTCGTGAACCGCGCCGATCATCTCGGGCTCGCGCAGCTGTACCAGCTTCGTGGCCGTGTTGGTCGTTCGCACCGTCGTGCCTACTGTTATCTCCTCGTGCCCGACTCGGTCGACCCCGAGGCGGAGCGCCGCCTTCAGGTACTCGAGCATCACACGGAGCTCGGCGCGGGTTACAAGATCGCGCTCAAGGACATGGAAATGCGCGGCGCCGGCAACCTGCTCGGCGCCGAGCAGTCGGGCTATGTGCATGCGGTCGGATTCGACCTCTACCTGCGCATGCTCGACGAGACCGTCAACCGGCTCATGCGCGGCGACGCGGCGCCAAAGGCGCGGCCCGCGGACGTCTCCATGGATCTCCCCGCCTACCTGCCCGACGACTACATCGATGCGCAGGATGCAAAGCTCGATGTCTACAAGCGCCTGGCGCGATTCGACACGCCCGAGGAGATCGAGGCGCTCCGGGCAGAGCTGCGCGACCGCTTCGGACCGCTGCCGCCGCCCGCGGAAGCGATGCTGGCGATGGCCCTCCTGCGCGTCACGGGAGGCATTCTTGGAATCGAGGGAATCCTGGTGCGCGGCGAGGAAGCCCGTATTACCTTCAGGGATTCTGCGGTACCGCGCATGAAAGGGCTGTCCGCAGCGTTCCACGAAGTGCAGTTCCAGGCGGAAGTGCGACGTGCGCACCCGCTTTCGCTCAAGCTCACGCGGCTCGGGGGCGCCCTGCTCCTCGATGGGCTCGTGCGCGCATTGCGTGCGGTGGTGTGACGCCCGCTTCATTTTTCCCGACAGCTTCCAACATGACACGTAAACCGCTCCTCGTTCTTGCTGTGTGCGCGACGACGCTTGCCGCGTGCAGCGGACTTGGCGAGGCATTTTCTGCACATACTGACGTGGTTGCCTCGGCGGCCTCCCAACAGCTCACCGCCGAGCGCCTCGGCGACCTGCTCGGCAAGGCGAAGATGCAGATCCCGATCAACCGGGATGTCGCACTGCTGCTCGCGCGGGACATCTGGGTTCCCTACCAGCTGCTTGGGGTGGCGGCAGCGCGCGGCGATTCACTCACGGACAACAAAACCATCGAGACGGCAGCCTCTGCCATTCTCGACAATGCACGGCTGAGTCGCTTCATGGAGTCGGTGGCCGCCAAGCTTCCCGCGAAGGCCGGCGACGAGGCCGCGTACAACGCCGCCGGAGGAGGTCTCTATTCCGCCCGCCATATCCTCTTCCTGCTGCCGCCCACGGCGTCACAGGTTGTGAAGGATTCGGTGCAGCGGTTGGCACAGTCCGTGGCGGCTAAGCTCACCGACGCCAATTTCGCCACCATGGCCGCGAAGTACAGCGGCGACCCTTCGAAAGAGAAGGGCGGCGAGCTCGGAGTGTTTCCCATCGGCGTGATGGTCAAGCCCTTCGGCGACGCGCTGGCGAAGCTCAAGCCCGGGCAGATCTCCCCGCTGGTTGTCACCCAGTTCGGAATCCACCTCGTCCAGCGCAATAGCTGGGAGCACGCCAGGAACGACTATCTCGCCCAGTCCGCCGGTCGCGGCAAGCAGGTGGCGGAGAGCACGTACATTGCCCAAGTGCAGATCGGCGCGAACATCAAGCTCGCCAAGGATGCTGCCACGACCCTCAAGGAAATCGCGAAGGATCCGATCTCCAACCGGGCGAACAAGACGGTCCTCGCCACGTACAACGGCGGAGAGCTCTCCGCTGGTCGCCTTGCCCTCGTCCTGCTCGCGACACCACAGAGTGGTCGCCTGATGCAGCAGATTCAGGGTGCGCCCGACTCTCTCGTGGCGCAGTACGCCATGAACATGGCGCAGCGCGAAGTGCTCCTGAAGCGCGCCGATAGCGCGAAGGTTGTCGTCACACCCGAGGAGCTCGCAGAGTTGCATCGCGACTTCGTGGCCGCCGTCGCGCAGGCGTGGGCCGGTCTAGGCATTGATCCCAAGTCCCTTGCGGACAGCGGAAAGACGCCGGCTGAACGCGAGAAGATTGCGGCGGCGCGCATCGAGAAGTTTCTCGACCGCATGATGGCGGGTGAAGTGCAGCCCGTGCCGGTGCCGTCGCCGCTCCAGATCGTGCTCATGGACAAGTTCAACGCAAAGGTGAACGCGGCTGGTGTTGACCGCGCCATCGAGCGGGCTTCCGCAATTCGCGTGGCGGCGGACTCTGCTCGGCAAGCGGCGCAGCCAAGCTCGAGCGTTCCACTGCCGGGAGCAGGCACACCCATGCCGCCGCCGGGTAGACCTTCCGGTGCCGCACCGGTGCCGAAGTAGCCGGAGGCCGATCCTGGGAGAGGGCTCTCTCTTTCCGTCAACGAGCGGCCCGGACCAATTGGTCCGGGCCGCGGGTATTCAGGAACATGCGACTTCATCTCGTTCTGATTGGCACGGCCCTGCTGGCGGTCGGTGGCTCCACGTCGGCTCAGGTGGCGACGACATCGCCCGCCGCGCTGCAGGCACCCACGGCGTCGCCGACGGCGCTCCCGCTCGACCGCGTGGTTGCGGTGGTCGGCGACGTCATCATCACGCAGTCGAACCTCCAGGAACGCATCATCCAGAAACGTCAGGACGGAGTGCGCTTTCCAACCGACAGCGCCGCTTGGCGTGCGTTCCTGCTCACGGTCGTCGGCGAGATCGTCGACGAGGAACTCCTGCTCCTCAAGGCGAAAGACCTGAAGGTCGAGGTGCCGGACGCCGACGTGAGCAGCACCGTGGACAAGCAGTACAAGGAGGTCCGCAAGAAGTTCGGCAGCGACGCGGAATTCCGTTTGGAGCTCCAGAAGGCGGGCTACGGCACGCCTGAGGAATACAAGAAGTTTGTTGGCGACGGCATTCGCCGCTCGGAGACGGTCACGCGGACGATCAGGAAGCTTCGGGAGGACGGCAAGATCGCGCAGGCCAACGTCACCGACGCTGAAGTTGCCGAGGCATATGAGCGCAACAAGGCAGCCATGCCGAAGCGCGAGGCAGCCGTCACGTGGCGACAGATCATCATTACGCCGAAGCCTTCTCCCGCCGCGAAGGAAGCTGCACGCGTAAAGGCCGAATCCATCCTCGCGGAACTCAAGACGGGCGCGGACTTCGAGAAGCTCGCCAAGCGCGAGTCCATGGATCCCGGGAGCAAGGACAACGGCGGCGACCTGGGTTGGAATCGGCGCGGCCGCATGGTCCCCATCTTCGACCGCTGGATGTTCGGGTTGACGCCCGGTGTGCTCAGCCCGGTGGTGGAAACGCCTTTCGGCTATCACATCATTCGTGTGGATCGTGCCCAGCCCGCGGAAGTGAAGGCGCGTCACATTCTTATCTCGCCCAAGGTCGATTCACTCGATGTCGCGCGCGCGAAGCTCGAGGCGGATAGTGTCGTCGTCGCACTGAAAGCGGGCGTTGCCTTCGACTCGCTGGCCAAGCGGCACCATGACTTCGCGAGTGGTGAGGAGACGACGCTTCTCACGCCGTTCCCGAGATCGCAGCTCCCCCCGGCCTATCAGGCCGCGTTCACTGACAAGCTGGCGAAGGACGTCGTCGAATTCCCGATTGCCGGCAACACGAATGTGCCGTCCAAGCTCGTCGTGGCGCAGATTGCATCCGTGGAGTCTGGTGGTGACGTCACGCTCGCCGAGGTGAAGGAGCGATTCCGCGCGAGGCTGGCGGAGGAAGGAGGTATCAAGCGACTCATGGAAGGTCTGCGGAAGGGCACGTATGTGTCCATTCGCTCCGACGCGTTGAACCTTCCGTTGCCGGTTGCGCCCGCGATTGCCCCGGCGCCCTGATACGGACATTCAAATGCGCCGCGCACTCCCAAGGCTCGCCGTCAGTCTCGGCGATCCCCGCGGCATAGGTCCTGAGATCACCTCGGCCGCCTTGCGCGATGATCGCGTCAGGGCGGCTGCCGACCTTCTGATCGTCGGGCCGCGTGGCTGTGGGGTCGATGTCCACGATGTCATCGGCGAGTGGCATTCATCGGGTTCCGCAGCGGAAGCTGGCGCCTGCGCTGGTGGGGCGGTGGACCGCGCGATCGATCTTGCCCTTCGTGGAGAGGTCGACGGCATCGTCACCGCACCGCTCGACAAGGCCGCGCTTCTTGCCGGCGGGTTCGACTTCCCAGGACATACGGAGTTGCTCGCGGCTCGTACTGGTAGGCGCGTGGCGATGATGCTCGCCGCGAGCAGACCCGCGCCCGGCACGCAGAATCCACTGCGGGTCGTCCTCGCCACCACACACATCGCACTGAGGGATGTGCCGCGCGCCCTGACGGCCGATGCACTCGCCACGGCCGCGCGAGTGACGCGGGAGGGGCTCCGCGAGTGGTTCCAGATTCCCGAACCGCGAATTGCCCTCTGCGCACTCAATCCGCATGCGGGTGACGGAGGGCGTTTCGGCACCGAGGACGCGGAACTCCTCGCGCCGGCCGCGGAGGCGGCTGGTCTGCTCGGGCCCTTTCCCGCCGACACGGTGTTCGTGCGTGCCATGCGAGGGGCGTTCGACGCGGTGATAGCTCCATATCACGATGTCGGCATGACGGCCATCAAGGTGGCATCGTTCGGATCGGCCGTGAACATCACACTTGGACTGCCGTTCCCGCGTACGTCGCCCGACCACGGCACGGCCCTCGATATCGCCGGCAGGAATATCGCGGACGCGTCCAGCATGATCGAGGCGATTCTTCTCTGCGCGTCCATCGCCGCCCGCTCGAGCGGGCCGCGTCGCTAGCGCACTTTCTCGCGGCGGTCCCCGGCAGAATGGAGGTCCACCGCCAGCACGTCAATGCGCCGGCCGTCCATGGACTGCACCGTGAACACGACATTCGAGGCCGTCACCCGGTCGCCCCCCACCGGTAGCCTGCCGAGCGCGCCGAATACGTAGCCCCCGATCGTGGTGTACTCGTTCTCGGGAATCTCGAGGCTGAAGCGCTCGTTCAATTCGCCAATGTTGGTCGATCCCGGTACGAGCACGTCCGCGTCGGGCAACGCGGTCGCGAGTTGCTCCGCATCGTCGTGCTCGTCGAGGATCTCGCCCACGATCTCCTCGAGCAGGTCCTCCATGGTAACGATTCCTGCCGTACCACCGTACTCGTCGAGCACCACTGCCATGTGCGCCTTGAGCCGCTTGAAATCGGCCAGCACCTCCTCCACCTCGCGCGACCCCGGGACGACGTGCACCGGGCGCATCACGTCGGCCACCGTGAACTGCGTCGGCGGGTCGCGCAGCACCGGAATGAGATCCTTCGCCAGCATGAGTCCGATGACGTTGTCGATCGAATCCTCATACACCGGATAGCGCGAGCGCTGCGTGTCGATCACGAAGGCCATCGTCTCCTCGAGCTGCGTGTCCACGCTCAGCGCGTCGATCGCGGTGCGCGGGGTCATCACCTCACGGGCGTTCTTCTCGGAAAACTCGAACACGCCTTCGATGAGCGCGGCATCCTGCCGTTCCAGCACGCCGACCTCCTGGCTCTGCTCCACGAGGATGCGCAGCTCATCGGCGGAGTGGACGTTCTCCTCGGCGCTCCCGGGCCTGAGACCGAAAGGCTTCAGCACCAGCTCGGCTGATCGGTTCAGGAGCCACGTGAAGGGCTTGGTGATCCACGCAAACGCGACGAGTCCCGGCACCAGCCAGCGCGCGACGCGTTCCGGGTTGTTGATGGTCGCGCCCCGGGGAGCGAGTTCGCCAAATACCACGTGGCTGTAGGTCACCACGGCGAGGGCGCAGGCGGTTCCGAGTCCGGCCGCGCCGACGCGCACCGGCAACGAGATCGACACGAAATAGTGCGCAAAGACCGCGGACAGCGTCTCCTCCGCGAGCGCGCCGATGCCGATACTGGCGAGTGTAATCCCGAACTGGCTGGCTGAGAGCAGCCGCGCCAGGCTCACCGTGGCTTTGAGGACGAGTCGGGCCTTGTTATCTCCGCCGCGCGCCATGGCCTCCAGCCGCGAGCGGCGTGAGCGCACGATCGAAAACTCCGCCGCAACAAAAAAGCCGTTGAGGGCGAGGAGGGCAATGATAGCGAGCACGCGTCCGATCACGAGGCGGAACGTAACGATGCGCCGAGGCACGACGCCACTGGAGCTTGACGTACCAGCACCAGTGCCCGACACTGCGTTACTATGAGCGACTATCGAATTGAGAAGGTTCGACTACGCGTAGGCCTGACCATGGTCTCGGGCGTTCGCCTCGAGGGCGACATCTTTCTCCAGGCCTTCGCGCGATTCAAGGCGGGACCGGAAGAGCCGTTGGAGACGCTGAACGACAGCGCACCCTTCTTGCCGTTGGTACTTCCAACGGGCGAGATCCTGCTCGTCCAGAAATCGCAGATCGCGGTGGTCTCGACGGCGCTACCGGACATCGATGAGCTGGCCGAGCCTGGCACCGTCGGCATGCACGTCGAAGTGGTGTTTACGAGCGGAGAGGTTCACACCGGCTCCGTCTTTCCCCAGCTGCGCGCCGACCGGCCGCGGCTCGTTGATTTCCTCAATAACTCGCAGGACAAATTCGTGTCGCTCTTTACGGCTGACCGCCTCCTGATCTTCGGGATGCAGCACATCGCCTACGTTCGCCCGGCGTCCTGACCATCATGGCGCAGCTCGATCGACTCCTGAGTGTGATGGTGAGCCAACGCGCAACGGCGCTTCGGCTGAGTGATGGCGAAGTGGCCGAGCTGGAGATTGGGGGATCGTCGCGCCCCGCGACGCGAACGCCACTTACCGAGCCGCAGATCCTCGCGCTGGTGCGTGAGATCGCCTCCGGCGACGGACGGGCCGCGCTGGACATGGGGGCGGCCGTCGCATTCCCGTATGCCTCGGAAGACGGGGCATTTGCCGTACAGGCGAACCGTGATGGGGCCCGGCTCGCCGTGCGCATCACGATGGACGCTACCGGCGAGCGGAAACGCCTGACAGAACTACACAAGTCGACGGACGTCGCCGCGGCGGCTCCGGTCGTGACCCCGACGCCCGAGGTCGCCGCGCCGATGCGCACCGCCGCAGGCGCTGGCGCGCGGCGGGATGGAGTCGGGGCCAGCGGAGATGCCATCGGCAGCTTCGATGGAAGTGCGCGCGCGAAGGCATCACTGGATGTACTGTTGCGCATGATCGTGGAGAAGGGCGCATCCGACCTTCACCTCCGCTGCGGCGAGCCGCCGATACTTCGCTTGCACGGCGAAATGCTGCGGGTGGACCAGCCACCGCTCGACCCCGAGACGCTGGAGCAGATGCTCCGGTCCATCATGCCGGAGCGGAACCGGAATGAGTTCCTCGAGACGAACGACACCGACTACGCCTATGAGATCACCGGTGTCGCGCGGTTCCGCGCGAACGCCCTGATGGACCGGAACGGGCCCGCTGCGGTCTTCCGCCAGATTCCCGCGACGGTCGTGACCGTCGAGCAGATGGGGATCAGCCCCGAAGTCCAGAAACTCTGCCAGCTGAACAAGGGCCTCGTGCTCGTGACTGGCCCCACAGGCTCGGGGAAAAGTACGACCCTCTGCTCGCTCATCGATCTCGTCAATCGCTCGCGCTCGGACCACGTCATCACCATCGAGGATCCGATCGAGTTCGTCCACCCGAACAAGAAGTGCATCATCACGCAGCGCCAGGTCGGCGTGCACACGGGCTCCTTCAAGAGTGCCCTGCGTGCGGCGCTCCGCGAGGATCCGGACATCATTCTCGTCGGTGAGCTGCGCGATCTCGAAACGGTGTCGATCGCCATCGAGACCGCCGAAACCGGTCACCTCGTGTTCGGCACGCTGCACACCACGACCGCCGCAGGAACGATTGATCGCATCATCGATCAGTTTCCGGCAGATCGTCAGTCGCAGATTCGTGTCATGCTCGCGGAGTCATTGCGGGGCGTGATTTCGCAGACGTTGTGCAAGAAGATTGGCGGAGGCCGCGCGGCGGCTCGCGAGGTGCTGCTTTCCATTCCCGCTGTCACGAACCTCATTCGCGAAGGGAAGACATTCCAGATTCCCTCCGTCATGCAGACGTCCAAGCGACTCGGCATGGTCACCCTCAACGACGCATTGATGGAGTTGGTGGGTAGTGGCCAGGTTGAACCAGCCGAGGCGTACTCGAAGGCGGTCGAGAAGTCCGGTTTCGTGGCTGCGCTCAAGGCGCGTGGCATTGATACCTCCTTTGCCGAGGGTGAGCTCGGCGCAAAGCCGGCCACGCCGGCACCCGCAGGGAAACGCTGACCCGGCGCACGACTTGATTTCTCGTCGACGTGCTCGCATTGTAGTCGCGCGCGCCAGACGGGCGTCCTACGCTTAGAACGCTTCCTCCAATCCATAAAATCTCATGAAACGTGTGGCTCTCGTTGTCTCGCTCGCCCTCGCCGCAGTTCCGGCTGTGGCCTCTGCGCAAATCGGATTCGGTGCCGCGGCCGGAGCGTCATTCCCGTCGGGTGATTTCGGCAAGGGCACGAACACCGGATACCACGCCCAGGTGTCGATCGACGTCGGCGTCCCGCTCTCGCCGATCGGCTTCCGGTTCGATGGTACGTTGGACCACTTCGATGTGTCCGGCTCGACGTCGACCAGCTCAGGTTCCGCGCGCATTGCCGGCGCGGCTGCCAATGTGCTGATGGGCTTCGGTGCACTGCCGCTCCTCGGACCATATGTCATCGGAGGAGTGGGTTACTATCAGCTTCACTCCGAGGGTAAGGTCGGCACGGCGACCTACAGCAACAGCCAGAACGAGCCGGGCGGCAGTATTGGCGCCGGTATCCGCTTCGGGCTTGGCGGATTGGGTGTATTCGCGGAGACGGGGTATCACTTCATCAAGTCGGCCGGATCTGGCGCATCCGCGACGACGTTTGTGCCGGTAATGTTCGGCGTATCGTTCTAACGCTGGAAGATCGTACCTGGTACATCGTACCCGGTACCCGGACTGGCATACGACCTCCGGGGAACAGTGGATGGATCATTGCGGGGAATTGCTCTGATGTGCGTTTGAAGGGTGCGGCGATCGCGGATGATCGCCGCATCTTTAGTTTCATGCATGACTATCGTCGCCTGATCGTCTGGCAGCGCGCCCGCGCACTCGGCGTCGAGATCCACGTTGTCACGCGCTCTTTCCCGCGTGCCGATCGAGGAGTGGTCGCCGGTCAACTGCGCCGTGCGGCCCTCTCGATCTCGGCGAACATCGCCGAGGGCTGCGGCAAGACTTCGCGCAAGGAAACGATCAGGTTTCTGGAGATTGCATCCGGCTCAGCGAACGAAACGGAGCATCACATTCTCGTGGCGGGTGATCTGGAGTTTATCACGCCCAAGGCGAGCGGGGCTCTTGCCGCGAGCACCGTGACGGTCCAGCGTATGCTGCGCAGCCTGATCCTGAACCTGCCGCAGTGAGCGAGCGGAGAGCAGTGAGCGGAGAGCAGTGAGCGGAGAGCAGTAAGCAGTGTCCACTGTTCCCCGTGGCCGTTCTGCCATTCCAGGTTCCAGGTACGCAGTACCAGGTACGCTCTTCCAGCCGTTGTGAGAAGAAGCGGGGCACCAATATGGTGCCCCGCCAGGTAACCGATGCCTCAGGATCGAGGGGGCGGTCGTTCTCCGCGCGTCGAGTCGTCACCTCGCGCCTCCTGCGTGATCTCGCCACGCCGCAGCGCGTACTCGTCGCGATTGGAGTAACCGTAGCCGCCGTGAATCTCCCCGCCG
>JBKJUW010000008.1:0-10986 GCA_046589725.1 Gemmatimonadaceae bacterium
AACGATCTCCTTCGACGACCTCGTCGCGAGTGGGCGCGACGACGAGCCCGCCGACATCGAAGACGAGAACACCGCAGCGGCGCTCTGCTATACCTCTGGCACGACGGGCAAGCCGAAAGGCGTGATGTACTCGCACCGGTCGCAGGTGTTGCACGCGCTGGTGACGAACTCCGCCGATGTGATCAACATCGGTTCGCGCGATATCACGCTGCCTATCGTCCCGATGTTTCACGTCAACGCATGGGGCATTCCCTATGGCGCCGCGCTCGCCGGCAGCGGACTCGCGCTGCCCAGCCAGTGCCTCGATCCACTGAGCATCGTCGAGCTCATGGCGTCGGAGCGCGTTACCGTCGCGGCAGGCGTCCCTACCATATGGATGGGCGTGCTCGATTACCTCGACCAGCATCGAGGCGAGCACGATCTCAGCCACGTAAAACAACTCACCGTCGGCGGCTCCGCGGTGCCCGAATCGCTGATTCGCGCCTTCTCAGAGCGACATGGGCTCGAGATTCGCCAGGGCTGGGGCATGACGGAGCTGTCGCCGGTGGGAAGCTTTACGTCGCCGCGCGAGGGACACGGGCAGGACTACGACTACCGCGCAACGGCGGGCGTGAAGCTGCCCTTCGTCGAGATCCGTGCGCGCAACGTGGACGGACTCGTTCCCTGGGACGGGCAGACGATGGGCGAGCTCGAGGTGCGGGGGCCGTTCGTCGTTGGCGAGTACTATGAAAGTGAGCCCGACGAAGGGGGCCCGCGCTTTACCGACGATGGCTGGTTTCGTACCGGTGATATCGTCACGATCGGGAAGGGCGCACACATCGTAATCCAGGATCGGTCGAAGGACCTGATCAAGTCTGGCGGCGAGTGGATCAGCTCCGTGCAGATCGAGAGTCATCTCGTTGCGCACGAGAGTGTGGCCGACGCCGCCGTGATTGCGATTGCCCATCCCAGGTGGATGGAGCGGCCGCTCGCGCTCGTCGTGCTGCGCCCTGGTCATGACCTCGATCAGGACGCCCTGCAACGACACATCGCATCGCGTTTCGCCAAGTGGTGGATTCCCGACGCGTTCGTGCAGGTTGAAACCCTGCCCCGCACGGCAACGGGCAAGATTCGCAAGAACGAGTTGCGTGTGCAATTCAGCACTCACTTCGCGTCGGTGCCGGTGTAAGCGCGAATCACACTCCAGCCCCAACGCTAGATGCTCAAGCTCCTCGCCGCCGCGTGCACTCTCGCCACCATCTGCGTCGCGTCCCCGCGCGTCGTCGCGCCACGATTCGTCGTGCCGCCGCGTTTCGAGTCGCACGTCGTCGCGAGCGACCTCACTGGCGCCTATCAGGTGGTCGCGTCGGACCTGAACCGCGACGGGCGCCTCGACCTCGTCGTCGTCAGCGACCTGCCGGAGCTTGTGTGGTTCGAGAATCCGTCGTGGACGCGCCACGTGCTCGCGCGCGGGCTCACCAACGTGGTAAACGTCGCCGCGGCGGATCTCGACGGAGACGGCATCCCGGAGATCGCCGTTGCATCGGGTTTCTCGACCAGGCCCCGCGAGAGCGCAGGCATCGTCGCGCTGCTCACGCACGGTGCCGACGTCACGGAGCCGTGGACGACGCGCGAGATCGACCGCACGCCCTCAGCGCACCGGCTCCGCTGGTTCGTCGATGGCGACGGCGCGCGCTGGCTCATGAACGCACCGCTCGCCGCCGAGAGCTCCGGGCCGCCGATGTATGCGGGTGCGACGCCAATCTACGCGTACCGCTCACCGGCGTTCGCCCGCGATAGCCTGCCGAGCGCGGAGTCGGGTGTCGTGCACGCGATCGAGCCGATGCACGCCCCGTTCTGCAAGGCGTGCCTGGTCGCCGCTGGATTCGCGGGCCTGCATCGCTACGAGCGCGTGCGCGGCGCGTGGACGCACTCGGCGCTCGCGCCGGGTGACGCGGCGTTGGTGCCTAACGGCGGGTCGAGCGAGGCTGCCGCGGGACGACTCCCGGGCGGGCGCGCGTTCCTCGCGTCAATCGAGCCGTGGCACGGCAAGCAGGTCGTGGTCTACACGCCCGTGCGTGGTGGCACGTGGACGCGCCAGGTGATCGACACCACGCTCGTGGACGGGCACACACTCGTTGCGGCCGATCTCGACGGCGATGGCGTCGACGAGATCGTCGCCGGTCAGCGAGGAGGCCCGCGCAGCGTGTGGATTTATACGACGAGCGCCGACGGCACGCGCTGGACGCGCACCACGCTCGACGAAGGTGGCATGGGCGCGGCAGGGTGCGCGGCGGCAGACCTCGACGGCGACGGCCGCATCGACGTCGCATGCGTGTCGACCGCCACCGCGACGCTCAAGTGGTATCGCAACCTCCCTCCGGCGCGCACGCCGTAAAGATCGGTCAGCGATGCCGTGAGGCGCGCGATCGCCGGTCGCTATGGTTTCCGCGGTGTTGTGGGGAGTCCCATGCGTCGAATCAGCGTCGCGAGCCGCGGGTCTTGCTGCAGCGAGTCGAACTCGGACCAGGTGGCGATACCCCACAACCAACCAGTGCGATCGACCACCGTGCGGTCAAGCCACGCGAACGCCTCATTCCGATCGCCCAACGCGGCATACACGGCGACCAGGGAAATGGGATTCACGTAGTGGTTACGACCGTACGCCTGCAGTCGCTCCAGCATCATCCTCGCCTTGGCCACTTGCCCGGCGCGCGCCAGAGTGACGGCATAGCCGAACAGTGGCATCTCTCCCGCTGCCTGTTGTGCGCGCTCGTATTCGGCAAGCGCTGCCGCGTACTGTCCCTTCTCCCGGTAGGCACCGCCGAGGAAGGAGTCCCAGTAGAAGAATCGGGGGTCCGACCACGACGCAACCGTCTGTGGGTGTTCGGCGATCAGCTGGTCGTAGCGGCGACCCATATACAGGCACAGTTCCCGCGACCAGGAGGCGAGGGCGCTGAGCGGATCGAGCGTGATCGCCGCCTTGGCGGCCGTCAGCCCTTCGTCGACGCGGCCACCCGTGCATAACGAGACGGCATACAGAATCTGCGTCTGCGTCGAATTCGGCTCCCGCGCAGCAGCGTCGCCGAGTTCGCGGTAGCTCTTCGCGTAGGTCCAATCGAGCGCCATGTCCGCGAACGCGATGAGCGCCCGCGCGTCTCCAACGAGGCTGTCTCGCGCGAGGGCTCGCCGCGCAGCAGTTCTCGACGAGTCGTACGCGATGTTCGAGGGCATGTAGGCGTCCGCCAGCGACATGTACTGAAACGCGATGGCGGCATCGGCCTGGGCGTAATCCGGATCCTTCGCCAGCGCCTGACGGAACAGATCGAGGGCGCGTCGAAGCGACGCCTCCGTACCCTGCGCGGCGATGGTCTGTGCCCGCAGGTAGAGATCGTGTGCCTCGGGGCTGGTGGTGCGTCCCGTGCGCGTCGCGGCCAGAGAGCCGGCGCCCAATGAGAGAGCCAGCTGCCGCACCGTGGCCTCGGTGATCGAGTCCTGGACGGCGAAGGCGTCCTTCGTATCCCGATCGTATTTCCCGGACCAGAGCTCTACGCCTTGCCTGGCGTCGATGAGCTGCACGCTCACGCGCATGCGGTCGCCGACGTGTCGCACCGAGCCCTGGAGAACGACATCGACGCCGAGCTTCCGTCCGACTTCCTTCACGTCGAGATCGCGACGCCCTTTGAAAGTGTACGATGAGGTTCGTGCTGCGACCTTGAGCCCGGGCAGCTTCCCAAGTGCGGTGGCCAGCTCGTCGGCCATGCCGTCGGCGAAGTATTCCTGCGTGGAGTCGCCCCCCACGTTCACGAGCGGCAGTACGGCAATCGACTTGCTTCGCGGCGCGACGCTGCCCGTTGGTGTGTCCTTCCTGCCTGCCATCAGCCACGCGATAACTGCGACGGCGGCCACGCCAGCGATACCGGCGGCCGCGCGCCAGCGGCGCGTGAAAACGCGCGCCATGTGTGATGAAGCGGACGCCTCGCCAACCAGGGCTTTGGCGAACGCGCCGCAGCTTGGAAACCGATCTGCCGGCGTCTTGGCGAGCGCCCGCTCAATGGCCTGCTCCATGCCGACCGACACGGTGCTTCGCGTGGCCCGTACACTGCGCGGCTTCTCGGTCATGAGCCGCGCAATGATGACCTGCGCCGTGGCGCCCGTGTGCGGCGGCTCGCCCGTGAGCATCTCGTATGTCACCGCACCCAACGCGTACTGGTCGCTGCGTGCGTCGATCACGCGGTCACCAGCGGCCTGCTCGGGGCTCATGTAGTGCGGTGTGCCGAGCGAGAGTCCCGTTTCGGTGATGCGCGAGCCCCCTGCCTGCGCGACGGCCAGTGCGATGCCGAAATCCGCGATGACGGGTTGGCCCGCCTGGAGCAGGATGTTCTCGGGCTTGAGGTCACGATGAACGACACCCCGCTCATGCGCGTAGTCAAGCGCGCCGGCGATGAGTGTCGTGAGGCGCACGACATCGTCGATCGGCAGCTGATTCTCGCGGTCGAGCTGTGCGCGCAGCGTCTCGCCTTCGACGAATGGCATGACGTAGTAGAGCAGTCCTGCACTCGCTCCCGAGTCGAAGAGCGGCAGCAGGTTCGGATGTTGCAGGTTCGCGGTGACCTTGATCTCATCGAGAAACCGCTCCGGGCCAAGCACGGCCCCGAGTTCCGGCTTGAGCACCTTGATCGCGACCTTGCGGTCGTGTTTGAGGTCGTGCGCGAGGTACACCGTCGCCATGCCGCCCGCGCCGAGTTCACGCTCGATGCGATAGCGATTCGCGAGTGCCGCGGAGAGACGATCGGCGACATTCATGCGCTGAAGTCCGCGACGCGACGCGCCGCCTTGGCCACGATGCGATCGAACTCGGGCATGCCGCGCAGCGGCTCCATGAACGGACAGAACTCCGCGTAAAATCTGTAGGGGTACATGCCGTGATCCACCGCCCACTCAAGCAGCTCGAGCGCGTGTGTGGTGTCGCCGGCCATCGCGACCGACTCCGCCAGATGAAACGTGTGATGCGCATCGAGCGCGCGCCGGTCCACGCCAGCGAGTGTCGCCAACGCTGCCTGCTGTCGTCCTTCGGCCGCGTCCACCAGCGCCGAGAGTTGCGAGGTGTATGGAAGGGCCGGTGTGTTCGTCAGCATCCAGCGCACCTGCGTGGCGGCGCCGTCGAACCTGCCAATCAGCGCGTACGTGTAGCCCAAACCCCAGTGGACGATCGCGTTCGCAGGATCCAGCTCGAGCGAGCGTTCCAGCGCGTCCAGATGGTTGCCGAGATTCCCAGCGAACCACTCGCCAGTGCACAGCATAGCGCCGGATAAGGGAGACAGCGGATCGGCCTCATAAAAGCGCTTCGCGAGCTCCCGTCCATGCTCGATCTGGCCCGCCGCTTGGAGCGTGACCGTCAGGAAGAACAGCACGTCGGCGTCGGCCGGATCGAGCTCCATCGCACGCATCAGGTGGTGCGCAGCCTCCTTAAGCTGGCCTCGTTCGTAGCGCACGAATCCGAGCAAGGCATGTCCGTATGGCGCGTCGGGGACGAGTTCGATGAGCGCGCGCGCCTCGGTTTCCGCCAGGTCGAGGGGACGGAGGTCGACGGCCACCCCCGCTCGGACCTTCGAGATCTCCATGAACGCGCGGAGCGCACGCAGCGGCGGTGACTCGCCTTCGATCTCGATGGCGCGCTCGAGCAGCATCTGTGCGTGATCGAGCGAGGTTCCGTAACGCCGCACTTCTGCGCGGGCCTGGAGGAACAGCTCGAACGCACCGGCGTTCTGAATTGGCCGCGCCGCGAGTCGCACGCTCTCGGACAGCGTGAGCGTGACCTGCAACGCGCTGACGATCGCACGCGACACGCGCTCCTGCACGTCGAAGACGTCGTCCATGGTTCCGCTGTACTTCTCCGCCCAGAGCGGCGCGTCCTGCTCGGCGTCCACGAGCTGCGCCGCGATTCGGAGTGCATTGCCCGCCTTGCGCACGCTCCCCGTGAGCAGGTAGCAAACGCCGAGCGTACGGCCGATCTCGCGCGATGTCCTGGTCGTCGCCTTGAACTGCATCGAGGAATTGCGCGACGTGACGCGAAGAGCCTTCACCCCCGCGAGGTCGGTGATGAGTTCCTCGGTGAGGCCATCCGAAAAGAATTCATTGTCAGCATCCGCGCTCATATTCGTGAACGGCAACACGGCGATGGACTTCTCAGAGGGAGCCGCATCCGGTCGCGGTGCGACGGCGCGCGGTCCGGAGGCCGATGCTGCACGAAGCGTTGACACGACTTGTGCGCCGGTCGCACAGCGATCGGCCGGTGCCTTCTCGAGCAACCGGTTGACGAGCTCCGCGACCTCGGTCGAGACCTCCGCGCGCGTCTCGGTGACGAGTGGGGCCGAGTACATGAACCGCCGCGCGATCGTCGCCTGCGCCGACGCGCCCGTGAAGGCCACCTCGCCGGTCAGCATCTCGTAGAGCACGCAGCCCAACGCGAACAGGTCGCTCCGGCCATCCAGCTCGTCGCCGGTCGCTTGCTCGGGACTCATGTACGCCGGTGTCCCGACGGTCACGCCGATCTGCGTAAAGGCTGATGTCCCGCTTGCGGCGGCGGCGATTGCCTTGCCGATTCCGAAATCGGCAACGATCGCATGTCCTTCGTGCAGGAGGATATTCTCGGGCTTGATGTCGCGATGCACGATGTCGTGCCGGTGCGCGTAGTCGAGCGCGTCGGCAACTTCGCTGGCGATGCGCACCGCATCATCAACGGGAAGCATTCGTTCGGCCTGCAACCGGTCGCGGAGCGTTTGCCCCTCCATCACCGGCATCACGAAGTACACGAAGCCGTCGGACTCGCCGGAGTCATGCAGCGGCAGGATGTGTGGGTGGTTGAGCTTCGCCGCCATCCGAATCTCACGGACGAACCGCTCGCGACCTAGCGACTCCGACAGCTCGGCGTTGAGGACCTTGATGGCGACGTCGCGATCGTGACGAAGGTCGCGCGCGAGATAGACCGTGGCCATGCCGCCCACGCCGAGCTCGCGCTCGATGCGGTAGCGATCAGCGAGAGCAACCGCCAGCCGCGAGAAGTCGGTGCTCATTGCCTGGTGGCCATCACTTCTTTCCGGTGGGTGCGCGACGACGAAGTTCGGTGAAGAAATCGGTCACGACATCGAGGTGACCGACCGTCTGCTCCGGTGGGCCGAGGAGCAACAGAAACCGCCCGTCCGGGCCGACGTCGTAACTTTTGGAGCGCACGTTCAGGAACGGGCCGGTAAAGAGCAGGCGTGGTTTTCCCACGGTCAGTACGGTGTTGTTGATCGAGACCGACATCACCATCCAGCGGTTTCCGTCGCGGTAGTACAGCTCGTCGCCACGTGGTGACCACTCCGGCTCGTCGGCGGACACGGGCCCCACCGTCTGTGAGGTCCCGTTGGGCGGCACGGCAGATATCCGGAGTCCCTCCGGTCCCACGAACGCCAGCCACCGACTGTCGGGCGAAAACACTGGCCATCCGCCGCCTGGTTGCAGGGCGTTCTTCTGTTTCCTGTCGGCTGTGAACAGATACAGGCCCGCCGAGTCGCCGTATGTGCGGACGCCCAGGTATTTCAGGTCCGGCGAGACGTCGTTGATGTGCATTCCGGGCGCGAGCAGGCTGTCTCGCGAATGCGCACCTTCAAATCCGATGCGCCATGATCCGCCACTCCGCGCAGCCGCCTTGGAAGTCGCGCTGCCCCATGCGAAGGAGCCCGGCCCAAAGCCCAGATACACGATCGCATCGTCACCGTTCGGCCACCACGCGTCAAACCGCGCTTCCTCACTGGTCTCGATCTCGCGCGTCAGGCCTCGTTCGATGTCAAAGAGAGAGACCGTCTGCTTTCCGCCTGGCAGATACGTCGCATAGGCAACATGCCTTCCGGTCGGGGAGAGATAGACATTGAAGTAGTCGCCCACCGGAACGGCTAGCGTGTCGGCAATGCGTCCGGTGCGATCGACGCGCACCAAGACGCTCTTCGCCGCATCGGCCCCGGGAGCGAACACCAGCGTCCCATCGTCCGCAATCGCATACTGGCCGGCAGCATCCCAACTCTCTCGCCGCACCGATTCCTTCACCGGCACAGGCGGGCCCAGCACGCGCCGATGTTCTCCGTCGAACGGCAGGGCCATCAGCGTGTTGCCGACGAGATACAGGATGTGGTTACTGCTGGAGTAGCGAGGGTAGCTGCCACCTATCAGGTCCGTCGCGCTCGCGGAGTCCGCCTGCACGAGCCCCTTGGTTCCGAGCGCAAAATACCCCTCGCCAGTCAGCGAACAGAGAACGAGCCGGCGCTCCTGGGACGATCCGATCACCCATCGTTCGCCCGGCAGCATCGTGGGCCAATACAGGCTCGAGCAACCGCGCACCGGCGTGAGAGTGCCGCCCGATGCCGAAACCGATTGCAGGCTCGTGCCGTCGCCGAACACCGAGTTGGCAACGACAATGCGGTCGTCCGTCGTCCATACGCCGCCACGCGCGCCGTTCACCTTCCCGATGGTGACCGGCGCACCTCCCGCGACGGCAATCTTCTTCAACTCGCCACCCGCAACGAACGCGATCCAGTCTCCGTGCGGCGAGAAGAAAGGTTGCGAGGCTCCCTCGCTGCCGGCGAGCGCGCGCGTTGGTGTGCCGTCGACCCCGCGCACGAACAGCAGCGTGGTTCCGTTGCGACGCCCGACGTACGCGATCCTGTCCCCGTCACGGGAGATAGCCAGCGCAGGCTGCCCCTCGCCGAGCGCACTGGGAGCGAAGAAATCGAGCGGCGCCGAGTCGGGGAGCACCACGTTCCAGTGACGCGCCGATGCAGCGGTGACAGTCGGGCGAGTCAGCGCGCGCGTCACGGTCACGGAGAGCGCGGCAACCGTCAGGCCGAACACCGCAAATGCGATGATGCTCGCACGCCGTTTCGCTACCCTGCCAGCGCCGGTGACCTTACCGTTTCG
Source organism: Gemmatimonadaceae bacterium (assembly GCA_046589725.1). GTDB lineage: Bacteria > Gemmatimonadota > Gemmatimonadetes > Gemmatimonadales > Gemmatimonadaceae > AG11. The sequence continues at coordinate 8,935 of JBKJUW010000008.1, forward strand.
CGCCGCCGATACAAATGACGAATTCGTGAGCGCCTCCGCGAACTCCGCGGCACTCGCAAACCGATCCGCCGGCAACTTCTCCAGCGCGGTGAGCACCGCGTGCTCCACTTCCGGCGGTATGCGGTCTCGGCGTGCCATGAGCCCCGCCGGCTTCTCCGACATCACCTTCGCGACGATCGACTGCGCGGTTGGCCCCGTGAAGGGCGGCTCACCGAGCAGCATTTCATAGGTCACGGCGCCCAGCGCATATACGTCGCTGCGGGCGTCAATGGTCCGCTCGCCCATCGCCTGCTCTGGCGACATGTAGGACGGCGTGCCAAGCGACATGCCCGTCTCGGTCATGCGCATGCCGCCGGCGTTGCTGGCCGCGAGCGCGATGCCGAAGTCGGCGACGAGTGCGCTGCCGTCGTGCAGCAGGATGTTCTCGGGCTTGATGTCGCGGTGAATCACTCCTCGGCGATGCGCATAGTCGAGCGCAGCCGCGACTTCACTTCCGATGCGGACCGCGTCGCTCACGGGAAATTGTTTCTCCCGTGTCAGGCGATCGCGCACGGTCTCGCCCTCGATGAAGGGCATGACGTAGAACAGGAAGCTCTCAGCCACACCAGAATCGAAGAGCGGCAGGATGTGCGGATGCTGCAGGTTCGCCGTCGTCTTGATCTCGGCGAGAAAGCGTTCGGCGCCGATCACGGCAGCCAGCTCGGGGCGCAGGACCTTGATCGCGACCAGCCGGTCGTGCTTGAGGTCGTGCGCGAGATACACCGTGGCCATGCCGCCGGCACCGAGCTCGCGCTCTATCCGGTAGCGATCGGCGAGAGCCGTCGCCAGACTCTTCGCGACGTCGCTCACTTCGTGGGGACCAACGACTTGCTCGCATCGGACAACTGCCGCGCCTGGTCCAGCACGTACGCCTGGATCAGCCTGGCCTGATCGCTCGAGATGTCCTTGTCGAACGCCGGCATGCCGAGCGCTTTCCTCGCGCCGCCACGCACGATTAGCTCGAACGTTGCGTGTGTCGCTGCGTTCGACCGCCGGAGATCAGGGATCGCGCCGCTCTTCACCAAATTCTGGTCAGGGTTGTGGCAGCGCCGGCAATAGGTCGCATAGAGAGCTCCGCCTTCCTTGATCTCTGCTGCGGTCGCCTGTACTGCGATGGCCGGCGGCGGCATCGGTCGCTCGACGCGTGCAACTCGCGCCGGGAGCGCCGCCTTGCCGTCCAGGGCGAACACCAGCAAGCGTCCGGGACCGGTGCGGACCTTCGGGTCGACATACTGCAACGGTGGCGCAGCCAGGATGGCAACGTATTGCACGCCGTCGAGCGCATACGTCATCGGCGCTGCGGCGATACCAACCTGCGCATCGTACTGCCAGAGCATCTTGCCGTCGGTGGCCCGATAGGCCGCGAAGACACCGTCGGCGCGCCCCTGGAACACGATGTTGCCCGCTGTGCTCAACGTGCCCCCGCTCCGCAATACCGGATGCTCCACGCGCCATGCTTCGCGATGCGCCACCGGATCCCACGCGATGAGGCGGCCCTTCGGTGGCGGCAACGAGTCGCGCTTCGCCATGAGTGGTCCGTCGTACCGCCGGTTCATCCCGATGGTAACGTCGTTGGTGTTGATGGCGAACGCGGAGTCCACCACGTGCAGCAACATCCCGCCATCGGTCACGCCCAGGTACATCCACCCCGTCGTGGGGCTGAATGACGTCGGGTTCCAGTTGTGGCCACCGTAATCCGCCGGCGACACGATCGCGCCGGCCGGACTCGGTTTCGCCGCCGGGTTCACGATCGGGCGACCGGTCGCATCCATGCCCGTGGCCCACGTCATCGACGCATACGGTGTGGCCGAGATCAGCTTTCCCGTCTCGCGGTCGAGGACGTAGAAGAACGCGTTCTTGTTCGGCTGCATCAATACCTTGCGCGGCCGTCCCTCGATCGTGAGGTCCGCGAGCGTGATCGGCTGCGTGGCGTCGTAGTCCCAGCTGTCGCCTGGCGTCGTCTGATAGTGCCACACGATCTCGCCGGTGCTCGCCTTGATTGCGACGATGGAC
>JBKJUW010000012.1:0-11798 GCA_046589725.1 Gemmatimonadaceae bacterium
GGCGCCGACGGGCCCGCGAACCTGACGAGCGCCGTTCGCGCCGCGACCGACACCAACAGCCGAGGACGCGGGACGCTCGTCGTGATGGACGATCGCGTGTTCGCGGCTCGCGACGTCACGAAGACGAACAGTACGCGCGTCGAGACATTTCAGGCGCCTGAGCGCGGTCCGCTGGCGATCGTCGATCCAGAGGGGATTTTTTACCGCAGCCGTTCCGCGGGCCGCACGACGCCGCAGTTCGACATCGCCGCGGTGAAGGAGTTGCCGCGTGTCGACATCGTCTATGCGTATCCCGGTGCGGACAGTGTCGCGATTGATGCCCTCGTGCAGGCCGGCGCGAAGGGCCTCGTCGTCGCGGGAGTAGGGCGGGGCGGCACGACATCCGAACAGGGATCGGCCCTTCGGCGCGCGGCGGATCGCGGTGTGGTCGTGGTGAGCTCCACCCGCACGGGGTCCGGTAGCGTTCCAACCGGAACTCGCGGCAACATAGGCTCTGGCGACCTCAACCCGCAGAAGGCCCGTATTCTGCTAATGTTGGCGCTCACCAAAACGAGCGACCGCGAGCAGGTACGAAAGATCTTCGCCGAGAATCAATGACTACCGACGTAGCCTCGAAGCAGACCGCCGCCCTCCGCAGCCTCCCCCCTTATGTCTTCGCCGAGCTGGACCGGCTGAAGGCAGAGGCACGGGTGGTCCGTGCCGAATTACTCGACCTCGGCATCGGGAGCCCCGACATGCCGATGGCACCCGGTATCGTCGAGGCGCTGACAGCGGCTGCGCATCAGGGCACCGCGCATGGATATCCGCCGTTTCGCGGCGTACCGGCCTACTTCGAGTCCATCGGGCGCTTCATGCAGTCACGATTCGGCGTCGACGTGGACACCGAGCGCGAGATGGTGGCGTTGAGTGGTGCGAAGGAAGGATTGGCCCAGCTGGTCATGGCCATGTGCGGTCCCGGCGATATCGTGCTCGTCCCCGAGATCTATTACCCGGTGTACGCCCGCGCCACGTGGCTGAGTGGCGCGGAGGTGTCATGGGTGCCGATGCGCGCGCGCGATGACTTCCAGCTGGATCTCGCCGCGATTTCCGACGAGGATGCGCGGCGGGCGAAGCTGCTGATCGTGAACTACCCCAACAATCCCACTGGGGCGCGCGTCGAGCTGGAGTTCTATGAGCGCGCCGTCGAGTTCGCGCGCCGGCACGACGTCCTGCTGGTGAGCGACCTTGCGTACAGCGAGCTCACCTTCGACGGCACACCGGCGCCGAGCGCGCTGGAGATCGCGGGCGCGAAGGACGTCACGCTGGAGTTCCACTCGTTCTCCAAGACGTTCAGCATGGCCGGACTGCGCATCGGGTTCGCGGTGGGAAATGCGGAGGGGGTCGAAGCGCTCGCCGCCTACCGGACCAACGTCGGCTACGGGACGCCGACAGTAGTTCAGCAGGCGGCAGCCTACGCACTCGATCATCGCGAGACGCTGGTTCCACCAAAGGTGGAGGGCTATCGCGTCCGTCGAGACACAATGACCGCGGCTTTTCGCGCGGCTGGCTGGCATTTCACGCCTCCCTCCGCATCGATGTACCTCTGGCTCCAGGTTCCCGGTGGCGTGGAGGATTGGGCGTGGGTGAAGGCGCTGATGCATGAGGACGGTATCGTCGTCACGCCGGGCGTCGCATTCGGCGAGGGTGGGAAGGGATATTTTCGCATCTCCCTCGTCCGCGATGCGGACACGCTGGCGACCGCAGCCACCCAGATCGCCAGCCGACGGGATCAGATGACCCGCTGAGACTGCCGGGATTGAGCGCCGGCGCGATGATGTCGATGCCTTGTGCCTCCCCGGGGCGGCGAGGTCTGTGGATCTGGCACGCTCTGTGGAGGGTAGAACGAGCGAATCGATTTCGTTGGGCACTCCTACGCTTCCGGAGCAGCACATGTACGCAGACTCTTCCATTCGTCGACTTACCGCCCGCTCTGGTGCCGCCCTCGCCGCGGCGTTCCTGCTCGCCTGCAAGTCGACCGATGCGACCTCGACCACTGGCGGCACTGGCGGTGACACGCCGCTGGCGCCGGGAGGCAGTGCGTTCGTTGCCACCGGAAGTACGGTCACGGTGCCTGGCGGATCGGCCGGAGGCGAGTACGTGTTCGTGGTCACCGATACGGCTACGGATGGCTCATCGGCGGCGACGACGTTTCAGGTTGCAACCACCGGTGTCGGCGCGGCGGGGATAGTGAGTTTGCCGTCGACGTCCCGATCGCCGATCGACGCGGCGGACGTCGCTACCGGGCCCGTTCTCGATTTCGGTTTTGCCGCGCGCCTCAACAACAGCGCGCGCGCGGTCCTCGCGCCACGCGTGTCATCCGCTCGACTGCAGTGGAACCGTGGCGCCGCAGCGCCCGTCGGTCTGTCCCGCTCCACCTCGGCGCTGGCGCCGCAAGTGGGCGATGCGCTGACCCTCAACGTCAGCTCGAATCCATGCGATAGCATCGTCCCGCGAGGCACGCGCATCGTTGCCATCGGCACGCAGTCGATCGTGGTGGCGGATACCCTCAATCCAACCGGCGGCTTCACGCAGGCGGACTATCAGCGGTTCGCCGCGAGGTTCGACACACTGGTCTATCCGATCGACGTGGAGAACTTCGGCGTGCCCGCAGTCTTTGGCCCCGAAGGCAAGATCGTGCTGTTCTTCACTAGCGCCGTCAATGCGCTCACACCCGCGAAGTCGGAGTCGTACGTTGGCGGGTTCTTTTTCGGTCGCGACCTTTTTCCCCTCGCCAATTCCATGACGCTCGCAGGATGCGGCGGCAGCAACACGCGAAACATCTTCTACCTGCTGGCTCCCGACCCTGCCGGCGCAGTGAATGGGAACGTACGGCGCACCGGCTTCGTCGACAGCGTGACGACGTCCGTACTTGCGCACGAATTCCAGCACCTCATCAACGCATCACGCCGGCTCTATGTGAATCAGAACGCCGCCCCCAATGAGACCGTTTGGCTCAACGAAGGGCTGAGCCATGTCGCTGAGGAGTTGCTCTTCTATCACGAGGGTCAATCCGGACCGCAGCGCAACCTCGACGTGACGGCGCTGCGGGCGAGCCGGCTGCTCGTTACTGCATTCAACACCGATCAGGTGTCGAACGCGAGCCGGTATCGGACGTATCTCGCGGCCCCGTCGACGAACTCGCCGATCCGGAATGACGACAGCTTGGCGACGCGTGGCGCCACCTGGGACTTCCTTCGGTACGCGGCCGACCGGAAGGAGCGCGCTGGTGGCACGGATGCAAGCGTCTGGCAGGCTCTGGTGAATTCGCGAACCTCTGGAATCATGAACCTCAAGCAGGTATTCGGCGCGAATCTGGGCGACATGCTTCGCGACTGGTCAGTCTCCCACTATGCGGACGACATCGTTCCAGGCATTTCGGTGGATTTTATGCAGCCGAGTTGGAACTGGCATACCATCTACCCCGCACTCGGCGCCGGCTCGACGTATCCACTTCAGGTGGGTTCGCTCGTCGCCGCCACGACGTCCGGATCCGTGATACCGGGCGGTGCCGCGTACTACCGCTTCTCGGTCGCGGCCAGTGCGACGGGTACGATCACGCTGACGCGGTCCGGTGCCACGAGTAGTCCGCTTCAGGGTGTGCTCATTCGTCTTCGCTGAGTGACGCATATCGGCTAACCCGCGACACTGACGCTCTAGGCAGCGCCGTGAGCAAGGTGGGAGCCCGCACATTCCTTTGCGTCAGTCATGCAGCAGGCCGCGGGCAGAGCTCAATGATGCGGGGCTCTCCACACTGGTGGTGTTCCTGCGTGTCTCCCCGCAATCCTGCTTCCGCGCCGGCCGAAGGTGCATGCCGAACTGTCGGTCGACGCGCGCTGGGCGGCCTCACTCCTGGGACGACCTGCCCGAAATCTCCCGTATGAAAATGCCGAACACGATGTTGCGTTGCGGCGCAGGGTCCCGATTGGAAAACGTTCCTGGTACCAGATTCGCGAGCAATCGTTCGGCGCGCCCGTAGGTGTCAGGGGAGCCCGCTTTCGGGTCGACGAGCGAAAACGTGCCTTTCACGACCACGCTGGTCCATTCGAACAAGCCGTGAACCTCATCGGCCTCGAATGCGCACCACGGATTGTGCAGGAGCATAGAGAGCTTCGTGCCGCTGCTGGTCCGCCCGAAGATCCACTCTCCGTCCGCCACGTAGTTGATCGGCGCGATGTCCACGTGGTCGTGCAGCGTGAACGCAATGCGGCCGACCCTTCCGCGATGAATGAAGGCACGCGCCTCGTCCTCGCTGAGGCTACGGATCGACGGCGTTCTCACGTTCGACATGGATGCCTCCTATGCTTTGGGCTGCAGCAGACCGAGTTGCAGGCAGATCTGCACGTATTCGGAGCGGTGGCTGATACCGAGCTTCTCCGAGATACGTTGCTTGTACGTCTCGACCGTCTTCGGGCTGATGAAGAGCTTTTCGCCGATCTCTGATGCGGAATAGCCACCGGCTACGAGGACCAACACATCGCGCTCCCGCTCACTCAGCGCCTGATACCGCTGCCGCTCGTCGCTCCGTTCGGCGCGACGAGTCACCTCGCGTGCGAGCGCACGGGCGGCGGAGGGTTGCACGTAGGTGTCGCCGGCCGCCACCGCTCGAACAGCGTCGGCCAGCTCGCGGTCAGCGGCGCTCTTCACGAGGTACCCCGACGCACCCGCGGCGAGCAGGTTCACGAGATAGTCGTCCTCGGTGTGCATCGTGAGGATGAGCACCCGAGTGGCCGACTTCGCCGCGACGAGCTCCTTCGTGGCGGTGAGGCCATCCATCTGCGGCATGTCGAGATCGATCACCGCCACGTTGGGCTTGAGTCGCTGGATCAGGTCGAGCGCGTCGCGACCGTTCGTCGCCTCCCCCACCACCTCGATGTCCTTCGTCGAGCCGAGGAGCGCCTTGAGCCCTGCGCGGACGACGAGGTGATCGTCCGCGAGAATGACCCGAATGACGTCCGGTGGCGAGTTCGTCGACATGCGCGCGACTGTGGAGTCCGCATGCCCGTCGATCCCCCCCGGCGACGACGATGCAGCGAGCGTATGCTGCATTCTACTTGCTCACCACCAGCGCCGTCACCATCCCGAACATGCCTTTCTCGCTCTCGGCATGCGGAAGGATATGACAGTGGAACGCCCAGGTGCCGGGATTGTTGCAATTGACGATGACGTCGTACCGCTCGCCCGGCGCGACATTGAGGGTGTCGCATTTGTAGGGCGCCGGCAGTGGGTAGCCATCCTTGTCGATGACCGTCATGTGCATGCCGTGCAGGTGCATGGGATGAATCATCATGCCTTCGTTCATGAAGCGCACGCGAATCTTCTCGCCCAGCTTCGCCGTGAGCGGCTCCGTGGCGGGAAAGCCCTTGCCGTTCAGCGTGAACCCGTGCGCGCCGTCGTTGAGGATCAACAGATAGTCATGCGCCACTTTCTCGATCGCTCGTGGGGCGCGTGGCTCGACGATGAAGGCACCGAGCAGGCCGAGACCTACCTGGGTCGTGGAGTTGTGGTGCGAGTGGTACATGTTCGAACCCACGTTTCCCTCGGGGATCGTGAACTCGTAGGTGTAGCTATCGCCCGGCTTCACCGGAGGCTGCGTGATGAAGGGCACGCCGTCACTTTCGTTCGTAATCTCCATACCGTGAAAGTGAATGGACGTGGATTGTGTGAGCTCATTCTTCAGGTTCACCCGCACGCGATCACCCTCGCGCACGCGGATCTCCGGGCCGGGGACCTGATCATTGAAGGCCATGGCGCTGACGCTCTGGCCCGGTGCCACTTCCCACTTGATCTCGCGGGCGGTCAGGTCGAAGATCTTCACGCCCTTCTCGACGCGCGGGACCAGGAGCTGGTTGCCCTTGCCGACTGTCTTCGCCGGGAAGGACTTGATGCCCTTCTCGTGCATCGCATCCATGGCGTCGGCGGCGGCGCGAATGCTGGCGGGCGTTGCGACGGTCGGGACGGCGACCGGCGCGGTCGCCGCGGCGGCATTCTCCGGCGATGCGCCGCCCTTGCCGCAAGCTGCAAGGGCGGCAGTTCCTGCCGCCGTGAAAGAGGCGGTGCGCAGGAAGGCGCGCCGGGAGGTGACGCCCTTCGAGAGGGCGTCGACTGCATCAGAAAGGAGCTTAGTGGTCGACATGGATGTCCGTGTTGTGGTTGGTTGGGGCACAACGGAAATCTCGGTCTTCGCGAGGGTCGCCTCTGTCGGGGAGAACAAGGGAGTTCCGCGGGGATGACCGTACGGGTGTGTCGGGAAAGCCCCCACAGCTAGCGGCCCGCGAACGCCCGGCTTAGTCTGACAGATCGATGAAAGACGCCATTCACGCGGCCAAACATGCCGCGATGCACAAGAAGCTTCCTCCGGACCTGTTTTCCGGCCTTCTGGCGATATCCGCCGACGCGGTGATCGCGGTGGATCACGAGCAGCGCATCGTCTTCTTCAACGAGGGCGCGGAGCGGATCTTCGGCTGGAATGCGAACGAGCTCGACGGCAAGCCGCTCGAGGTCCTGCTCCCCGAGCGCTTTCGGGTGGCGCACCATGGCCACGTCCACGGATTCGGCGCGGCGCACGGACGCGCGCGGCACATGGGCGACCGGCAGCAGCTGAGCGGTCTTCGCCGGAACGGCGAGGAATTTCCGTGCGAGGCCGACATTCGGCGCATCGAGCTGGGTGGCCGCAACATCTATGCGGCGGTCTTGCGTGACATCAGCGCGCGGCAGCGAGCCGATGACGCACTCCGTGACGCAGTGACGGCACGCGAAGACATGCTCGGCATCGTGTCCCACGATCTCCGCAATCCCGCGAACGCGGTGAAAATGCTCGCACAAAGCATCCTCGCCGGTGAAACGGTGGACAATCTGCCGCCGCAGGTGGTCGAACGGGTCAAGGTGATCCAGCAGGCGGCCGCGGAGATCGACATGCTGATACAGGACCTGCTCGACGTGACGCGACTGAAAGGGGGACGGCTGCATGTGAACCCGCGCGCGGTGAACGCCTCCGCGATCGCGGAGCGCAGCATCGAAGGACTGCGGCCACTCGCGGAGGCGGGGCGTGTGAAGCTCTCAATGGAATTTCCGCCGCACCTTCCGGATGTGTACGCGGATGTCGACCGCATGGCGCAGCTGCTGTCCAACCTTCTCGGCAACGCGATCAAGTTCACGGCGCCGGGAGGAATCGTTTCACTCGGCGCGCATCTCGACCGGGAGGAGATCCTGTTCGTGGTGACGGACTCCGGCGAGGGCATTCCGTCGGATGCGTTGCCGCATGTCTTCGAGCGATTCTACCAGTCGCGGCGCGATGGTCGCTCAGTAATCCGGCACGGCGCGGGGCTGGGCCTCCCGATCTCTCGCGGCATCGTGGAGGCGCATGGCGGCAACATCTGGATCGAGAGCATACTCGGCGTGGGGACGACGGTGCGTTTCTCTTTGCCCGTCGCGACCGGAATCGCCGACGACATCGCCGAAGGGAGTCCGACCACCCTGTAAAACCGCGCGCGGATCGCGCGCGGAACCTTCGCTTGTGCAGGGGTGGGGCGTTCAGGTTGTACTTTCGTCCGGCAGCTCCGGTGCCACGAGCACCGGGCACGAGGCCAGGCGGACGATCGCCGATGATACGCTCCCGACGAGCATGCGCTGAACGAAGGAGTGGCCCGCTCGTCCGCACGCAATCAGGCCAGCGTCGTTGGCATTCGCGAAGTTCACGACCGTGTTGGCGGCATCGCCACGAAGAAACCGGGTTTCGATGCGCACCCCCGGCAGGGACGGAAGCTGCCGACGGAACAGCTTGAATTGCTCCTCGCAGTGTCGTTCGTACACAAAATCGCGGCGTTCGGTGAAATCACCATTCCCGGCTATAGGTGATCGGACGTGCATGAGCACGAGCCGGCTGTCGCCGGAGAGCATTGGGAGTGCCGCTCGTGCTGCCCTGAGACTGGCCGGGCTGAAGTCGACCGCGACCACCGCAAGCGCGACCGGGCGCGCGTGCGCGTTCCGCGGCACGATCAATACTGGCCGGTCAGCAAGGCTCAGAATATCGATCGCGCGTTCACCGTAGACGATCCGGCCGACGGCGAAGTGCTTGCCCGTCCCGATGACGATCACCCGCGCGTCCCGCGCGCGGGCCACGTCGACGATCGCCTGTGGTGCCGGCCCATCGAGCACATCGATGTGTGGGAGATCCTCCCCCGAACCGTCGAGCGTCAGCGCGCGTCGCATCTCGGCGGCGAGCACCTCTCGCTCTTCCTCGAAGTATCGCGGGGGAAGCGACGGCATACCCGCCGCTTCCACGATGCCGTTCGGCTGCTCCAGCACGGTGATCACGTGGAGCTCGCGCTCCTCGCGCGCCGCGAGCCAACGCGCGACGGCGAGGGGTGCGTCCATGCCGTTGAACGGCTTGGTGGCCAGCAGCACGGGGCCGTCCTGCGAGCTCGTGTACCACAGGATGCTGGGTGCGGCGTGCGTATCGGCATGTGTCATTGTCAAGCTCCAGTGGAAATTGTCAGCCCGCTCAGAACGCGACCACACCCTCGACCATGAATCCCTGGAACTTGCCGCCGCTCCGGATGTCCGTCGACGGGAAGTTCAGGTAGGACTGATTCACGAACTCGATCTTCGAGAGGACGTTTGGTGTGACGAACCAGCCAGCGCCGAGCTGGCGGCGATTGACCTTGATGTCATCCGTCATGCCGGCCAGTGCGCCCTTTACCACGTTGTAGCGCCCGCCCACGTACAGCTTGTCATTGGCGAACCGGTACAGGGCCTCGCCCACGGTCTGGTGCAGTGTCCGCCGAGACAGCTCCGTCGGGCTGGCGCCCGTGATCGTCTCGACGTTGCCGAAGAACTCCGCGCCGCGATACTTGATGAACGGGTTGAAGACGAACGCCGTGACCATGTTCCTCATGCCCGACTGGACTGCGCCGGACCATGCGTTGGCGGTTTCCGACGACGTCGTGTTCTCGAGCACGTCGTAGTAGCGTGATCCTGCGCGATCGCCGCTCGTGAGTGTGTTGTTGACGGAGCGGTCCGTCTTGTACATGGAACCGGTGAGCCGAACGCGGAGGTCGTTACTGAGCTGCTCATCGATGCCGACCTTGGCGAGGTAGGTGGGGCCACGCTTGCCCGGTGCGGTCACCTGCCCGTGCACTTCGCCGCCCGTCGCGCCCGCCATCATCAGGATGCCATCGCTGCGCAGGTACACCTCGGCACCGATCTCCGTGGTGAAGGCATCGATGATGAAGTTGCCGATGAAGGGGTTGTAGATCGTCTGGCCGTTGTCACTGCGGCGGAAGTGCTGGTCGCCGTAGTTCACCTCGAAGTGGCCCACCTTCACCGTGACGTACTGCATCAGGTCGTCGAGCAGCTTGTTCTCGATCGGCGAGGCGTCGATCAGGAAGTAGCCATCCTTGATCCAGCTCTCCTGGTGATGCCGTGCCGACGCGTAGCTCTCGACGGCAACGCGGATGCCGCGCGCCAATTGCACGTTGAGGAAGATATTCGCGTCCGCGTTGTTGAAGCCGGAGCCAATCTGCATGAGGCTGTTCGCATCGACGCCCGCCACGAGCTTCGGGGCGGCGCCATTCTGGTGCGTGAGGTTCTGGAATTGCTGGGCGAAGGCGCCGCCCCAGTTGATCTTCATGCCCGTGAAGGCTGCGCCCTCTTCCTTGGGCGACTCGAAGACGTTCACGCCGCGCTGGTCCGCCGACCGGATGTACTGGATTTCCTGTGGTGGCACGACGAAGCGCAGTGGCTTGGGTGCGGCTTTCTTCGGTGCAGCATCCGGTGTCGCGAGTGCCGTGTCACGCGCGATGCGTGCGGTGTCCCGCGCGGCACGCGCAGTATCACGGACGACGCGCGCGGTGTCTCGTGCACTGAGCGCATACGCCGGTTGCTGAGCGTGCGCGGGGGTCGCACCCATCAGCGCGGCGCAGAGCAGCAGTCGGGTTGAATTGGTCAGCATGGTGAATCCCTCCCTGTAGTGAGCGCCCGCGGAGCGGGCGCCGTGGGTTTGCAGATCAGCTCTTGAGTACCACATCGAACTTCACGCTCAGTTCATCACGCACCTTGATGCGGCCGAACATCAGCGAAGGCGGCGTGAGGTCGAAGTCGCTCATCTTGAGGTCGTACGCGCCCGTCACGTGCAACGCGCCGCCTTCGACCTTTCCGACCGCTGGGATTGCGATGGACTTCTTCACGCCACCGAGCGAGAGCGTGCCGAGCAACGTGCCGGTGACGCCGTCGGCGCCCTTGGTGACGTCATAGCCCGCCAGCTTGAACTCGATGGTCGGATTCTCGGTGAGCTTGATGGCCTTGCGCATGTGCTCGTTCATCGTGCCATTGCCGCACTCCAGCTTCTCGGCAGGCACGGTGATGCGGACGGCACGCACGCCCTTGTCGCCGGCTGCCACCTGCGAAATGCCGTTCGGTGCGGCGTCCACGACGGCGGCGACGTCGGCTGCAGTGCAGCTGAAGTTCTTGATCGTAGACTTGCCATCCACCCAGATCTTGCTCTCCGGCTGGAGCGTCAATAGCTCCGGTCGGCCACCCCATCCAACGACCGGCAGCGCGACGAGCAAGGTGACGATCGGCAGGATGGCGCGGGTGCTGAAGCGTGCGTGCGTCCGCATGATTGTATCTCCATGGTGAAGCGAGCACGCGCATCGCACTCGATGCATGAAGCTCATGGAGAAGGGCTCGGCAAAATGTCGGGCGAAGTGCCGAACGTTTCGCGAATCCTGCCGACACGCTGACCGAATTCTCCCGACGCGAGCGTCAGGGACTCGCGGCGGCGAGAAGGTGCGGTTCGCAACCCGGCGTGAGCGGCGTCGCGCTCACGAGTGAGAGCACCACCGTACCGGCGCCGGGGATGACGCTCTCGATCCGGACTGGACGCCGGCACGCGTCGTCGCTCAGCGAGAAATGAATCACGCCCTCGCCCTTGTAGTTGCGCGCATCGCGAACGCGCATTTCCACTTCGCGTGTCGCGAAGGTGCCAGCCCTGGTCGTAACCTGTCCTGCGCCGAGTGAGCGGACTGTGGTCGGGCTGCGCTCGGCATCGAAATGCCGGTCGAGCACGAGGGGTGCCCCGTCCCGCAATGCCATGGCGCGCACTGCATAGATGAACGACAGCTCGTCGAGTGGCGTCGACCCTGGCGTTGTCCCTTCGTTCCCATCGGCGGCCGTCCACTTGCGTGCGAACGGCTCGATGGAGACATCCTCCGTACGATGTGCGAGCAGGTGACGCTCCTCCTTCGCAAAGCGCAACGATGTCATGCGCACCGGATCCAGCCACGACGTCGTGTTGTCGGCGACGCGAAGGAATCCGACGCGCGCGGCGAAGGTGAAGCGAAGCACCATCGTCGGCGTGCCGCGCACGTCGACAGGCCCCTCGATCCACATGTCGGCCCTGCCGTTGAGGCCCGGTCCAGCATGCGCGTCATAGACGAGTCGCTCCCCGATCGCAAAGGGAAGGGGATTCCCGGTCGCCTGCCCGCCCGCGCGACCGGAGGCCAGCGTCGCGAGTATGACCATCGACAAGGCAAGCCGGATCAGCGAGTGTATCGCGCAACGCCCTCGGCGCGTCGCGCGTGACAGGCCCCGGGGGTTATTGCAAGACGGTTCCGTCATGTCACTCCGTGAGTTGATGTCCGCTAATGGAATGTCTGTCCCGTGGCGTAGCTTTCCTGTCAGGCAAGCGCCGTGATGTGTGCGCCCATCCCCCACCCTGGTGTCGGGAGTTCCTCGCGATGAACATTCTCGTCCTCAATGCC
>JBKJUW010000015.1:0-14125 GCA_046589725.1 Gemmatimonadaceae bacterium
TCGGCGAGGTGATCGAGCTGCGCTACGATCGCATCCTCGACGCGGTGAGCAACGGCGACGTCACCGCGGGACTCATCATCCACGAGAGCCGCTTCACCTACCAGGACCACAGCCTGCACAAGGCCGCGGACCTCGGCGATTGGTGGACGAACGAGACAGGCTTGCCCGTGCCGCTCGCGGGCATCTGCGCCCGCACCGATCTCGGCGACGACATCGTGGTGGCCGCGGAGCGTGCGATTCGCGCATCGGTGCAGTATGCGTTCGACCATCCTGACGCGAGCCGCGACTACGTGCAGGCGAATGCGCAGGAGATGTCGCCGTCAGTGCAGGCGCAGCACATCGCGCTCTACGTGAACCATTTCAGCCTCGACATCGGCGACGCCGGCATGCAGGCGATCGATCGTCTTGTTGGACGCGGCGCATAGAGATCCAGCCTGAAAAACGGCGGACGCAGACAGAAGCTGCAAAAGCCTGGGCGCAGAAGGCGCTGCAACTGCGGGTAACCGCCCTACTGATGTTGCAGGGTCATTCTGCGTTGTGCAGCCTGCGCGTTTCTGCGTCCGCCGTTGTCGTCAGACGAGATCGCCCAGCCTTCACATCACGTGCAGAACTTACAATCCGTTCCACGCGGTGAAGGCAGGCGGCTTCGCGAACGGCGGTCCGACCTGAATCACGATGTCAGCGTGCGCAACCAGTGGGATCGAGCGCGGATTGCGCAAGTACGGCTTGCCGTTCACCCAGACCTTCACCTTGTCCCTCCTCACCGCGTGCGCTGATGCTGCGGACATCGGGCCAAGGGGCTGTCCCCACACCGTGAAGAAGTCCCCGAGCGTGAAGGAGCGGTCCTGCGGTGCCTCGATGTGGAGGATGCCGTCGGGCGTGTGCGTGTGCAGCCAGTAGAGGCACCGCTTGCCGGCTGGTATTCCGATGCGCGCAGGAATGTCTACCGGCTTCCCGTGATCGAGTATGACGAGATGCTGGTGGATGTGGATGCGCTGACCTTCCTGCGCATCGCATGAAATGCCACCAACGGTCTCACCCGAGGGAGCGGGTCCCTGCGCCGCCGCGCGTGACGAAGCGGCGGCGACGCCGAGCGTGAGGGCGAACGTGCTGAACGGTCGACGTGACATAATGTGACGATACCTGAAAGGTGCGCGCGTTGCCTGAACATCGAGCCTCAAGTGCCCTACCGCGATGCTGCCGCAAGGTTCCTGATGGCGGACGACATCGCACGCACGCGCGACGCGTCCTTCGCGCCGCTCACGTCCGCGTCCACCTTCCGCGCCAGCGCCGACAGCAACCTGGCGCGCGCAGCGCCCGACTGTGCCTCGGCCGCGTCGAGTGACTTCGAGATCGCCGCGGTGCGGGTTGCGGACAGCCCCTCGTTACGCACGAGCTGATCGAGATATGAGCGGACCACGGGGAATGCAGCAGGCCACGTGATGTGTGGCTGGCTCTGCGGGTTGTATTCGTCGAAGTGCACGAGCTTAGCGGCCGCCAATTCATTCGCGGATAGCTTGTCGCTCGGCAGCAGCTCGAGGATGTCGAAGCCACGAGCGAGCTCGGAGGAGTACACGAGCCCGTTGTAGTAGTACGCGCCCCACGACCCGCCGATCGTGCCGCGCGTCCGGCTATTGGCCGTTGTGTCGCCCGGCGGTGGCGGCTGATCCACCGGACCGCGGTCGAAGTATGCGACTTCGAAAGGATGGTCGGGATCGGTGAAGTCGCTGACGTCGATGCCGCCCTGGTACCAGCCCTGCACCATCAGGTCGCGGCCCGGGACCGGAATGAGCCCGCCGTTGTGCGAAACGCAGTTCTCCTGCGCGGTCTGCGCCGTGGGGATCTTGAAATACGCGTGCTGCTTGAGCTTCCGGTCGCCCGTGATGGTGAGGGTCGTGTTGCCGCCCATCTCCATCATGCTCGTCGCCTGGCAGTTGGGCGACGTGCCGCCGCCCCACTCGTCCGTGAACACGACCTTCGAGCCGTCGTTGCTGAACACCGCGGTGTGCCAGAGCGAGAAGTTCGTGTCGGCCACGGCATCGAGACGCACGGGCTTTTCCGGATGCGAGATGTCGACGAGCAGGCCGTAGCTGCCGCATGCACCGGCGAGCAAGTGCATTGCCGGATAGGCGGACACGTCATGGCAGTTACGCGGGCCGGTCGGTGCGGGCGGCGGGCCGTCCGCGGGTGCCCCTGATGCACCGGCGGTTGCTGCGCGGGCACCGCGACCACCGGGCCGAGCGCCGGTGCGCTGGGGCGCGGGAACCATGTTCGTGAAGATACGCGCGCCGGTCACCACCTCCGCCTGCGACGGATTGGCGAGCGGCACCCTGATGACGTCGAGGCGGAACATCGAGTTCGTCTCGTCGGCCGGGTCAGTGCCCATCTTGCAGCCCGCGAGCTCCGTCTCGGGCCGCGCCTGCTGGCTGCCCGACACATAGAGGTAGATGACGCCCTTGTCGGTCGGGCTCGGAATGATCGTATGCGTGTGCGAGCCTTTGCAGGTCTGCACGTTCTTCACGAGCTTCGGCACTGACGGGTTGCTCACGTCGTAGATGCGGACACCGGCCATGTGATCGGCGGGATGCTGCACGCCGCCCTTCGCGCAATCGTTGCGATTGCCGTTTCCCTCGGCCGAGATGAACAGCAGGTTGCCGTAGATCGATGGATCGCCCTGCGACGTGATGCACGGAACGACGGCAACCCTCGCGGGCTTCGCCGGATTGCTGACGTCCCATATGGAGAAGCCGGCAAAATTGCCCTGATAAACGTACTTGCCCTTGAAGGCGAGATCGGAGTTCACGAAGGTGAGGCCACGCACGGTGTCGAATTCAGCGGGCTTGGGCGTGAACGAGACGAGTCGTAACCCGTTCTGCGAAATTGCGGCGTCGAGCATGCCGGGCTTCAGACCATTTCTTTGATCAGGCGCGGTGGGATACGTCTGAGCGCGGAGCGCAGTCGCCGGGGCGATCACGAGCGCGGATGCGACGGCGAGGGTACAGGTCCAACGAGCATTGCGCATCAGGCGCTCTCCGTGATTCTCAAAGGTTGGCCAGCATTTGCTGCATGAGTCCGATCTCCGCGGTCTGGACAGTCACCACGTCGTTGGCGAAGACGGAGACGTCGACGTCCTGCGCGGACATCGGCGTGGCAAGGAGATCGTCCACCATCTTGAGGGCGCCGTTGTGGTGCTGAATCATGAGGTGGAGGAACGTGGTGTCGAAGTCGGTGCCCTTCGCGGCGTCGAGGTGCGCGAGCTGCGCAGTGGTGAGCATGCCGGGCATCGACATCGTGCGCCACGACTCCGTGTCGGGCGCGGTCTGCTTGTTGGCGACGAGCCAGTCCTGCATGAGGCGAATTTCCGCCGCCTGCGACTGGTCGATCTTGTTCGCGAACTTCAGCACGCGCGAACTCGCGTTGCGACCGGCGGCCATGCGCGACATGTAGATCGCCTGCGCGTGGTGCGCGACCATGCCCTGCATGAAGCGGACGTCCGCCTCGGTATAGAGCGCGCCTTTCGGGATAATGATGGGCATCGACATACCCGACATGCCCGACATTCCGGCCATGTCGTGCTTGTGGGTCGCCGGTGCGGAGTCCGCCCTGACGACGGGCGTACTCTGGGCGCATGCCAGCGTCGCCGACGCAGTGAGCAGCGCGGCCACGAGGCGGGAGAGAATGCGTGAATTCATGAGTCGCGGGGAAGCCGTGGGGGGACAGCGGGGGACGGCCGCCTCAAGGGTAACGCACCATGATCGTAAAATGCTGAAGGTGAATCAGAACGGTGGCGCGACGAATCTCCTGGAATGCACCTCATAAGCATGCGCCAGCGCAAGAAGCCGTGCGTCGCTCCCAGGAAGACCAACGAACGAAATGTTGCCAGCGGGCATGCCATCCGCCCCCATGCCGGACGGCACCGATACTTCGGGGAGGCCGAGCCAGTTGCCGTAGCCGAGTGTGGTGTGAACATCGGGCCACGGGTCGACCGCGCGTGGGGCGGGGAAGGGCATCGTCGGATACACCATCGCGTCGAGTCGTTCCGCGCGAAACGTTTCCGCGAGCTGTGCGACGACGGTCTCGCGCGAACGCGCGAACGAGACGCCGGCCGGATCGCGCTCGTACGGCAGGTCGATGAGCTGCGCCATCTCGCTCCATTCCTTCGGCAGTACGTCGTAGAAGGCACGGTATGCGGCAAGGCCGCGCTCGACATCACGACGGGCGTCGCCACCCTGGCCGGCAAAGTAGCGGAACAGGGCATTGGCCGTTGCCGCCGGTGCATTCGCATTGATCGCAACGTCGCCGCGCGCGCTCGCCGCTTCGGCGAAAAGTGCGCGCACATTCGCTCGCGTCACGGTGGGCGCGCTCGACTCTACCACGGCGCCCGCCGAGCGAAGATTATCGATCGCGCGATCGAAGACCGCCAGCGATACGGCCGACATCTGGCTGCGCGGCACGTGCGCGTCCACGAGGCCGATTCGCGCATGCACGAGCGCGTCGTCGCGCAGCGCGGCGAGTGCGCCGTGCGTCCATGGCGTCGTGAGCGCCAAACCATCCGATGCATCGGGTCCGGCGATCGCGTCAAGCAAAAGGGCGGCGTCGGAGACAGTCCGCGACAGCGTCCCATGCGTGTCAAGGTACGGCCACGTTGGAATGACACCCGTGCGCGGTACCAGCCCGAAGGTTGGCTTTATCCCCACCACGCCGCAGAACTGCGCGGGAATGCGGTTGGAGCCGCCGTCGTCGGTACCGAGTGCGGCGAAGGCGATGCCGCAGGCGACGGAGACAGCGGATCCAGCGCTCGAGCCGCCGGGTGTCTTGGTGCCGGACCGGTCGTACGGGTTGCGCACCTGACCGGTGAGCGTGCTCGTGCCGTTACCGTGATACGCGAAATCGTCGGCGGCGGTCTTGCCGAGTATGACAGCACCCGCAGCGCGCGTGCGCTGGACTTCGATGCCGTCGCGGCGAACGGCATCGGGGAACAGGCGTGCCCATTCTGCGCTCGACGCGGTGGTCGGCGTGCCGGTCATGTCGTAGATGGACTTTGCGAAGACGGGCACGCCGTCGAGCGGGCCACGCAGTGCGCCGCGTTTGGCACGAACGTCGGAGGCGCGCGCGTCGTCGAGCGCCGTGGTCGAGAGCTGATCAATCAGGCGCAGGTGGCCATTGAGCGACGAAGCGCGGTCGAGCGCACGCTTCGTCACCTCGGCTGCCGTCCAGTCGCGGCGAATGCGACCGGCCTGATAGTCGACGATGGTGCCGGTGAGCGGATCGACCAGGCGCTCGGGCCAGCGGAGCATCGGGATGGCGAGGAGTGCGCTGAGTTGGGCGAGCGCTTCGCGACGGGTCAGCGACATGAGTACCAGAGCTCCGAAAGCCTGTTCAGGACGAGCATAAACCAGGCAGTGTCATTTGGGAAACCGCAGAAAAAAACTCGCCTGGCCACTGCGCACTCGACTCGCGAAATCGGTCGCGTCCACCTTATCCAAGCAATTCGGCTTCCAGCGCCCGGCTCAGCCACGCTGTGTATTGCTGCGTCGACCACCCCCTGCCGTGCACGAGCATGTGAAACACGCCCGGATCGTTGAGCACCCAGACCATGTCCGCCGCGCGTTCCGTCGACGAACCGCGTCGCAACGCAGCGCGGGCGCGTACGTCGGCGACGATCGTCGCAGCGCCGCCTCGGCGCTCGTCGTTGATCTCCTTCCACAGTGCGCCGACGTCAGCGTCCGATCGTGATCCCTCCCGGATCGCCTCGTAGACGCCGGAGATGCTGGCGAACACCTCGGTGACGAGGGCCGCATATCCCGCGAGATGGCCGCGGGCCGACTGGATCGAACGGACCTCTCGGCTCCGCGGCCGGTCGACGAACGGCATTGGGGAGTCCTCGTCGCCCGCGGCGCGTCCGAAGGCGGCGCGAAACGCCTCGCGCAGGATCGCCGGCTTGCCGCCCACCGACGCAAACACCGTTGCACGGCTTACCCCCGCGGCCGCGGCGATCGCGTCTACGGAGACGGCAGCGTAGCCCTTCTCGGAGAATAGTGCCGTCGCGGCGTCGATGATGGTGCGCCTGGTGAGACGCGCCTGGTCGGCCCGAAGTGGGGAAAGGTACTGACGCTGCTTGACAGGTCGATTCAATTCATAGTACCATAAGTCTAATCAATACTCTATCAATCTAGCCAAGCGAGGCAGCAAATGACAGCCGTGCGGACGCCATGATCATGGTCGCTGGAGGAAGTGGTCGCTTGGGCATGTTACTCGTCGATCGCCTGATCGCTCGTGGGGAGAAGGTCCGCATCCTGTCCCGCACTCCGCAGCCCGCCGCCGCGCGCGCGTCCGACCTCGAAGTCAGTATCGGAGACGTGCGCCGCCGCGCCGACGTCGATCGCGCTGTTGCGGGTGCCCGCACGGTCATCTCGGCGATGAGCGCCTTCGGCATGAAGGGAGTGACGCCGAGTGAGGTGGATCGCGATGGAAACGCGAACCTGATTGCCGCGTGCGAACGGCAGGGGGTCGAGCATTTCATCCTCGTCTCCGTGCGTGGCGCGTCCCCCACGCATCCCACGGAGCTGCACCGCATGAAGTACGAGGCGGAACAGCGGCTGATTCGAAGCTCCCTGTCGTGGACGATCGTACGGCCGTCGCCCTTCATGGAAACGTTTCAGCAAGTGCTCGGTGCGCCACTGCTGGCGAAGGGCAAGACCATCGTGTTCGGACGGGCGCGGAACCCCATCAATTTCGTCTCGGCGCATGATGTCGCCTGGTGCGTCGACCGCGCAAGCACAGATGTGGCGCTGCGGGGCGCCACGGTCGACGTCGGCGGTCCGGAAAACCTGACACTCCTCGAGTTCGTGGCGTCGTTCGCGGCCGCGACCGGCGCGCACGGCCCGGTCAAGCACATTCCGCTACCCATGATGAAGCTGATGTCCGTGGTTGCGCGGCCGTTCAATCCAACGTTCGCCCGGCTCGTCCAGGCCAGTGTCGTCATGGACACGACCGATATGACCTTCGGCTCATCCCGCACCCGGCGACAGTTCCCGGACCTTCCGCTGACGACCGCGGCGGACGCGGCTCGGCGCGACTATGTCATGAGCCTCGCGGCGGCGCCACACGCATGAACACCACACTGCTGCTCTTCCTTGCGTTCGTGTTCCTGTCCGTCTTCAACGCGGGGGCAATGACCACGCTCCAGCTTCAGCACTACGCCATCTATCCCCACGTCTGCCCAGCAAGCTTCGTGGCATACATCCGAGCGAACAACAAGGCTGCCCTCGTGCCCGTCATCCTGCCGGCGCTGTTGCTCCTGCTCGTCACGCTCGCGCTGGTGTGGGTACGTCCGTCGTTCATGCATCCGACCGAAGCGATCGCGGCGCTCGCGCTGAATCTCGTTCAACTGGCGTCAACAGCAATCTGGCAGCGTCGTCTGCAAGCCGAGATGGCGGTCACCGGATACGATGAGGCGAAGATTCGCCAGCTGGTTCAGACGAACTGGGTGCGGACGATCGCCTTCCTGGCGCAGGCGGTGCTCGTCGTCACGATCGTCGGACGAACCGTCGCGTCGACGTCCCACTGACGATCGGATCACTCGCCGATGTAGAATCTCAGGGCGAGGGAACGGAATACCAATCGCCGGTCACTGGCATGCGCTATCAGAAGGCATCGCGACACCGTAGCTTGGCTGCACGAACCCCACCTGCCCGGCGCCTTTCGCTGACCAAGGCGCTTTCGCGACGAGACCCAGGAGTCCTGGATGAACAGCGTCTTGAGTGTACTGGCCGACCTCGAAGAGACCGACATCGATTGGTTGCTCTCCAACGGCGTCGAACAGCAGGTCATCTCGAACCACGTCCTCACCGAAGTCGACAAGATGCCGACGTCGCTGTACATGGTGCTCGAAGGCCTCGTCGGCGTCTGGGTGGACTCGCTTGGCACGGACATGATCCGGACGCTGGGCCCGGGCCAGTTCGTGGGAGAAATGGCGTTCCTCGAGGAGAAGCCCGCGACGGCGACCGTCTCGGCGATCGAGAACTCGCTCTTGCTGGCGTTGCCGCGCGACATGCTGAAGGCGAAGATCGATGCGGATCCGTCCTTCGGTCTGCGGTTGTACCGCGCGCTGGCGCGGCTGCTGTCCGATCGACTCCGCGGATCCATGGCGGTGCTCGGCCAGCGGCTGCATTCCGCCACGTCGCGCACCCAGTCCGTGAGCGGACGGTGGGCCGCGATCGCGGCCGCGCTCGACGGCGTCAAGCATCTGTTGGCCGACGCTGACAAGGCGGCGCTGCACAATGACGGCGAGGTCCCACGGGATGTCGCGGACCGCATCCTCGAGGAATTTCGCGCGTTCCTCCTGTGGCTCAATGGCGAGCTTGGCGACGAAGGGCCCGACACCATCGAGGTGCGCCAGGAGCTCGGTGCCCGGGTGCAGCGGGAGATGCTTCCCTATCTCATGCTCACGGAGAATGGTGAGCGCTGGTACGCCAAACCTCGCGGCTACGCGGGCGATTTCATGAGCATCGAGTGCATCTACAACAACAAGCCGACCGGCAACGGGCGCTTGGGCGCCGTGCTCGACCAGTGCTTTCTCGACATGCCCGCGGCACGGGCGGTTCGGAACCGACGCGGTCTGCTCTGCGAGGAAATCGACGCGACGCTCGCGGCGAAGAATGGAGAGCCTGCCCACGTGCTCAGTATGGCGTGCGGTCCGGCACGCGAGATTTTCGACACCTTCGCCAAGCTTCGCGATCCTTCACAACTGGTGGCGACGTGTGTCGACATCGACCTCCAGGCTCTGGCGTTTGTCGGTGACATGCGCGACCGCAAGAAGCTCAAAGGGCACATCCGGCTCGAGAATGCCAACCTCGTCTACCTGGCGACCGGCCGCCAGAAGCTCGATCTGCCACCGCAGGATCTCGCGTACAGCATCGGCCTCATTGATTACTTCAACGACTCGTTCGTCGTGCGCCTGCTCGACTTCGTCCATGATCGCCTGCGTCCGGGCGGCCGCGTCATCCTGGGCAATTTCCACCCGGACAACCCGACGAAAGCGTTAATGGATCACGTCTTCGACTGGAGGCTCATCCACCGGACGGAAGCCGACATGCACCGGTTGTTCGAAGCGTCGAAGTTCGGACGTCCCTGTGACCGCATCCGGTACGAGGAGCAGGGCATCAATCTGTTCGCGATCGCGTCCAGGTCGCTCGAGGAACACGGCACGGGCGCCTGATCGTCGCCGCTTTCCCGGCGCCGCGAAGCCTTGGCGCGCTCGCTAACTTCGTACGCATGAAATCCACCGCCGCGGCCCTGCTCGCCGTTACCGCAGCGCTCGTCATCGCGCGACCCCTCGGCGCGCAGGGCAAGAGTGCCGAGCCCGCCGCCGCGAGCACGGCGGCACCAACGCTCCACACTCTGGCCGCACACGCCGCCGACGGCCCCATCACGCTCGATGGCCGTCTCGACGAGCCGGCCTGGCGTGCTGCACCCGTCGCTTCCGACTTCGTGCAGAGCGAGCCGCGCACCGGCGAGCCCGCGTCGGAGCGCACCGACGTCCAGGTGCTCGTGGACGGCGAACGGCTCTACATCGGCGCGTACCTGCACGACAGCGATCCTGACGGCATCGTCGTCAACGATATCCGCAAGGACTTCGAACCCGAGCAGCAAGACGACTTCGAGGTCATCCTCGACACCTTCCACGACCGGCGCAACGGCTACGTGTTCATCACCAACGCTGCTGGCGCCCGCGCCGACCGCCAGGTGTCGAATGAAGGCCGCGACGTCAATACCAGCTGGGACGGCGTGTGGTCCGTGGTGTCACGCCGAGTGGCCGACGGGTGGGTGGTCGAGATGGCGATCCCGTACCGCACACTGCGATTCGACTTCGCCAGCGCCGAGAACTGGGGGATCAACTTCTCCCGCCGCATCCGTCGCCGGAACGAGGTGAGCTACTGGGCGCCGGTACCGCGCAGCTACACGCTCGCACGCCTCTCGGTGGCCGGGGATCTCACCGGCATCGCGCAGCGCGTCACCGCGCGCGACCTCCGGGTGAAACCCTACGTCGCCGCACGCAGCATCCGCGAGCTCGGCGGGCCGGAGTTCACCCCGAAGGGCGCCGCCGGCCTCGACGTGAAGTACGGTGTCACCCCAGGGCTCACGCTCGACGTCACCCTGAATCCTGACTTCGCGCAGGCCGAGGCCGATGAGCAGCAGGTGAATCTCACGCAGTTCAGCCAGTTCTTTCCCGAAAAACGTGAGTTCTTCCTCGAGAACTCGGGGATTTTTTACGTGGGCGACGCCGCGCGGAATAATCGCGTGTCCACCGCACCAACCCCGGACGAGGACATGCTCCTCTTCTTCAGCCGCCGTATCGGGATTGCGCCGTCGGGCCGGAGTACGACCATTCCCGCCGGCGTGCGACTCACGGGCAGCATAGCCGGCACGACCGTCGGCGCGCTCTCGATGCAGTCCAGCGCCATTGAAAGCACACCGGCGAGCCAGTACTCCGTGCTGCGACTGCGGCGCAACCTGTACGCCGGCTCCGACATTGGCATCATCGCCCTCGACCGCGAGGCAGTCGGCACGAGTCGCAACTGGAACCGCCTCGGCGGCGTCGATGCCAACTTCCGCCTGAAGGGCGACTGGGACTGGAACAGCTACGGCGTGGCGAGCCGCGCACCGGGCAAGAGCGCGGGCCAGTACACCTATCGAAGCTCGCTCAGTCACGAAGGAAATTTCTTCCACGGCAAGATCGGAACGCTGGAAATCGGGCCGGGCTTCGCGGATGATCTCGGGTACTTTCGCCGTACCGATTCGCGGAAGTACCTCCTCGACGTGGGGCTTCGCCCGCGGCCCAGTTGGCTCGCAGGCACCGGCATCCGCGAGATGCACCCGCACGTCGTCTGGAACTACTACGAGAACCTCAACGGTATCATCACCGCGAAGGATCTCCACAGCGGCTACACCGTCTTCCTCGAAAACGGCGGTTACACCGAGCTGTCCGTGAATCCGAGTTTCCAGCGTATCGTCAGGCCATTCGCGATCAGCCCCGCCATCGCGCCAATTCCCGCTGGTGGCTATGCGTGGACCACCTGGCAGTTGAAGGGTGGCACGAACGCCAGCAAGCCGCTCTCTGCCACCTACACGCTCATCAACGGCGGGTTGTGGAGCGGGCACCAGCGTGCGCAGCATCTGGTGGTGTCGGCACGCCCGACGGGGAGGGCCGGCGTATCACTGGGCGTGTCCCATACCGAGGCCACCCTGTCCAGTCCTGAGGCGAGCTTCGAGGCGCTGCTGTGGACCACCCGCGCGACGTACTCGTTCACGACGAACATGTTCTTCGACGCGCTCACGCAGTACGATCCGCATCAGCACCAGGTCAATGCCAACCTGCGCTTCAACCTCATCCATCATCCCCTGAGCAACCTGTTCGTCGTATTCAACGAGCAGAAGATCAATCTTCCGGACGCACCGGCAACGGGGTTCGGCGTGATCGTGAAGTTCACCCAGATGATGTCGCTGTAACGCCGTCGCGACGCTCGCGCCTTCCAACACCCATTCAGCCTCTCGCGATCTCGGCCGCTGCCCGCAACGCCAACGCGCAGAACGTCAGCGTGGCATTCGCACAGCTCGCGCTTACGCAGGTCGGCGCGCCAACGATGAACAGATTCTCGTGGTCGTGCGCGCGTCCCCAGCCGTCGACAACGGATGTCGTGGGATCGCTGCCCATCCGGCATCCGCCAGCCGGGTGGTCCTGGAATCCGCCATCGTCCTCCTCGAGGCGAATCACCTTGCCGTTGCCGGCCTTCGCCATGTTCTCGAAGAGCGTCTTGAGCGCGGCGTTCGAGTAACTGCGCAGCGCGGCGGACTCGGGCGCGTCGCGAAAGGCGAGCTTTGGCAGCGGATCGCCCCATGCATTCCGGCGCGTGGAGTCGAGCGTCAGCGCACTTTCGCGATCGGGAATGACATCGTAGTACGCTCGCACGCGAGCGACGCCAGTTTGCGTCCGCTCGCGCCAATCGCGCATGATGTCGTCACCGAGCATCAATGCGCCACCGTCGTTGCGAAGGCGCGGGCCCCGCCCGTACGCTGACTCCCATACACGCAGGTCGTGACGCAGATACTTGTCGCTCGGCGGCGTTCGCATGAATTGCTTGCTCACGAGCGAGTGCTGCGTATTGATTCCCGGAAAGAGGCGCAGCGGCAACTCGATGAACGCCTGCTTGTTGCGATGTCCGCCGAGATACTTGCCGACAGTGCCAGATCGGTTGGCGACACCATTGGGCGTTCGTGTGCTCGTGGACAGGAGCAACAAATGCGCGCTCCAGACATACCCGCCGGCGACGACGAACTTCTTCGCGCGAAAGGTCACTGGGGTTCCGCTGCCGCTCCCCACCTGCACGGCCTCCGCGCTCGCGATGCGCGCCGAGCGATCATCCAGTACGAGGCGACGGACCATCGTGCGCGGGTACAGCGTCACGCGACGTGTGCTCCGCAGTTTGCTCCATGTAAAGTCAGGTGAGTACTTGGCGCCAATCGGGCAGATTGGCGTGCAGGTGTCATTGCGGCAGCACGTGCTGCGCCCGTCGTAGGGGCGCGAGTTCTTCGCCGACGGTTGACTCCACATCGTGATGCCTGCCTGCGACGCCCACTCCTTCAGCAGGGTGAGATTGTACGTCAGGGGAAGGGGTGCCATGGGAAATGGCTTGCTCCTCGGATCCATCGCCACCGGTCCCTGCTCGCCGGCCACACCGATGAGCTCCTCGGCTTCCTGATAGTACGGGTCGAGATCGTCGTACGAGATGGGCCAGTCGGTGCCGACGCCGAACAGCGACTTCGTCCTGAAGTCCTCGGGTGACCACCGAGGCGTGACGCCGCCCCAGTGCATTGCCAGCCCGCCTACCTGCATTGACCGTGACTGCAGTGGGCCCTCGATCTCGTACCCTTCTATATGGTCGTTGGGCCACGGACTCTCGTCATAGTTAAGAAACCGATCCCTGAGCAACGGGCGCCGGTTCATCGGCGGCGCCTCATCACCTGCCTCCACGATCACGATGCTGCCCTTCGTCGTCCTCGCGAGTCGGTCGGCCACCATGGCGGCACTGATGCCGGAGCCGATGATGCAGATGTCGCTCTCGACGACGTTTGTCCTGGTGCGCGGGATCATGTGAGTCCCTTGGCCAACGGCAGCGGCTTGCGCGATGCATTCGCCAGCGGGCGACAGGTCTGTTTGCCGATTCGCGCCTCGTAACAGAGATCCGTCGCCTCGGGAGTCGCGTAGAAGTGCGCAAGCAGCGCAAGCGCGACGTGTGGTGCGCGGTCTATTGACGGAAGACGATCGACCTTGAGCAAGGTGAGCTCAGCGCCGACCATTTCGCGTCGCTGCGCCACTGGCAAATCGGCAAAGGGCTTCGCGTGCCGCGATCGTGCGGCCGAGTCGAGGTGGTCGAGTTGTGACGCCCATCGCGTCGCCGGCGTCGGGCCAGCGAAGTCGAGTTTTGATGTGCCGTAACCGTGGACCAGCTCCGCTCCCGCCTTGTAGCCCTTGATCCAACGCTGAAACGAATCGACGGCGGCCGCAGTGCCCGTCGCGCCGAGTTCGCCCGGCAAGACGACATCGCCAATCGCGCGAAGCGTGCGCGGATCCGAGGCGATGTGGCTGATGGACGCAGCGTGGGCTCGTCGAACGAACGCGGTTGCGGGTACCGAGGCGGCGAGCCAACCGAGGAATGCGCGGCGGGAAAGTATGAGCATCAGTGTCGAGTGCGGGAGAAGGGCGCTCAATGGCAATGGTGAATATTTACGACGTTGTCAACCCAGGGAGAGTGCAGCGCGCTCATTCGCGAGCGGACGGTGGTCGGAGGAACAGCGGTCTATCAGGCGCAGTAAGTTGTGGGATGTGGCAATACATCGGGAAGACTCGCCCTCCATTCGCCGAACGTCCGGGTCCTGGACAGGAATCGGTCTGGGACTACCCTCGGCCACCTGCTCTGGTGGCAGACGCGCGTGAAATTGTCGTGCGCATTGGCGACACCGAGCTTATTCGAACTCGAAGCGCACTGCGTCTGCTCGAAACAGCAAGTCCACCGACGTTCTATCTGCCGTTCTCGGACGCCGTTATTCCCATCCGAACCGCGTC
>JBKJUW010000106.1:0-7420 GCA_046589725.1 Gemmatimonadaceae bacterium
TTGCGGATCACGATGAACGCACGGCGCTCGGGATCGACCATCCAATATTGTCTGACTCCCGCATCCATGTACCGCTCGCGCTTCTCGTGCTGGTCGCGCCGCTTGGTGGCGGGCGAAAAGACCTCGACAATCAGCGACCGAACCGGCGCCGCCGAGCAGGTGTCGCTGTCGCCCGTGTGTTCCTTACCGAACCATGAGATCGGGGTCGACCGCGGAATCGTCGAATTGCAACACGGCACGCGGGAGACAAGTCCGAGGCCCTCGTGCTCCACCTGCAGCGTAAGGATGCGGCTCAGACGTGCACACACCGTCTCATCGCGACGCGAGCCGATGACTCATGGCGCCGGAGCATGGCATCCAAGGATCAGAACCCCGGCCACGACGCTCGATGACGGGAGACGATGAAGCGCGGACACCGTCCAATCTGATGGTGGCACATCCCCGGAAGGCGCGGTCAGACGGAAGCTCAAGCCGCATCTCGCCGGGGAGACGACATAGAGTGCGCCTTCGCCCATCATGCCGTGCACTCCGGGTAGTGACAGCAGTCGGACGAGCGAAACACCGACGCCGAGCGAGTCCCGCGTTCGAAAGCGTGCTTGTGTCAGGGCGATGCGCCAGACGCGTCCGCTATCGATTTCCGCCTCCACCGTATCGGTGCCAATCGATACGGCTACCACGCGGACAGGCAGGCCCTCTCCTCGGACCTCGATAGTGTCGCGCACGACAGAGCACACTCGGCCGATAGAGTCCGCCGACATTCCGATCTGAAAGGCTCCGATGCCTCGGCCGTCGAAGAGTGGCCCTTCGCAGCGGGACGCGGGAACGAGCGCCCGATGCTCAGCGACGCGGACAGAATGGTCTCTCGGTTGTTCGCTTCGGCAAGCGGCCGCCGTGAATGCCACGAGCGTGATGCGTACGAGCGTATGCATGAGCTGAGGGATGGTGATTGGCTGCTGCGGCATAACCGCCAACAAAGTCTTCAGTGTCATGCACTGATGCCAGGGCGACACGCGAGGCTTCAGCCGCAGGAATTCACTGGCCGGAAGGGGGTTGCCACAGTTCGACCTTGTTTCCCTCGGGATCAATGACCCAGGCAAACTTCCCATAGTCGGATTCGTCGATCTTGTCGAGCACTTCGCACCCCTCTTCCTTGAGGGCCCTGACAATACCGTGAAGGTCTTCGACACGATAATTGACCATGAAGGATGCGCTGCCTGAAGCGAATTGGTCGCTCTCAGCAGAACTGATCGACCAGACCGTGGTTCCAGTGGTAGGCCTTCCCTCCGCATCGCTCCGGGAGAAGATTGCGCCTCCCCATTCCTGAACATCGATGCCGAGGTGGCGCCTGTACCAGGCCTGCAATGCAGGCGCGTCCTTGGCCTTGAAGAAGATGCCGCCGATACCAGTGACGCGCTTCATGTTGATCTCCATTGCAGGAACGCTGGGGAAAGTGCTTTCGGTGCGTTACAGATTTACGACGTGCGTACCGAGTAGCGCAGGCGCGTAACGCCGACGCGCACTATCGTTGCGATCGCGGGAGAGCGGAGGGAGGGACGAGACCGAGCAGCCGCATGTAGCTCGCGAGCTGGCTGTAGTGCTCGGCGAGATCGGTGATCAACAACATGAGATACCGCGCCCGCAACACGGTCTGCGGCCCACTCGGCGTGTCGATGGTGAATTCGTCAGCAAGCTGTGCGTCCGAGAGTCCCTCGACGGCGGCAGCACAGAAAACCATCGACGCACGCACCCGGGCAATGAGCGTGTCTTTGGGCCAACGCGCCTTGATCGTGTCGGCGAGGGAATCCTTGGCGGACAACGCATGCTTCTTCGCGCCGAACGTCGTACAGAGCGAGTAGTTCGCCGTCTCGAGGTGCTGGGCAATCTGGCCGATGCTCTGCTGCACGGGTGTGGGACGAAAGTCGTACCGGTTGCCCGGAATCGAATCGAAGGCCATCATCAGCCAGCCACCATACGGCTGCCCGAACGACAGAAAAGTGCGGGCCACGCCATTAGGTCGGGCCGGCGCTGTGCCCAATGGCTGCTGGGCACCAAGCGAAATAGGAACACAGAGCATCGCCACCATCATCACGCGTCGCATATCCGTTCCGGCAAAGGAGAAACACAAGTCTGGGGCGGGATACGGGAAGAACGCCAGCGCGAGGAGATGCCAAACCGCGGACAAGCTCTCGTGGCCCGATCTCGTGCAGTCAGGACGGCCCGCCCGCGCGAGTGTCCGCTGCGTCGATGCGCGCTTGCGCGACTGACCAATCGATCGAGGGGGCGACCTCCATATCATCCATGGCCAGGCTCGCCTGCGCGCGCTCGATCACCGGAAGTCCGAGATCGTTGGGCAGCGCGCGTCCGAAGGCAATCTCTGCGCGTCGACAGAGACGCTCCTCGCGCGCCCGATCCTCCTCGCGGCTCGTCCCGCCGAAGCGTCGGCGGAACTGCGCTACGCGTGCGTGCACGCCTTCATGAAGAATCGAGGATGCCACGACCGCAGGCGAGATGTCACGTCGCGCGAGAAACGTGAGCTCCGTGACGCACGTTCGTGATGCGGCGATGAAGGCGCCACGACAGGGGTAGCGCACCACGAGGAACTGCTGCAAGTCCCGCGTGAGGTGTCGAACACGCCCAGGCGCGTATTGCTCGAGCAGCGCCAACGCCTCGTCGAGTCTGGTCAGCACCGCCGCCGTCTCGATATCAGGTCGGGTGTTCTCGACCACCACGCGGAACCCGCGCACGGTGTGCTCCTCTGCCTGCGCCCGGCCCATGAGCCATTCGCGGAGCCTGTTACGGAGACCGTTCAGCATGGCGGACATACGATCAATCTACGGGACATCCGCCATCCGGAGAACGGGGCGCACCCGACGCCACGGGAACTATCGCGGGCATGCCTCACTACGAGTGTAAGACACCAATCGCTGCGTGATGCACACGCTTGGCACGGCCGATGCCACTGTGGGATACGCTGCTACAAAGAAGCCCTCGTCAGGAGATGATTCATCATGTACCGACCCCGCGCCCTTTTCTCGTGCCTGTTTCTGCTGTCGAGCGCGGTGGGGTGCAGCAAGCCCGAGTCGGCGCAGTCCGTCGCCGCGACGAATCCGCCTGTCGCCGCGGAGACAGTGGTGGACTCGCCTCGCGTGCTACTGGTTGGCAACGAAGCGCCTTCACCTGCCGCGTCGGGCGCGTCGCGCGATACCGCGATGTTTGCCGGCGGCTGCTTCTGGAGCATGGAGCGCCCCTTCGATCACGTGCCCGGCGTGCTGTCCACGACCGTAGGATATGCCGGAGGCCACACGAAGAATCCCACCTACGAGCAGGTGAACACACGGGCGACCGGCCACACGGAAACGGTGCTCGTGGAATACGATCCGGCAAAAGTGACATACGAGAAGCTGCTCGACGTCTACTGGCACAACATCGACCCCGTCACGAAAGACCGGCAGTTCTGCGATGGCGGTCCCGACTACCGCACGGTGATCTTCACGCACGGCGCAGCGCAGCAGGCAGCGGCGCTCAGCTCGAAGGCGGCGCTGGACAAGTCCGGACACTTCAAGGTCCCCGTCGTGACCGAAGTGGTGGCCGACGCGCCCTTCTGGCGCGGCGAGGAATATCATCAGCACTTCGCCGACCGCAATCCGGCACGGTACGAGGCCTATAAAAGGGGCTGTGGACGCGATGCGCGGCTGCGCGAGCTGTGGGGGAATGCAGCGGCGCCGTACGTGCCGGCAAACTGAGCGCGCCCTACGCCCGGACCCGACCCGAAGCGCGGCGTATCTCATCTAATGATTGCCGCTGCCGACGTCGCGAAGCACGGAGCCGAAGAACTCCGTGTCGCCGGCCGCTGTGCTGCGGCGCACGTGCGCGTATTCGGCTCGGTGGCTCGCGGTGATGCGGATGGCCGCGCCCACCGCCTGACGGGGTGCGCGCGGATGCGGTAGACTTGTTCATCTGCGCAACCCCATTCCGTCGTCAATGCCCGACCGCGAATACTCGCTGGTGAAGTTGGACGCGCACGTCGGCGTCGCCGAGGTGGTGAAGGAGGCGTATCCCGACGCGTCGGCCGCATCGGAAGCCTGTCTTTGCAGCGCCGCGTTCGAGACCGGAATGGCGACGTACCAGCGGCCGGGGTAATGGCCGCGGACGGAACCGGCGGCGAACGCTCGACGCACTCGAACGACGGCGGGCCACGAGCCGACTCGGCGGAGGTCATGGCCGCGCTTCAGGCGTCGCTCGGCGAGAGCTACGTTGTCGAGCGGGAGCTGAGTGGCGGCGGCATGTCGCGCGTCTTCGTGGCGCGCGAGTCGAGCCTGCATCGCACGGTCGTCGTCAAGTTGCTCGCCCCTGATCTGTCCGCGAGTCTCAGCACTGAGCGCTTCGAGCGGGAGATCCGGGTAGCCGCGGCACTCCAGCAAGCCAACATCGTTCCGCTGCTGTCGGCCGGCCGGTCCAACGACCTGCCGTACTACACCATGCCTTTTGTCGAAGGGCAGTCGTTGCGCGACCACCTCGATCGCGAAGGCGCGCTGCCGGTGCGCCTGGGCATCAACGTGCTCCGCGACATCGCGCGCGCGCTGGCCTATGCGCATGCCCACGGCGTGGTGCATCGGGACATCAAGCCGGCCAACGTCCTGTTGTCGGGTGGCACCGCGGTGGTGACGGATTTCGGCATCGCCAAGGCGCTGTCGGCGGCGCTCGACGACGGGCATCCTGAAGCACTCACGTTGACCGGCATCGGCATCGGCACGCCGGCGTACATGGCGCCCGAACAGGCCGCGGGCGATCCGAGCTTGGATCATCGCGCCGACTTCTATGCGCTGGGCTGTCTCGCCTATGAGTTGTTCACCGGTGGGCCGCCCTTTCGCGGACATTCGCACGAGGTGGTGGCGGCGCATTTTCGCGATGTGCCGCCGTCGTTGACGGCGACGCGCAAGGACCTGCCTCCTGCGGTGGCTGCGCTCGTGGCGCGCTGTCTGGAGAAGGACCCGGCGCGACGGCCACAGAGTGCCACGGAGATTCTCAACGCGCTCGATGCCAGCGTGGACGTGGCGCCGGCGCCGCCGGCGGCATCGCGTGTCCGTGGACGCGTCATTACCGGCGTCGCGGTCGTCGGCGTCGTCATCGCCATCAGCGTGTTCGTCGCCAGGGTTGCACACCGCCCCGCGGCGCAGGCGAGCGCGCCGCGCCCGGCTCCGTCGGGAACGGTGAATCCGCAGGCCTTCGATGAATACCGCCTCGGACAGGCGCTCGTCCGGCAACGTGGCAGCGGCGTGCGGAAGGGCGTGGAAGCGTTCGAGCGAGCGATCGCCCTCGATCCAAAGTTCGCGCGCGCCCACGCTGCCCTCGCGGCCGCGCTGGAGCTTTACCCATTTTTCGTCGGCACGCCGCCTGCCCAGATCCGCGACCGTGCCGCCGGCGAAGCGAGGCGCGCACTGGAGCTGGACAGTGGCATTGCCGAAGCGCACGCCGCGCTCGGTGAGGTCCATGCCGACGACGGCCACTGGTCGCTCGCCGCGCCGGAGTTCGAACGGGCGATCGCGCTGGAGCCCGACAGCGTCGCGACGCGCGTCACGTACGGCAGACTGCTTCTCGAGCGCGGCTACCTCGCGAGTGCCAGACGACAGTTCGAGCAGGCACGCCGGCTTGCGCCCGTCTCGCCGCTCGTCCTCGGCTGGAGCGCCTACACCCTGTCTCTGGACGGGCAGACCGATTCGGCGTTCGCAGACCTCGCACGCGCGATCCAGCTCGACTCCACGATGCTGCCCGTGGCCAACCTCGGTGCGCTCATGAGCCTTG
Source organism: Gemmatimonadaceae bacterium (assembly GCA_046589725.1). Lineage (GTDB taxonomy): Bacteria > Gemmatimonadota > Gemmatimonadetes > Gemmatimonadales > Gemmatimonadaceae > AG11. The sequence goes on from JBKJUW010000106.1 coordinate 5,803, forward strand.
CGCGCGGGGATCGCGACGCCCGTCGATGGATCCCGAATCTCAGGTCGCCCGTCGGGGCGATGGCGAACGCACCCTATGTCCTCGCCCGGACCGGCGATTCGGCCTCGGCCTGGCGCCTGATCCGCGCCATGGAGGCGAATGACCCGCGTCCGTGGTTCACCGACGTCGCGCGCTCCAGTGTCTTCATGGCGCTTGGCGACACCGCGCACGCACTTGATGCGCTTGAAACCTCGGCGGCGGCAGGCACGAAATGGGTGGAGTACATTACCTTGCGCGACCCGGCCTTCGATCCAATCCGCGCCAGCCCGCGGTTCGCCGCGCTGCTCGCGCGGGCCGACGTCGACGCCGCCGCCATTATTCAGCAGCGGCGATCCGCGCCGCAATAGCAGCTACCTCGCCTGAGTGGCACCCCATCCCTTCTCAGCGCCCGGCCCCAGCCGCTTTACGCGCGCGATCCTCCTCCCACTCGATGAATGGCCCGTCGAAGTCGGTGAGGCGCGTCCCGTCGAACGACCACACACGCGTCGCGACCTCGCGCAGGAAGGCGCGGTCGTGGCTCACCAGCAGCACCGTGCCCTCGTACTCGTCGAGCGCGTCCTCGAGCACCTCGATGTTCTCGACGTCGAGGTGATTCGTCGGCTCATCGAGCACCAGCAGGTTCGCGCGCGCAAGCGTCATGAGGGCGAGCGCCATCCGCGCGCGTTCGCCGCCGCTGAGCGTGCCGATCTCGCGGAAGACCTCCTCGCCACTGAAGCCGAAGGCGCCGAGATGGTTTTGTACCTGGCCACGATTCCAGAGCGGACGCTGGTCCTGGATCGCGTCGGACATCGACTTCCGCAGCGGGAGGTCGGCCAAGTCCTGGCGGAACCACGCCGCCGTGATCGATCCGCCGATTCGCGCCGCGCCGCTCGCGGGTCTCCGATCGCCAAGTAATGTCGAAATGAACGACGACTTGCCCGCGCCGTTCGGCCCGACGAGCGCGACGAAGTCGTTCCGTCGCAACACGGCGGTAAAGTCTTCCACCAGCACTCGGCCCGGCACCTCGACGCGAAGCTTGTCGACCGCGATCACCTGATCGCCGCCGCGCTCTGCCGTTGTGAATTCAAGCGACATCGCCGCCGGATCGCCCGGTGGCGGCGCGAGGCGCGGCAGTCGTTCGAGCCGTTTACGCTTTCCCTTCGCCTGGAACGAGTTCACGCCCGCGATGTTGCGCCGGATATACTCCTCTTCCTTCTTCACGTACGCCCGCTGCTTCTCCATCTCGCGCTCGCGCGTAAGCCGACGCTCGGCCCGCTGGGGCACGAACTGGCTGTAATTCCCCCTGTACGACTCGCTCGTGCGCGCTTCGATGTGCAGGATGTTCGTGCAGATGGCGTCCATGAACGCACGATCGTGCGACACGACAATCACCGTCTCGTCGGCCTCGTTGAGCCAATTCTGCAGCCAGGTCGTGGTGTCGAGATCCAGATGATTGGTAGGTTCGTCCAGCAGCAACAGGTCAGCGGGCGCGATCAGTTGCGCCGCCAGGCCGACGCGCCCCCGCTCTCCGCCCGACAGTGACGACACGAGCCGCGTCTTCGACTCCTCGGCGTCGAAGCCGAGGCCCTGGAGCACGGCG
>JBKJUW010000123.1:0-9455 GCA_046589725.1 Gemmatimonadaceae bacterium
GGAAGCGGTGGCGCATCTCGCGCGATCGCGAGAAATCTCGGCGCCGATCACGGCGCCTCGACGAGACAATCACGGTGGCGTAGCTCCCTGTCCGTCTGCGTCGTCGATCTCGGCCACGCGACGTGCATGACGACCACCATCGAATGGGGTCGTCAGCCACGTTTCGAGGATCGCCAGAGCGAGCTCCACCGGCACCAGGCGTTGGCCAAGCGATAGCATATTCGCGTCATTGTGGGCTCGGGCCATTCGGGCTGACTCGACGCTCCAGCACAGCGCGCAACGAACGCGGGGGACGCGGTTAGCGACGATGGCTTCGCCGTTGCCCGAGCCTCCTATGACGACCCCACGGTCGAACTCGCCGCGACCAACCGCAAGGGCCGCGGGACGAATCACACAGGGATAGTCGACCGGGTCCGTTGACATCGTCCCGTAATCGACGACGTGATGACCACCGTGCACCAGCGCGGCGATCACGAGCTCCTTGTGCGCGAATCCAGCATGATCCGAGGCGACGACAATTCTCACCGGTTGGTGGGCGTAGCGCCCGTAGAGATCCTGCTTGCGCATGTCATCGTCTTCCCTGGTCCAGACGCGCTCATTTTCGTTGTCGCGACCACTTGGCGGTGCATCGGCAACATCACGTTCACTTGTGGCCCGGTGCGGTTGTTATCACGGGAACGGCACGCTGGGTCAGTCCGTGCAAGCGCGCGATGGCTTCCCACGCGGCCGCCTCCGCCTCACCCGGAAGCATTCCGTGCGCGAGATACGTGTCGCGGATCGTCTCCGCCTGCGCCCGGTACCGCGTTGCCAATTCGGCATCCACATCGCGTGCCCACACTCCGGCCTCCCACGCACGCTCTGCCTCTCGCCCGCCCTGTCGGTCGGGATTGCGAGTCTCGGCCATATGTCGGTGACCCGCGGGAGTTGGACCTCCGACCTGTTCGCCAGGTGTCTCCCGGTGTAGACGACCTTCGCCAGGGTGCGTCTGCGCCTCCTCGTAGCGGCGCGCCTTGGTGGCGAGCTCCGAGAAGAATGATTCCGTCTCATCGGCGCCAAGCGCGTCGACGAGGCCCGGAACCAGACCTTTCAATAGCACCAGTCGCTCGCCGGGCCGAAGCGCGGCCACCTCGTGAAGCACCGCCCTGATTCGCTCGTGATCGAGCCATTGGTAGAACGGGCTTGTCGTCTGTTCCATCGTAACCTCCGCTGTTAGTGTTACCCCGCTTCGCGCTCACCGTTGAGCTCAAGGACACGCCGCACCCGCGCCCTTGCTGCATCGTCTGCGTCGCGCGCGGCGGGCCTACGGCACGCGTCGCGCGGAACTCAGTGCGCCAACGAGGTCAGGCGTCGGCGTCCGATGCGCTGGCGCCGCCGCACCAGCTCGCACAGCGCGAATCGATCGCTCCTTCCAGAGGGAGTAGATGGCAGGGATCACCAGCAACGTCAGGACCGTGCTCGAGACCATGCCCCCGATCATCGGCGCAGCGATGCGCTTCATGACACTTTCGCCCGCGCCGCTTCCCCACATGATCGGCAACAGGCCTGCCATGATCGCCGTGACCGTCATCATCTTCGGCCGCACGCGCTCCACCGCGCCTTCCATGACGGAGTCGTAGAGATCGCGTAGCGTCGGTATCCTGCCCTCCGCATGTTGCGCAGCCCACGCGTGATCGAGATAGATGAGCATCACCACCCCCGTCTCGGCGGCGACGCCGGAGAGCGCGATGAAGCCAATCGCCACCGCGACCGACCAGTTGTAGCCGAGTGCCCAAATGAACCAGATGCCGCCCACGAGGGCGAAGGGAAGCGACAACATCACGATCATCGTCTCCGGAACGCTCTTGAAGTTGAAGTACAGGAGCAGGAAGATGAGCGCCAGTGTGGTGGGAATCACGAGTCGCATCGTCGCCTTCGCGCGTTGCATGTACTCATACTGACCACTCCAGCTCAGCGTGTAGCCCGGTGGCAGCTTCACCTCGCGGTCGACCCGTTGCTGCGCCTCCGCTACGTAGCTGCCGATGTCGCGGCCGGCCACGTCGACATAGACCCACGCCGTCGGCTGCGCACCTTCGGTCCGCACGACCATCGGTCCATCAACCTGGCGAATGGTCGCTACCTGGCCCAGCGGAATCTGCGCCGCCGCACCGGCTGCAGACGCGGCGCCCCCCATACCACCACCCGCGACTGCGCTCGCCGCGCCCGTGCTCACCGGAATCAAGACCGCCGCCAACTGCTCCGGACTACTGCGCAACTCCTGCGGGTAGCGGATACGAACGCCGTACCGCTCGCGTCCCTCCACTGTCTGAGTGATGGTCATGCCGCCGATCGCAGTGGCGATCACGGCTTGTACATCGCCGATGTTCAGGCCATAGCGCGCCGCGGCGACGCGGTCGATGTCGATGTCCACGTAATAACCCGACACCGCACGCTCGGCGAAGGCGCTGCGCGTGCCTGGCACCTGCTGCACCACACGCTCGACCTCACGTCCGATACGTTCGAGCTCCTTCAGGTCAGGCCCGAAGACCTTGATGCCAACCGGCGTGCGGATCCCGGTTGCGAGCATGTCGATGCGTGCCTTGATCGGCATCGTCCACGCGTTCGTCGTACCGGGGAGCTTGACCGCCGAGTCCATCGCGGCGACGAGTCGATCGTACGTCATACCGGCTCGCCACTGATCGCGCGGCTTGAGCGTGATCGTCGTCTCGAACATGTCGAGCCCGGCCGGATCGGTTGCGGTGGTTGCGCGGCCCGCCTTTCCCCACACGTGGTCCACCTCGGGGAAGCTCTTGAGGACGATGTCCTGTGCACGAAGAATCTCACGCGCCCGCGCCACACTCACGCCGGGCAGGGTCGTCGGCATGAACAGCATCGAGCCTTCCTCGAGGGGCGGCATGAACTCGCTGCCAAGCCGGCTCCATGGAATCCAGGTGAGAATCACGACAGCGCCGGCCGCGGCGATGACCGGCCAGCGGTTCCGCAGTACGCGCGTGATGAATGGGCGATACAGGCGGATCAATACACGGTTCACCGGGTTCGCGCGCTCGCGAAAGATCTTTCCGCGAACGAAGAGTCCCATGGCTACCGGCACGAGCGTCACGGAGAGCAGGCTCGCCGCCGCCATCGAGAACGTCTTCGTGAACGCGAGCGGCTTGAACAGTCGGCCTTCCTGCCCCTCGAGCGTGAAAACGGGGAGAAAGGACACCGTGATGATCAGCAGCGAGAAAAACAGCGCCGGCCCGACTTCCTGCGCCGATTCGACGACGACGCGCCAGCGCTCGGCCGTCGTGAGCGACGAGGTGTGCAACGACGCACTCGTACTCTCGATCCCGGCGGCACGCTCCTTCGCGACGATCGCATGCTCGAGATGCTTGTGCATGTTCTCGATCATCACGATGGCGCCGTCGATCATCGCGCCGATGGCGATCGCGATGCCCCCGAGCGACATCATGTCGGCACCCACCCCGATGAATCGCATGGCGATGAACGCCATGAGGATGCCAATCGGCAGCGTGATGATCGCGACCAGCGCCGACTGGACGTGCAGCAGGAAGAGCACGCAGACGAGCGCGACGATGATGCTCTCCTCGAGCAGCTTGCCCCGCAGATTCTCAATCGCCTGATCGATCAGGCTGCTCCGGTCGTAGACAGGTGTCACGACGACACCCGGAGGCAAACCCTTCTTGGCGACGGCGAGCTTGTCTTTCACACGGCGGATAGTCGCCAGCGCGTTCTCGCCGAAACGCATCACGACAATTCCGCCGACGGCGTCGCCGCGTCCGTCGAGCTCCGCCACTCCGCGTCGTACGGCCGGGCCGATCGCCACCCGGCCAAGATCGGCGACCCGGATCGGTGTGCCATTCGCGCTGGCGCCGACGACCACGTTCTCGATGTCGGTCATCGACTTGAGGTACCCGAGTCCACGCACCATGTACTCGCGTTCCGAGAGCTCCATGACCATGGCGCCGACATCGGCGTTGGCGTTCTGAAGGGCGCTCATGACCCGAGTGACCGGGATGCCGAACGCGAGCAGCTTCGCCGGATCCAGGTCTACCTGGTACTGCTTCTCGAATCCGCCGATCGTCGCCACTTCGGCGACGCCAGGCACCGCGGTGAGGGCGTAGCGGAGATACCAGTCCTGAAGCGACCGGAGCTGCGCGAGATCGAGTCGGCCCGTCGTGTCCTCGAGCGCGTATTGATAGACCCACCCGAGCCCCGTGGCGTCGGGGCCGAGCGTGGGTGTCACCGTCGCCGGCAGTTTGCCTTGGAGTCCATTCAGGTATTCGAGCACACGACTGCGCGCCCAATACAGGTTCGTCTTGTCGTCGAAGATGATATAGACGAACGACACGCCAAAGAACGAGTAGCCGCGCACCGTGCGCGCGCCCGGCACCTTGAGCATTTCGGCGGCGATCGGATAAGTAACCTGATCCTCGACGATCCGTGGAGCCTGTTCGTTGTAGTCCGTCTGAATGATGACCTGTACGTCGCTGAGATCGGGCAGCGCTTCGAGTGGCGTGCGCTTCACGGCGTACACCCCGCCCAGAATGACGGCAATCGTGAAGAGAACGACGATCAGAACATTCGCCGCGGACCAGGCGATGAGACGCTTGAGCATGGGCGTGTCCTCGCCTACGGCCGTGCAGGAATCGCGACCGTTGCCGCCTTATCCTTCATCCCCGGCATCTCGGCCATCGGCGCGGGCGCAACCGGCACACTGGGCGCCTTGGTCTTTGCGGGCGTCCCGGCATCCATGCCGGGCATGTTTGCCATCCCGCCCAATGCTGTGCCGAGATTCGACTCGGCGTCGACGAGGAAAGTGGCGGAGGCAACGACGACTTCCCCCACATTCAATCCCGTAAGGATCTGCGTGCGATCTTCTGTCGAGGCGCCGAGTGTGACGGGGCGAGGCTCGAGGCTTCCGCTCTTGCTGCGCACGAACACCAGGGAGCGTCCACCCGTAGCGAGCACCGCGCCGCGCGGTACGGTGACCGCCTCCGCCGATGGCGCGCTCGCGATGTGCAGTGTGGCATACATGCCGGGCTTGAACCGCATACCAGGATTCGCGAGCACCACACGGACACGCGCGGTGCGTGTCTCGGCATTGAGTGTCGGATAGATGTAGTTGATGCGGCCGACGGGATGTTCGTTGGGAAGCGACTCGAACTCCATCTTCACCGATGCGCCGATGCGGACACGAGCCAAATCTCTCTCGAACACCTCGCCCTCGAGCCACACGGCGCTCAAGTCCGCGATCTTGTACAGCGCTTCACCCGCCATCGTCTTCTGTCCACCCAGGACGTTTTTCTCCACCACGAAGCCACTCACCGGCGAGCGCAGGACGAGCGTCTTCTGGACCGCTCCTGTTTTCTCGAGTTCAGCGATCTGCGCTGGACCGATATCCCAGTAGAGCAGGCGGCGCCGCGCGGCGTCGCGAAGGTCCGTCGCGCCGGTGCGTGCCACGTCTCCGCCCTGGGCGACCTCCTTCCCGAGTTGCGCTGCGAGCAACAACTCCTGTTGCGCCGAGACCAGCATTGGTGAGTAGATGGCCAACAACGGTTCGCCGGCGGCGACGTATTGCCCAGTCGCGTTCACGAAGAGCCGATCGACCCACCCGTCGATCTTGGGTGCGATGATCTTGACGCGCGTCTCATCGAAGGCGACTTGTGCAACGGTGCGGACCGAGCCGGAGAGCGCTTGAAGCGAGGCCGTGGCGTAGGTCACGCCGATGCGTCGGGCACTTTCAGGCGTCAACATCACGGGCTGCGCCGCAGCTGCGCCGGCTGCCGCCGTCTTGCCGGGCGGTGCGTCGGGGCTTCGGGTGAGCATCCAGGCCACGAGGATGGCCGCGAAGAGCACGCCGACCGAGGCGAAAAGCACGAGCCGGCGACGCGACGGACTGCGCGTTCCTGTTGGCCCCTCGAACGGGTTTTGCTCAGGTGGCATCGGTGCGACTCCGTCCGGGGCGGGCGCGAGCGCAAGCCGAACCGGTTGGACAAGTTGTGGCGTGTCTATGCTGTGGATCATCGTCCTTCTCCTGCCGCGCCCCGGGCAACGGCGTTGGCGTCGAAAAGCGCGCGGCCGACCAGCATCTCGAGCTCGGCCAGGGCCTTGCCCTGTTCCGCATCGAGCGTGAAGAGTTCCTGCCGGTAGCGATTGACCGTCATCTGATTGTCGAGCAGGGTCATGAAGTTCACGTCGCCCACACGGTATGCAGCGAGCGATGAGGTGACGGACGCACGCGCCTGCGGAAGGACCGTGGCACGGTAGAGCGCGCGAAGATCGCGCGCTCGGACGAAGTCCGCGTACAGCTCCAGCACACGTCCGCGCGTGTCAGCGCGCATGGCCACGAGGTCGGACGTCGCCATCGCCTGCATGGCAGCTCCTTCGTCGCGCATCTTGAATTGTCGGCGGGCCGCATAGATCGGCACGGTCGCGCCAATCATGAGGCTTCCCATGCGTTCCGTGCCCATCGCGCCGCCCCGCTGCGCGAATTGCAGGCCCACCTGGAGGTCGGGCCAGATCTCCTTCGCCAACCGTCTCGCTGTCGCCTCGGCGGCGCGGAGGTCTTCGCTACCGGCCCGAATCATCGGCCGGAAGGACTCGGCCAACGTCACGAGCGAATCGAGCGGCGGTAGTGAGTCCGGGAGTGCCGGCAACGCCGGACGCGCCACCGGTGCGGAGTCGAGCGGCAGATCGAGCGCGGCCGCGAGCCGAGCCGACATCGCCGTACGCATGGTTCCCATACGCACGACATCCGCCGTCATTCGCGCGATTTCTACCTGTGAGCGCAGCACGTCTGCCTGTCGTCCGCCTCCCACCTCGTACATCGTCTGCGCGGTCTTCGCGACGTCCTGGAGAAGCCGCTTCGTCTCGGATGCGACACCGGCGGCGCGGTCAGCCTGATAGAAGTCGTAGAACGCCATCGCGACCCGACTCCGCTGCTCCCATCGCACCTCGTCGGCGCGCGCACGAGCGGCCCCCGCCTGCGCACCGGCCACCTGCCCGGACAGCGATAGCTTTCCCGCCGTCGGGATCATCTGCATGAATTGGAGCTGTGTCATGCCGAGTGCCTCCATCGGCCTGAGCGACGGAAGCTGGCGGTTCATGAAGCCGAGCTGGACTTGCGGGTCGGGCAGCAGCGACGCGCCCGGTACTCGTGCCTCGGCGGCTCGTGCCAGTGCCGCTGCCGCGCTGATGCGCGGGCTCGACTGCGCCAGGCGATCGTACAGCCCTCCGAGGCGAACGTCCGGCGTAGACTCCGCGTCGAGCCACTGGGCCGAGACGCGAGGTGCGATCGCCAACATCAACGCGGCGATGAGGCCTTTGGCAGGGCGGAAGCGCCATCGACGGTGCCAGTCGCCAACGCTCGGGCGCTCGAAGTGCATTTCATGTCGTGTCATGTCGCGTGGTCTCGATGGACCTGGCGTGCAGTGTGGGCATCCCGCGGGCGCAGAGGCGCCGAAAGCGGGTGCAAGTGACCCCTTCCGGTGTACCGGAGGGCGATCAGTCGACTACGCGCGCGGTGGTGGTGCGTCCGGGCGACGGGGCGACGCCGACGTGAGCGTCACGATGGCAGTGCCAATGCGCGACTGTCGGCTCAGGGGTAAAGCGGCATCACCGGATGCCGCGGCAACCGGAGGCGTCCAAATCAGGGCAGAGAGGCAGCCGTCGCCAACCGGAGTCGGACACGGCGCGCGATCCCCGTTCTTGGAGGTGCGTTGGGGTATCGCCGCAGACTCGCCTGCAGTCGCCCGGTGCACGGGCTCAGCCTGCGCCGCCGGTGCGTGATTCATATGCTGCATGCCCATCGTCGTCGGTTCGCACGCCAACGCGGGTGCCATCGCGCCTTGCAGCACAATCGCGGCGGCCGCGAATGTCGAAGCGATGAAACGATGCAGTGTGGGCATATGAGCGAAATTGCGTCTGAGATCGCCGCCCGTCTCCGCGGCCGGCTACTAATACATGACAATGTCGCATCTCTTGACCGCCGATTCAGCCCGGCAAAGCACTCGACTCGCGTCAGGAGAATCCCCTTTCCTTCGCACTTGGCGGACCGATGACTGAGCCGGTGTCCAGCGCGAGGTTCGCACGGACACGTCGGCTCGTCACGGAGACGTGTTGTTGCTACTTATGAAGCGTGTGAATGTATTCGACGACGGCACCGATCTCTTCCTTCGAGAGCTTCTCAGCGAACCCCTTCATGTTCTTTCCCTTTCCCTTGGCCACGGACTCGCGAAAGTCCTCGTCCTTCTTGTCCTTGAAGAACGCCGGATCGGTGAAATTGGGAATCTTGTCGTCCTGGCGGAGCGCTGTCTTTGTCGGCTCTCCAAGAACGCCGTGACACGTCTTGCAGCTCTTCAGATAAATCGCCTTGCCGTCGGGGACTTGCCCCTCCGTTCGTGGCGGAAGCGGAGGGACCTCGGCTGGCCGCGCAACACGAGGAACGAGGGCCGCCGATCCGGCGACCAACCCAATGGTGAGGAGAAGCGTTTTCATTTGTACCTCCAGTCAGGAAACCGTGGCGAGCGAGCGAATGTTCAGAAAGCCAGTTGCGCCTCGAGCGCCACTCCGTGACGTCGGGGGCGGGCACCGAGCTGCGGCATTTCGCGGAAATACTCGAGCCCGAGTCGTATGTATTCAGGAACATTGACCGGAAGCACGCTGCCGAACACCACGCGACGGATCGCATCGTCGGCTAGAGCACGATTCGGATCGAGTGCCTCGTAGCGACCGAAGAATGTCAGGTTGCTCTTGGGTACTGAATACTGACCGGTGAACCAATACGCACTCCCAGTGAGATCCGGCGTGGCGAACACCGACGTGCTGGTCACCGGCAGTCGGGAATCACTGCTGTACACGTATCCACCGACGACCTCGAAGGGGCCGATGAACTTGTTCGCACTCGCGGCAAGTCGCGAATAGCGTGACGTCAGATTCGCAGCCTCCGCATCGAGTCCGGTGATCCGACCGAAGTACCCCACGGCAGTGAGGCCCGCGCCAGCATCGTCCCACATCAACTGATTCGTCACCACAAAGTCCATCTTCGTGCTGGCCGGGGCCAACATGCCTTCACCGGCGTCGGGCACACTGCCATTGACGATCTGAACCGACGTACGATTGCGCGAGCCGGCGACGTAGAACGCCTCAGCGCCGGCGAGATCGCCGCCGAACGTGAATGGAATTCCACTCGAAGTCGTCGGACGTTCAAACGCGAGCGGTGCGAGAATTCCGGTCGGCCGATCGAAACCGGCGACTGCTCCGCCCACAATCAAGTGCCCCTGCCCCGCTCGAATGCCGCCGAAGCCATCTTCCTTCCCCCAGACCCCGTTGAGCTGGGCGATGAGATCGACCGCACCATCGGAGGTACGCTCGAACTCGAGGAACGCACCATAGTTGGTGCCGACGGCTCCCGCGGCGAAGATGCTTGCGCCTGGCACTTCAATCGAGTTGAGATC
>JBKJUW010000061.1:0-40159 GCA_046589725.1 Gemmatimonadaceae bacterium
GTTCAAGGCACACCCCGACCAGATCGCCGGGATCATCGTCGAGCCCATCGCCGGCAACATGAATCTGATCAAGCCGGCGACCGGGTTCCTCGAGGGCCTGCGCCGCCTCTGCGACGAGCACGGCGCGGTCCTGATCTTCGACGAGGTGATGACGGGCTTTCGCGTCCATCCCCAGGGTGTCCAGGGGCTGATGGGAATCACGCCCGACCTGACGACGCTGGGCAAGGTGATCGGGGGCGGACTTCCGGTCGCTGCCTACGGTGGGCGTCGGGATCTGATGGAGCTCGTGGCGCCGAGTGGCCCGATGTACCAGGCAGGCACGCTGTCGGGAAATCCACTCGCGATGGCGGCGGGAATCGCGACGTTGACTGCCCTTACGCCTGACCTCCACGCGTCGATTGCGCGGCGCACCCGCGCGCTCGTGGAAGGCCTGCGGCATATCGCTGCACGCCGGGGTCTCCCGTTTACGGCCGACAGCGCCGGCTCGATGTTCGGGTTCTTCTTCCGCGCCGAGCCGGTACGGTCGTACGCCGATGCTCGCACGGCGGACGTCGAGTTGTTTCGCCGGTTCTTCCATGCGGCGCTCGATCGCGGCGTCTACCTCGCGCCGTCGGCGTTCGAGGCGGGGTTCGTTTCGGCGGCGCACGGTGATGACGAAATTGCGCTCACGCTCGAGCGGCTCGATGATGCGCTTGGTGTGGCGCGCTAGGCGCGTGGTAAAGGGCGGCGAACGGCGGACGCAGAAATGCGCAGGCTTCGCAACGCAGAAAAACGCAGCAGAAGCGGAACTGCAGTTGTCGTGGAACGCTGTTGCAGCGTCTTCTGCGTGGCGTAGCCTGCGCCATTCTGCGTCCGCTGTTCTGGCTCCGGGATGCGTATCTGACCCTCGGCATACATCGAGCATAGCGACGCCCCATGCACGGAGCGTTTCACGCCACGCAGTATGGATGCAACGCGCGCGGAGAGGGAGCTTCAAGGCACTAGCTCTGCTCGGAGTGGCCGCGGTTGCATGTTCCGCCGCCGCGGCAACTCGCGGGACCGCGAGCACGCCGTCGCGCGCCACCGCCGCGCGCGATCGTCGCGGCGCATCGGCACGAACGGTTCGCGTCGCGCTGAGTGAAAATGTTGCGCAGGTGCGGCTGACGTCGACCGGCGCGTGGCAACTCTATGCGGAGGACGGCCGCACCGCTGTCGCGCTCACGCAGCCCGGCGAGCGCTGGGTGCTCGAGCGCGACGGCAGTGCCGTGCGCGCAATGCGCGAGGACTCGCGTCCGGTCACGGCGCGCGAGCGCACCGTGATCGCGCGTCCGGGGGACAACGAGGGACAGATCATGCTTGGCACGAAGCGATACCGCGGCGAGCTGCTCATCACCGCCACGTCGCAGGGCCTCACCGTGGTCAACCGAATCAACATGGACGATTACGTGAAGGGCGTTGTTCCGCTGGAGATCGGGACATCGGCGGTCGCGGACGAAGCGGCGGTAGCAGCGCAGGCGGTTGCCGCGCGCAGCTATGCGGTGACGCACATGGAGTCGGGCAGCCGTCTCTTCGACCTGCGCGCCACGGTGGCGGATCAGGTCTACGGCGGAGCAGGTGCGGAGACTCGCGTGGGTAACCTGGCGGTGGATGCGACGTCGGGGCTTGTGCTGCTCTATGGCGGGCAGGTCGTGAATGCGCCGTATTTCTCGACGTGCGGCGGGAGCACTGCCGAGCCGCAGGACGTATGGCGGACAGGCGCCGAGCCGTATCTCAAGCGCGTGAGCGACCAGATTCCCGGCACCCCCCGGTTCTACTGCGATGGCGCGCCGAAATTCCGCTGGACGCGCACCTACTCGCGGGAGGCGCTGCGTGAGACCATCGCGCGGTACGTCGCAGGATTGTCGAATGGTGGAAGCGTCGGCAGCGTACGGTCTGTTCGCGTCACCGACGTCACCCCTGCAGGCCGGGTGGCAACGCTCGAGGTCGAAACGGATCGGCGGACCCTCGCGCTTCGGGGCAATGAGATGCGATCGGCGCTTCGTTTACCCGGTGGCGAGATACTGTACAGTACGTATTTTTCCGTCGACGCGGTGAGCGGGCGCGATGGCGTCGAGCGCCTCACGTTGAGCGGCGGCGGCAACGGACACGGGGTGGGCATGTGCCAGTCAGGCGCCATCGGGCGTGCTCGCGCTGGACAGGACTTCCGCACCATCCTGCGGACGTACTATCCGGGCACCACCGTCGGGACGATCGAGTGACCGCCTGCGTGTCCACGAGTCTGCGTCGTACCATCCTTGAGAGCTGATCGATGACGGAACCTGTGCGTATAGCGATGGTGGGTGCCGGCGCGATAGCGCAGCTCACGCACCTGCCGGTGCTCTCGAAGATGCGCGGCGCCAAGCTCGTCGCCATCTGCGACAACGATCGCCCGAAGGCGCGTTCGCTCGCGGATCGCTTCGACATCCCCGACGTCTACACGGACATAGACGACCTGCTCGAGGCGAATAGCGCGACGGCGGTCGTCTTTGCCACGCCGAACCACCTGCATGAGCCGCACGTGTTGAGTGCGATCGCGGCTGGGGTCGATATCCTCGTGGAGCGGCCACTTTCGCTTACGGCGAAGGGCGTGGAGCGTATCGTGAACGCCGCGGCGCGTGCAGGAACGAAGGTCCTCGTGGCGAACAACCATCGCTTCCGCAGCGACGTGCAGGCACTCGCGGGCTTCCTCCGCGGCAGCGAGCTCGGAAAGCTCACGGGCATTCGTGCCGGCGCATATCACCACAAGCGCTCGGAGCAGGGCTGGCGCGGCAGGCGCCTCGAGGCTGGGGGTGGTGCATTCTTCGACTACGGACTGCCGTTGCTCGATCTGGCCCTCTGGCTCAGCGACAATCCGACGCCTGAACGCGTGGTCGCGACCATGGATCGCGGCGCGGGAAAGAATGCGGTCGAGGAGTCGATGATCGTGCTGCTTCGGTGCGCCAATGGAGTCGTGTTCAACTTCGACGTGTCGGGCGCCTACGTCGGCGAGGAGGAGCGCTGGTGGTTCGAGACACTCTCCACGCGTGGCAGTTCCCGCCTGGCCCCACTGCGCGTCGTGAAGGAGCTGCACGGGCGGCCGACGGACGTGTCGCCCCGCGGCGCAGCGGCGCGCGAGAGCGCGTTCATCCAGTCGTATCGCGCGGAGCTGGCGCACTTCGTCGCGGTCATCGCGGGCGAGTCCGAGTACGAGGCGCCGGCAGATCAGGTCATGCTGCACCGCATCGTCGAGGCCATCTACAAGTCGGCGGACGAAGGACGAGAGATCAAGCTGTGAGGGTGCGTGGGCTGGGGCTCGCGCTCGCGCTGGCGGTCGCCAGCGCTTTCACTGCGGACGCGCAGCTCGCACCGGTGCCGACCGGTCCCGCCGCGACGAGCGACATCGAGGTCACGCTCGTCACATTCGGTTCCGGCGGCGAAGTGTTCGAACGGTTCGGACACAACGCGCTCTGGTTTCACGACCGCCGCACGATGCAGGACGTCGCGTACCACTGGGGGCTTTTCAGCTTCAATGAGCCAGGCTTCCTGCTGCGATTCCTCACCGGCGACACCAGGTACTGGATGGGTGCGGTCGACGCGCGCGCCCTCATCGCGTCGGAGCAGGGACGTGGACGGCCGATCACGCTCCAGCGATTGAACCTCACGCCGGAGCAGGTCACGAAGCTGCACGATTTCGTGCTGTGGAATGAACGCCCCGAGAATCGTTTCTACCGGTATGATTACTTCTCGGACAACTGCTCGACGCGACTCCGTGACGCGCTCGACGGCGCGGTTGGCGGCGCCATCCGCCATGGCACGGAAGGCATCGTCACCCCGCTCTCCTACCGGCGGGAGAGCGTGCGCCTCACGAGCGGCGACGCGCCCGTGCAGGCGGGCATCGACATCGCGCTCGGCCGGCCGGCCGACGTACCGCTGACGCAATGGGCATCGTTCTTCATTCCGATGCGACTGCGTGATGCGGTGCGCCAGATTCGCATCACGGGCGCGAATGGAACGACCGTGCCGCTCGTCGCGGAGGAGCACGCGGTTCCCCTCCCTCCGCAGCCGGCGCCGGTGCCGGAAGCACCGGACACTCCCCGGCTCACCCCGCGCTATGGGGCGCTCGGGATCCTGCTCGCGGCACTCGTGATCGGACTCCGCGTGATGATGGTGTCGCGTCGCAGCGCCGCGTGGGGACTCGCATTCTTCGGCAGCGCATGGTCACTGCTCTGCGGTGTGCTCGGCGTCATCCTGATCCTCGCATGGGCTGCCACGAAGCATGTGTTCTGGGCGTGGAATGAGAATCTGCTGCTCCTCACCCCCCTCTCGTTGCTCCTCGTCATTCTCCTCCCTGCTGCGATCCTCAGTGCGCGCTACGAGCGCGGCGCCCGGATGACCGCCGCGCTCGTAGCGGCGCTCGGTATCATCGCGTTCGTGCTCGCGATGCTTCCGGGCGGCCAGGAAAACGGCGCGATCGTCGCGATGGTCCTTCCGGTGCAGCTGGCATTGGCCTGGGCGCTCGCCCTCCCGCGCGTCCGCGCGACCGTTACCGCCTGACGTAGCGCGAACGCGATCATGCACGACGTGCTCGTCGTCGGACTCGGCGCGGTGGGAAGTGCAGTGACCTATGAGCTGGCCGCCTTCGGAGCGCGCGTGGTCGGCATGGACGCACTTGCTCCCCCCCATACACTCGGCTCGACACACGGAAAATCACGAATCATCCGCGAGGGATACTTCGAGCATCCGAGCTATGTGCCGCTGGTGCAACGCGCATTCGCGCGATGGGCTGCGCTCGAGAAGGCCTCCGGTGCGCGGCTGTATACGCCGACCGGCGGCCTGAGCATCGGTACGCTCGAGAGTACGCTCGTTTCCGGTGTGATGCAGAGCGCGCGCGAGCACGGGCTCGACATCGAAGTTCTCTCACGAGATGCGGTCGCGGAGCGCTTCCCCGCGTTTGCGCTCGACGCGGGGATGGTGGGCGTGTTTGAGCGCAATGCGGGTATGCTCTCCCCTGAGGAATGCATCCGCGCGTACCTCGCGCTTGCGGCGCGGCACGGTGCGGTCCTGCGAACGAACGAGCGCGTGGTCGACATCCGGCGCACTCACCACGGTTTCATGCTCTCGTCGCAGACCGGCGAGTACGCAGCTCGGCGTATCGTGCTCTGTGCGGGTGCGTGGAATGGGCCGCTGTTCGAGCAGCTCGGTATTCGTGTACCACTGGTCGTCACGCGGCAGACGATGCACTGGCTCGCGCCACACGGCGAACCCGGCCTTCGCGCGGCGGAACGTTTTCCCGTCACGCTCGTTGATCACGGCGAAGAGCGCATCTTCTATGCGATGCCGGATACCGGTGACGGACTCAAGGCAGCGATTCATCACGAGGGCACGCCCACCTCGCCGGACGCGGTGGGCCGCGAAGTCCTCGTGAGCGACCGGAATGCGGTGGAGCAGCTTGCCGAGCGTTTCATTCCCCGGGTCGCCGGTCCGATCGTTGAGTCGGCGGTGTGCCTCTATACCAACACGCCCGATCGCGACTTTGCCATTGGAGTGCCGCGCGCTGCGCCTGGCGTCGTTGTCGTGAGTGCGTGCTCCGGACATGGATTCAAGTTCGCCAGTGCCATCGGCCAGGCGGCAGCACAGCTTGCCCTCGATCAAGCGCTCGATGTCGACCTCTCCCACTTCAACGTGGATCGCTTCGCGGAATGAGGAACGACAGGGCGTTGCGCCATCGTCCTGCCCACGTGTTTCGCCTGCGTCGCGTTGTCGTGGTTTCGTGGCTCCTGCTTTCGGCAGTACGCAGCGCCGAATCGCAGGAGTTGCACGGGAGTGTCGTCGATAGTGCAACGCGTCGGCCGATTGCGTCCGCCGTGCTCGTGCTCGTGGACGATGCTGGCATCTCACAGGCACGAACGATCACGAACGATCGCGGTCAATACCATCTCGGGCTCCCTGCCGACGTACGCCGTCTGCGCGCACTTCGCCTCGGCTACCGCGCGCGTGAGATCCCGCTCGTGCCGGGCGGTGGTTCGCTGGACATCGCGATGATCGCGATCCCCACGCTGCTCGAGAAGGTCGACGTGCAGGCAGCCCGGGCATGTCCGCGCCGGGATGATGCGCAAGCGGCGCTGGCATTGCTGGAGCAGGCGCGGGCGGGATTGCTCGCCACCGTCGTCGCGGCGGAGCAGAATCCAGCGACGATGAAGCTCCTCCGGTACGAGCGCCAAATGGAGGGCACGACCGACCACATCGAACGCCAGACAGTGCACATTGATTCGGTCGTGGGGAGAAGAAAGTCATTTGAGGCGGCGAGCAGTGCTGCCGCCTTCGTCCGCGACGGATTTGCGCGGGACAGCGCAGGCTCGCGAATCCTGTATGGACCCGACGCCGAGGTCCTCCTCGACGACTCTTTCGCGAATGCGTATTGCTTTCGCCTGGTGGATGCCGACCGCGTGCGTCCGAATCAGGTCGGCCTGGGCTTTTCCGCCGCCGAGCGGAGGAAGGACCGCGTAGATATCGACGGCGCCGTGTGGATTGATACGCTTGCCCGTCAATTGGTGGACATCGACTTCCGGTACGAGGGAATTCGATTGCCGTACAACGCGCCGCATCCCGGTGGGCACATCCACTTTCATGAAATGCCGAATGGGATGGTCGTTCTGCAAGCGTGGGCGCTCCTTCTTGCGAGCGCCAAGGTGGACACGACTGGGGACGTTCGCAGGAGAGCGATCTGGACGCGTTTTGTTCGCTCCGACGTCGGTGGCGAGGTGGCGCGGGCCACCTGGCCAGACGGTCGGGCGTGGAGTGCGCCGCTCGGCACCATTCAGCTTCACGTGGTCACGGGCGACGGGCAGCCGACCAACCGGGTCGCCGTACGACTCGGCGAATCGGACTACCTCGCCAGCCCGGACGTGAACGGAAATCTCGAGTTTCGGGATGTCCTTCCGGGACCATACGACGCGTTCGTTATCGACACGTCCCTTGCCGCTGCGGGGACGGTGCTTGGCACGCCGCTCCGGTTCGACGCGCGCCGGGACAGCACCATCCGCGCGGTGCTCGTGTCGCCTCCGCCCGACGCGTTCCTGTTCAGGCGGTGTGCCAACATGCCCGAGTTTACGTGGATCACCGCCAACGTGCTGCACGAGGATGGAACGCCATTCAAGGACGCGCGCTGGGAAGCGGGTGAGGACTTCAACACGAGCTGGGAATATGTCTATGCGCGAGGGCAGACGGGATCCGCGGGCACCTTCGCTTTCTGCAGCGAACTCACGAAAGGCGGCGGACTGCAACTGCGGGTGTCCGATGGCCAGGAGCCGCGGGATGAAGTGGTGGTCGCGCTCACCGCCCACTCGGAGCGCGTGAAGATCAAGCTTCGTACGCGCGTTGCACCGACCTCTGCCCCGCGCTGAATGACGAGTCCTGTCATTCTCGTCGAGAACGTCCGGAAGACCTATGGCGCCTTCGTGGCGGTGGATGGTGTGTCACTGGAGGTGAACGAGGGAGAGATCTTCGGGCTGATCGGCCCGAACGGCGCGGGCAAGACGACGACGATGGAATGCGTCGAAGGCATCCGTCGCCCCGACAGTGGGAAGATCTCGGTGCTCGGGCTCGATCCGGTGCGCGATGTCTACGCGCTCCAGGAGCGGATCGGCGTGCAGCTGCAGCAGGCACAGCTCCAGAAGCGCATCAAGGTGTGGGAGGCGGTGCACCTCTGGGCGTCGCTCTACCGAAAGCAACCCGCGCTCGGAGAACAGCTGCTCGATCAGCTCGGCCTCGGCGAGAAGCGCAACGCGTGGTTCATGACGCTGTCGGGCGGACAGAAGCAGCGCCTGTTCATTGCACTGGCCCTGATCAATGATCCCGAAGTCGTTTTCCTCGACGAGCTGACGACCGGGCTGGACCCGCAGGCGCGCCATGCCATCTGGGAGCTGGTGCGCGGCATCAGGGCGCGGGGCAAGACCGTGTTCCTCACGACGCACCTCATGGAGGAGGCCGAGCGTCTCTGCGATCGCGTGGCGATCATCGAGCACGGCCGCATCATCGATAGCGGCAGTCCGCCCGAGCTCGTGGACCGCCACTGTCCAGCGCGTCGCGTGGTGCTCACCAGCGATGCGCCCGACGGCGCGGAGCGGTTCGCCCGCATTCCGAACGTGCTGGGCGTGACGCAGAAGGACAGCACCTTCACGCTCGACGGAAACGGTGATGACTTCGTCAGCGAGGTCATCACGTGTCTCTCCGAGCACCAGATCCACGTCAAGGCGTTCCGCACCGTACTCCCGACGCTGGAAGACGTCTTCCTCAAGCTCACCGGGCACTCCATCCGTGACTAGATCACCATGATGCGCGGCTTGTGGAGCCTCACCTGGCTCGAGATCAAGATCTTCGCCCGCGAGCCGCTCGGCGCCGTCGGCACGGTTGCCTTCCCGGTCGTCGTGTTCCTGTTCCTCCAGCGGATGGCCCCGCGCAGCACTGGCGAAGTTCCTGTGGCGATGCGCGGCATTTTTGGCGACGGCGGCGTTGCGGTGTTCGTGTCCGTGCTGATCGCGATCAGTGCGGTGCAGTCGCTCGTGACGATCGTGTCGATTTATCGCGAGGGGGGCATCCTGAAGCGCCTGCGCGCGACGCCCCTGCGACCGGCGACCATCCTCAGTGCCCACGTGCTGGCCAAGCTGCTGCTCACGGCACTGACCATGATTGCGCTGGTGCTCGCGGGCAAGCGCTACTTCACGATCGGCGCCGACGTGCCCGTCGTCTCGTTCGTGGCGGCGTTGCTCGTGAGCGTGGTCAGCATTCTCTCGATCGGGTTCGTCATCGCGAGCATCGTCCCGACGGCGCGGTTTGCCCAGCCGATCGGCGCACTGCTGTGGTATCCGATGATTGCGTTGTCCGGGCTGTTCGTCCCGGTGACTTCGCTGCCTCCCGCGCTGCGTACGCTCGCCCGCCTCCTTCCGATGACGTACGTGACCTCACTCCTGCAGGGCATCTGGCGCGGAGAGGGGTGGCTGGCGCATGTGACGGACCTCGGGGCGCTCGCCCTCGTGTTCCTCGTCTGCATCGCGGTCTCGTCGCGGGTATTCCGCTGGGAGTGAGATTCGCGGCCGATTCAGCGAACCGGCAAGGTGGGCTCGCCGTCGTCAGCGCACGCGAAAGTACGTGGCCTCCGTCTCGACCGGCGCATCAGCCGGGTACGAGAGGTAGTGCAGCCGCAGCGTCTCTTCGCTGACGTCGAAGCGCGAGCCCGATCTATCGGGCTGCCCGGGTTGCGGGAGAATGTAGTCCGCTTGCGACACGCTCTCCTTTCCGCTGTTGAAGTAGCGGTCCCACGTTCGAAGGAAGTCGGGTTGCATGAACAGACTATCGCTTCGAACGAAGAAGTGGCCGTCTGCTATCGAATAGCCAATGAGCTCACCCGGCTCGCTCGCGCTCGCTGCAGCGTGGATCCGAAAGTCCCTAGTGTACGAGCGGTCCGCGCGAATGGTGAGGAACTGTTGATAGCTGATTCCTCCCTTATCCACGTATGGCGTATCGGCCCACTGGCCCACGAGCGATCCCAGGTCTGGCGAGATGGATTCTCGGCAGCTGGCGAGCGTGAAGGACAGGACGACGCACAATCGGCCGAGGCGCATGATGAGTAGTTTGGTAGTGTCAGCACGCTCAACCCGCCACTGCACGGCGTCGTCACATTCGCCGACGCTTCGTGAACTTGCTGGCGCAGCATCCCCGTTTCCCCTCGACAGCCGCCCAACGCGGCCATAGTCTGGGTGACTGCATCGCTCCCTCCACTACAACGCGTGACGGCACTCTCCATAGGCATCGACGTTGGCGGCACCTACACGGACCTCGTGGCCGTCGACGAGAGCGCAAAAATCACTGCATACAAGGTCCTGAGCACGCCATCCGACCAGAGCAGCGGCGTGGAGTCGAGCCTCACGCTGCTTGACGGAGCGCACATCGCGCGATTCGTTCATGGCACGACGGTCGCCACCAACATGCTGCTCGAGCGGGCAGGGGCACGCGTCGCGCTCGTTGCCACCGACGGTTTCACGGACGTCCTTCATCTCGCACGACAGGACCGAGCGTCGCTCTACGACCTCTCGCGCCACCATCCGACCCCGCTGGTGCGACGGGATCACACGATCGCCGCTCGCGAGCGCATCGTCCCTGAGGGTGTAGCTCAGGCATTGTCGGACACCGCGATCGCGGAAGTCATCACCCGTGTTCGCGAGCTGAATCCCGACGTGGTCGCCGTGTGCCTGTTGCACGCGTACCGCGATCCATCGCATGAGCGCCGTCTCAAGAGTGCACTCACCGAGGCATTTCCGGGACGCGACGTCGTCATCTCCTCCGAGGTGTTTCCCGAGATCCGCGAATACGAGCGAACGGCCACGACGGTCGCCGAGGCGTACCTGCGCGCCGGCGTCTCCCGCTATCTCGTACGACTCACCGACCGCGCGGTGGGGCTCGGCATCCCAGCGCCCGGCGTAATGACATCCGGCGGCGGCATGCGTACGGTGGAACAGGCTGCGCGCTCGGCAGCGTCGCTCGCCTTGTCCGGGCCCGCCGGCGGGATAGTGGGCGCCGCCGCCGTGCTTCGCGCAGCGGGGTTCGTCAACGCACTCACCGTCGACATCGGCGGCACGAGCGCGGACGTCGGGCTGATTCTCGATGGCGAACCACTCGTCGAGCCAGGCGGACGGATTGCCGGCGTACCCATTTCGTTGCCGCGTGTACTCGTCGAAACGGTGTCCTCGGGTGGTGGAAGCATCGCGTGGATCGACGACGGCGGTGCGCTCCGCGTTGGCCCCCGCAGCGCTGGCGCCCAGCCCGGACCGGCCGCGTTCGGGCGTGGTGGTACCGCTCCCACGGTGACCGATGCGCACGTGGTGCTTGGGCACATCTCCGCCAGCAGCCTGAGTG
Source organism: Gemmatimonadaceae bacterium (assembly GCA_046589725.1). Taxonomy (GTDB): domain Bacteria; phylum Gemmatimonadota; class Gemmatimonadetes; order Gemmatimonadales; family Gemmatimonadaceae; genus AG11. The sequence goes on from JBKJUW010000061.1 coordinate 10,909, forward strand.
GCGGCGTCCATCTCGACCTGAAGGCCGCACACACCGCCATAGGGGACCTTGCCAGCCGACTCGATTCACCGGCGGAGCGTGTTGCGCACGCGATCCTCGACATCGCGGACGCGGCAGTCGCGCGCGCGCTGCGCCGCGTGAGCGTGGAACGCGGCGTGAGCCCCCGCGACTGCGTCCTGGTCCCATTCGGTGGCGGCGGTCCCCTCCATGCGTGCGGCCTGGCCGAGCAGTTGGGAATGGACTCCATCTTCGTTCCGCCGCATGCCGGCGTGCTGAGCGCGGTGGGCCTTGCGATCACCCCGGAACGGCGCGAGCGCATGGTGAGCTTCATGGCTCGCGTTCGCGATCTGAACGCCGAACGCATCGGCGCCGGACTCGACCACGCGGCAGAAGGTGTCTCCGATGATCCCGCGTGGACGCGCACGTGGACGGCCCGGATGCGCTATGTCGGGCAAGGGCACGAGCTCGACGTCCCGCTTTCCCACGGCGACGATGCCGACACGCTCTCGATGCGATTTGTGGCGATGCACGAGCGTCGCAATGGCTTCACGATCGCCGCGGAACCGGAAGTGATCGGCATCCGTCACGTGGCAAGCGGACTCGCGACTCCAACGGCCTTCCTGCGCCAGCCGACATCGACATGGCATCCCGACACACGCGTCGATGATGGCGGCACATTCACCGCATCCCTCGTGGGCCCGGCGATCATCACGCTGAAGGCTGCGACACTTCGGATCGCGCGTGGCTGGACGGGAGTACCGCATCACACGGGTGGTTGGCTCCTCACGCGAGCGGAGAAAGGTGTGATGGAGGGCGGCTCATGACGATCGACGCACTGGAGCTATCCGTACTCGCCAACAGCGTCGCCATGATCGCGGAGGAGATGGGCGCCGTCCTCGTGCGCAGTGCACTTTCGCCCAACATCCGCGAGCGTCGCGATGCATCGGCGGCACTGTTCGATGCACAGGGGCGGATGGTCGCTCAGGCCGCACACATTCCGGTGCACCTGGGCGCAATGCCGGACTCGGTACACGCGGTGCGCGCCCGGAAGCCGCAACCGGGCGACGTGTTTCTGCTCAACGATCCATACCACGGCGGCTCGCATCTCCCCGATCTCACGCTCGTCGAGGCGGTAGAGATCGACGGCGCCATTGGCGGGTATACCGCGGTGCGCGCGCACCATGCAGACGTCGGCGGAATGAGCCCGGGCAGTATGCCGCAGGGCGCCACCGAACTGGTGCAGGAGGGACTCATCATTCCTCCGGTGCGGCTCGTCCGAGCTGGGGTGCTCGACGAGGAACTCCTCTCGTTCATCGTGGCGAATGTCCGCACCCCCGATGAACGGCGCGGCGACCTTGGGGCGCAACTCGCCGCGTGTGGTGCGGGAGCGGCCGGGTGGCGCGCCCTGGCACGTCGTCGAGGCGTATCCGAGCTCGTGACCGACTGCGACGCGCTGCTCGACTACGCTGAGCGGCGCGTGCGTGCGATTCTCGCGCCACTCGAGGGACGCCGAGGTGCGGCGCACGACCGCCTCGAGGGCGATGGTGTGACGGACGCTGACATCGACGTCGTGGTCGCCGTGGATATCCGGAACGCCACGCTGCACCTCGACCTCACGGGCAGCGCGCCGCAGGTCGCGGGTAACGTGAACTGTCCGTCGGCGGTGACGCGCGCTGCGGCCGTCTTCGCGCTCCGCACGATGCTTGACGACGACGTGCCGACCAATGACGGCATTGCGCGCGCCATCGCGCTGACGCTACCGGAGCGCAGTGCCGTGAATGCCGCATGGCCCGCCGCGGTCGCGGCAGGCAACGTCGAAATGTCGCAGCGCATCGCGGACACGATCCTCGCCGCGCTCGGGGACGCAGGGGTCGATGTTGCCGCGCAGGGTCAGGGAACGATGAATAACGTGATCTTCGGCGGAGCGGGTTGGACCTTCTACGAGACACTTGGCGGAGGGCAGGGGGGCAGCTCGCGAGGCGCGGGCCCATCGGGCGTGCATGTCGGGATGAGCAACACGCTCAACACGCCAATCGAATCGCTCGAGGTATCCACGCCGCTTCGCATCGATCGCTACGCGCTGCGCGATGGCTCGGGCGGTACTGGCGCGACGCATGGGGGTGATGGGATCGTTCGCGCTTATCGCGCAACGACGGCGTGCACGGTCACGCTGCTCACCGAACGCCGGCGTCACGCACCGCGCGGAGTGGCGGGCGGTGGCGATGGCACACCGGGACGCAACCTGCTCAACGGCGTGCCGCTCCCGGCGAAATGCCGCATCGCGCTTTCTCCCGGTGACGTGATGACGATCGAGACGCCGGGTGGCGGGGGTTACGGTCCGGCCGCGACGGGGCCCGACACAACATGAGCCTCACCACGAAGGTCCTTCTCGCACTCATTGCGGGACTCGCGGTCGGCATGGTCATCGCGAGTTCCAGCCATCCCATCGTGCACGCGATCCCGGGCTATCTCGAGCCCGTCGGCACCATCTGGGTGAACGCGTTGCGCATGATCGTCGTTCCGCTTGTGGTCACGTCGGTCGTCATCGGCGTGAACTCGCTGCCGGATACGAAGACGATCGGCCGAATCGGCGTGCGGGGCCTCGTCGTCGCACTCCTGATGCTCGCAACCGCGGCGACTCTCTCGGCGGTCGGCGGCCGTCTGGTGTTCTCGTACCTCACGATCGACGCCGCGGCATCGACCGCGCTGCGGGCGAGCGCGATTACGTCCACCGGAACGGCCGTGCAGGGCGCGCAGAAAATCGTGGGCTTCGGCCAGTGGCTCGTGGACCTCGTGCCGTCCAACCCGATCAAGGCCATGGCCGACGGGGCGATGCTGCCGATCATCGTGTTCACGCTGCTGTTCGGCGTTGCGATCACGCGCATCGCGAACGAGGGACGCTCGGCGCTACTTCGCGTGATGCAGGGCGTGTATGACGCGTCGCTCATGATGATGCACTGGGTAATGCTGCTCGCACCCATTGGCGTTTTCGCGCTCACCGTCCCGCTCGCACAGCGCCTCGGTCTGGCCGCGGCGGGCGCGGTGCTCTTCTACGTCTCCGTCGTCGCTCTCTTCTGCCTCGTCTTCATGGCGCTGCTCTACCTTGCCGCGTGGATTGGCGGCGGAAAGGACCTGCGGACCTTTGCGCGTGCCGCGGCGCCGGCTCAGGCGGTGGCACTGAGCGCGCGGTCGTCGCTCGTGACGCTCCCGGCGATGCTCGAGGCCGCCGACACGGTCCTGCATCTTCCGCTCGCGGTGCGGTCGTTCTTCCTGCCACTCGCCGCGGCGACGTTCAAGTGCGGGAGCGCCGTGATGATCCCGCTCGGCGTGCTGTTCATGGCGCGCCTCTACGGCGTGGACGTGAGCTCGACGCAACTGGTGACCATCATCCTCATGACCGTCGTGACCACGTTCAGCGTACCGAGCGTGCCCGGTGGCACGATCATCGTCATCGTGCCGGTGTTGCTCGCCGCCGACCTGCCTGTCGCCGCCGTGGGACTGCTACTGGGTGTGGACACCATTCCTGACATGATCCGCACGGCGACCCACGCCACCGCACAACTGGCGTCGGCAACCATACTGGGTCGATTCGAGGTGGAAGAACTGGGCGCGTGACGGGCGCGAGGGCGCCGCTGCTGCTAGCGCCTCAAGGGACGAGGAGCGCGTCGAAGACCCGCGCGTCGCAGAACGCATCCAGGAGGCCTTCGTCGAGCATGCCGTCCTTCGCTTCCATGTGGAGGATGGCGATCGCACGATCTGTCGGTACCGCACGCTTGTAGGGCCGATCGGTGGCCGTGAGCGCGTCGAAGATGTCGGCGATCGTCATCATGCGCGTCTGGACAGGAATGGCCTCGCCCGTCACTGCGTTGGGATAGCCGCGGCCATTCAGCTTCTCGTGATGGCCGTACGCGATCTGCGGAATGCGCCGCAGCTCGCGCGTCCACGGAATCTGCTCGAGAAAGCGATAGGTATGCGTGACGTGCGACTCGATTTCGCGCCGCTCCTCGTCGTCCAGGTTGCCCTTCCGGATCATGAGGAACTGCAGCTCGTGGTCCTCGAGCAGGGGCCGCTCGTGTCCCTCGAAGTCGATGAACGTGCGACGGTTGATCTCGTTCAGCGCCTCGAAGCTTCCCTCGGGGAGCACCGTCGGCTCGTTGGCCGACACGATCGAATCGAGGTAGCTCCGCAGCTCGGCGCGCCGCGCATCGCGAATGCCGGCGATGCGCCCGACTTCCTCGGCGTACCGCTCCTGACCGTGCGCAAGGACGTACTCGGCGCGCTCCCGTTCGAAGTCCAGGTCGGAGCGCTGAATGAGATAGCCGAAGCGGTTGCGAATGATCTCGAGGTCGCTCGGATACAACTTCTTCTGCTTGACGAGCACCTGCTCGCGCACGCCCACCTTGCCGAAGTCGTGGAGCAGTCCGGCGTAGCGCAGCTCGCGCAGCTGTTCGCGCGTGAAGTTGACGTTCCGGAACTCGCCATCACTGACCCGGTCGATCACCTCAGCCAGTCCGACCGTCAGTGTGGCGACACGGGCCGAGTGGCCCGAGGTCGTCGGGTCGCGTGATTCGATGGCGGTGACCGCGGCGGTGACGAATCCCTCGAAGAGGCGCTCGATGTCCTCGTAGAGCTTCCCGTTCTCGATGGCAACCGCCGCCTGCGACGCGAGCGCATTGGTGAGCTCCACGCATCGCGTATCGAACGTGAGCACCTCGCGCTCGACGACGTCGGCCGCCGTGAGCCGCACATCCGGCGATCGCTTGCGATTGATGAGCTGCAGTACGCCGACGATCTCGTCGCGGTGCGACTTCATGGGCAGCACCAGCATCGACTTCGTGCGGTAGCCGACCTTGTCGTCAAAGCTGCGATTCTGCTTGTAGGAGCTGTCGTCCGGCAAGAGGTACACGTCGCCGATGACGAGCGGCTCACCGGTCGCGGCCACATAGCCCGAGAGGCTCGCATGGCTGATCGGCACCGTGAACGTCGCGAAGGGCAGGCCGGGCAATGAGTGGTTCTGCGCAATCGCGCAGCGGAGCCGGAACGGTGTGCCGCTTTCATCCTTCTCGACGAGGTACAGCGATCCCGCATCCGCGCTGGTGAGGCGACGCGCCTGCGAAAGAATCAGGTCGAGGAGCGTATGCAGGTCACGCTCGGTGGAGAGGGCTACGCCGATGGCCGTCAGCTCACCAAGCTCGCGCGCGCGTTCGGCCGCGTCATGTCGCGCAGCGCGTGCGCCCTGCAGCGCCGCTGCGTGTCGAAAGGCACCACGCAGCGCCGCGATGACTGTTGGCGCCGATGCGTCACCCGGAATCCAGCAGGTTACCGCTTCAGTCGGAAATCCCGGAGGCGGCTCCTTTTCGCCCACGTCGCCGAGCCCCACCAGCGCGACCATCAGGGCCAGTTCCTGCACGCGCGTCGGGTCGTCGCCAACGCTCGCGAGCAGCGCGTGGTCGAGCGCGATCACCGTGGGCCGATCAAGATCGATCGACCGCGCGGTGGGCAGCGTCGGGATATGCCGCACCTCCACATCATCGCCACGACGACCAAGAGGTGCCGTGGAGATGGTGCGTCCGACCGCCGTGAGGAGGAGAGGCTTCATTGCGCGTGCATGATAACGAGGCGGTGCCGAATGAAAAACCCGCCGCCGTCCACAGAATGGACGTCGGCGGGCTTGTACGCCAGCGAGTGTATCAGGTGCCCTTGCTGAGCCCCGCCTTTTCCTTGATGGCCGGCTCGTAGCTGGGGAAGTCCTTCAGCACTGCGTTGAAGTATTCCACCGCCTTCGCCTTCTCACCATGGTCCTTCGCATCGAGCGCCTTGCCGTACATCACCGCGACGCGCATCGGGAGCTTGGCCGGAGCGGCGGACGGTGCGCCCGCCTGCTGTGCGCCGGTGCTGCCGGATGCCGGCGCTGCGCTGCCCGTGCGAACAGCCGGCATCGGCGGCAGCTTCAGGCCCGTATTCAGCTTGGTCGCCAGCGTGCCGATGCTCGTCATGATGTTGTCGGCCTTGTCGTCAACGCGCTCGACATGCTCGATCTGGCCGGTCTGGACGCTGACCGCGCGCGCATCGACGCGGAAGTTGCCCTTGGGGTCGGTCATGAACGTGCCCCAGATCATGTGATGCACGCCGAGCAGCTTGCCGATCTTCACGGCCGTCGCCTGGTCGACCTGGCCGCCCGTCACGAGCTTCTGCTCGTCGACGAGGGCCTGGACCTGATCGCGCTCGATGACGCGGATATTCGGATTCGCCTGCATGTCCGTGATGAGCATCGCGGGAATGCCCTTCGCCAGGCCATCGTAGTCGCGGGCGTCCTTGCCGAACGAGCCATTCGCGAAGGCGAGGATCGCCACGGTGGGCTTTCCGGTCTGCGCATGCGCGACAACCGGAGCTGCCACGGCGACGACGGCAGCGAGCGAAAGCAAACGGGCAGTGCGGGTCATGGTCTCCTCCGAGACTCGTACGGAAACGATCGAAAAGCCCTGGCGCACTCGCGCCGTCAGATGGCTCTATATCAACAGACTCATACCCTCAGCCGCGGCAACTACCTCCAGCCGAGCTCCCTTCGACTGCACCAGCGCCTTGCAGGTGGAAACGCACTGGTCCACCTCGTCATCGCTCCGTTCGGGCCGATGGTGAAAGAGCACCAGCTTCTCCACTTCCGCCTCGAGCGCCAGCTCGACGGCGTCCTCGTGCGTCGAATGGCCCCATCCGACGAACGCGTCGTACTCCTTCGCCGTGAACATCGTGTCGTGCACCAGCACCGCAGCACCCTGTGCGAACTTGACGAAACGCGCACGCCAGTTCGGCTGCTCCTCGTACGTGGCGCGCGGGTTCAGCTCATTGTCCGACACGTACACCAGCGAACGCGGACCGATCTCTCCATCCCAGAACCGGTAGCCCAGCGCGCCGCCCGGATGCCGAACCCCCATTGCTGCCACGTGATACCCGGTGCCCGCCCGCTGTTCCTCCGCCAGTTCCTGGAAATCGATCTGCGCCTGCAGTTCCTCGAACGACACCGGGAAGACGACCGGTGACATCTGGTCGCGCACCACCCGGTCTATGCTCATCTGGAGCGACTTCGAGCCCCAGATCGTGAAGCGATTGCCCTTGCGGAATAGCGGCGCGAAGAACGGAATGCCCTGGATGTGGTCCCAGTGCGCGTGCGTGAGGAAAATATCCGCCTCGATCGCGGCGCCCTGTGCCCGCTCAGTCAGCGAGCGTCCCAACTCCCGAATGCCGGTGCCCGCGTCGAGGATCACCAGGCGACCCTCTTCGGTGCGCAACTCCACGCAGGGTGTATTGCCGCCGTAGCGAACCGTCGTTGGACCCGGACTCGGAATGGATCCCCGAGTGCCCCAGAAGCGAACCGTGAGCGCCATCAGCGCGACGTCCCGTCATTCACGCGACAGTATGCCACTTCAGCGGGCGAGTGCGCAAAGGAGCGGGTCACGCGACCCCTGTGATACTCGTCACACGCGTACCTGGGCACGCTTTTCGAGCAACGTGCGATCGGCAACCGAAATGCGGCGCCGCTCGACGCGGATGAGCCCCTCCTCCTGGAATTCCTTCATGGAGCGCGAGACCGTCTCACGACTGGCGCCGATCATCTGCGCGATGGTCTGGTGCGTGAGTGCCTTCTCGATGGACGATCCGCCGCTCTCCTCGGAGAGGTCGAGCAGCAGGCGTGCGATGCGCCCGGGGACGTCGAGCAGCACGAGACCGCCGATCTTCTCGTCCGCACGACGGAGGCGATGCGACAGCTCGCAGAGCAGGGCCCACGCGACACTCGGACTCGCATCCACGCGACGCCGGAAATCCTCGCGCCGCAGGATCAGCAGCTGCGCGTCTTCCATTGCGATCACGTGTGCGGATCGCGGCTGGTCGTCGATCAGCGCGAGCTCACCGAAGTGCGCTCCAGACTCGAGCACACCGAGGATGACCTCACGGCCGTCTTCACCGATCAGCACGACCTTCACCCGCCCCGTGCGAAGGATGTAAAGCGAGTCGCCGGGGTCGTCCTGAAAGAGGATGACGCTCCCCTTTGGATAGGAACGTTCACGAACGAGCTCACCAAATCTGGCAAGCTCTTCTTGCTCCAGGCCGCGAAAGAGCGGGACGCTGGCGAGAAAATCTGCGGTCTGAGCGATCACGCGGCGGGCCCGCTGGAAACCATTGGAGTGACGTGTCCGAAAACGTATCGGGTGCCCAAGGGCCTGTCAAACGTGAGGCATTTTGAAAACGCCAGCTTATGTAGTTGCGGCGTCATCACTTGCGCAGCAGTTTTTCGCTACTTCAGGGGTGCGCTCTCCACCTCGACGGTGAGGACCATGACGTCAGCCACCCTGCGCTTCGCCGACAAGGACAACGCCATGAAGCCGAGCGGCGAGCACGGAGCGAACATCGAGCGATGAGCTTGAGCTGAAGCAAGGAGCCCGAGCCGAAGCTCGAGCTCGAGCGCAGGCTTCAGCTGGCAGCTCAAGCTTCAGCTCACAGCCCGAGCTCAGGCTTGAGCTCGCAGCTCCTGCTCTCAGTTGGCTTCTTGCTCGCCGCTCGGCCTTTGCGGAACTTTCGGCCCCGTAACCCATTAATACGCTGCGGCTTGTCTACGTAGCCCAGAATCCGCTATATTGCGTAGCTAATCGAGAATCGCACCATCCGCACAGGCAGGACTAAAATGAAGACCGACATCCATCCCGAGTACGCCACCGCAGTCGTCAAGTGTGCGTGCGGCAATACCTTCGAAACGCGCTCCACCGTCGCCGAGATCCACACCGACGTATGCGCCGAGTGCCACCCGTTCTACACCGGCAAGCAGCGTATGCTCGACACCGCTGGTCGCGTCGAGCGCTTCCGCCAGAAGTACCAGGCGAAGCCGGACGCGAAGGCTGCACCCGCGGGCGACACGAAGGAGAGCTGATCCCCTGAGCCTCCGCGACCTGCTCGGCGACGCACTCGCCCGGGCGGCGGAGGTCGAGCGGCTGCTTTCCAATCCCGACACCTTTGGCGATTCCAACAAGGTCGCCGAGCTCGGCCGAGAGCACCGCCGCCTCCAGCCCGTAGTGGAACTGGCGGCCCAGCTCGAACGTCAGGAGAACGAGCTCGCGGAAGCACGCGAGCTCGTTTCTGTTGTGGACGACGCTGAGATGGCCGAGGAAGCTGCCCGTGAGGTCGCGAGCCTTGCGGTGCGCATCGCGGAGCTGGAGATCCAGCTCAAGCCTGCCCTCCTCCCTCACGATCCCCTCGACGACCGCAACGCCATCATCGAGATCCGCTCCGGGACCGGCGGCGACGAAGCCGCCCTCTTCGCCGCCGATCTTTACCGCATGTACACGCGGTTCATCGAGCGCTCCGGCTGGAAGCGCGAGAGTATCTCGCATTCCGACGGCACACTCGGCGGCGTGAAGGAAGCGATCTTCAAGGTGTCCGGCGCGGGCGCCTTCGGTGCGATGCGCTGGGAGAGCGGTGTCCATCGCGTGCAGCGCGTGCCCGCCACCGAGACGCAGGGTCGCATCCACACGTCGGCCGCCACCGTCGCAGTGCTCCCCGAGGCAGAGGAAGTCGACGTCCGGATCGAGGACAAGGACCTTCGCATCGACGTGTTCCGCGCGAGTGGTCCGGGCGGGCAGAGTGTCAACACCACCGATTCGGCGGTGCGCATCACGCATCTTCCCACTGGGCTTGTGGTGTCGCAGCAGGACCAGAAGTCGCAGCTCCAGAACAAGCTCAAGGGCATGGAAGTGCTGCGCGCGCGCCTGCTCGACCTACGCGTCGCCGAGGCGGAGGCGACGCGATCAAAGATGCGGAAATCGCAGGTGGGCACCGGCGACCGGTCGGCCAAGATCCGCACGTACAACTATCCGCAGAGCCGCATCACGGATCATCGCATCGGGTTTACCACCCACGATCTCTCGGCGGTGATGGACGGGCACATCGAGCCGATCATCGATGCGCTGCGGATGGCGGATGTGGAGGAGCAGCTCGGTGAGTGAGGCGGAGCGGGACCCTTCGACCGTCGGCGAGACCATCGCGCGGATGACGGAGATCCTGTCGTCCGGGGACGAGGCGCGCGAGCTGCTCGCGCTGCTGCACGACATGCCACGCTTCTGGCCGAGCACCTCGGCAGATCAGCCGATGTCGCCGAGGGAGGCGGACACCGCGCTAGATGCTGCGCGCGACCGGGCAACCGGGATGCCGATACCGTATGCGGCCGGCCGCGCCGCATTTCGCCACATGACCCTGGCGGTCGATGCGCGCGTCCTCATACCGCGACCGGAGACGGAGCAACTCGTCGAGATCGTCCTCGAACAGACGCGCGGCGTGCGTGGCGGCATTGCGGTCGACGTCGGCACAGGCTCGGGAGCGATTGCGCTCTCCCTCGCGAGCGAGGGACGATTCGACACCGTGATCGGGACGGACGTCTCGCTCGACGCAATCGCGGTCGCCCGCGCCAATGCGACGAGCTTCGCTCACCGATGCTGTGCCGCGATTGACCTGCGCCACGGCTCGCTCCTCGGGCCCGTGACCGAGACCGGGTTGGCGGCGATCATCTCCAACCCGCCCTACATTTCGTACCACGAGGCGAGCGCGCTTCCGGCATCCGTGCGCGATTGGGAGCCGTCGGTCGCACTCTTTGCCGGCGATGACGGCATGGCGGTGATCGCGCAGTTGATACGTGACGCCGCTCCCCGCCTTGCCGCGTCGGGGCTGCTTGCACTCGAGGTGGACAGCCGGCGCGCCGAAGTGGCGGCCGAGCTCGCGAGGTCGAACGATGCATTCGTCGACGTACGCGTTTTGCTTGATCTCACCGGCCGCGAACGATTCGTGGTCGCACGACGACGGGAGGAGTAGATGATCGAGGATAAGGCGAAGGAGCTCGGGCGGCTCATCGGGCAGAGCGCTGAATACAAGGCGGTGCAGCGGGCGAATGACGCGCTCGGCGAGGACAAGGCTGCGGTCGCCCTCCTCAAGCAGATGGAGCAGTTGCGGCTCAACGCCCAGCAGATGATCCAGCGTGGCGAGCGCCCCACCGAGGAGATGGAGAAGGACCTCGACGGCCTGCTCGGCACGGTGCAGGGGCAGCCCGTGTACCAGCGCCTGGTGTCGGCACAGGAGAACTTCGACAAGACAATGGCGAAGGTGAACGACTGGATCGTCGACGGCATCGAGAAGGGCGCGCAGAGCTCGATCATCACGCTCGGCTGACGTCCAGTGGCGCGCGCGGGGCGTGGCCGATTGATCGTCTTCGAAGGCGGCGAGGGCTCGGGAAAAAGCACGCAGCTCCGGCGCCTTTCGTCCGTACTCGCGCAGCAGGACGTGGCACACCTGTGTGTGCGGGAGCCCGGCGGGACTCCGCTCGGCGCCGAGGTGCGACGCCTGTTGCTCGACCCCGCCTCCGACATCGATCCCCGCGCCGAAGCGCTGCTGTTCATGGCATCGCGTGCGCAACTGGTCTCGCGCGAGATCCGCCCGGCGCTCGAGCGCGGCGACGACGTGCTGCTCGACCGCTTCTTCCTGTCGACGTACGCCTATCAGATTGCCGGCCATCATCTCGACGAGTCGGCGATTCGCGCGGCGAACAGCTTTGCGACCGACGGGCTGGTGCCGGATCTCACGCTCCTTCTCCGCTACCCGGTGCACCAGGGCCTCGAACGCGCGGCGATCCGCGCGTCGGCGCACGATCGCATGGAGGCGATGGGCACGTCGTTTCACGAACGGGTGGCCGCTGCCCTCGCGACCTTCGCGGAGCCGGGGTGGCAGGCGGCGCATCCCGAGTGCGGGCCGATAGTTTCCGTGGATGCAACGGGGAAGGAGGACGATGTCGCACAACGGATCCTCGGCGTGGTGAGCGCGCGGTGGCCGCAGGCATGAAGAACAGGAACGTCATCCTGCTCGCGGTTTTCTCGAGTGCTCTCGTGACGGGTGGCTGGCTCGTGGAGCGCGGCTCGCGCACCGCGTCGCACAACCTGCCCGCGCGCAAGCATCTCTTCGACGAGGTGATGCAGCATGTTCGGCGCGACTATGTCGATACGCTTACGGATTCCGCGCTGTACCGCCGTGCGATCGACGGCCTGCTCGGCGAGCTTCGCGATCCGCACACGGTGTTCCTCGATGCGCGCCGGCTTGGGCGGCTCGACGAGAGCACGAGCGGGCACTATGCCGGCGTCGGTATCCAGATGGACGTGCGCGACCGTGGAGTCACGGTAGTCGGCACGCTGCCGGGCTCGCCGGCTGAGGAAGTCGGCCTGCTTGTAGGCGACCGCATCGTGGCCATCGAAGGAAAGCCGACCGTCGGGCTCACAACGGAAGAGGCCCTCAAGTCACTGCGGGGCGCGCCGGGCACGACGGTGAACGTCACCGTCGTTCGCCCGGGCCTGGCCGAGCGGATGCCCTTCACGTTGACGCGTCGCACGATCGAGGTGAATCCGGTGCAGCACGCGTCCATCGTCGAGCCTGGCATTGGATACGTGAACCTCACGGTGTTCAGCACAGCGGCCGCCAATGACCTGAAGGTAGCCATCGACTCGCTGCGGCACGCTGGCGCACATTCACTCGTCCTCGACCTGCGCGGCGATCCGGGGGGATTGCTGGGCCAGGGCATCGATGTCGCAGACTTGTTCCTCGATGCGAGCCAGGCGATCGTGGCCACGAAGGGCAGGGACGCCGCCGAGACGCACGCCTTCGAGGATCGGGCGCCGCAACGTTGGCCGGACATGCCCATCGTCGTTCTGACGGACAGCTCGTCTGCGTCGGCGAGTGAGATTGTGGCCGGTGCGCTCCAGGATCACGATCGCGCGGTGATCATCGGCACGGCCACCTACGGGAAGGGCAGCGCACAGCGCGTCTTCCGCATCGATAACGGTGCGGTGAAAATCACCACGGCGCTGTGGTACACGCCGAGTGGTCGCAGCATCAACCGGCCGCGCGTGCCGGTGACGGAAGACGACTTCCCGATTGCGAGGCCGGACAGCGCCCCGCCTCGACCGAAGTTCAAGACGGATGCTGGTCGCACTGTGCTCGGTGGTGGCGGCATCGTGCCTGATGTCGAGGTAGCCTCGCGCGCATTCTCCAAACCCGATCGTGCTTTCCTTGTGGCACTCGGCGCCAAGGCACCCAGGTTCCGTGATGCCGTCGTGGACTATGCGCTGTCGGTGAAGGTCGCGCATTCGGTCCGCGACGCGAACTTCAGCGTGACGCCCGCCATGCGTGATGACTTGTTCAAGCGGTTGCAGGCCCGTCGCGTCCCCGTCAGCCGCGCCATGTACGACGCGGCCACAGGACTCGTCGATCGCGCGCTGGGCTCACAGCTCTCACACTATGTCTTCGGTCCGCAGGCGGAGTTTGCGCGCAACCTCCGAGAGGATGCAACGATGCAACGGGCACTCAGCCTGCTCCACGGAGTCCGCACGCAAGCGGAATTGCTTGACCGCGTGGCGGTGACGAGATGACGGCGACGGCGACGGATACGATACGCACGCGTCGTGCGACGGCGCACGACGCCATCGTCATCCGCGCCCTCATCGAAGCCTATGTGACCGACGGCACGCTGTTGCCGCGGTCAGAGGAGTTCATCGCGAGTCACGCGCACAACTTTATTGTGGCGCAGGAAGACGGCGATGTCGTCGGGTGTGTGCACCTCGATGAATACGCGCCCAGCCTCTCGGAACTTCGCTCGCTGGCGGTCGCGCGCGGGGGACAGGGCAAGGGCGTTGGTCGCGCGCTCGTGCAGGCGACGGAGGCACTGGCACGCCAGCGTGGAATCGCCACGCTGTTCGCGGTGAGCAATGATGAAGCGTTCTTCAGGCGCTTCGGTTTCGAGACGCGCCACATACCCGAGCTGGACCGCGAACGGAGCGAGGTGAGCCGCTACAAGGGTGTGTTCGCCAAGGATCTCGGCGTGGTGTAGACCTTGCCTCGCTTGACGTTCCATTCAACGATGGAGCATCGGAATGTCTGAGCGCAACAAGCCGCATAACGGACGCGACGTTCACGGACACTTCAAAGTCCGCGCAGCGGATGTGGACGATCTCGTCGCGGATCCCGAGGGCCCTGACCACCTGCGAGACGACGTGCGTCTCGGCGGTGCGGTCGCCGATACTGGTCCTGATGCAGGCCTGCGCGCCAAGCACATCACGGAACTCGTGCAGGAGAACCGCGAGGATGTGTCCCGCACGACGCACAAGAAGTCGTGACGACGGTTCGGTCCCCCGCGAAATAGAATGATAGGATGATAGGATAAGTCTTTCGTCCTATCGTCCTATCGGTCTATCTCGTCACAATCCGTACGCCCGCCGGCACTGTGAACACGAACGCCCTGGCATCAACGGAAACGTTGCTCTTGAGCGACGTGAGGCGGATGCGACGCTGCACGCCTGTCGTCTCCGTCACCTCGAACTGACGGATCGTCGCATCGGCATCATCAATCCAGACAGTCGCGGTCCTGAATGGCGCGCCCTGGGCGGACTTGGGCACGAGCCCGTATGCGTGCGTCGCCCGGCTGCTCACCGTGGCAACGCCCCCGGGAGTGACCACATACTTCGATCGCGGCGCCACGAGGAATTGCGCGGTAAGATCCATGGTGCCCGTCCCGCCCGGGCCAAGCGGTGTCTTGATCACCTGATCCGGAGCGGAGCTGGGCAGGAACAGCCACACGAACCTACCGTCCGCCACGATACGGTCGTTCGCCGGCTCGGCAAAGGATACGCTGAGCTTGCCGGGGCGCTCCTGCTGATACTCGCCGGTGGTCGTCATCGTGCGACCCGTGAGCGAATTGACGATCGTCTGCTCGAAGGTTCCACGAACCGTCTTCACCTTGGCCCACGCAGCAACGGCGCGGTCGAGCAGGTCGGTCTGACGCCGCAATGGCGTGGATGCACCGACGGTCGTCGTGCCCGCGGTGATCGCGAGAGCGAAACCAAGAGCGATCGCTTTCATATCAATGCGCACAGACGGGAGGATAGGAGGATGGGATGATAGGAGGATGATAGGGTTTGCCTATCTTCCTATCGTCCTATCATCCTACACGGGAACAGCTAGACCGGTCCCCGATTCTGTAATGGACCGGCCGATCGCATCGGCGATCGCGCGCGCCTCGCGCACGAGGCGCGCGAGTTGGTCTGGATAGAGGGACTGCCCCCCATCCGACATTGCCGTGTCGGGATTCGGATGCATTTCAACCAGCAGTCCATCCGCGCCGGCAGCGATCGCTGCTCGGCCCATCGGGATGACCTTGTCGCGCAGGCCCGTGCCGTGGCTCGGATCCGCGACTATCGGCAGGTGCGACAGTTTCTGCACGAGTGGGATGGCGGTGAGGTCGAACAGGTTGCGCGTCGATGGATCGAAGCTGCGGATGCCGCGCTCGCAGAGGATCACCTGCGTATTTCCCTCGGCGAGCAGGTACTCGGCGCTGAGCAGCAGGTCGACGATGGTGGCTGACATCCCCCGCTTCAACAGCACCGGCTTACCGAGGCGCCCGATGGTCCGCAGCAGCGAGTAGTTCTGCATGTTGCGCGCGCCTATCTGGATGCAGTCCGCCACCTCGGCCACGAGATGCGCGCCTTCCTCGTCGAGCGCTTCGGTCACGATGGGCAGACCAGTTTCGCGGCGTGCGAGCGCCAGGAGCTCGAGTCCCTTCTTGCCCATACCCTGGAACGAGTACGGCGAACTGCGCGGCTTGAAGGCACCACCGCGAAGCGCCGTGGCACCCGCCGCACGGACCTGTTGCGCGGCGAGGACGATCTGCGCTTCACTTTCGACGGAGCACGGGCCGGCGATGATCGGGATGGCCTTTCCGCCAAACACGACTCCTGGCGCAATGGTGACGAGGGTGTTCTCCTGACGCCATTCGCGCGACACCTGCTTGTACGGTCGCGAGACGTGGATCACCTCCGCGACGCCGTCGAGCGACTCGAAGCGCGAGCCGTCGACGCGCCCGTCGTTCCCGACGAGACCGACCGTCGTGCGCTGCGCGCCGGGCATCGGGAGCCCCTCGTATCCCATCTCCTTGATGACCTCGACGACGCGGGCCACCTGCGCGTCCGTCGCGTCATTCACCATGACGATCAGCATCAGCCTTCCTCGATCTCGAACGTATCCCCGTCACCGGCGAGCGTGATGGGTCCTGCATAGTGGGCGGCCACCGCGGCGCGTATGTCGACCTGCTCCACGGGTGGATAGAAGTGCGTCAGTACGAGGTGCTTCGGCAGGGCGGCAGCGGCGAGCGCTCCGCACTGTTCGGGCGTGAGATGCTGCGGTATCGCGAGCGCCGGCGGGAGCGAGCACTCGCACAGCAGGACGTCCGCGCCGCGCGACCACTCCCCCAGCATGGGGTCGTAGCCCGTATCGCCCGTGTAGACGATGCGGCGGCCATTTCTCGAGATGGAATATGCCACGCTCTCATCGGTGTGCGGCACCTTGGTGGCGCCAAGCAGCGTGGAATCGCCGAGGTCCACGACGTCGCCTGGCGCAATCTCGTTGACCGTGATCGTGAAGCCCGGGTCGCGCAGCCATTCGCCGAATGTGTCGGCGAGCCTGGCAAGGAGCGCCACGGTTCCCACCGGCCCGATGACGACCAGTGGAGCACTGCGGCCTGGCAGGTCGCCGTACTTCCATGCGAACACCAGGGGCGCAAAATCCGCGATGTGGTCGAGATGGAAGTGCGTGAAGGCGACGTGCGTGATGTCGCGCCATGCGACGTGCTTCTCCGACAGCCGATGCGCGACACCACTGCCGCAGTCGAGCAGGAGACGTACGCTGCCCGATTCCACCAAGTGCCCCGCGCAGACGCGCTGGGGAGCCAGAGAGATGGTGCCAGTGCCAAGCGTGGTGAGGCGCATCAGTCAGCACCGGCGTTACGACGACTCACGAGACCGCGACAGCCTCTCGCAGTGCAGAGGCCCCATGCGTCCCCGCCGCGCCATCCTCGGTGGACGGACCCTTCATGCGCACGCTGACGAGCGACGACACGCCCGGCTCCTGCATCGTCACACCATAGACCGCATCGCCCGCCTCGGTCGTCGTCCGAGGGTTGTGCGTGATGACGATGAATTGCGTGCGGTCCTTGAACTGGTTCAGCATGCGCACGAACCGGCCAACGTTCGCGTCGTCGAGCGGCGCGTCGACCTCGTCGAGCAGGCAGAACGGGCTCGGCTTCGTGAGGAAGATTCCGAAGAGCAGCGAAAGCGCGACGAGCGCACGCTCTCCGCTGGACAGCAGGTGAATGCGCTGTGTCTTCTTTCCGCGCGGGGACGCGTGGATTTCGATGTCGCAGTCCAGCGGCGTATCGCGATTCTCGAGCTTCAGGTCGCACTCACCGCCGCCGAACAGCGACATGAAGATTTCGCGGAAATTGATGCGCACCTGCTCGAACGTCGCCATGAACAACTCGCGCGCCGTGGCGTCGATCTCCTTGATGGCCTGAAGCAGCGCAGCGCGTGCCTCGAAGAGATCGGTGCGCTGCGCCACGAGGAAGTCGTGACGCTTCACCGTCTCGTCGTGCTCCTCGATCGCGAGCACGTTCACCGGCCCGAGCTGATCCAGCTGGCGGCGGAGATCTTCGGCCTCGGTCTTCAGAGCGTCGTCGTCGAGCTCCACGGGCGGGACCTCAGCGATCATTTCCTCGAGCGGCCGTTTCCACTCCGTCTCCAGGCGCTCGCGGATCGCCAGTCGGCGACCCGACAGCTCCGTAAAGCGCAGTTCGGCGTGATGCAGCTCGTCGCCAACCGCCGTCGACCGCCGACGCACCTCGTTGAGTGTCGCCTCCGTAGCGGCAAGTGTCTCGTCAGCCATTCGCACCGCGGATTCCGCGTCGGCCAACCGGGTTTCGCCGTCGCTCAGCGTCGCCTCGCGCGTCTCCACGTCGAGTGTCCACGCCGCCATCTTCTCCGCCAGGGCGCTGTCCGAATGCGCGAGCTCGCCGAGCTCGACGCGCAACTGCGCCAGGCGCTGTGAAGCGGTCGCGACTTCCTGCGACAACCGTCGCTCGCGGTCGGCGGCCATCTGCACGCGCGCGCGGGACTGCGCCTGCTCCACCTGGCATTTCGTCCGACGCTCGCGCGCTTCTTCCTGTCCGTGTTCCGCCTGGGTCGCGCGCTCGCGTGCGTCGGCGATCGCCTGCTCGTGCACGGTCGCCTCCGCGGAGAGCGTTGCAGCGTCCGCATCGAGCGCACTGCCACGCTCGCCAAGCTCCGCGCGGCGAACGTCGAGTCGCGCGGACAGCGCCGCGGCGTCCTGGGCCTCCTTCTCGGCTCGGGTCACCCGACGTGTCAGCTCGGCGTGCTTCTCTGCGGCATGACGAGCGTGCTGTTGCGCGAGAGACGCCGCTTCTGTGGATGCCACGACGCGCTGCTCGCTGAGGTTCAGCGCAGCACGCATGGCATCCGCCGCCTCCGAGGCCGCCTGCCGCGCGCGCTCGAGGTTCGTGAGCTCCGTGCGCAGCTTCGTCAACTCGGCGCGGCGGCGCAGGGGACCTGCGCCGACGGCACTGCCCGGGAGCCACACCGCGCCACGCGCGTCGACGAACGCACTTCCGCCGTCAACCGCGTGGACATAGCCGAGCAGGTTGCGGATCCAACCGCGAGCCGGGTCGGACGCATTCACGAGACCCGCGAGCGCATCCGGCAGCGTCTCGCCGACAGCGTCGTCGCTCATCGCGTCGACCGGAAGCAGCAGCAGCGGTCCAGGATTCGCCGCCGCATGCCACGCGCGCACCTCCGTGGCCGCAGCGCTGTCGCGCACGAGCACCGCGTGCACCGAGTTGCCGAGGAACTTCTCGATCAGGACGGCCGACTCCTGGTCCGCACCGATGAAATCGGACAGCGGACCGAGGATTGCTCCCGCGTCGAACTTGGTGCGTTCCTTCAGCAGGCGTGATGCGGCAGGCGCGAGGCCCACGCGATCACGCTCCAGCTGATCGAGCGCATTCACGCGCCCCTGGAGCGATGTCAGCGCCTCGTCGGCGCGAAAGAGCTCTGCACGAGCGAGTGACTCCTGCTCCCGCGCCTCGCGATCGGTCGCGCGCGCAGTCGCTAGCTCCTCGGCGGCTTCGGCAGACGTGGCCTGCGCCGCTTCTACCGCGGACTGCGATTCTTCCAGCTCGCGCATTGCGAGGGCGTGTACGTCCTCGAGGTGCGCGCGCTCGAGCGCCAGGGCTTCGCCGCGTTGCGTGACCTCGTGCAGCTCACGCGTCGCGCGCTCGCGCTCGTGCTCCAGGCGACGCGCGCGATCCTGCGACTCACGGAGCTGTCGCTCCGCGCGCTCGACCGTGGCACGCGCGTCCGCAACCAGGCGACGGACCTCGTTCTCGGCATCCTGATGTTGCGCCAGCTGGGCATCAGCCTGCTTCAGCTCTTCCTCGAGACGCAGGCGTTCGGCAGCAGCGCCCTTCTGCTCCGCGGCGATCTGCGTGCCCGTCTGCTCGCCCGCCGTCGCCTCGGCTTCTGCTCGCTGGCGACGCGTGGTCGCGTTGCGCTGACGCTCTTCCGCGACGGCCATCTCGCCACGAATGCGTTGCACCTGCTCCCGCTGGCCGTGCACGAGCCGCGACAGCTCATTGCGCTGGGCCTCGGCGGCCGCGCGCGCGCCGTTCGCCATCTCGCGCGCGATCTCGGCATCTGCCATCGCGGCTTCGGCACACGGGAGCTGCTCGCGCAGCTCTGCGACACGGACCTCCAGTCGCGCCAGCTCTTCGCGCCACGCTTCCATGGAGCGCGCCGCGAGCGAGAGTTCGACGGTGAACCGACGCAACATGATCTCGCCGTGGCGTTCCGCACGCTTCCGCTGGCGCGACAGGCTGCGCACCTGGCTCGACACCTCGTTGATCAGGTCATCAAGGCGCTGCAGGTCGCCGGTCGTTTCGTCGAGCCGGCGCTCCGTCGTGCGGCGGCGGTCACGGTACAGCCCCACGCCGGCCGCTTCCTCGAACAGCTCGCGACGTTCATCCGGGCGATCCGAGAGCAGCGCGTCGATCATCTTGCTCTCGATCACCACGCCGGTGCCCGCGCCGAGCCCCGTCCCGCGCAGCATGTCGGAGATGTCGCGGAGGCGGCAGGGAGCGCGGTTCAGGAAATAGTCACTGTCTCCCGAACGCGAGAGCCGTCGCGTAATCACGACTTCCTTGAACGGAACGGGCAGGATGCCTTCGTCGTTCGAGAAGTGCAGCGATACTTCCGCGACGTTCACCGCACGACGTGCCGACGATCCCTGGAAGATGACCTCGTCCATCTTCGCACCGCGCATCAGGCGCGCGCGCTGTTCGCCGAGCACCCAGCGCACCGCATCCGAGACGTTGGACTTTCCGCAGCCGTTCGGACCGACGATCGCGGTCACGCCGGCCTCGAACACGATCTGCGTGGCGTCGGCGAACGACTTGAAACCATCCAGCTCCAGCTTGGTCAAGCGCACTAGTAGACTCTCCCGATTCGATAGACGAGCGTCGGTGTCAAGCCGGCCTCACGCACGGAGGGCACGGCGATCGCGGCCTGTTGCGCGCTCTCATAGGCACCGAAGTAGAGATTGACTGCACCATTCGTCTGGCGCAGGGCATAGACTGGACGGCCACTTCCCGCAAATCGCTTGAGGCGCGACGGTACGGCCGCTTCCGGGACGTCCTGCTCCACGAGGAAGGCAAACGGCAACGATCTGACGCTCCCCAGACCGGGCGCGAGAACGCGATGATTGCGAAGATCCACCAGCAGCGACTCCGCCGAAGATCGTTGCCGATAGGCGCCCGCCACGAGGAGGAATGCGCGCGTGCGAATATCGATGCCGTACGTTCCCACCGGCACGGTCTCGAACCGCGTGCGTAGCTCCAAGATAGCGCCGGAGTACGTCCGCGTCGGCTCCAGGAGAACGGCCCATGCCGCTGCCGTCGACGAATCGCTCGCGTTGCCCGGGAGCAGCACTGGAAAGGAGTCGCCGGCCGCGCTCGCAGTCGAGAATGGGGCAACGCTGTCGCCGCGTGTCGTGTCCGCGCGCGGCACTGGTGCGGTCCCGAGTTGCTTCCGGAGCGGCGAAGCCTCCGGCGTCGCCGACGTGCGCGCAGGTCGCGCCGATGCGAAGGGGCGATAGGCAAACCACACACCCACCGCGATAAAGCCGAGCGTCAGGAGAAGGCCCGCTGCGCCCGCCAGGTAGCGAGCCCGGTCGCTACGCGGGCGCTCGCGCGCCGCGTCCACGACCGCAAGGGGCGCCTCGCTCGCGCCCGTCACGACGCTGCTCCGTCGCGCCACGCGAAGCCAAGCCAGTGTGTGCGCGACCGGGACGTCCGCCGGAACTGTGTCACCGACGACGACGGCACCATCGGCGGCCAGCACGAGCTCCGCCAGATTTGCCGCATCCGCGGGTGCCGCCAGGATCAGCAGCGCGCCAACTTCGCGAAAGCCGCCAATGAGCCGTCGCCAACGCGGGCTCGCGAGCATCGTCGCATGGTCGATCGGTGAAGCGCCGCTCGGCACCACGAACAGGTCGGCCGAGCCGGGGACCAGATGGGCGATGCGGCTCAGTGAGATGCCGAATTCGAAGCTGTCCGCGATCCCATGCGGGTCATCGCTGTCGACCAGCGATTGAATGGGCGGTGCTTCGCCGATGAGGTCGATCACGGTCACCGGCCGCCGTACGGATTGCACACGACCGATTCCCAGCGCCACTTCGGCTGTTGCCACTGCCTCGATCCCGGTCACGACGATGGTATGGCACGTATCGAGTGTCACCGCCAACTCGCGGCCGCGCGCAGTCCAGTCGTGGGGATCCGTCATGGACCTCCCTCGTATACCCAGAACGACTGCTTCGACTCGCGGCCGACCCGCTCCGCCTGTTCCCTCGTCGCATAAGGGCCGAGCACGACCCTGTAGATCGCAGCGCCATCACGCATTGCGGTGACGACGCGCGCCGCTTCGTTCCCCACCTTGATCTGCGCGGCAAGCTCTCGCGCCTTGTCGCCCGCGAGAAGCGCCGCGAACGAAAGCGTGTAGCCTGACACCTTTCGGACCACGGTATCTCTTGGCGGAGCATGCACGATCGCGGAATCCGTTGCGCCGCCTGTTGAGTCACGCAGGCGCGTGCTGTCGACCGGGGGTTCGAACTCCACCGGCTTGTCGAGTCGCGCATCACGAGGACGGAAGCCGGTCCAGCGGAACGCATACCACAAGTCCGCTGCGCCACCGCGCACACGGGAGTGCTCGCGAAGTGTTTCCGCATCGACGAGCGCGACGTCGGCGCCCTGCGCCAGTGCGATGCCGCCATCAGGCGCAACGAAGGGAAGATCTTCGCGCCACGTGGTGGCGACGCCACCGACCACGCGGTTCGTGCCAAGTGCGATCACCACGGCACTGTCGCTCCCTTCCGGTCGGGCGAGCAGGTACCGGCCGAGTGGATCGACGCGAAGATCCTCTGCATGCCGTCCAAGCTCGATCCTCCCGCTAATCGTCTCCCTGTACCGATCGACGATTTCCACCATGGTGCTGCCCTTCGTTACCACGAAGACGCGATCGCCACTCGGCGTCGCTTCGATGAGCTCGATGTCGCCGTCGAGCTCGATGCTTGCCGCGCGCTGCATCGTTCGCGTGCGGACGCCTGTCAGCTCACGACCACTCCCCAGATACAACCGATCGCCGACCTGCGTGCGAAGCGTGCGATTAACGGTGCCGAGGGCCACCGAATCGATGATCTTCGTGCCCGGCGGACGCACCCGCCAGACGACGCTGCCCCCGGATCGCTGCGCGAGTACGAGAACACTCCCATCAGGTTGCGGGAACAGGGCCCTTGCCGGCAGCTTTGGCTTCCACTTCCACGGGCCATTCGGTCCGTAGCGCTCGACGCCACCATCTGTGGTGATTCCGTAGATGTTCGACCCATCCCACGACGCGAGGCCTGTGAGCTTCGTCTTGGTGACGGTGGTGGCAATGCCCTGTCGCAGGTCGATGCGCGCGGGTGCTCCCTTGGCATCGACGAACGCGATGCTGCCCGCTTCGGCATCGAAGGCGAGCACGCGCATTGGTGCCGGAGCGCCTTCGGCGCTCCACATGACGGTATCGAGCCGCGGGTACGCGTAGACACGCGCGGCACCGCCAGCGCGCGGGACGCGCAGCACGAGCTGATCTGGTCCGCGAGCGACTGCCGCCGACGGCGCCGCCCGCGAGGGCGTCTCCTGGCGGTCGCCACGCCCGCAGGCGGCCAACGCGATCACGAACGAGACCAGCGTCGTTCGCAGGGTCACAGGCACACTCCGCCGAGGGATGGTGTGGGCGGACCCGATTCGGTCAGCCCGAATCAGTCGCAGTGATCGGCACGACCTGCGCGTCCGCCCAGAGGCGTTCGATCTGGTAGAAGTTGCGCAGCGTTGGATGGAAAACGTGCACCACGAAATCCACGTAGTCGAGGAGAACCCACCGGCCCTGCTGCAAACCCTCGGAATGGTTCGCCATCTGCCCGGCGTCCTTCTTCATGTCTTCGAGCACCGCATTGCCGAGCGCACGCACGTGCGTGTCCGACGTCCCACTCGCGATCAGGAAATAGTCCGTCATGTCCGACACGCCCTTCAGGCTCAGGAGCACGACATCATTCGCCTTCCGGTCCAACAGGATAGCCGCTGCCTTCTGCACGGCTTCCGCGATCTGTGTGTCTGACTGTCTTACTGCGGTAACTGGCATTGGTTGCTCAACTTGGAACGGCGTACCTGGTACTGCGTACCTGGTACCTGGAATGGCATACTACCCACGGGGAACAGTGGACGGGCTGTGCGCCGGGAAGCTCTTACAACGTCTGACGTTATGTGACGATGAACCGTCGTGCCACGGGATGGATCGACTGTTCCCCGTGGCCTATGGCCGGTCCAGGTACCTGTGTACGCAGTACCAGGTACGCTCGTGACGGCTGTTTGTTATTGCTTGATGACCCAGACGCGAATTTCGGGCTTGACGTCCGCATGGAGCTTCACCGGCACGCGGTATACCCCGAGTGCCTTGATTGGCTCGTGCAGGTCGATGAGGCGCTTCTCGATGTTGAAGCCCTGCGCGGCGAGCTGCTCCGCGATGTCGGACGACGTCACCGAACCGAAGAGCTTGCCTTCCTCGCCGACGCGCGCCGAGAACGTGAGTTGCACTTCCTCGAGCTTCTTGGCCAGGTCGGAGGCGCCATCGCGGCGCTCGTTCTCTGCTGCCTCGAGACGCGAGCGCTCAGCGTTGATGCGCTTCAGGTTGCCAGGGGTCGCCTCGAAGGCGATGCCGCGGGGGAGTAGAAAGTTGCGGGCGTAGCCGTTCTTGACCGTGACGACGTCCCCGGGATGTCCGAGGTTCTCGACCGCCTGCCGCAGAATGATTTCCATGATAAGACCCTCTAGTTACGTGGTAGGGCGCGCACGGCGGCGCCAGTCGGCCCAGGTGTCGCCCAGGCCGAGTCCGAAGGCGGCGAGCGCCAGGAACATGAACCCGAGCACGGCGACCGCATTGAGCACCGGCCACCAGAGCATGGCGAACCCGACGAACAGCGCTGCGGCGAGCGCTCCCGGTGCAAGAAACCAGGAGAGGACGCCGAACCCGCGGATCGCATAGAGCGCACCGAAAAAGACAAGCAGATTCCGACCAGTACCACCAAGGAAGCCGAGCGCCGGTACGAACACGATGGCCAGACCGGCAATCAGCCCCCAGACGAGCTGGTCGTTGAAACGAAAATCCTTCAACGGCCCAAGCGGTGCGCCGAGGCGCGTCCGTGAGAGACGGTGAAAGGTTGCCCACGCCAAGGCGAGGGCGACCAGCGACTCGAGCAGCAGCAGCGACGGAAACAATCCGACGCCGGTCTGTGCCACGAGCTTCAACTGCTGCTCGAATGCCTCAGGAAGCGTCCCGACCTGCGGCATTGCCTGCAGCACATCGGGATGATCCTTGAGGAACGCGCGCAGCATCGTCATCGACTCCGTATTCCGCCGCGCGAACTCCACCGTCACCGCCTCCGACGCGCGGCTCGGGGTAAGCGGGCCGCGCGCACTCATCACCAGCACGATGACGATGGCCAGCGACAGCGTCGATAGTGCGCGGGAGAAAAACGGCCGCTGAGCACCGAGCAGGCAGATCAGCCCGAACGCGCCAGCCAGCAGTAGGCTCCACCCGCGAACCAGGTTGTAGAACGATCCAGGCAGCGCCGGCTGGGCAAGAGCCCAGCCGGCGAGCCCGACCCAGATGAACGCCAAGAGGAACCGTCCCCCGGCCCACCATCCCACCAGGCAGCACGCCGCGAGCGCTGGGAGGAGGAGCAACAACGTCTCCTCCACCGGCAGCAAAACCCGCAGCGGTGGCATGACCGGGATGAAGAGGAACGCCGCGAGCGCGAGGAGGAGCTTTCCCCACCCCCGCTCGGACGGCGCCGGGGACACGGCATCCTGCATGTTATCCCTGCAGGCCCCGCGTGTACGGAAGGAGTGCCAGGTAGCGCGCGCGCTTGATCGCGGTGCTCAGCTGACGCTGATGCCGCGCGCACACGCCGCTGAGGCGGCTGGGCAGGATCTTTCCGTGATCGGTGATGAAGCGTCCGAGCGTCCGCTCGTCCTTGTAGTCCACGAAGCGCACGCGCGTCTCGCAGAACGGGCAGGCTTTTGATGGGCGTCGCATGGGCTACTCCTCGTCGTCGTCGTCGTCGTCGCCACGCTTCTTCGCGAGGGCGAGCTCCTCTTCGGTCATCGGCGGGGCGCCGACTTCATTCTCGAAGATGGTGAGCAGATAGCGGATGACACTCTCGTCGAGCTTGAGCGCACGCTCGTACTCCGGGATGCCGGCGGATTCGGCCTCGAAGCGCGCGATGACGTAGTAGCCATTCTCGCGGGGACCGATGGGGTACGCGAGTTGGCGGCGCCCCCAGTGATCGACCTTCATCTCCCCGGACGTGCCGAGGAGCGTGTGGAACTTGTCGAGCTTTTCAGTGACGGCGCTGTCTTCGAGTGTGGAGTCGAAGACATAGACCGCCTCGTATGGACGTGGCATGTCCTGGCAATCCTCCCTTTGGACGGAAATCCAGCCCCCCGCTGGTTTGCCGAAGCGGGAGGAGGGGAATGTTGTACGGGAGAGGGCACGGTTGCGTGCGCTGGCCCGGCTGATGGCAGCCCATAAGGATAGCGTAGCGCCGGGCGGAGGCCAAGGGGTCCAGCAATGCGCTACCTTTGTTCGCATCCGCGTGCGCCGCGCACCGGTCCACGAACCCCCGCACCGGTAATGACGCTACAGCCACCCGCTTCGTCGGCAGATCCTGGCATTGCGGAAGTGTCCTCGGCGGTATTCCTCACCGACCCTGCCGGCCTGATCGCGGGATGGAGTCCTGGCGCGGCCAGGATCACGGGATACACCGCCGCCGAGATGATCGGCGCCGAGCTGCCAGTGCTCTATCCACCCGAGGAGCGGACGGAAGGTCACCCGTCCAGCGACCTTGCCCTCGCCGCGCGGCGAGGCCGCTGCGAGCATCAGGGCTGGATGCTGCGAAAGGACGGCAAGAAGGTCTGGACCGAGACCGCCATCACGGCGCTGAGGAATGAGGGTGGAATGGTCTCGGGGTTTACCTGCTTCACGCGCGACCTGGCCGAAGAAATGGCCGCCGACGCGAGGCGTCGCGCACGCGCCGAGCAGCAATCCGTCCTCGCGGTGGGCCGTGGGGATCTTGCCAGCGTGGGACTCGACATCGCCGCGCTGCTGCGACGCATCGCACTTCGCGCACGGGAACTCACGTCCGCGGGGGCGGCGATCATCGAGATGCGCGATGGTGTGGGCGATCGGGCGCGGGCCTACGACGGGCACGGCCAGCTCGACGTCGAACTCGGCGCGATACTCATTCCGCAGGGCGGGACGCCGGCTGACGGACGCATTCGCTGCATCCGCTACGACGTCCGCCACGAGCCCGACGAGATCCTCGGCGACGTCTGCGACCGCGTCGGCATCGGAAGCCTCCTCGCCATTCCCGTCGTGCACGAGCGGGCCACGATCGCCTGGGTCGCGGTGCTTTCGCGGCAGTCGCGCGCATTCAGCGACGAGGCTGCGGCGAACCTGGAGCTCATGGCGTCCCTGCTCGGCGCCTCGCTCACGCAGGCGCAGGCCGTTGAGGTGCGGCAGGCCGCGCTCACGGACCGCATCCGGGACCAGGCCGAACGTCGCGACAGGGAATCGGGCTACCGCGAGGCGCTGGATGCGTCGCTCGACGCGCTCGTTGTCCTTGGGGCCGTGCGCGATGAGAGCGGCACCGTGATCGACTTCGCCGTGCGCGACGCGAACCGCCGTGGGGAGGTGTTGTGCGGGTTGCCGCCTCAGGCGTTCGCCGGATTGCGGCTCGCGGCGCTCCCCGACGCGGCATCCCAGTTGCCACCGGTGGCGACGATGGCGCGCGTCGTCGCCACCACCCGCGCACTCGAGCACGTGCGCGCAGTGACCGATGTGTCAGGCGTCGCGCGGCAGGTTCACGAGCAGATCGTTCCCGTCGGCGACGGCGTGCTCGTCACGATCCGTGGGGCCAGGCCGGCGCCGTAAAGTTTTCTTTCGTCTCGGCGAAGACCGGTCGCGTGCCGTGAGTGTCCGCTAGTTTGGGACGATGAGACGCGGAACGACTTCTTCGTGGTAACGGGACACATCGCCGTGGCGTTCGCCGCGCGGGCGCGTTGGCCCCGTGCGGAGCTCTTTGCCCTCATCGTTGCGTCGCTCGTGCCGGACCTCGCGGACTTCGTGCTGCCGCAGGGCGATCAGTGTCGGACGACGTGCGAGCTTTACACGCATGCATTTCCCGCGGTGCTGGTGCTCGCCGCCGCGATGGCCGCCATGGCGTGGGGGATCTGGCACCGTCGGGTCACGACGTGGCTCGCGGGGGCGCTCGTGGTGGTGCACGTGCTCTGTGACACGCTGACGGGATTCAAGAAGTTCTGGGTGGGCGGGCCGGATATGGGACTGGCCCTGTACGACCATGAAGGCGCCGACTTTGCGCTGGAGGCGTCGATGCTGACGGCAGCGTGGGGAGTCCTCAGGCGAACGCCGAAGGCGCCGCGATGGGCCGCGCATCCGATCACGCTGATCGTGCTGCTCGCACTGCAGGCTGCCTTCGACTATAAGCATCGAGGACCGGGGCTGCCGCATTGGCCTTAGCGAGTGTGGTGACGCGTCTCCCTACGAGCCTGCGGAGCACGCGATGGGTCTTAGACGTTGAAGCGGAACAAGAGGACGTCGCCGTCCTTGACGATGTACTCCTTTCCCTCTTGCCGCATCAGGCCCTTGTCCTTTACGCCCTTCCATCCGCCGTTGCCGATGAAGTCGTCATAGCCGGCCGTCTCGGCCTTGATGAAGCCACGCTCGAAGTCCGAGTGAATGACACCCGCGGCCTGCGGGGCCGTGTCACCACGATGAATCGTCCACGCGCGGACTTCCTGCTCGCCAGCGGTAAAGTAGGTCTGGAGTCCAAGGAGGTGGAATCCGCCCTTGATGAGACGGTCCAGCCCCGCGCTCTCTAAACCGAGCGTCGCAAGGAACTCCTGTCGATCTTCGGGCGGCAGCTCCGCGAGCTCGCTCTCGATCTTCGCGGAGAAGGGCACTACTTCGGCAAGCTCGCCGCTCGCCTCGATCGCCTTGCGTAAGGCGAGGAGATGCGGCCCTTCGTCGCCCGAGAGCTCGGCATCGGTGACATTGGCGGCGTAGAGGATCGGCTTGGCCGTCAACAGTGAGAGGGGCTTGAGCAGCGCGAGCTGGTCTGCGTTGAGCTTCGCCTCCCACAGGCCCTTGCCTTCCTTCAGGAACTCGTTCGCGCGCTCGAGCGTCGGCAACTCGGCGAGCGCCTCCTTGTCACCGGTCTTGGCCGACCGCTTCACGCGGTCGAGTCGCTTCTCGATGGTGGAGAGATCGGCCAGCGCGAGTTCGAACTCGATGACCTCCCGATCGCGAACAGGATCGACGGAGCCCATGACATGCAGGATGTCGTCGTCGTCGAAGCAGCGGACGACGTGGACAATTGCGTCCGTCTCACGAATGTTTGCGAGGAACTGGTTGCCGAGTCCCTCGCCCTTGCTCGCGCCGGCAACGAGGCCGGCGATATCGACGAACTCCACCGCGGCCGGCACTGTCTTCTGGGGCTTTACGACATCGGCCAGAGAGTTGAGTCGACTATCCGGAACGTTGACGCGCCCAATATTCGGATCTTTGGTCGCGAAGGGATAGTTCGCGGCGAGGACGCCGGCGCTGGTGAGCGCGTTGAACAGCGTCGATTTGCCGACGTTGGGGAGACCGACGATGCCGAGTTTGAGCAT
>JBKJUW010000031.1:0-4582 GCA_046589725.1 Gemmatimonadaceae bacterium
GCCCCGTCGTCGCTCGGGATTTTCACTGCGCACGACGACATCGGGCGACCGTCCGCCACCGGACCCGGATCGGCGACGTATGACGCCGCGCGCGGTACCTACACCGTCACTGGTGGCGGCGAGAACATGTGGGCCGCTGCGGATCACTTTCAGTATGTCTGGGTGAAGATGTCGGGTGATGTCGCGCTCGAGGCCGACGTCGCATTCGTTGGCACGGACCCCGCCTCCGGCGTGCCCGATCCGCATCGCAAGGCGTGCCTCGTGCTCCGGCAGTCGCTCGACAGCGATGCGCCGTATGCGGATGCCGCCACGCACGGCGACGGGCTCACGTCACTCCAGTGGCGCGATGCGAAGGGCGCCATCACGCATGAGGTGCAGTCCGCTGTCGTGCGCCCGTCGCGACTGCGGATCGAGAAGCGCGGCGACTACGTGTCGATGTATGTCGCGAACGCGGATGAACCATTCCGTCCGGCCGGAGGCGCGGCGCGCGTGTCGCTCGGCGGTGAGTTCTACGTGGGACTCGCGGTGTCAGCGCACAATCCATCGCGCCGCGAGACGGCGGCCTTCTCGCGGGTGTCACTGAATACCCTCGCGCCGATCGGCACCGCAACGACCCTCGTGAATACGCTCGAGACCATAAGCATCCGCTCGAAGGATCGTCGGGTGGCGTATGTCGTCACGCAGCCGACGCGCATCGAGGCACCGAACTGGTTTCCCGATGCCACCAACACGCTGTACTTCAACACGCGAGGGAAGTTCTACCGCGTGCAGGCGGATCCTCCCGGCGCGCCGCGGAATCCCAACCGCGCGGCGACGCCGCAGCTCGTCGATCTCGGCATGCTCACCAACGTCAACAACGATCACGGCCTGTCGTTCGACGGACGCACATGGGCCTTCAGCGACAACTCACAGCCGCTCGACGGAAAGCGCCCGTCGCTCATCTATACGCTTCTGGTTGGCGGGACCAACCCGGCGCGCGTGACCCGCATGGGTCCCTCCTACTTCCACGGCTGGGCGCCAGACGGAAAGTCCGTTGCCTACTGCGCCGAGCGCGGCGGCAACTTCGACATCTACACGATCCCGGTCGGCGGCGGCGAGGAGCGACGTCTCACGACCAACGCCGGGAAGGACGACGGACCCGAATACTCCCCCGACGGACAGTTCATCTACTTCAACTCCGATCGCTCCGGCACCATGCAGATCTGGCGCATGCATCCCGACGGCTCGGCGCAGGAGCAGATCACGAACGACGAGTGGGACAATTGGTTCCCGCATGTGTCGCCCAACGGACAGCTAATGGCGTTTCTCTCGTACGAGCGCGGCGTGGGCGACCACCCGGAGAACAAGCATGTGCGCCTTCGCGTGATGACCCTCGCGACGCGCGCGACCGACGAGCTGACGCGGCTCTTCGGCGGCCAGGGGACGATCAACGTGAACTCGTGGTCGCCAAACAGTCAGTACCTGGCGTTCGTGAGCTACCAGGTGGTGCCGGCGGCGCCCTGAATCAATCGCTAATTGGATAGGGAGCGAAAAGCATGTAAATCGCTCTTCCGAAGTGCCTGGGTGATCTCACGCGCCGGAATCACGTCACACCCCAATGCGTATCGCTCGCGGCTGCCCGCGCGGCGATGCGCCGCACCACGTCGACCATCGCATCGATGTCCTCCTCCGACGCGCGATGATTCACGATGCAGGCGCGCAGCCAGAATTGTCCGCCTATGACGGTGCCGGATACGAACGCCTCCCCGCCAAGCTGCATCTCTGTCAACACCAGCCGGTTGATCGCGTTGAGCCCCGTCTCGTTGCCACGCATTGAAGAAGGCGCATGACGGAAGCACACGATACTCAATCCGCGCGGCTCGAGACACTCGAAGTCGTCCGCCTTGCTCAGGGTCATGGCAAGATGGTCGGCGAGGGCGAGGTCGTGCTCGATGAGGGTCCGATATCCGCTCATGCCATGGTACTTCAGTGACATCCACACCTTGAGCGCCTTGAAACCGCGCGTCTGCTGGATCCCGAATTCGCTGAACCAGGGTGGGCCGAGTACGCCGTGTTCATCACCATCGATGCGCAGGTACGGCGGAACGAGGCTGAAGGTGTCGCGCATCGCGCTCGCGTCGCGCACAAGCACCAGCCCGGCCTCGACGGGCACATAGAGCCACTTGTGCGGATCGACCGCGAGACTGTCCGCCCGCGCGATCGGCGCAAGCGCGTCGCGATATCGCGCGGTCAGGATGGCAGGCGCACCGTAGGCGCCGTCGACATGGAGCCACACGCCGTGCTCGCGGCAGATGTCGGCGATGGCGTCGATGGGATCGATCGCACCGGTGTTCACCGTGCCTGCGCTGGCGACCACCGCCATGGGAATGCGACCCGCCGCGAGATCCGCGCGAATCGCCGCATCGAGGGACGCGGGCGAAATGCGCAGCGCGGCGTCCGAATCCACCACGCGCAGGTTGGCGCGGCCGATGCCGAGTAGCTCGACCGCCTTCTGACTGCAGCCGTGCCCCTCGGCACCCTTGTAGACCACGAGCGGCGCATCGTTCGACTGCAGGCCCGCCTCGCGAACATTCCTGCCGTTGCGCGCAAGGGCGACGTGTCGTGCCACGGCGAGTGCCGTCAGGGTGGCCGCCGACGCACCGCTGACGATGAGGCCCATCGCCTCGCGCGGAAAGCCGACCATGTCCTTCATCCATCCCACGACCTGCCGCTCCACGTGCACAGCGGCATGGTTGCCACCAGCCACACTGGGATTCATGGCCGCTGCCAGTGCCTCGGCGAATACGCCGATGGGCGTCGGAGGCGAATTGACCCAGCCGTAGAAGCGCGGATGTCCATTGCCGAATGGGAAGGGCAACACGTCGCGTGTAAAGTCGTTCAACACGTCGTCGGCCGACTGCCCGTCCTGTGGAAGCGGCGCCGCAGCCATCGATTCGCCGAGCGCCTGCGGGTATGCGGTGAACACGGGACGATCGGGTAGCGACGACAGGTGCTCCACGATGAGGTCGACGGCGCGGTAGCCGACGCGCCTGATTTCTTCCGCGGCCCAGTCGTCTCCGCTCATAAGTTCTCCGTCCATGCAGGGAGTTTCGATATACTCTTGGTCATCGAGGTGGCACCGGCATCGGCATCCAGCAGGGAGCGAACGCATGCGTCATTGGTCGGGGACCGCAGTCAGCGAAAACCTACGCTCGGTAAGGGGCACGGCCAAGACGAGTGCATCGGCGCCTCGACGTTTCCTTGTGGCCCTGATGACGCTGCTGTGTGCGAGCTGCGCGAGACCGGTCCACTTTGAGCGATCGACGACCGCGTGGCTTCCCGTCTGGCGCGAGGAGTTCGACGGTCCAGCGGGCGCGCCCGTGAGCAGCGCGTCGTGGGTGTACGAGTCGGGCGATGGCTGCAGGGTCGGAATCTGCGGATGGGGCAACCAGGAGAAGGAGTCCTACAGCAGCAGCACGGAGAACGTGTCGCTCGATGGAGAGGGACATCTCGCGCTTGTGGTGCGGAAGGCGCCCGCTGGACTCGCTTGCTACTACGGTCCATGTCGCTATTCCTCGGGCCGCATCAAGACGAAAGGGAAAGTGAGCGTGCAACCCGGGCGGGTCGAGGCGCGCATTCGAATTCCATCGGGGCAGGGGCTCTGGCCCGCCTTCTGGCTTCTCGGCGCCGCCTATCCCGAGACGCCGTGGCCGCGCGCGGGCGAGCTCGACGTGATGGAGAATCACGGCAGCAACCCGCGTTCGATCAGCTCCGCGATTCACGGC
Organism: Gemmatimonadaceae bacterium; assembly: GCA_046589725.1. GTDB lineage: Bacteria > Gemmatimonadota > Gemmatimonadetes > Gemmatimonadales > Gemmatimonadaceae > AG11. Next base: position 3,765 of record JBKJUW010000031.1, read on the forward strand.
CCGGGCTACTCCGGATCACAGACGCCGTTCGTTCATGACACCCCGTTGCCGACCGGCCGCTACAGCGACGACTTCCATCTGTTCGCGGTGGAGTGGGACTCCACGCGCGTGCGATTTCTCGTCGACGACGTGGAGCACTACGTCGCGACGCGCACTGCCGTGGAAGCGAAGGGTGCATGGGTGTTCGACCAACCGTTCTTCGTCATCTTGAACCTCGCCATCGGCGGGCACTTCGACGGCGACCCGGCGAGCGACGCAATGCTCCCGGCTACGATGCTCGTCGACTTCGTTCGCGTGTATGTCCGCCGGTAGCACACTCGACGCCGTCGCCGGCGTTCGTGAGTCTCTCACGACTCCGTCGTGTTCTCGGTGCAAGCAAGGCCCGTGTCCTCCGGGCGACGTAAACGCCGGGCGCTGCGCTTGATCGCGCGCACGGATTCGAGGGCGGCGGAATCGCTCCGTCTGTGTTTCGCGGCGAGCGCGTGCGCCTTCGAGAGCCGCGCGTTGAATCGGGAACGCGCGTCCTCATCGGTCTGGGAGTCGCGATATCGCTCGAGCAGGTCCAGCTCGTCCTGATAGCGCCCGGCGTGCCGGTATGCCGCAGCCAGTCGACCGCACACGAACCCCGGCAGCTCGGGACACTCGGTCAGCGACTCCGTGAGCGCCCGCTCGTAGAGCGCTATGGCGCCGGGGTGGTCGCCGAGTTCTTCCATCGCTGTCGCTTCGCGAGCGCTCTCCGCCGCAACGCCGGTGAGTGTGTCGGACAAGCTTCGAAATCCGGGCATCGGATGGTGGTAAGGGCCGGTGGTCGCCTCTAT
>JBKJUW010000101.1:0-18965 GCA_046589725.1 Gemmatimonadaceae bacterium
GTCAACCGAGTTTCGCAGCGCCGGTGAGTACAAGAGCGCAGTCAGCCCAATGCCGACGATCAGCATAGACGCGACTACGGAAGCGGGAGAGATGTGACGGGTGCGCCGCTCCAGCACGACAACGATTCCGGTGATGGCGGCTGCAAGGATCCCTGAACGCGAGAGGGTGAGCAAGAGGAGAACCGCGGCGAGAACGAGGTAGCCGCGTCGGGGTGCCTTGTGCGGTCGCGCAGCGACGGCCCACGCAAAGAACAGCAGCACCACGCCTGCCCGATTCTGATCCGCGACCATGCCGGACAGCCGGGGGATGAACGCCCCGTACGTGTACCCGATGAGGTGGATACTCACCGGCCCGACGTAGACGTACTCGGGGACGCGACCCAACAGCCATGCCGCCTGAAGGACATCGAACACGGCGAAAACGAGAAGTCCAACGACAGCTCCACGGTCGAGAATGTCCGGCAGATCCCGGCGGTCCGCGAGGAGCAGCACAGCGACCAACGTACTCAGCACATGGACCGTGAAGAGCACGACGCGGGGCGCCGACACGTCCAGCTCGGGGCTGCCGAACACTGATGCAAGAGCGAGACTGACCAACGCAAGCGCCAGCGCGCCGTACCATGTTGCGGCACGCGAGACCCTGATCGGGCTTCGCGTTGCGCGTCGGCGCACGAGCTCGAGGACGAAGACCAGTGGGGTGAGCACCAGATACGGCTGCAGTTGGAATCCGCCGTGTCCGCCCAGGACGTCGATCCGATCTGCCGAGATCAGGGCGATCCATCCGATCAACAGAAGGGACGTCGCTGACTGCGACCATGACCGGCCGGTGACGCGCCGCGCGAAGGACGGCCCTTCCGCCAGCACGCTGCTCACGCCCGCAACAGGACGCCGAGGTTGCGCAAAGCGGAGTGCTCACGACTCAGGATCAGTCGTGCGATCTCGAACTTGCGACGCAGGCCGCGATGGGTCGGAATTGCCGCCATGTCGCGAAGGAACCGTCGGTCTTCCAATTCCAGCGCATCCGAGTACCGGTGCAGCAGGGCGCCTGCCTGGCCACACCTGCGCGCTATCAGTTCGCGCAACTTCATACGGTTGCGCACCGCGCGACGCACCATGGCGGGAAGGTCAGCCAGATGCCCGCGCCAACGACGGTGCGCTCCGATCGCATTCGCGTCGTGCTGCCGATACAGCATTGTTGGTTCGTGAATCGCCACAACGCGACCGAATGCGGCGGCCACGCAGGCGTACCACCAGTCATGCATCATCGCCTCCGCCGGCACGGGCTTTCCATGCTCGAGCAGGGCGCGGTTGAGCATCGTGGCCGCACCCGTCACCACATTCTCGACCGCGTAACGGCGCAGGCTCTGTGGCTCAGGCACGAGTGCCGCGTAATGCCAGAATGACGCATCCATGAGCCGGAGCGTTGCATCGACCACTGACATATCCGTGTGCACCAGGACGCGTGCATCGGGTCGCCCCTGCTCTTCGGCGAGCATTGCCGCCAGCGTGCGCTCGATCTTTTCCGGCAGCCACACGTCATCCTGATCCGCGAACATGAGGTAGCGCGTGTCGGCGGGAACGCGGTCCAGCAGGGAGACAAATGCTGCCGCGGCGCCCCGACGAACGCCGTCGCTGTCGAGGAGGTGGATGCGTGAATCGACACGCGCGAATTCACGGACGATCGCCACCGTGCCATCGACCGACCCGTCATCGGCGATCCACAGGCGCCATGCTGCGTGACGCTGTCGCCGGACGCTGTCCAGCAATTCCCGCAGGAAGCGTTCGCCATTGTAGGTGGGCAGGACGATGTCCACCACCGTGCCACCCCCTGCATTCTCGCCCGTGGTGCCGGGTGATGATTCGTTCGGCAACACGAGTCAGTGTCCGGCTACGGAGCCGTTTCCGACCACAGTTCGACGCCGATCCCGATGGCGAGCGAGAGTGTGATCGCGAGAAGAACGCCCAGCACGAGCTGAACGGCCTTGCGCGGAAACACGGGGTCGTCGGCATTTGCCACGTGCGGCACGTCGATGACCCGCACCTTCTCATTCCGAATGAGATCCTGGATCTCGTAGAGCTTCACCTGCTTGATGAGTTGCAGGTACGTCTCGTTCAGGATGGTTCGCTCGCGGAGCAATCGGAGATACTGCAACGAATTCGCCGGGAGCTGACTCAGCGTGTCATTCAGCGTGCTCACCGCGCGGTCAGTGGATGACATCTGCTGATCCAGGCTTTCCAGATACTGGTTGCCGAGTCGATACAGCTGTGACTCCAACTCCGCGATCCGTGAGGAGAATTGCTGGACCTCGACGTTCTCATTCGTCCGTGTCACAGTCAACGCGGAGCGCTTTGTTTCGAGCTCGATGAGGGACTGCAGCAGGTCCTGGATCGCACGGTTGCTGATCAGGGACGGAAACGTCGCCAACTGGCGAAAGGCTGTCGGGTCAGTCCCCCCTCGCGACCGCTCGCGAATGAGCGCCATCAGCCGCTCCAGCGCGTTCCGCTCGATCCGCACCGCGTCATTGCGGGCGTCAATCGCGGCAATGCGCTTGACCTGCTGCTCGGCCTGCGCCTCCGGTACGATCATGCGCGAGCGACTCTGGAAGACGCGGAGTTGTTCTTCGGCGGTCGTGAGCTGCACGCGCGTGCTGGCGAGCGCCGATCGCAAGGAGTCCATCCTGCTTCCGCTCTCCGTGTGATCGACGGCATTTGCATACGTGACGTACTCACGGACCAGGCGCGTGATGACCGAGGCCGCCAACTGTCGGTCAGGATCCTCGAACGCCACTTCCACCAGGCGTGAGCCGCCCTCCTGCTTGCGAATCGTGAGCCGCTTCTCGAGCCGCTCATGCGTGATGTAGCGCGGGCGCAGCCTCACCTTGATCGTCGACGGGCCGGCGGCGCGAAGATTCTCGGGCAGCGCCAGCATCACACTGCCAATCCGAAGCGAGTCGCCGGCCGAGACTATCGCGGGCACCTGCCCCGCTCCCTTCAGGTCATCAGCCGAGAGATCATAGCGCCCATCGGCGCGACGCGTGAAGACGAGCTTGCCGGATACATCCAGTGAGTCGAGGATGCGCGCACGCAACACGCCCGTGCGATCGTCCGCGGGCTTGGTGACGAGGACCGTCAGCGCGAGTGCGTCGATCGTGGCATCCAGCATCCGCGCCGATCGGAGCACACCGATATCCGTATCCAGTTCGTCCTTGCCGAGTGCGAGGCCACCCGCCGCTCCAGCGATGTCCTTGAGCGCGTCGGGGATACTCGGCGAGCTGTTCTTGCTGTCGATCCGCAGGAGCGCCGCGCTTCGGTAGCGTGGTGTCGCGAGGAACGTCCAGGCGGTCACGACCGCGAGCACACCGAGCCCGATGACGAGCAGCAGTGTACGTCTTCGAAAGACCCTTCGGAAAAGGTCCCGTAACGTCGGCGCTGAGGACGAGTCGTATTCCATTCACCGAGTCGTGAGCGACGTGACAGTCACGGACAGCGTGCGATTCGAGATATCGATTGCCTTGAAGCCGGCGGGGTTGGATTGATCCGAAGGCAGGTAGCCTGCCTGGAAGAGGTAATCAAGCCGCACGCCGTCGATCGCCTGAAGCGAGACGCGAAACCGCGTGAAGTCGCGCACCACGCGAATGCCTTCGAGCAAGGTGACATCCGGCTGCCGCAACTGCGTCACGATGGGCCCGAGCAATGTGCCGTTATCGTAGCGGATGCGCCCAGCAAAGACGCCCGCGCGCCACACGGTGCCCAGGACGTCGCCCGCGAGCCATTGCGCCGACGAGCCGGGACCAGAGCTCGCCCCGAGGATCTTGCCGCCATTGGTGAAGCCCTGGAGCACGGAATTGCTCGTGTACGAGGTCGTGACGGGGCGAAGTCGAAACGATGCGCTGGGCTCCAGGTATGACACTTCGGACTGGAGGCGGAACGTCCGATGGGCTGGGAGGGGACGCGCCCATTGCAGACCAAGGGTGTAGCCCTGCGCGTGGCTCGGGAACTCGAGGAAATCCCGCAGCGACGTCGGGTCCTGGAAGCGTGCCCACTCGGTATAGGCTTCGAAACCGGCCTCCGGAAACAGCCAGCGTCCGAATACTGACGTCATCTGATCGTGGCCCGATGTCCCCGCAATACGCAGTCGCGCCAGTCCCAGCTGCAGCCCAGCGCTGGTATCCGCGCGCCACGTCATGGCCGCGCCTGCGAGCAGCGGATGATTGTTCGAGCTGTCCGTGTCGAAGTAACCCGATTCGGAAAGGCGGCCGAGGATCACATCGAAGTCAATGCGTCCCGCGCCGACGCTCAGCGGGGCTGCCGGACGTGCGAGGAGGTGTGGAAACCCCGGTGCGTTGTTGCTGAGCAGGATCGCGTCACGAATGCCGGGCCCCCACCAGAGATTTTCCGTTGACGCGCCGACGTCGACCGCACCAATGCGATAGGTGAGCGTGGTCTGCCCTGGACTCCATCGCACGCTCGAGCGGTCACCGAAGCGCGGCGGAAGATCGAGGGATTCCGGCGGCGGATGAAAGGGATTCGCCCACACACTGCGCGTCGGCTGCCCGCCCAACGGGTACGGGATGACCTGAAAGGCGCGGTTCTCCTCGGCGTCGACCTCTGGCGCGAGCGTCAGGCGGAGCGACTTCCAGCGAATGTCAGCGCCGAAGCCGAAGGCCATGTTGACGCCACGTCCCGGTCGCAAGGCGCCTTCGTTGGACGAGAATGGCAACGCCGAATTGCGTATGAACCGCAGTTCCGGCAGCAGCACGACGACGCCGTGGATCGTGTCGTTCCGCTGGGCCGCGCGACGGGAGACCGAGCGCAGGAGCACGCCATCGCTGGTACCACCCGGACGCAGTTGATCGACCCGCCAGCGTTCGTCCGTCTCGCCACCGAGCGACACAAACGAATCGTAGCGCACGCGCTGTGCGACGGCCCCCGCCGGTGCGAGCAGTTGCACCACAAGCACGATGCATCGGGTAAGCCACAAACGACGCGCGATCATCCGTTCCAGAACAGGCCTCGAGGGACTAGCTGCGAAGAGTGCCCCCTGTGTACTCTGGGGGACCGGCTGTGTCTAACATAACCACTGGTGCATGATGAGTAAGTTGGCCCAACTGGTACCGCGTGCGATGGTGTATGCGGCGTTCGCCATGGCCCGAATTGGCATGCCCGCGGTCCTGCATGCGCAATCGCCATCGCGTCTCGATCTTGGCGGAGTGGCAGAGGTGGGCGAGGCGGAGCGCTATCTCCGCCTGCTCCAGTTGACGGACAACGCGGCGCTCGTCGCGTGGACCAGCCAACCCTTGAGTCCTGCGCGGGCGACAGCGAACAACATCCGTGGCGCACACCCGTGGTCGTCCCGGTTCAGCCCGAGCGACTCCACAACTCGATGGCACTGGTTGCGTCCCTCGGCGCGGCTGGTCCTGAACAGTGCCTATCCAGTGGAGGACGCGATCGGGCCGGTCTGGGCGGGAAAGGGCGTGACGGGCGCTCTGCAATGGGGCGTGATGACGTCGTGGCGCGCATTTACTCTACAGCTCGCGCCAGTCGCCTTTCTTTCCCAGAACGCGGCGTTTGCGCTTGCGCCGAATGGCAGCAGCGGGATTGGGGAATATCGCGATGCGCGATTTCCAACCAATATCGACTTGCCGCAGCGCTTCGGCGACGGGCGCTACGCCCGACTCGACGCGGGAACATCGACGCTCTCGCTCGATCTGCCATTCGTGAGTGTGGGCGTCACGACCGCGCCGCAACGTTGGGGGCCGTCCCTCGAATATCCGTTGCTGCTCGGACCCACGGCGGGCGGCTTTCCGTCCTACTATGTGTCCACCGCGCATCCCGTGGATGTGCGGGTCGCGCGAATTCAGGGCCGCCTGATCGGCGGGCTCTTGACGCAGTCCGCCTTCTCGCCCGCCAAGTCTGGCGAATCACGCCGAACCGTCACCGGTGCCGTGGTAAGCGTGATGCCGGCGGGCCTCGATGGACTGGAGCTGGGCGTGGCGCGCATGTTCGAGACGCTTGCCCCACTGACGCTCAATGGCGCCATCACGCCCGTCACCGTGCGGAAGACGGCGGGGGCGGATTACACGGACAATTCTCTGGGCGAGAATCAGACCGCATCCGCGTTCTTTCGCTGGGCGTTTCCTGCAGCCAGCGTGGAGTTCTACGGTGAATGGTTTCGCGAGGACTATTCCGGCAACCTGCGGCGATTCGTCCTCATCCCGGACGACCTCAGTGCCTTCACCCTGGGATTTCAGCGCGTGCTGGTGCGGTCCGGCACTCTGCGACGCGTCGTGCGATTCGAGATGACCAACGGCGAACTGTCACACCAGGCGCGGCTCAACCGCCCCCCGGCAACTTCACCGTTACCGATCTACCTGCACTCAGAGGTGGTGCAGGGGCATACGCTGAACGGCCTGCTGCTGGGATCGCCCGAAACGTACGGGGGGGAGGGCCTGCGCCTCGCGCTCGACTCGTACGACGAGCGCGGCCGTCGTACGATCGCCTTCGAACGTGCCCTGCGCGGCGACTGGCTGCCCACCTTGCCACCGACCGTGCATCCCGACGTCACGTACGCCCTGCGCTGGGAGATGCTTCGGTTCGTCGGCAGCCGAGACGTGGGGATCACGGTTGTTCCGATGATCGACCTCAATCGCAACCTCGAAGCCGGCGCAAACCGCTTCAACCTGCACGTGGTCCTGTCGGAGCGGGGGTGGTAGCCCGCGAGGGCTCAGCGACGCACCAGCGTAATGATGATCGACGCCACTGAGATGGCCGCCGACGCCACGAACGTGCTGTTGCGGTCGAACCAGCTTCGTTGATCGACGAAGATCTCGTCGCCGGACCGGATGTCGGGAACGGTCGCTCCGTCGAGCGCGGCCCCTCGCGCGATAACTTCGCCGTGGCGAACGATGCGCAGCCTGCCCAGATCGCCCTGCGGGGACGCGCCGCCGGCGAGCGCCACGATGCCACCGAGATTCAGCGTGGGATCAGCGAGGTATTTCCCCGGCTTGGTGACCTCGCCCAGCACGAAGACACGCCGCAGCGGAACGAGTGAGACAGAGGGTGCCTTGAGCTCCCTCCGGTATGCGACCAGCAATGAATCCCGGAGTGCGGACCACGGGACGCCGATGACGCGTCTCGCGCCCAGCAAGGGCAACGTGATGTCACCCGTCTCATCGACCTGATAATCGCCGTCGAGATCCTTTTCGCGCCAGATCTTCACCCGGATGACGTCACCCTGCTCCAGCGTGAAGGCTTCGGATGGCGCCGCAGCTTGCGCTCGACCGATCACGGGGAGGCAGCAGGAGGCGCACAGTAGAGAAAGAAGGATTCTGACCATTCTGGTATCTCGAGACACGGCGCCGAGACGGCGCACGGGAGAAGACTAATAGAAACGACGGGCTGCCGAGGCGTGCCCGGAGTCAGCGGTCGAACATGCCGCCAATGAGCGCACGTGCGCGGCCCCCGTCCCGGGCCAGCGCAAACCGGAGAAGGAGCAGTGCGCGCGTAGGCCAGAACCAGAAGGCAAAGATGAGCCTCCACCCCAGGGAGTAATTGTCGCGCACGAAGCGGCGGCGATTGCGATCGCGAAGGCGGATCTGGAACGGAGATGCGAGCTGGCCGACGGGCGGCACTCGGTGTGCGAGGCGCGCCGCGGGAACCCAGCCAAGCGACCACCCGGCACGCGTAAGGCGATGCGACAGTTCAAGGTCTTCGGCGTACGCGAAGAAGTCAGCGCGAAACGTTCCCACGCCGCGCAGCGCCTCCGCCCGCAACAGCAGGCAACAGCCGCAGACAAACGTGCCGGGATACCACGTGCGACCCGGCGACGCGATCGCATTCGTTTCGATCCAGCGAGCCACGGGCAGATCCTCGCCCTCATGCACGCCGAGGGCCCGTGCCTTGTCGATGTGTCCCCCCGCGAACCAGACACGCGAGGGATCGTCAAAGCGCGTCACCAGCGGAGAAAGCGCGCCAATCCGGGGTTCGCTCGCCGCTGCTGCGAGCAGCTCGTGCATGCAGCTGTCCACCAGGACGGTGTCGTTGTTGAGCACCACGATCCATTCTGCCCCGCGCGCCAACGCCCACTCGATGCCGACATTATTTCCGCCGGCATACCCGAGGTTCGCCTCTGTCTGCAGGTACGCGATTACTGGGTAGCGCTGGCGCAGTTGTTCGCCGCTGCCATCGGCGGACGCGTTATCCACCAGCAAAACGTCGAACTTCGCACCGCGCTGCACGGCAAGGGAATCGAGGCATGCCGCCGTATCGCTCTCGCTGTTCCAGTTGAGGACGATCACGACCACGCTCGGGGCTGTCACAGCCGTCGTGCCGATCGGGACGCCGACCTCACACCGCAGCGACGCGTGTCACAGGCCCCTCGTACAGCCGCCAACGACGATACTCGTGCAGCCCGAGCGCTTTCAGTGGAGCGAGCAGAAGCTCGTTGTCCTCGAGAATCCAGCTCGCCTCCGCGCCGACGGCGCCGTAGGCCTTGCCGCGCCGATATGACTCGAGGATGAACAGCGGGAAGATCATCCGATTGCGGAACTCACGCTTGATGCCGAGCGCCATGATGCGTCCACTCCGCAATTTCGACTTTCCGAGCAGCATTCGCACGAGGCCGGTGGGGAGGAGCCTGCCGGTCTTGATTTTCTTCAGGATCTGATTGAAATCGGGAACGATCAGCATGAAGCCCGCCGGCTTGCCATCCACTTCCGCCATGTAGGCGAACTCCGGGATGAGCAGTGGCTTGAGATCCTTCGCCATGACGATGAACTCCTCCTTCGTCATGGGAACAAAGCCCCAGTTGTCTTCCCACGCATGATTGTACACGTCCCAGCAGAGCTCGAGCTCGTCGTTCCAGCGCGAGAGATCGAGGTCCCGGAACGTCATGCGGCTCTTGGCCTGTGCGCGGGCGGCCATCGCCTTGACCGCCTCCGGGAGCACAAAGCTGTTGTCGTTCATCGGGATGTAGTACGCCACGAGGTCCTTCACCTTCGCGAGTCCCGCGCGCTCCACCATCGGTCCGTACGACGGCGGATTCCATGGTGTCATGAACGTCGGATCATGCTCGAATCCATCGACCAGGAGGCCACAGTCGTAATTCGTGCTCGGCATGACGGGGCCGCGCATGCTGTCGAGCTTTCGACTCGCCAGCCAGTCGCCCGCCGCGGAGAACAGCCGGTCTGCTACCGCCTGGTCGTCGATGCACTCGAAGAATCCCCAAAAGCCCACGCGGTCGTTGTGATAGCGATTGTGCGCGCGGTTTTCGATCGCTGCGATTCGCCCGACGACCGCTCCCTCGCGCACCGCGAGGAACAGCGCGCGGTCAGCGTCCTTGTAGAACGGTTTCTTCCGGTCGAGTGCATCCTCTACTGCAATGCGTAGTGGAGGCACATAGTGCGGGTGCTCGCGTTCGTTGTAGATCTTCCAGGGCAGATCGACGAAGCGACGGATGTCTTTTCGCGATTCGGCGACAATGATATTCAGTGACACAGGTTCCAAGGGTACAGGCCGCGACTGCGCGGGAATGTAATCAAGATATGTGGTCGATCACCACGGAACCGACGAGCGCCCGAGTTCGAACCCTGCGGGCTTTGTCATGAGGGTACTGGCGCGAACTGTTGCAGCGCGGCGAGTACGGCATCAACCGAAATATCTGACATGCACCGGTGATCTTCGCACTTCGCGTACTGCGCTCCATTGTAGCACGGCCGGCAGGCGAGACTCGCCCCACCCCAGATGATAGCGACGTTGTCCTCGGCGGGAAGGACATCCGATGGCGTTGTCGGACCGAAGAGACCAACGATCGGTGCGCGTGCGAGCCGCGCGAGGTGGAGCGGCCCTGTATCGTGCGAGACGACCGCCTGAGCACTCGCCAGGAGCGCCAGCGTTTCGATGACAGAGTCGCGTCCGATGCGGTCGATCACGCGAATGTTCTCAAAGTCCGGTCGCACCCAGGCGTCGCCCTGATCGCCAGTGATCGTGACTGTATGGCCCATGGCGATCAGGCGCCGCGCGAGCTCGGCGTAGCGCGGGACCGGCCACCGTCTGTGAGATCCCTCCGAAAGAAGGTTGCGGGCTCCGCCCGGTATGAGGACAACCGGCGACTGCCCCACAATCTCCCGGCTGGGTTCCAGGCGGCTACGCACGTCGGGGAGGGCATAGTGCCCAGAAACGGGACCTCTCGTGAGGAGGTCACTGTCGAGCATCCTCGCATACTCATCGCTGTGCGCTCTCCCCGCGATGGGAAGTGAGCGCGTAGTTGTGGCGCGCGACCATATGCGCTTTCGTCGGGCAAGGATGGGCCACAGCAACACCCTGTAGCGCGGATCGAAATGCGCCAGCGCGGCGAGATCGTAACGACGGCCAGCGAGCTGTGCAAACGTAGCAAGCAGTGCGCGAACTCTACGCCATCCTCGACCGCGCAGCAGGTTCTCATCGTCGATCACGATCACCTCGTCCACATCGAACAATCGCACGATGGTCTGTACTTGCGCACCACACAGCCAGGTGATGTGCGCGCCCGGAACGGAAGCGCGGATGCGCTCCACGAGCGCAGATGCCTGAACGATGTCGCCGAGCGCACCGATTCGAACGATGAGGAATCGTGTATCAGGCACGTGGTCGGAACACGGTGTCGTGTTGGTAGAGACGAAAGTCAAGCGGACCATCGTCGAGAAAAGTGCTCATGCTCCCCATGGAATGCCTGCCTACGCCTTCCGTGACGGGTGCCTCAAGTTAATACTTGCCGCATGCGCGGACGCTCGTTACCTACGCAAGAAGGCATCGGCCACGCTGATCCCATTGGCATCGCGCTCATGATGCTTGTGGTCTACCTCCTGGGCACGGTCGTGCCACTCGCCAAGTGGAGCTTCGAGACGCGCGCAGTCGCCCCGTTGCTCGCGCACCTCCTCGTCTGTGCTCTGACCGCGACCGCCTGGCGCGGCGAGGTTGGCAGCACGATTCGCTCATGGACGCCGCTCGCGGCAGGGCCTTTCCTCTACATCGAGCTTCGGTGGCTGATTAGCGGAGCGGGATTTCCACATCGTGACCAGTTGGTGTCGAACTGGGAGTTTCTTCTCTTTCCATCCGCGCCGACGCGTTCATTGGCCCTGATGTTCCCATTTCGAGGGCTCAGCGAACTGCTGCACGCCGCATACCTCTCCTACTACCTGCTCGTGTACGTCCCTCCGAGTCTGCTCTGGTTTCGAGGCCGCCAACGACAGTTCGGCTTCACCGTGCTGCCGCTCACGATCGTCTATGCGGCGTGCTTCGTGACCTTCATCTTTTTTCCAGTGGACGGTCCGCGTTTTCTGTACGGCCCCGCTCCCGCTCCCGATGGACCTGTAAGGCGATTCGTCATCGCCCTGCTCGCGTCAGGCTCTTCCCGAGGCACTGCGTTTCCCTCGTCACACGTCGCCGCATCGGTCGTCTCCGCCGTATGCGCGCTGCGGTTCCAGCGTCCGGTGGGAGTCGCGGTGACCATCCTTACCGCGGCCATCAGCATTGGCACGGTCTACGGCGGGTACCACTACGGCGTCGATGTCGTCGCCGGCCTGCTGACTGGCTCTGTGGCGCTCGCGCTGGCCTACGCCATTGAAATGCGGGCGTACCGAGCTAAGGTAGCGTGATCAACGGGCGCCGTGTGCAGGCGGTCAGCTCCCGCGCAGACCAACTGCCGCGCTCTGATCCATTCGCTCCTTCGCACTATTGCGAGCCACGGCGGCGGCCACCGCGCCGACCGCCGTCCGCAACTGCGCGTCCGAATGTTCGCTCGACACGAAGAACCGGAGCCGAGCCTCATCGTTCGGCACGGCGGGACTGATCATCGGCGCCGCATTCACCCCGGCGGCGAAGATCGCCTGTGAAATCCGAACCGCGCGAGCGGAGTCGCCCACGATGATCGGCACCACGCCTGCGCCCGCGCTCTTCCCCGTGTCCAGACCTGCCTCCTGGGCGTACTGCGCGAACCGCCTCGCATTCTCCCGCACCCGCGTCACGCGCCAAGGCTCGGCCTCGAGCACCCGAAGCGACGCAAGCGCCGCCGCGGCGTTTGGCGGCGTGATGCCGACGCTGTACACGAAGCCAGGCGCCGTGTACTTGAGGTACTCGACGAGCTCACGGCTGCCAGCGATGTAGCCACCGCAGCTCGCCAGCGCCTTGCTCAGCGTCCCCATGAGGATATCGATCGACGCCGGATCGACACCCGCCGCTTCCGCGATACCGCGGCCGGTCTCGCCAACTACGCCGAGCGAGTGCGCCTCGTCGACCATCAGCATCGTGCCGTGGCGCGACTTCACGTCCACGAAGCGCGCGAGATCCGGCATGTCGCCGTCCGCGCTGTACACGCCCTCGATCACCACGATTGCACGACGATGCCGGTGCCGCATCTCGGCGAGCATGGCATCGCATGCCGCCCAGTCGTTGTGGGGAAAGGTGACCCACCGCGCGCCGGAGAACGCCGCGCCCTGCAGCGCACTGCTGTGAATGAGCGCATCGCACAGCACAAGATCGCCCGGCCCGAAGAGATGTGAGAGCACCGCGACGTTGGTCGCGTGTCCCCCGACGAACACGAGCGCCGCCTCCGCGCCGACGAACCCGGCGAGTGCCCGTTCGAGCTCGCCGTTGAGCGGGCGCTCGCCCGAAACCAGCCGGCTCGCCGAGACCGAGGTGCCGTACTGCTCCGCCGCGTGCTGCGCCGCGAGTGTCACATCGGGGTGACCTGACAGGCCGAGATAGTTGTAGTTCGAGAAGTTGATCAGCTCGCGCCCATCAATCCGCGCAGTCGCGCCGGAGATGCCTTCATGCACCGCGAAGTACGGACTCACCGAATCGCCCGCGATGACCTCCGCGAGCCGTCCCTGGAGAGCGCGGAACTCCGGCCACTGCGACACGGGGAGCGCTTCAGGATGGACGTCATGCGGCAGAGTGAGTGTCGGGAGCGTGGCATCATCGCCGCGCACGCCGTCCACGGCGGACGCGAATTCGCCGATCGTCGCCGAGCGCCAGAGCAGTGACGCGTCGATGCGACGGCCGAGGTGGCTCTCGAGCGCCACCACCAGTCGCGTAGCCGCCAGGGAGTCGAGGCCGTGATCCCGAAGGCTGGTGTCGGGGCTGGCTGCGCCCGGCGCAAGCTGGAATTCCTCGGACAGCCAGTCGAGGATGTAGGCGAGCGACGGTGACGGGACAGACTCTCCGGCGCGACTCGCGACGAGCGGCTTTGGTTGCTGCGGTGCTGCCTCGACCCACTCGACATCGAGCAACGGATCGATGCGCTCGTTGGAGCGTTGCTCGACGTCGCCGACCGCGTTGTTCGCCCACTCGACGGCCGCTTCGAGATTCTGGCCCAGCAGCGCGGCGCGCTCGTCGGCATGCGCCGTCGAGCAGCGACCCAGCGCTGCCTCGAAGAGCTCCTCGAATCGCGCCACCGCCAGGTCACACCCGGACGTCCCGCGCACGCGCGACAACCGCGCTGCTGCCAGCAAGACGCCCTGCGTCACGGCGCCGCCAAGCAGGAGGGACGCCCACTGATGGGCCGCCGCACGCGTGGCCCCGTGCGCGGAGAGGCGCGCGGCCACGCGCTGCGCAGCGCGCGCCAGCTGCTCCGCGACATCCGGCGCGCCGAGCAGCTCGGCGATCAGGTGATGCTGCGCCGTGGCGTCACGCATCGCGCGCGTACCGAGATGCACGAGCAGCGGCTCGGTCGGTCCCTCGAAGATGCGAAGCAGGCGAGCATCACGAAACAACTGCGCCGCCGGGTTGGTCTCCACGTAGCCGCGCCCGGCGAGCAGCTGCATCGTTCCATCGACGGCCTCCCAGAGCAGTTCCGGGCCGGCGGTCTTGCAGACGATGTACGCATCTTCGGGCAGGACGACTCCAGCGTCCATCGCTTCCGCCAACACCGCCAGGTAGGTGTCCAACGCCGCCGCAGACGCTGCCATTCCGCCGATGCGCGCACGCGTCGCGGGATGATCCATCAATCGGCCACTCGCCACCTTCCGTCGCGCCGCGTATCGGTGCGACAACTGCACCGCGCGCTTCAGGCCGCCGAGACTCATGGCCGCTACGCCAAAGCGCGCGTGCAGCAAGGTGTCCTGGACGACGAGCATGCCCTGCCCCACTCCGCCCAGCACCGCCTCGGGGCCGACAAACACGCCCTCCAGATGCACGGCGTTCTGCCACATGCCACGCATGCCCATCGTGGCCGCGGCATCACCGATTCGCAGCCCCGGAACACCCGCGCGGATGACGAACGCCGTGATGCCGCCATCGTCGCCGGGTATGCGCGCAATCACCGTGAACACGCCAGCGACAGCCGCGGAGCCGATCCAGCTCTTCACGCCGTGCAGTTGCCAGCCACCGTCCACTGGCACCGCCACGGCTTCGATCGCCCATGGGTTCGATCCGGCGGCCGGTTCACTCAGGGCGAGCGCGCCAATGCGCTCCCCGCGCGCGAGTGGCGGCACCAGAGTGGCGCGAAGCGCGTCCTGCGCGTGCTGGACGATCGGACGCACACCGAGCGAATTGTGCCCGCCAACATACGTCGCGATAGTGAGGTCGATCGACGCGAGCTGCTCCACGACACGCAGCACGTCCACCTGTGCGAGCCCCAATCCGCCGAGCGCCACCGGAGTATCGAGTCCGAAGAGCCCCTGCGCCGCGAGATCGCGCGTGACTTCCTGACGCATCTCGCGCCGCTCGTTCATCCCGAGTGAATCGAGGTGATGGCGCGCGTACTCCCGCAGCCACGACCGCAACGCGACGCCCGCTTCGGCGCTCGAGGTCGCACGCTGCGTACCGATCGCCGTCGCAATCAGCGGCGTTTCCACGGCGATCGTGGTGATGTCGCCGGACTCGTAGAGATCGCGCGTGCGTCGGCGCTGGAGTTTGCCGCTCGACGTCTTCGGCAGCGTCCCCTGACGAATGAGCACGACATCGTCAATGGTGACACCGAGCGCATTGGCGACCGACGTGCGCACAGCGCCGACCACGAGCGCGTTGGCCGACGTCCGGTGATGCCGCGCGACCTCCGCGACGATCACCACGTGCTCACGTCCGGATGAGCCGATGCTGAACGCCGCCACGGCGCCGACGCGAATGTGTGGATGGCCGTGCTCCGCCGCGTTCTCGATGTCCTGCGGGTAGAAGTTCCGTCCACCAACGATCACGAGATCCTTCAACCGGCCGGTGACAACGAGCTCCCCCTCGTGCAAGGCGCCGAGGTCTCCGGTGCGCAGGTAGGCCTCGGTCGAACCCGCGAGGCGCGCGCCGAACACCTCTGCCGACTCGGCGTCACGCCCCCAGTACCCTGACGCCACACTGCCGCCCGCGATCCAGATCTCACCAACGGCGTCCGGCGCGCATTCGATGCAGCTGTCCGGATCGACGATGCGCACCGTGAGCATATCCGACGGCGGACCAACCGTGACGAGCCGAGCGGCGTCTTCACGCATCGAGTGCTGCAGCGAGCGCTGCGCGAGGCTCGCGCGATCGACATTCAGCACGGTTGGCGCCGAGACCCCGCGAGCCGCCGCCGCGAAGAGCGTCACCTCGGCCAGTCCGTAACACGGCATGAAGCACGCGCGGCGGAAGCCATGAGGTTCGAATGCGGCCACGAAGCGGTCCATCGTGTCTGCCCGCACGGGCTCGGCGCCATTGATGACGATGCGCCACCGAGACAGGTCCAGCGATGCGCGCTCGTCGTCGCTCACGCGCTCCGCGCAGAGGTCATAGGCGAAGTTGGGTGCTCCGCTAGTCGTCGCCCTGTACTTCGACATCGCTTCCAGCCAGCGGATGGGCCGCTGCGAAAACGTGGACGGCGCCATGAGGTTGACGGGGAACTTCGCGTACAGCGGTTGGAGGATGGCGCCGATCAGCCCCATGTCGTGGTAGGGGGGCACCCAGAAGACCGCCTCGTCACCTTCGCGCTGCCTGAAGACGCGGTGAATTACCGCCAGGTTGTGCATCACGGACGAGTGCGGCAGCATCACGCCGCGCGGGTCGCCGGTGGAGCCCGACGTGTATTGGAGAATGGCAAGTCCACCGGTAGGCGCGGGCCGGATGAGCTCGGGCGCCGATGTATCGAGCATGTCCTCGACGTCGACCCACGCGATGTGCGCCAGCGTGGGCGAGCTCGCGATGAACTGGGCGAGCCGGTGATGCAGTGCCGATGACACGATGGCCAGGCGCGCGCCGCTGTCGGCGACGATGCCGGCCACGCGGGCGTCGGGGCGGCGCGGGTTGGGCGGGTATGCGGGAACGGCCACCACGCCAGCGTACTGGCAGGCGAACAGCGCCGTCACGTAATCGAGACCCGGTGGAAGCAGCAGCACGACCCGATCGCCCGCCGCCGCGATCTCCGCGATGCGGCTCGCCATGCGTGCCACGCGCTCGCGAAGTTGCGCGTAGGTCAGGACGCCCTCCTCGTCGCCGGACGAGGAAAGGAATCGATATCCCGTGAGGTCCCCACTCGTGGAGGCACGGTATTCGAGCACGTCGACGAGCGTACGGCAACCGACGCGCAGGGCGTCGTTCTCTAGCAACGCGTTCAGACTCGTTCCTCCGGCAATTGTACCGCCGAATCGGCACCTTTTTTCGGTCGCAGCAGCCCTGCTTGACGATACCAATTATACGTCTCGCGCAAACCATCCTGCAGTGAAATTTCGGGATGCCAGCCGAGCTCGTCGTGTGCGCGCTGCGAGTCGCAGAGCCACCAGCTCGGCGCCGCCAGGGAAATCTTGTTGGTGTTGAGCAGCACTGGGCGACCGGTGATCCGGCCGAATGCATCGCCCGCGTGCCCAGCGACTTGCAGGAGCGACTGCGGCAGTTGCACGGCCCGAAACGTCGACGACGCCAGCTCGGCGATGAGTGCGTAGAGGCTCCGCCACGACACCGGCGCGTCCGAGCCGACGAAGTACGTGCGACCGCGCGCGCGCGGCGCCTCCGACGCCATGACAATGGCGCGCACCAGGTCGTGCACGTGCACGATGCTCATCAACTGGTCGGCCGGCGCCGCAAACACCGCAATGCGATTCGTCGCCTGCTTGAACACGTTGAGGAAGTCCACGTCGCGCGGACCGTAGACCGCACTGGGGCGGACGATCGTGACGGGCAGCGACTCGCCATAGCGCGTCGCCACCTGCTCCGCCTCCAGCTTGCTGCGGCCGTAGGCTTCAATCGGGTGCGGCGGGTCGTCTTCCGTCACCGGATGGTCAAGCGCGAGTGCCGGTCCAGCGGCCGCCTGTGACGACACGAGCACCACGCGCTGGAGGCGCGCGCCACGGCCATCCGCGAGGGCCGCGAAGATATTCGCGACGGGGACGACGTTGCCATAGCGAAACTCGGCCAGCGTGCGGCGTTTCGTCACACCTGCCACGTGGTACACGTGCGTTGCGTCCTTCCAGACCGGGTTCTGCCGCACCGATTGGTCGTCGAGCAGGTCCGCGGTGTGATACGCGACACGCGGATCTCGCGCCGTCGCGCGCGTTTCGGGACGCACCAATGCCCGCACGGTTGCTCCCCGCGCGAGCAGCGTCTCCACGAGGTGCGAGCCGATGAATCCCGACGATCCTGTGACGACAGCGATCATTGCGTCCTTTGCCGGCTTGCGCGCCGGGCGGAAATAGTCGATTCGCGTCGTTCCCATCGTCGCGCATTGGAAAGACGGTGCAATGGGCGTACCTTAACCAGGGCGTGCCCCGGTACCACGGGCCCTTAGCTTAGTTGGTTAAAGCAGCCGACTCATAATCGGCCGATCGTGGGTTCAAGTCCCACAGGGCCCACTTCTTTTCCTCGACTTGCGTGACACGAGTTTCCATAACGGTCGACTTCGAGCCCGACTGCCCGCCGTACCTCAGCACGACGTTCCGCGGCATCCACGACGCCGCGCCCCGGCTCCTCGCGCTGTTCGCGGAAACAGGCATTCGCGCAACCTATTTCACCACGGGTGACGTGGCCGAGCGCTACGCCGAGCATGTCACTGCCGTCGTGGATGGCGGGCACGAGCTCGGGTGTCACGGCATGTCGCACACCGCGTTCGATCAGATGGACGATGCGACCGCACGCTGGGAAATCGCGCGTTCAGCAGAAATCCTGCGGGAGTTCGCGCCAGTGACCTCGTTTCGCGCACCGTATCTCCGCTTTCCGGAACGGTACGTGCGACTTCTCGAGGAATCGGATTTTCTCCTCGATTCGTCGCTCGCCAAGTACAAGCGCTCGTACTACGCGAAACGGCTGCCCACGTCGCTCACGCGCATCGCCGCGTCGATGACGTCCTCCGTGTATCGACTCCCACGCATGATTCGCGACCCCTGGATGCACGCGCTGAGTGATCCGGTGGTGCTCTTCGTCCATCCATGGGAGTTTGTGGACCTCACCCACGAGGACCTCCGCTACGACTGCCGCTTTCGTACCGGAGACTTCGCCCTTCGCGCCCTGCGTGAGGTCATTGAACTCTTCCAGCGCTCCGGAGCGACGTTTCTTCCCATGCGCGAGCTCGAGCCGGCGCGCTGATGCTCCCGCGAGACCGCCGCGCGGCCTGGACACTCGCCGTCCTCGTCGTGATCGTCAGCGGCGCGTTCGCGATTCATCGCGTCGACTTCGCGAGGGTGCTCCTCGAGCTCCGCGCCGTCCGCGCCATCTGGGTGGCGCTCGCACTCTGCAGCTTCATCGCGATACTGCCGCTCTGGGCTGCTGAGTGGTCCCTCCTCGCTCCACGCACCCCTCGGAACACTGTGGCAAACATGCTCGGTGTGACCGCCATGACGTCCTCCACGCTGAACACCACACCGTTCTTCGTCGGCGAGGCCGCGGCATTGGTGCTGCTCGTGGCGCGCATCGGCGTCACGCGCGCCGAGGCGGTGTCCATCATGATCATGGACCAGTTGCTCGTGGGTGTGGCGAAGCTCGTGGTGCTGTCGACGGCCGCACTGCTGTTGACGCTCCCGGATTGGATGCGCGCTGGA
>JBKJUW010000071.1:0-4108 GCA_046589725.1 Gemmatimonadaceae bacterium
AGACGCGTGCGCTCTCGGGTTGGTGCAGGGTTGCGGCGCCGGCCAGTGCGTACGCCAACCCCTCGCGCGCGAGCACCGCACGGAGCGAATTGGCTGAGCCGTGCAGCGACGTCCACATGGTGCGCACCGCCTCGGCGGCGCTCTCGCGCGCGATGGCCTCGACGCTCGGCGAATCATCAGCCCAGAGGAGGATCTCTCCGTGCGCGTCACGGCGTTCGGCGTTCGTGCGATGACGAACTTCGGTGGCAAGTCGGTCCGTCCACATGCCGGGTGTCGCGACGACGACCGCGAGCGTGACGGGCTCCCGCCAATCGTAGAGCGCAAGCGCACGCTGCGCTGCGACAGCGGCGACGTCCTCCGTTTGCAGCGCGAGGAGCGCGTGTACGGCAGCCGCCGCCGAGGCGCCAGCCATGGGGTTGAACGCCGCGAGTCCCCAGTGCTGCTCGACCAGTGTGCGGTAGGCGACAAACCTCGGTGAGCTGGATCCACCTGTCCGACTCAGCGCGTACACGACGGCCATGCGCGCGAGCGTCGGAGCGATGGTGACTTCCGGCGAGTGATTCATTGCAAAACACAGTAACTGTTGCAAAACAAGCGACTGAGCACGTGTTTCTGGTGCAGAATGCTGGCCGGTGTCAGTTTTATAAAGTGTTATGATACAACGAGTTACGACGACATATTGCCTTCTCGCCATTTACGGCACTCACGGTGCAAAGGCAAGAGGCGCACGAACCGTCCAACCGGGTGCTCTTCAAGGGCAAATCCTGTAGTTGGCACCGTCGTTTCCCCCCGCACCACTTACCATGCGCAATCGTACACGAAGGGGCTTCACGCTCATCGAGCTGCTGATCGTTGTCGTGATCATCGGCATTCTTGCTGCGATCGCAATCCCGAAGTTCGCGAACACCAAGTCGAAGGCGTACATCGCTGCGATGAAGTCGGACCTCCGCAATCTCGTGACCGCTGAGGAGTCTTTCTTTGCCGATTCGACCAAGTATGTCACCTACGACACGTCGAAGCTGAAGTTCAAGCCCTCGACCGGCGTGAACGATCCGGTCATCGTGCCGGGCGCTGGCTTCTGGTCCGCCACCATCACGCACACGCAGATCGCCACCTTTTCCTGCGGCATCGGCGTCAACACGGCGAACCCGATCGTCACCACGGCCGGTGACGGAGAGCCTGCGTGTAAGTAACCGGCTGCTGTTGGGCCAGTACTTGTCGTGGCGCCTCAACGGGCGCCACGATTTTTTGTTCCAGAAGAACGCGCGCCTTCTCTGCAGGCCCGTATGATCGTATGTTGCCGCGTCGCATCCTGAGGAGCATTGTACCGTGATCGGGCGGGTGAGCTTTGCAGAGAATGAAGTCCAGGCCTGACAGTACGGATCTCCGTGCATCGCTTTCGCTGTCGCTCGGCGCCGCCTACATCATCGATCGTGAGCTCGATGTCGAGGGCACGTCACGCGTGTTCGTCGCCCGTGAGGAGTCGGAGAATCGCGACGTTGCAATCATCGTCCTTGACGATGGAGTGACAGAGGGAGTTTCCGCCGACGTCTTCCTTGCCGAGATGCGCAAGGCGCGCTCGTTCGAGGAAGCCCATACGCTTCCGGTGCTGGCGGTGGGTCGAACAAGCGACGGCCTCTTCTACTACACCGTTCCGATGGTGCGGGGAACGACCCTCCGTCAACGCATTGAGCAGGGTCCGCTCGGCTTCGACGAGAGCGTGGCGGTGCTTCGCGACGTCGCACGCTCAATGTCGTACGCGCACGGCCGGGAATTCCTTCACCGCAATCTCGCTCCCGAGTACATCCTGCTCGCGAGGCAAACGGCTGTGGTCTCAGGGTTCGAGCTTGCCCGCGCGCTGGAGCGCGCAGGCGCAACGAACCCGCATGCGCTACTCACGCACGCCTCATTCACGTCGCTTCCGTACATCGCGCCCGAACAGGCAGCCGGTGTTTTGGCGGACGAGCGCGCGGATATCTACGCATGGGGCGTGATCGCGTATGAGCTGTTGCTCGACGCCGATCCGTTCGCGGATGTCACCACTCCGGCGGCAGGCGCCGCGGTTCCCGTGAGCGACGTGCCGCCGCTGCAGTTCTTCAAGCGGCATGGCGTACCCGAACAGCTTGCGTTGCTCGTCATGCGCTGCTGTGAGCTCGACCCGGCGGCACGTCCAGCGAATGCCGCGGAGCTCGTTGAGGTGCTTGAGCGCATTCCCGATCGCGCGTCCACGCTCGCCCAGGAGCGAAAGCACGCGGCTCGCTGGATCGGCGCGTCGATCGTCGCGGCGCTCGCCGTGTTCATCGCGAGTGGAGTTGCGGTGTACCGCATGCAGAAGCGCGAGAGCGACCAAGCTCCGCTGGTAGCCGTGGTGCCGTTCGACAATGGTACTGGGGCGCCCGATTCGCTCTTCGCGCAGAGTCTTGCCGAAGCCGTGGCCGGCAAGCTGGCGAGGGTTGGCGGGTTGAGAATCATCGATGCGGCCAGTGTGCGCTCGGTGCGTGATTCCACGCGCGACGTTCGCGGAATTGGCAACGCGCTTGGTGCGAACTTCGTGGTGCATGCATCGCTGGCGTGGGCCCGTGGTGCCGACGGCAACCTGCGCGCGACCGTTACTCCAAGCATCGTGCGATTGTCGGATGGCATCGAGCGATGGGAGGGGGCGCCCGAAGTCGTCGTCATCGGGAGCCCGCTGGCCAGCGTCGGTGCCTTGGTGCTGCGCGTGGCTCATGCAATGGGCATTACTCCGGATTCGATGGGCAAGCGTGCGGTCGAACTCGTCCCCACGAGACATATGGGGGCATTCGCGGCGTTCAATCGCGGTGAGCGCTTGCTTCACAGCGACGCGCTGCATGACTCTGGCGTCTTCGCACAGGCGCTGGCCGCATTCGAGGCCGCATATCACGCCGACACGGTGTTCGCGGGTGCATTCGGTGGTGCGGCGCTGATGCTGGCCCAGCTTTCCGACGGCGGCGCGCAACCGCCGCTGTACGACTCGGCCATGGCGCTCGCCCGAAGGGCCCGTCGCTTGGATGCGCGCGAGGTTCGCTCGTTGGACGCATCCGCCTCCATCGCCCTGGCGGATCACCGCGTGGACGATGCACAGCTGTGGCTGGATCGCGCGCTGGAATCCAATCCGTCGGACCTCTTCGCGCTCCAGCGACGTGCGGCGCTCCTTGTGTTCACTGGCGACTCGGCGGGCGCGTGGCGCGATGTCGAAACGCTGGTTGCCGTCGCGCCTCGGTCCGCGAGCATCCTCGGTGTTGC
Source organism: Gemmatimonadaceae bacterium (assembly GCA_046589725.1). Classification (GTDB taxonomy): domain Bacteria; phylum Gemmatimonadota; class Gemmatimonadetes; order Gemmatimonadales; family Gemmatimonadaceae; genus AG11. The sequence goes on from JBKJUW010000071.1 coordinate 3,265, forward strand.
GTCGACGACGGCGCGGGCACTTCGCCGGTTCCCCGAGGCCCTTTCCTATCTTCAGCGAGCGCGTGTGCTTGCTCCGGATCGCCTGGACCTCGTGATCGAGAGCGCCCGGCTTGCTCGTACACGCGGACACTTCGCGTCGATGGCGCGGACGATACGTGAGTATCGCCGGCGTGGCGGCGTCTTGTCGCCAAGCGACTTTCCGCTGTTGCGCGTTGGCGATGAGGCCATGAGGCGGGAACTTGCGACGCTCTCGCTCGAGCGGCTTGGCGTCGTTTCGCGCGAGGACAGCATCAACTACTTCGTCAACAAGGGCGACCTGTTCCTGGCGCAGCATCGCGAGGCCGCTGCTCGCATGCGTTTCGATTCTGCAGTCGCGCCGCTGAGGCAGCTGGCCTCCAAGCCCGGGATCTCCGCCGCCGATCGGCGGCGGTATCGCGATCTCCTGGCGTTGACCAACGCCGCCCGTGGCGACCTGCACAGCGCCCTTGCCACGGTAAGTGGCGTGGAGCGGGATACGCTGGCGCTTCAGTGGCCCCACGGCACAATGGCCGCGAGCCTCGCATGCAACAGCGCGGAGATCTACGCGTTCGCGGATGAGGTGGAGCAGATGGTCCAGCAGCTCCGTCGATGCCTCACACTTCCCGGCGGGTATGCGCCGAGTGCAATCTCTGCTGAGCCGTCTTTATGGCGGCATGCAATCGATCCACGGCTGCGAGCTCTTCTGGGCGAGTTTCACCTCGAGGTACGACGGAAGGACGGTCCTCAATAGGGGGTACCATGGGCACACGTGATCCACGCGTCGATGCGTACATCGACAAGCAGCGGGACTTCGCCAAACCCATTC
>JBKJUW010000055.1:0-5851 GCA_046589725.1 Gemmatimonadaceae bacterium
CTGCCACCTCATGCGTCTCCGCCACGCGTACGATGCCGAGCCGGCGCAGCAGGGCAGGCATCGTCGCGGCCTGTCCCACCAGCGACAGCGTGACTGTTCCGGCCGTCATGACGATGATGAGGTCGCGGCCCTCGCTCGAATCCGGCAGCGCGAGCGCCAGCACCAGCGACAGCGCTCCGCGCAGCCCGCCCCAGGTCATCACCACCAGCCACGCCTTCGGCAATCGCTCCTTCGTGCGCGCGATCAGGGAGCCGGCGACCCCTACGACGATCGCCCGTGCACTCAGCGCCGCGATGGCCGCCAGGAGGATGAGGAACCAGTTCGCCAGCAGGAGCTCCAGCGAGAGCTGCGCGCCAAGCAGCAGGAAGACGCCCGAGTTGAGGGCGAACGCGAGCCATTCCCAGAAGCTGTCCACCGACGCGCGGGCACCCATGGTCAGAGGATGATGGCGGGCGGCGTTGCCGCAGGCGACCCCAGCCGCCACCGTCGCGATGACGCCCGAGGCGTGCAGCTGCTCCGCCACGATGAACGACCCGTACGCCGCGATGGTCGTGAGGGTGATCTCGATCGCCGCATCGTCCACGCGAGTCCGGATATGCGACACGCCCCACCCGATCACCCAGCCGAGCACCGCGCCGCCAACCGCGATGCGCACGAAGTCCACCGCGAGCGAGCTGGCTGACGTGGTCTCGCCCGCGAAGTATGCCAGCATGAGCGTGAGGAACACGATCGATGTCCCGTCGTTCAGCAGGCTTTCGGATTCCACGAGCACGTGCAGGCGTCGAGGCGCGCCGAGCTGCCGGAACAACGCGGTGACGGCAACGGGATCCGTCGCCGCAATGACGCCGCCGAAGAGGAAAGCGGTCTGCCACGTGAGATGGCCGCCGGTCAGCATCGCGGCGCCGACGAGCAGGGCCGCGGTCAGGGCGATCGCGATGGCGACGCCCGGCACGGCCATCAGGGAGATGGTCCACGAATTCTCACGCAACTCGTGGATTTCAAGGTGGTACGCCGCCTCGAAGAGCAGGCCCGGCAGGAAGACCTCGAACAGGAGCTCGCGCGTCAGGTGCGGAAGCGACGCGAAGTGCATGGCCCCCAGCGCGATGCCCGCGAGGAGCAGCGAGGTCGTGTACGGCACGCGCAGCCGACGCGAGGCGATCGCGACGACTGTTGCAATGCAATACAGAAGAATGATGCCGGCCGACTCCGTCACAGCCTGTCCCTTGTTGAAGCAGACGTAAGGTAATGGCGAACGGCTTCTCCGACGAACGGGCTGCGCCGCGAACGGGCGCGGTGGTCCACGACCTGCACAGGTCACGGAAAGCGGGGGATACCTCCTTCCTGCCCGCTGCGCGACCGTAACGCTTCCGGAGGACCAATTGAAAGGCTCATACCCGCGCTTCGGCGCCATGATCGCGACGTCGACGGTTGTCATGTTCGTTCTCATGTACCTGAACACGTATGCCATCGATCACGTCTTCTTCAGCCAGACGCGGGCATGGATGGCCGTCGTGATGGGCGCCACGATGGCGGTCGTCATGCTCGGATTCATGCGCAGCATGTACGCGGACCGACGCGCCAACACGATGATCCTCGTCGGCAGCGTTGCCGCGTTCGCGCTCTCGCTATGGCTCGTGCGCAGTCAGGCAACAGTCGACGACGTCTCCTACATGAAGGCGATGATCCCGCACCACTCCATCGCGATCCTCACCAGCACGCGCGCGAACATCACCGACCCGCGCGTCCGCGCCCTGGCCGACGGCATCATTGCCGCGCAGAAGCGCGAAATCGGCGAGATGAAGGCCCTGATCACCGACCTGGAGCAGAAGCGCTAGGCGACGGCGGCGGGGCACCCCAGGCCTCGGGAAGCGCGCCGCCTCCAAAGGTAGACGAACTGGTCACGACAATGACCGGGTCATAGACTTGGCCTCATGTTCCCATCATCACTCCCCGGCGCAGAACTGATCAGCCAGGGATTGGAGGACCTCGCACGAGGCTCTGAGACCATCGAAGCGCTGCTGGTCTCCATCGCAGCACCGCGCCTGCGCTCCCTCGGATATTCGATCAACGCGGACTTCGCGGAACCCGAGTTGCGGTTGTATCGCCTCCTCGCCCTGCAACACGGTGACGATGCGCACGGTCGATACAACGCGCTCATTCGTCGGATCGTGAGCTTCCAGCGAGCGGCCGAGTGCGCGAGCTAGCGGATCGCGCGCGCATCGAGGCGTTTCTCTCCGCGCTGGCGCGGGCCGCGTCGGAGGATGTCGGCGTCTTTGTGGTTGGCGGTACGAGCGCGGTGCTGATCGGCTGGCGGGGCACAACGGTCGACATCGATCTCGCACTGCGTCCGGAATCGGATGCGATGCTGCGGGCGATACCCGAGCTCAAGGAACGGCTGAACATCAACGTCGAGCTGGCATCGCCGGACCAGTTCATTCCGGTGCCGCCCGGTTGGGAACGACGGAGCCCGATCATCTCCCGTATGGGGCATGCGACCATCCATCACTACGATTTTTGCGCGCAGGCGCTCGCGAAGCTCGAACGGGGTCACGCGCGCGATCTTGCGGACGTGCACGCGATGGTCGCGCACGGACTCGTCGACGCCGCCCAGGTACAAGAACAGTTCGCGAGTATGGAACCGAATCTCTATCGATTTCCAGCCATCGATCCGGCATCGTTCAGGCGAGCTGTGGATTCTGTCTTCCCGCCGCGGGCGCCCTGAAGCGCATCGTCGTTGCCGTTTCTGTAGCAAGGATCGTTTAATGATTCCAGCGCCAGGACGCCATTCCGCGTAGCCTGGAGGTACGCACGATCCCACCACTCAGTCTGGAGCTCATGACCACTTCTCGTCGAGACTTCCTGCGAACGGGCGCCGTCGCTGCCGCGGCCACCGTCGTCGGGCCACGCCTTCTTTCCGCGGCGGAGCCCCTCATTCGGTCTCCCTACGTCACGGCACCCGAGGCGGACACCTACGCCCTCGACCTCGCCGCCGAAGCGCTCGGCGCCGCAAGGGATGCGGGTGCCTCCTACGCGGATGTTCGCGTCGGACGCTATCGCCGGCAGTCCGTGAGCACGCGCGAGCGCCGCATCACCGGCGTCGCGGATTCCGAGTCCTACGGCATCGGCGTCCGCACGCTCGTGAACGGGTCGTGGGGTTTTGCGGCGACGAACAACATGTCCAGGGACGGCGTCGTGAAGGCCGCGCGCGAGGCGGTGCGGATATCACGTGCGGCGAGGACCGTGCAGAAGCGTCCCGTCGAGCTCGCGTCCACGCCGGTCGTGAGGGGAGCGTGGATGACGCCCGTCACGCGCGACCCGCTCGAGGTGCCCATCGAGGAGAAGGTGGCGCTGCTGTTCGCGGCCAACGAAGCGGCATTGAAGGTCCCCGGGGTGCGCTTCGTCAACACCGGACTCCAGCTCCTCCGCGAGATCAAGACGTACGTGAACTCCGAAGGCACCGAGACGACGCAGACCTTCGTCCGCGTCGGGCCGTCATTCTCCGCCACTGCCGTGGGAGGCGGTGGGTTTCAGCAGTACACCGAGGAGCTCGCGCCGCGCGGCTCCGGTTGGGAGTACATCACGTCGCTCGACATGCCGGGCAATGCAGCGAAGTGGGGCGCGCTCGCGGTCGAGAAGGTTGGCGCAAAGTCGGTCGAGCCGGGTCGCTACGACCTCATCCTCGACCCCACGAACCTCTGGCTCACGATTCACGAGTCGATCGGTCATCCCACCGAGCTCGATCGCGCGATGGGCTACGAGGCGAACTACGCGGGCACGAGCTTCGTCGCGCCGCCGGAGAAGCAGATCGGCAAGTTGAAATACGGCACGCCGATCATGAACATCCAGGGCGATCGCACGCAGGAAGGGTCGCTCGCGCGCGTGGCGTGGGACGACGAAGGCGTCGTTCCCGACAGGTGGCTCATCATCGAGAAGGGCATCTTCAGGGACTACCAGACCACGCGCGAGCAGGCCGCGTGGATCTCGAAGCTCACCGGCGTGAAGAAATCGCACGGCTGCTCCTTCGCCGACTCGTGGGACTCGGTGCAGTTCCAGCGCATGCCGAACGTCTCGCTCCTGCCCGGTGAGAAGGACATCGACCTCAACGACATCATCGCCGCCACCGATCGCGGCATCGTCATCAAGAACCGCGGTTCGTGGTCGATCGATCACCAGCGCTACAACTTCCAGTTCTCCGGGCAGGTGTTCTACGAGGTGAAGGGCGGCAAGATCACCGGCATGCTGAAGGACGTTGCCTACCAGGCGAACACGCCGGTGTTCTGGAACTCCATGGACATGATCGGCGGCAAGAATTCCTACTGGCTGGGAGGCTCATTCGGCGACGGCAAGGGGGAGCCCGCGCAGTCGAACTCCGTGAGTCACGGCTGCGTGCCGGCGCGCTTCAAGAGCGTGAACATCGTGAGCACCGGGAGGGGCGAGTAATGCTCAAGTCCCTCTATGCCCCCGGCGACGTCGAGTTCCTCTCGGAGGCGCAGGCGCGCGCCCTCGCGCAGCGCGTCCTCTCGTTCGCGCAGGCCGACGAGACGCGCGTCAACATCAACAGCGGGTGGAGCGGGAACACGCGCTTCGCGGGCAACGAGATCACCACGAGCGGCGGCTCGACGAATACGACCATCACGATCACGTCCACCATCGGCAAACGTCGTGCGTCGTCGAACACGAACATCCTCGATGACGAAAGCCTCAGGCGGACCGTCGATCTCGCGGAGCGCCTCGCGAAGCTCAGCCCGGAGGATCCCGAGGCCATGCCGGAGCTGGGTCCGCAGACGTACTCGCCGGTGACGAGCTATTTCAACACGACGGCAAACCTCTCGCCGGAAGCGCGCGCCGCGGCGACGAAGAAGATGATCGACATTGCGGAGAAGACCGCGGCGGGCACGAACAGCATGTTCGTCGCAGGTTTCCTGCGCGCGACGGCAGGGTCTACGGCAGTGGCAACGAGCCGTGGACTCTTTGCCTATCATCGCAACAGCGACGTCGATCTCTCGACGACGGTCCGCACGCCCGACGCGACCGGCTCCGGATGGGCGAGTGCCGGCGCTCGTGACTGGACGCTCATCGATCCACTCGCGCTCGGGAAGGCGGCCGCCCAGAAGGCGGTGCGCAGCCGTGGTCCGAAGGCCATCGAGCCAGGGCTCTACACAGTGGTGCTCGAGCCGCAGGCCGTCGCGGACATCATGCCGCTGCTCATCGGCAGCTTCAACGCGCGCGCGAACGACGAGGGACGCGGGACCTTCAGCAAGACGGGCGGCGGCACGAAGCTCGGCGAGAAGATTGCGGACGAACGCGTGACGATTTATTCGGATCCCACGGATCCGGATCTCCTCGCGCAACCGTTCGACGCGGGCGGCTTTCCGCTCAAGCGCGTGGTGTACATCGAGAACGGCATCCTGAAGGAGTTCTCATACGACCGCTACTGGGCGCAGCAGAAGGGCGTGCAGCCGACGAGTGGCGGCGGTGGCGGTTTCGGTGGTGGTGGCGGGGGCGGTGGATTCGGCGGCGGGGGCGGCGGCCTCAAGTTCGTCGGCGGAACGAAGAGCACCGAAGAACTGATCGCGGGCACCGAGCGCGGCATTCTCGTCACGCATTTCTTCTACATCCGCTTTCTCGATCAACGCACCGTGCTGTTGACCGGGCTCACCCGCGACGGGACCTTCCTGATCGAGAAGGGCAAGACCACCCAGGCGCTCAAGAACTTCCGCTGGAACGAGAGCCCGCTCTTCATGCTCAGCAAGATCGACGAGATCGGCAAGGCGGAACGGACGGCAGCCGGTCAGGTCATGCCGGCACTCAAGGTGAAGGACTTCAATTTCACCTCGCTCTCCGACGCGGT
>JBKJUW010000090.1:0-51355 GCA_046589725.1 Gemmatimonadaceae bacterium
CGATCTGGTTGATGGCGTTGACGGCGAACGTGACGGTCTGGGTGGCCGTCTGGGCCTGGGCAAGGGGCGCGGCCACGGCGACAATGGCGGCGGCGACGGCGATGCGGCGAGCGATAGTGATCAACATGACTGGATTCTCCGTGAGCGGCGTTTAGTGTCGTGTATGGCTACATCGAGATAGTAAACGGGTCACTGTTACAGGATTGCCTCGCCAGTATTACAGAAATGTTATTTAAGCGTCCCTGTCATGTATCCTTTGTTGTCGGCTCACTCGCACCAACCGCATGCGCGCACTCCTCGTCGAAGACGACGCTTCCAGCGCTCTCCTCAGCACCAAGCTGCTCGAGGCAGATGGATTCGCTGTTGACATCGCCAAGACGGCCCGCGACGGCCTCACCTGCGCGATGGTGACCGACTACGACCTGATCGTGCTCGACCTGGGACTCCCAGACGGTAGCGGCCTCTCCGTCGTCCAGGCGCTACGCCGCGAATCGAAAACAGCGCCGATCATGATCCTCACCGGCACACTCGACAAGGCGACCACGGTCCTCGCGCTCGACGCGGGCGCCGACGACTTCCTCACGAAGCCCATTCTCGTCGACGAATTCAGGGCGCGCGTGCGCGCCCTCATCCGCCGCGGCGGCGCGCAGCGCACCGAGCAGCTCGTTTGCGGCAACGTCGTGCTGAACCGCCTCACCCGGCAACTCTTCATCGACGGCACCGAGGTCACGCTCACCGCGAAGGAGCTCCCCCTCCTCGAGCACCTGCTGCTGCACCGCAACGAAGTGGTCACACGCGCCGAGTTGCTCGAACGGGTCTGGGACATGCACTTCGATCCGGGATCCAATGTCGTGGACGTCAACGTCGCCCGAATTCGCAGGAAGCTCTCGGACGCGGGCGCGGATATCCGGATCGGCGCGCGCCGAGGCATGGGATTCGTATTGTCGGCGGAGGATGCACCGCCGGCCTGATCAGCCCTCACTCGCACGACGACAAAACAGAATGTCCGAAGACAACGGCAACGTCCTGAGCGACATCGCGCCTGGTTCCATCACGCGCATCCACCTCGTGGGCGTTGCCGGTACGGGCATGGGCTCCTTCGCGGGGATGCTCAAGTCCGCTGGCTACGACGTCACGGGGAGTGACGAAAGCGTCTATCCACCGATGAGCGACATGCTCGCCGAATGGGGCGTCCAGGCGATGACGCCGTATGCGCCGGCCAACATCGACGCCGCGAAGCCGGATCTCGTGATCATCGGCAACGTCATCCGGCGCGTGAACGTGGAAGCCACCGCCGTACGCGACCGCGGAATCCCACAAATGAGCTTTCCCGCGGCCTTCGGATCGCTGGTCCTCGCTGGCAAGCACAGCGTGGTGGTCGCCGGCACGCACGGCAAGACGACGACCTCCGCCCTCATGTCGCACGTACTCGTCGACGCCGGCACCGACCCGAGCTTTCTCGTGGGCGGCGTAACGGTGAACTATCACAGCAACTTTCGGAACGGCGCCGGCGCGTTCGTCGTGGTCGAGGGCGACGAGTACGACACGGCGTACTTCGACAAGGGCCCGAAGTTCATGCACTACCGAGCCCGCACCGCGATGCTCACCAGCGTGGAGTTCGACCACGCGGACATCTACCGCGATATGGAGCACTACGAGTCCGCCTACGACAAGTTCGCGGCGACGCTCCCTGAAGATGGCTTCCTCGCCGTCTCGGCATCCTATCCGAACGCCGTGAAGATCGCGCAGCGGTCGTCGAAGGCATTCGTCGCGACGTACTCCGCGCACGGCCAGGCGGACTATCGAGTGGAGGGTCTTCGCTTCGGGCCGGAGGGCGCGCGCTTCACCATCCACGAGCCGTTCGGCAGCGCGGGCGAGTTCCTGCTGCCGATGGCGGGCAACCACAATGTGGAGAATGCCGTCGGCGTATTCGCATCAGCACGCGCCCTGGGCCTGAGCGCCGACCAGATCCGCTCGGGATTCGCATCGTTCCAGGGCGTGAAGCGCCGACAGGAGATCCGCGGGGAGGTCGGCGGCGTCCTCGTGATCGACGACTTTGCCCATCACCCCACAGCAGTGCGCGAGACTATTCACGGCATTCGCCAGCGCTACGCGGACCGAAGGCTCTGGGCGGTGTTCGAGCCGCGGTCCAACACGAGCCGGCGCAACATCCACCAGACCGAATACGCCAACGCCTTCGAGGGCGCGGCGCTGGCGTCGATTCGCGTCCCGGAGCCACATGACAAGGTGCCGATCGACGAGCAACTCGACATCAGCAAGGTCGTCGAGGCGCTGCGCTCGAAAGGCATCCTGGCCAATGCCTCGCCGCTCGTGGACGAGCTGCTGGATGGCGTCGTCGCGGGAACGCGCGCGGGCGATGTGGTACTGGTGATGTCGAATGGAGCGTTTGGAGGGTTCATACCCTCGCTGCTCACGCGGCTCGCGGCGCGGGAGAAGTGAAAATCCACACGCCAGGACTGAGTACTCGGTATCCGGTACCTCCGTACGAGGACCACTGCAGAAGACCACAAGACAACAGCACCGCTACGGAGCTTCAATCCACATGAAGGCACACTTGTCCCGCATCGTACCGTTTCTCGCTCTGCTGCTCTCGGCGGCGCCGGCGCACACACAAAGCGCGCGTTCACCTATCAAGGTGCAGTGGCTCGGCCATGCAGCATTCGAGATAACGTCGGCGGGCGGAACGCGCATTCTCATCGACCCGTTCCTCAGCGGCAATCCAGCAACGCCGGATTCACTGAAGAGCCTCGCGCGGTATCGCCCCGCAGCGATCCTTGTTTCCCATTCCCACTCCGATCACGCGCTCGACGCCAAGGCCATCGCCAGCGCGAGTGGCGCCATGGTCATCTCCACGTACGAGTGGGTGAACACACTCGGACTGCCCGAGAAACAGGCGATGGGTGGGAACGTCGGCGGCACGTTCAAGGTGGGCGACGTCACGGTGCACCTCGTCCCCGCCATGCACTCGAGTGACCCCGGCGGCAGGCCCTTGGGGTTCGTCCTGGAATTCGCCGACGGACGCTCGCTCTACCACACCGGCGACACGTGGCTGTTCGGCGACATGTCGCTGATCCAGGAGCTGTACCATCCGAACATCATCCTGATCGGGTCAGGCGGCGGACCATACACCCAAGGCCCCGCCGACGCGAAGCGCGAGATCGCGAAGTACTTCCGGCCGCAGGTGATTGTGCCGATGCACTACGGCACATTCCCCGGTCTCGCGACAGAAGCGCAGGTGCGAGCGGGATTCGGCGGAGACAAGCGGCTGCAGATCATGAAGCCTGGGGAGACTCGAAGCTTCTGAAGCCTGGCGGAGGCAGCGTACTTGGTACGGCGGACCTTGTACGCCTTTCAAGCTGTTCAGGCGACGACCTCCACCTCATGAACCTCGCTCCAGCTCGCGGCCCCATGTGGGATGATCGCGAACTGGATCTTCGCCCCCACAGGTAAACGCTCGGTATCCAGCTGCGCGACCCACACGCCAACCGACGTGTCGGTGCTCTCGGCTTGATCGGGCTCCGCACCATTCACACTCCACCGGATCGCGGACTGCGTCGGTGCGTGGATGTGCAGCCGGTTGCCCACCGGCATGAGTCGCACGCGACAGTGGGCCGCCCAGATGGTGAGGTCGCAACCGACCCGCCCACGCACATACCGCTCGTACGGCTGCTGCGGCATGTCGAACACGCGCCCATCATGCAGTGACCGCACAAGCTTCGCGTACTCGGCGTGCGCCCACACCAGCGGCATCGCGCCGCCCGTCGCACGGCCGTTCGTGAGCTCGAATTGCGGTTTGTCCTCGCCATCCCAGACCTGCTCGGGCAACATTCCTCCGTCGCTCGCCTGCGCGCGCATCACGCCGAGCAATTGTACCGCGACATCCGGTCGTCCCGCCGCGAGCTCGTAGTGCGCGCGTTCCCCCGCGAGCAACGGCCACGGACGGCCAATTCCCGCGCCGTCGAACGGAGAGCCGTCCTCCTTCTCGCCATAGCCGTCGCGGTTGTAGCGATACCACGCCGGACCGGTCGACGTATGCGCCCGAAGCAGCGAATCGATGACGCGCACGGTGTTCACGATGCGCGGGTCATTGGGATCGCGAAGGCCGAAGCGCACCAGCGCGAGCGCGTCAGGGCTCACGATCTCGTCGTATCGCGCCGAAGCATCACTGCCTATCCGATTCTTGATCGGGATGTAGCCATGACTCGCCGGCGTGGCGTCAGCAATGTCATCCGGCGCCACGCGGACATAGTAGCCGTCCACACCGGCCGCGCGCGCGATGGGCGTATCGCGCACATAGGTCCACTCCTCGATGCGCGCATTCCAAGCGTCGGCGGTGTCGCGGAAAATGGACGCAAGCGCGGGCTCACCCGCGCGATCCGCGAACTCTGCCGCGACGAGCATCGCCGACACCTCCACGGCAAGCGTGAAGGTGGAGTACCCGCCATTCTCCTCCCACCGGTCCTGCCCGGTCGCCGGGCCGTTGCGCAGCAGAAAGCCCGCCGCACGCCGGATCATCGGATACGGGTCGAGGTCCTCGAGCTTCCCTTCGCGACGCAGCATCTCCGCAAAGAGAATCGGGAAGGCAATCTCGTCCATCTGCACGCCATTCCAGTACGGCGTACCGTCGAGCCAGAGATTCTGCGCCCAGCGCCCGTCTTCCTCCTGCGTGCTCATGAGGTATCGCAGCGTGCGCCGCGCGAGCACGCTGTGGCCGAGCGCGATCAGCGCGCCCGCGGAGTTGACGAGGTCGCGCGGCCAGACGAGGTGATAGCCGCCAAGCTCATGGTCGCCCTTCGTATTCCCCCAGGGAATCGACAGGCTCGCGATGATGGCGCCCGATGCACGCTTGTCCTCGTGAATGGCGAGGATCGCGGCACTCATGCGATAGAGATCCACGACGCTGTCGGGGAGCGTGATCGGGGTCTTGCGTCGCCGATCGCCTTTCGGGCGCTTCACCCTCGGCTCGTGTGCGTGCGTGCTGCCGTGCGCCAGTGACGCGAGATCGCGCGCGGCGGTCTGCCGAGATTGCTCGGGCGTGGTCGCGTCACTGCCCACGGTGCGCGGGCCCACGGTATGCTCGTGGAAGCGCATCCACTCCCGCGTGTACGACGCCTGCACCCTCTCGAAGGACGAGGCGAGCGACATGCGCGACCGTTGCGCGGCCTCCGCCGGTCCAAGCCCGAACGCGAGCACCAGCACGAACTCGGCAACGTCCTCGTGCGGACGAGTTGCACTCGCGAGATCCACCTCGCCGGTGAGGGCAATGTTGCCCGCGCGAACTTCGTTGCACGGCTCGGCCAGATAACCGTGTTCCCTGACCTGACGCCAGCCGTCGTTCACGCCGACATAGCCGCAGCTCATGGACCGCCAGCTCGCATCGCACGAAAGGGCGAGTGCGACGTCCAACCGGCGCGCGAAGAGCATCGGTACACCCTTGTACCGCTCCGCCCAGCCATCGTTGCCGAACCCCTGGTTGCAAATGTGCGGCGCGAGCAGCGCGAAGACGCGGTAGTCCTCGACGCGGCCCTGCAATACGCGAAAGCGAACCCGCTGTATCAGGACGTCACGCTCGGGATCGGTGATCACCGTCTTCTCGATCTCGAAGCGTCCCTGCACGCAGGTGTTCACGATACGAAAGCCGGGGACGCCTGGCGCAATGAGGTGAACCTCACTGTGCGTGTCGCGCTTTTCTTCAGAGAAGAATCCATCGGGTCCGCTCACCAGCAGCCCGAGGTCGCGCGTGTTCGCCTGGTCGACGCGCGGATAGTAGACCTCGTCGACGATGCCATGGGAGATGGTGAACCAAACATGGCTGCGTCCGTCCAACGCCGTTCCGACCCCTGACTTCGCGCTCGACGTCCACCTTGGTTCGACTCCCGGCCCTACGACTGGAGTGGTAGGGCCCATTCCTGCTCCATTGGTCACGTGAGACGGGCTCGCTTCTGCCACAGCAGGTAGCCACCGCGAAACGCGTTGAGGTTCGTGCCGCGCCGGCAGTTGGGAGGAAGTTCCTCGAGCAGACGCACGTTTCCTCCGCCCAGCACGGCGTACTCGGAAGTCAGTGCGGCAAGCAGCATCTCGACGACCACCTCGAGGTGCTCCGTCCAGCGCTTGACGCCGAGTCGCTTGAGTCCCCGCTCACCGATGTAGTCCTCGTAGCTCTTCCCCTTTCTATAGGGGAGGTGCGCCACCTCAAGGGGGACGACGACGCCGTCTCGTACCAGCGTGATGCCCAGTCCAGTTCCGAGGGCAAGGAAGAGCATACGCCCGCCGTCATAGCTGCCGAGCGCTTGCATGGCCGCGTCATTCACCATGCGCACGGGCAACTTGAAGGCCGCAGGAAAGTCGAAATCGACCCAACCGGGTCCGAGGTTCACCGGCTCGGCGGTGGGTTGATTGTCCGCGACTGGACCGGGGTAGCCGATCGACACCATGTCGTACCGCCAGTCAGCGGTGGCGTCGAGCACGCCCGCAACCATCATGTCGGGCGTCAGTTCGGGGCCTGAGGGCAACTTCAATGGTGTCCGCCTGCCGGTAGCAAGCATCTTCACGTGGGATCCGCCAACGTCGATAACGAGGATTTTCACGGGTAGTTCGATGAATTGGTCGAGGTCGGCCGTTTGCCGCCCCGTTCATTTGCATGCTGCGGACCCGCACGGAAGCGATTCAGCCGACCTCTTGGCATCGAGGGCGTTTGCGCGGGGCCCAGCGACGGTTCAACTTGAGGAACCTAGCGATCCCGGCTCCCCAACCGCCCGCCGGCGACTACCCCTGATGCATGCCCGATAGCACACCACCTGCCCTCACGAACGCCGAATGGGCGGGAGTGCTCGACCAGCAGGACGGCCTGACTCGACTCCGGGAGCAGTTCCGCACCCTGCCGTTTTCGATGCACGCGATCGCCGCACTGCTGTTGTTCGAGCAGCCCTACGGCTTCACCGAGCAGGACGTCAATGATGAGGACGAGGTGAGCGAATACTGCGCGGTCATGTCGGCCCAGAACCGTGCGTCCGGCGACGTCACGACCGCGGCAAAGTTCGAGCTGCTCGGCGACCGGCACCGCGAGCGCGCACGACGCATCGCGGCACTCCTGCCACCCACCGGGTCGACGCGCGGCTGATCAGTCTGCGCGCGTTGCGTCGACCGAACGCTTGAGGCTCTCGTGCAGCATGGCATCGCCGCTGATGATGGACATCCACGAGATCTCGCGTCCGTTGCGCTTTCCCTTCTCGACCACCTTGATCCCTTCGGGCGCGATGGTGACCGTGTAGGTCGTGTCGCCCTGTACCAACTCGCGCTTGATTGCCTTGTCCAGTTTGGTTGCCACTCAGGCCTCGCGGTAACAGTGATGCCGAAGGCTAAATACGACGACCGCGTCGTGCCAGTGAGCTAGAGGTACATACCGGTCAGTGCAGGACCGGCCTCGACGACGTGCGGCAGCGCATTGCGCAGACTTAGCGACCCCTCGGCCAAATGGCCCTCGGAGTACGTGGCGACGATCCGCTCCGATGCGAGAGAGAGTCGGAAGCTCCCGCCTCGGGATGCACGCCAGTAGCGCAATACGGCCCGGATGGCAGACAACGCATCGTCGTTTACGTCATCCACGCCGTGAAGGTCGAGCCGCAGAGTATCAACCGTCGGCGGCAGCCCGTCGCACGCCGCGACGATCGCGCCGTAGTCGACGGCGCGGAGTGCGCCCGACAGGTACAGGGTCGCGCAGTCCTCTGCGACTTCGATCTGGTGTTGGACTCTGGTCACGCGTGCCATCCGTATTGGGGGATGGCTGAAGCTCGCGTTGCCGCATCACGGAAGGCGCCACCGTTGCTTCACAGCCGCGTAACGAACGGTGCTCAGGTCCCCTCGAGATGCCGCAGGCGCGCGTCGAGATGCGAGCGGTCGGCGATCGCCGTTGCCAGCGGGCCATGGCTTCCAAATTCTATTATCGATACCGACCCAACCGGGCACCCGAATCGATACCGGAAGCGACCGACGTCGACACCGAGCAATGCGCAGAGCAGCACGCGAATGGACGCCTTGTGCGAAACGACGAGCACGTTGCCGTCCATATGGGCGCCCGTGATCTCCTCGACCACGTTCGTGATGCGCTGCGAAAGGGCGATGGCCGTCTCACCGCCGGTGGGAGGATTCCACGCCGGGTCGGCGCTCCATCGCTCGTGCTCGTCGTGCCACCGCTGTGCGACGGCGTCCGCCGTGAGACCGTCCCATTCTCCATAGTCGATCTCGGCCAGCTCATCGCGGTGCTCTATGGTGAGCTGGCGCGCCGCTGCGAGCGGAGCGGCCGTTGTAACCGCGCGCGTCAGTGGACTCGAGTAGACCGCGGTCCATTGGTCATCGGCGTACGCGGCAGCAAAAGCATGCGCCATTGCGACGCCTTCGTCGGTGAGCGCGGGATCGAGCCCGCGGCCACAGAACACGTTTGCACGGCTCATCGCCGTCTGCCCGTGGCGCAGGAGAAAGAGGCGAAGTGTCATGAGGGCATAGTGTGCGTATTGCGGATCGCTCCATCGGCGAAGCTAATGCAGGGGCACGTCGTTTGCCTTCTCTGGAGACCGCGGGAACCCTTCGTTTTCCAGGCCACTCTCAACACTGCGGAGCACGAACAATGGAGATGGAAACTCTTCAGGATCTGTACGTCGAGGAGCTGAAGGATCTCTGGAGCGCGGAGAAGCAGATCCTCAAGGCGTTGCCGAAAATGATCAAGAATGCGAAGCACCCGCAGCTCAAGAAGGCATTCGCAAAGCATGAAAAGCAGACACGGGTCCACGTCACCCGCCTGGAGAGGATCTGCAAGGATCTCGGCGAGAGTCCACGCGGGAAGAAATGCGTCGGCATGGAAGGACTGCTTCAGGAAGGATCCGACCTCATCAAGGAGAAGCCAGCGGCGGACGTGCTGGACGCCGGCCTGATTTCAGCCGCGCAACACGTCGAGCACTACGAAATGGCCGGCTATGGCACCGTGCGCACGTGGGCTCGGACGCTCGGCTACGACAAGCAGGCGGACCTGCTGCAGGCCACTCTCGACGAGGAGCAGCAGACTGACCTCGACCTCACGTCGCTCGCAAAGGCCTCGATCAACATCGACGCCGAGTAGAAGGTCCGTGAGTTCCATGCCGGCCAGCGCCCCGCTGGCCGGCGGATCGTGGCGCCATGGTCGAGCTGGCTTTTTCGTGGATGGCAAGGAAACTGCCTTTCTCTGACCAGCCAATGATCACGCCCAGTCCGTATCCCGCGTTTGTCCCTGCCGTGGCTCCCCCATCCCGATTTGCGAGTGCGTTGCTCATCGTGAATCCTGGAAGTCGCGCAGGCCGGCAGTACCGGGCGGCGGTCATGGATACGCTGGATACCGCCCATGTGCACGTGGTGGAAACCGCGTCGCCTCGGCATGCGACGGAGATCGTTCGGGAGCTGCTCTGCACGAACCCTCCAGTTTCGCACATCACGCCTGCACTACTGAAGGTTGGTACCTGACCATGAGCAATACCGCTCCACGACCGCGTTACAGTTACACCAAGCCGTCAGCGGCGAAGTTCTTTGCCACGTTCGGCTATGCCTGGTTCACGATCGGGCTGTTTACCGGCACGCTGGTTCTCGTGGTCGCGGTACGCGGCATACTGGATGTCGTGCAGCGTCTCGGCTGGGGGCAATCCGCGCAGAACAGGCTCCTCGTCGGCGTGATCCTGCTCTTCGTGGTTGTTTCATTCATGCTCGCACGGCGGGTCGTGCGCTTTCTGTATCGCCAGCAACCGAGGACGCGGCAGGTCGCGCTCGTGGCGCTCGCGATTCCGGCTGTGCTCACTCTTTACGCCTGGTCCAATCCTGCCCGCTTCCTTGCCCGTATCGCGGGAACGACCGGATCAACGTATGCGATGAGGAATGGTCCGACGTTCCTGTTCGGCTCGTATCCAGACGATGAGCGTCTCCGCGCGCTGAAGCAACAGGGTGTGACGGCGATCGTTTCGCTGCAGAGTCCCGCCGTTCTCGTCGAAATCTCGGGAATCAACGAGGAACGCGCATCCGCGGCAAAAATCGGGCTTCGATTCGTCGAAGCACCGATGCTTCCCTGGGTGAGCGACAACACGGAGTCGCTCGAGAAGATCAAGCAGCTCGCGCTTCACGGAAGCGGCACCTATTACGTGCACTGCGGGCTCGGCCGCGATCGAGTGAACATCGCGAAGCGCCTGATCGAGTCACTCGAGCCACAGACGCGCGCGCGCGTGGCTTCGACGACCGGGCTGAAGTCGGCCGCTGGGTTCGAGCGGAGAACGGAGCGGTTCGAGCGCGGCATGCCGATGAAGCTGCAGGAGGGCGCCTGGGTCATTCCCCTCTTGAATGAAGCCGAGTTCTACGGGTTCATCCTGCAGGGACAACCGGGAAAGCTCCTGATCGTTCTCGACACGACCGATGTTGCCCAGCGCACATGGCTGCTCGACGCCCGAAAGAAGATGGGGCAATATGCGGTCGGCTACGATGTCGTTCAGTATCCCCGCACGAAGACCGACACGAGCACGACGACCGCACTCGCGCGGGTGCGCGCGTTGAAGTCGCCCTTCACCGTGATGGTGCCATCGATGACGGAGGGAACTGGCGACCCAGTGAACCCGGTAGCCCGGGCGATCGCGAAGGCGTATGGCACCTCCGTGAAGCCGCTTCCCAAGACCTTCAAGCTCGCGCCGGGCGAGACACTGATCAGCCCTCCGCCGATCGTGCCGATGAAGAGCAGCACCTGACGGCGGCTGACGGGAAGAGGCGCCAGCGGGGAGCAGTTAAAAGGCAGAGACCACGGGCGTGATCTCTGCCTTTCCTGTAACCCGGCTGACCTACATGCCCAGTTTGGTCAGCTGCAGAAACTCGATGCGCGCGTATCCGGAGTTAGCGCCGGAGACCGCATTGCCACCGCGGAATCCACCTGACCCACCCACTCGAAATGCAGGCGTGATGCGGTATTCGATGGTCGGCCCCACCTCGTAGCGCGTCACGTTCACGCCACTTCGCACGCCGGTGGGCAGGAGGTACCCGTTCGGCGCTCCCTGGAGTACGAACTCGGCGCCGACGTAGACGGGCTGGGCGGTGGGAGCAAGACGGTGCGCGGCGCGCGCGCGTGTCCAGTAATACTCCGACTTGAATCCCCAGCTACCGATGAGCTGTGCGCTGTTCTCTCCGTTGCCCCAGTAGTTGCCCTGCGCGGTGACGAACGTCCCGCTCCGGCCTCCAAGCTCGTTTCCGGTGATGAGGCCGTCGAATTCGGTGTTGACGAACGTGTATCCCACTCCGGCCGAGACTGCTCCGGTCGGCATGCTGTACTGCAGGCCGACGGACGGGGACAGTGCATATGCCTGGGCATGCGAGTTCACGCCGTTCCGATAGCGGTACGTCTGTCCCACGAGTGTCGCCACCGGGCCGAGTCCCATGTGACCTGTGCTCACCGACGTACCGAGCAGCGCCGATCCCTCACCGAAGCCCGCCACTTCAGCAGAGCCGAAGGTCGCGAGCGATTGAGCATTCAGGGAAGCGGCGAGCCCGATGGAAAGGGCGGCGGCAAGATTGGCAATGCGAATCGTGGTAGTCATAAGCTGTTGAGTACGCTGGTACGATAGATCGAAGCACATCATGCGAGCGTGCGCCTAGTGCCAGAATTGTACCTCCACGGGTGATGCGGTTCGACGGGCACGTCAGACCACGCCCGCATACGAAGCGGTTCACCATTTGCTAAGAAAGGAGGATGCGCGCACCGCATCTGCCACGTCGCGTTCCACCCTTTCTCGAGCCTCGATGTCAAACCCATTCTACGTGCGCTGGCCAACGCTTGGCACGCTCGCGCTCACCCTGACCGCAGTGCAGCCCGGGTGCAGCCAGAGCACCCCTAAGCCCGAGCACGGTTCTGTATTGCCAGGCAGTTCGACGGTACAGTCGAGTGGCGGCAATGTGTCCTCGCCGTTGGCTGCCAGGGGTTCGCTCATGATCCCCGCGCCCGGGCCGATGGCGCCCACCACAGCGACACCAGCCGAGCAGCGCGCGTTCATGCTGCGCTCCGCTCGCGCAGGATGGACCTACGTGACGCGTGAGGTCACGTCGGTCGGTTTTGTTGGGGCGACGAAGAATTACCAGTACCTCACCGTGTGGGACATGGCGAGCGAGTTCGCTGCGGCGTATTCCGCACGAGAACTCGGCTTCATCACCCGGGCGGGCTATCATACGTTCGTGGACCGTACTCTCTCGTCGATGGAGAAGCTGGTGCTCTACGACGATGCCGCGTTCAACCGCCTCTACTCGGCGCAGACCGGCGCGATGGTAGACGCCAAGGGTGAATCGAGCAAGGTGGGCATGGGGTGGTCCGGGCTGGATCACGGACGGCTGTTCGTCTGGCTCAAGCTGGTGGCCAATGACGATCCAGCGTTCGCGCCACGCGCCCAGGCGCTCGTGTCGAAGCTGAACATGTCGCGGCTGGTGAAGAGCGGCTACATGCAGGGCGAGGAGATCGTCACGAAGACGAACGAGCCGCGCGCATATCAGGAAGGACGCGTCGGATACGAGCAGTACGCCGCGGAAGGATTCGCGTTATGGGGAGCGCCGGTCGACTCTGCGATCGACTACTCGTACAACTCGAAGCCCGTGGTCGTGAATGGCCAGACGATCGTGACCGACACGCGTGGCGGCGACGTCATGACGAGCGAGCCGTTCGTGATGATGGGGCTCGAACTCGGCTGGAAGAACGACACGTGGCGCAACCTCTCGCACGCGGTGCTCGCCGCGCAGGAGGCGCGCTGGAAGCAGACCGGCATCGTCACGATGGTGAGCGAGGATGCCATCCCTGTGCCGCCGGCGTATTTCTACTACTACCAGTTGTACCACGAGGGCACACCCTTCGTCGTTACCACCGTGCGTGGCGTCGCCAGCGACAGCTTTCCGCGGTGGATAAGCGCCAAGGCCGCGTTTGGCTTCCATGCACTGATTCCGACTGCCTACACCTGGACCGCGCTTCAGGCGGTCAAGTACGGAGGCTCCGCCGACGGTTGGACGGCGGGCGTCTATGAAGGCACGAAGAAATCCACTGAGACCTTCAACCTGAATACCGCGGCGATCGTGCTGGAGGCGGCGGCCTACATGGAGCGCGGCTGCGCGTTCATCCGGAAGACCTGCCCGAAGTAGCGATCAGCCGACGTCGCTCGTTGCCGGCTGCACTCGTCCCCACCGGCGCCAGATCGGCACGGAGGCGGCGGATTCGTCGAGGCGCTGGATCCCCACCACGAAGCGGAGCCGGATTGGGGACTCCAGCGCGCGGGTGAAGACCACCGTGCCACGCCCGGAGATGGTGGTGCCCGGGACGTCCCACCGCATGACCGCGCCCGGCTCAATGGCACTCTCGACGATGAGCCGCACGCCGTTGCGACTCTCCTCCTCGAGCAGGCCCATGCCAACGCTCGTGTCGCCGTCGTCACCGAGCGTCGAGATCAGTGCTGGCAGCGCAATCATCCGGCGACGGCCCTCGCGCGGGTTCGTGAACCGCTGCACCGCGTTCTCGACCACATCGATGCTCTGCCGATAGCGCTTCCGCGAGACCGGGATCGCGTGATGCGCGCTGTGCAGCTCGATCTCGTCACGCGTCTCCAGCGGGAGGTCCTGGAACAGGACGCCGTGCGTATACACCGTACCGTACTCGCTCTGCTTTACGGTCAGGTGCGTGACCACGCCCTGCGTAACGATGTCGCCGCCTGAGAGCGACAGAGGAATTTCCAGCAGCGTATCCTTGGGAAACTGACAGGTGCACCGGAAGGCCAGACCCGATGAATTGATGTCTTCGGTGGTGGCCATCACCGCTTCGCCGATCGGGGCGCCGTCCACGATCGCGCGCACCCGGACCGGCAGGCGCTGCGCAAACCGGTAGTCCGCGCGCAACTGCTTGGACTCGATGCTGTGGCGAACCACGTACAATGCGAAATAGAGGTTCCATCCGACCCATAAGCCGTTCACGACGAACGCCGTCGAGATCCCACCACCGTCGTTGTAGTTGATCCATCCGTAGTGGCGGGCCACGATCGCCCACAGAAACGCCACGATCGAGACAATCGCCAGAATCAACTGCGGCGCGTACGTCTTGAAAGGAACGTCACCGGCGCCCTTCGGCGTCACGTTGAACTTGAGGGGCTTCCTGGCGAAGAAACCGGACGTGGCCAGGATATAGGTCCAGAAGCGGGTCATGTTGTACCGCTCCGAGATCAGCATGTAGCCGGTGCCGCGCGACAGTAGCTCGAAGCTCCCGATCGTCAGCAGCATGTACGGCACGAGCCTGATGAGCAGCGCGTGATTGTCGACTTGCACCGGCAGGATGCCGAACAGGAAGAACAGGACGGGCGCGATGTAGAAGACGAATCGCTGGATGCCGTCGACATACACAATGACCGACGAGAAGTACGAGACCCTCTGCTGCCAGGTGAGCCCGCTCATGAACAGCGGATTCAGCTTTCGCAGTATCTGCATGGAGCCCTGCCCCCAGCGCAGCCGCTGCACGTGATACTGCGCGGCCGAAGCGGGGGCGAGTCCGTAGGCCAGCGTTTCGCCGTGGTAGAAGGACTTCCAACCCCGGGCGTGGAGCATCATCGATGTCTCCATGTCCTCCGTAATCGTCCTCGTCGAGAAACCGCCGATCTCATCGAAGGCCGTACGCCGCAGCACGCCGCAGCTGCCGCAGAAGAACGCGGCATTGTGGCGGTCCTTCCCCGGCTGGATGAGCGAGAAGAAGAG
Organism: Gemmatimonadaceae bacterium; assembly: GCA_046589725.1. Classification (GTDB taxonomy): domain Bacteria; phylum Gemmatimonadota; class Gemmatimonadetes; order Gemmatimonadales; family Gemmatimonadaceae; genus AG11. The sequence goes on from JBKJUW010000090.1 coordinate 14,782, forward strand.
GCGGTTTTCTTCCCAGAGCTGGCGTCCCTCATCGTTCACCACGTGCGTGAACGAGTCCATGTTGTAGAAATCCTGCGGCGACTGGACGAACGCGAGGTCCGGATCGTTGAAGTAGCCGAGCAGCCGGTCGAGAATGTTGGGAAGGGGGACGTGATCCGCGTCGAGCTGGAGCACGTACTCGCCGCTCGTCACCGTGAAAGCGTGGTTGAGGTTCCCCGCCTTCGCGTGTGCATTCCCCTCTCGACGGATGTAACCGATACCAAGCTCCTCCGTCATCAGCTTCACTTCATCGCGCTTGCCGTCATCGAGGATGTACGTCTCGTGTGGATAGCGGATGGCGCGCGCACCGATGGCCGTTCGACGCAGGAGCTGCAGCGGCTCGTCATAGCAGGTGATGAAGACGTCGACCGCGAGTCCGTCTGGCGCGGGCGGCGGCTCGCGATGCACCAGCCTCCAGGCTGTGAAGATGAAGAACGCCATGCTGAGGAGGCCAAACGTTTCCGCGATGACGAGCACCAGCGAGAACGTGGGGTGCTTCCAGTTCAGCGTGTTGTTCCAGCGCCAGATGATCCAGTACACGCCATACACGTACGCGACCAACGAAATGCATCGGATCGTCAGTTCCTGCGCGCGTGGTAGTATCGGAATCGTCGTCGCTGAAAGCGCCGGCCGAAGCGACTGCGCTGCTTGGGGTAGTTGTGGGTTGTTCACGGATTCGGTGACCTGGAGCACAGTTGAACTGTGCACAGATGCAGAGCGCGGGCCGCGTGTGACTCGAGCGTGACGACCCCGCCTTAGGTGGCAGGGCTCTCCGCCCATGTGTTCGCTTCATTCAGCGCGTACAGCGCGGAGCGAACGTCCAGCGCGATTGCACGAAAGCGCGACGCGCTCGCTTCCGGGATCGGCGCACGCGAAAAGAGGATGATGGCGAATAACTCACCCGACCTGAGCAGCCCACCAAACCCGAGCACCGACGAAACGCCGTACGGGACGACAAACTCATCCTGCGCGGGAATGCTTGGGTTCCCGAACGCTTCCTTCACATGAAAGACGTCATAGGTCTTCGAATCGGTGGCGCGGACAGTCGGGGCATTGCCGCGGACGATAGACTCGATATCGAAGCCGAGCTCCTCGATGAGGCGGGCGATCATCGGGGCCCGTCGGACGATGTCGGCATTGGGCAGCGGGATGGCCTGATGACTGCGTGACGATCGTCGCGACATCCACGCCGGCTCGTCTCCCGCTGTGGCGAGAAGGGTGAGGCACCGCATCGTCGGAGCGGGATCGCCACCCTCGCTATTGCGCTCGGCGAACAGCTTCAGGTCGAGTGGGAGGTCGCCATACTGGTGGGTCTTGTAGAAGCGCACGAGCACCGTCGTGCGATGTCCGCTCTCCGGATCGACACAGCTGTCGTACAGGAAGCGGACAATCCGGTCCGCTGCCTCCTCCAGCGACTCCGCGCCACGCACGATACGCCGTACTGCGACACCCGCACGGAGCATCCCGCCAACGGTGAAATTCCTGATGTCGAGATCGTCTGACGCTGGAATGTGAGCCATGAGGTGTGCGAAAGTGCTACCGTCGACGAAAGATGTCGAGGCCGCGGGAATTCCTGGTATTCACAAGTGGTGCCAGTGGTGGGGGCATCGAACTGGGCAAGCATCGTGCAATGGGGGGCGGGCGTGACCAGCGAACTTAGCGCAAACGGCCCAGACGTTGACCTGAATGTTCCGGCCGTGCCAGCCGGGCCCGGCGCAAAGGTGCCGAACATCGAGCGCACGGAAGAGGCCATGGAACGGCCTCGCAATCGCTCGATCGAGACAACCCTGCTGACCGTCCTGGCGCTGCTCTACACGCTCTACTTTGCGCGCCTGTTCCTGATTCCGATCGTGTTCGCGCTGCTGCTGAACTTCCTGCTCAGCCCTCTCATCCGGTTACTCGCACGGTTCTGGATCAAGCCACCGGTGGGCGCCGCGATCGTGCTGCTGCTGCTCACGGGAACAATCGCTGGCGCGGCGTACCAGCTGGCCGGGCCCGCCCAAGGCTGGGCGGCGATCGCGCCACAGTCGTTTGCCCGGGCGCAAGTACGGCTACGGAAGATCATCCTGCCCGTGCAGCAGGTGTCGAAGAACATGGAGAAGGCCGCCAATGCGGTCGACGGCACGGATCCCAAGTCCAAGGCCGTCATCGTGCAGTCGGCGTCACCGACGATCTCGTCGCGGCTCTTCGGCGGTACCCAGCGCTTTCTCGCCGGACTGCTCGAAGTGCTGATCCTGCTCTACTTCCTGCTGGCTGGAGGAGACCTGTTTCTCCAGAAGTTGATCAAGGTGCTGCCGCACTTCGGTGACAAGGTGAAGGCGGTGGAGATAGCGCGCGCGACGGAAGCGGCGGTTTCCGCGTACCTGACAACTACGCTGCTCCTCAATGTGGTGGAAGGCGCAGTCGTCGCAGGGGCATTCTACCTCCTCGGCATGCCGAACGTGGTGCTCTGGGGGGTGTTGGTCGCGTGCCTGGAGTTCGTGCCCTATCTCGGCGCGATCACCGCCGTTGCCGTGTTTACGCTGGCGGGGGTCAGCGCATTTCCTGACATGGGTCACGCGCTGCTGATTCCAGGAAGCTTCCTCGCGATCAACCTCATCCAGGCGAATTTCGTGACGCCGCTGATGCTCGGGCACCGGCTGACGCTGAATCCGGTAGCGATTTTCATCGGGCTCGCATTTTTCTTCTGGATCTGGGGCGTGCCGGGCGCCTTTCTCGCCGTGCCGCTGCTCGCCACCTTCAAGATCTTCTGCGACAACATCACCGCGCTGGCGGCGATCGGGGAGTTTCTTGGACAGCGCGACGAAAATGAACGGAGAGTCACGGCGCGCATCTGATCACTGTTCGCACGACGAACTTGGTACGCTGAACCCAGTACCCGGAATGGCAGAGCGGCCACGGTTCCCCGTGGCCGCCGATGTCAATATCTGCGAAGCGCCTTGGCCAGGATAGCCGCGACCCGAACCGCGTCTGTTTCTTCGTCCGGCACAACTACGTCGAGGGTCTGGACCTCACCGCCCTTGGTCCGCTGGACGTCGATCATCCAGCCGATAACGGGCCCGCCGCAGCGCGCGATTGCGCCGGACTTCAAGTGGGCAGTGACAATGCCCGGAAATCCGAACTCGACCGACGAGCCCTTCAGCGCTTTCTGGAGCGCCGCGGCAATCGCGTGCCCGTGCTCGTGCGCGTTATCGGCGTCGTCACTGATCGCGTGCTCGAAGGTGGACGTCATCAGGTCCGGCGGCAGCTCGAACGCTGCCAGGGGATCGTGGTCGGGCGAAGTATTCGGCATCAGAATTCTCGTATCGTGGAGCGAAAGCAGGCGTTGGGTTTGCGAAGTCGCGGATCGGCGGTGGCATCGAATACGAACTGCGCCGCGAGCAGGGCGGCCAGGACCCAACCGGAGGTGGCCCACGCCGCAGATCGCCTGCTCCGCCGCATCACCAGCCACCCCACTATTACTATCGGCACCTCGAGCAGAAAATCGAGCGCCGGTTGGTCATACACCCGAAGACCGATCATTTCTCCGCCGGGCAGAAACAATTTCCGCCCGGTGATGAAGTCGCCGGGCAGGTGCAGCAGCACCGCCGACGCGAATACCGCTGCCACTGCGCTGGATCCGCTGACCAGGAACGCGACGCCGCCGATGATCACGGCCTGCAGGAGCACCGAATAGAGCGTGTGGGTATACAGGCCGTACGGACTGCAGATGCCCACGAGTGCGAAGGACACGTCGAGGACATCGGGCGAAACGCTGGCGAGCAAGAGCGCGATATAGGCGGGGGCGCGGAATTCCGCGCTCGAGGAGGAGCGCAGAAGTGCGGCGACGCCAAGATGTCCGGTGATCACAGGGGAACGTAGCCCAAACCGGCTGACTCGGCCATTACATAGCGGCGGTTCAGCGCGGCCTTTCGCACGGGATCACGGGCATGCTCCACGCTTTGGGCCGCCGTATGCTCCTCTCACCGAAGTACCTGCCGCGACTCGCGGCCATCGTGGGGCTGTTCACCCGCTACGGGTTGCGGGATGTCGCCAGACAGCAAGGATTGCTGTCCCTGGGCGTCGAGGAAGACGAGCTGCGTCGCGTTCTTTAGAAACGCGAAATACAAGGCTGGGTCCGGTAGAAGGTCTGAGTGCGGGTGTCGTAGCGTCCACGTGGACATTACGGTACGATCCGCACGTAGAAATTGACGGCGCGAGAGAACTCTTTCCTCCTTGGCGGCGTATACATGGTGTAGGTCAACGCCGAGGAGGAAGCTCAATGTCAATTCAGAATCGTGCGCCGCGCGTGATGCTTGTCGCGCTGGTCGCCATCGCCAGCGCCGCATGTTCCGACGGCGCCGTGGCCCAATCCCAATCGATGCCGGCCGTCGCTCTGTCCAAGGGAGATCACAAGGTGACCGATACCTATAAGAAGCCCAGCGAGAGCGAGCTCAAGCAGAAGCTCACGTCTATCCAGTTCCAGGTGACGCAGCACGAGGGCACCGAGCGCCCGTTCCAGAACGAGTACTGGGACAATCACGAGGAAGGCATCTACGTCGATGTCGTGTCGGGCGAGGCGCTGTTCAGCTCACGCGACAAGTTCGAGTCGGGCACCGGCTGGCCGAGCTTCACGCGCCCGCTCGTGGCCGAGAACGTCAAGATCAAGACTGATCGCCAGTTCGGCATGTCGCGCACCGAGGTTCGCTCGGCGCATGCAGACTCGCACCTCGGCCACCTGTTCGATGACGGGCCGAAGCCGACTGGCAATCGCTACTGCATGAACTCCGCGTCGATGCGCTTCATCCCGGTGAGCAAGCTCGCGGCAGAAGGTTACGGAGAGTACGCGAAGCTATTCGCGAAGAAATAGGATGCTACGATGATAGGATGATAGGATGATAGAACGTCCTATCGTCCTATCGTCCTATCTTCCTATCCCCCTATCTTTCTCCAGTCGGTAGTCCCTTCCCCGCACCGCCACCAGAAACGTCGGCACCAGGTAGAGCGTGATCGGCGTTGACAGTGCCAATCCGCCGATGACTGCCAGTGCGAGTGGGCGCTGCATCTCACTGCCCGCGCCGAGTCCGAGCGCGAGAGGCAGAAGGCCGAAGAGTGTGCAGAGCGTGGTCATGAGGATGGGGCGAAGACGTACGCGTCCTGCCTCCAGCAACGCCGGCTCGAGCGCTTCTCCCTCTGTCAGCATGTAGTGGTGCGTGAAGTCGAGAAGGATGATGCCGTTCTTCACGATCAGGCCTACCAACAGGATCAGCCCCATGAAGGACGACACGTTGAGCGGCGTCCCCGTGACGAGCAGCAGTGTCATCGCGCCCACGAACGAGATGGGCGCCGCCGCGAGCACCACGAGCGGCTCGACGAACGAGCGAAACTGAAGCACCATCACGCCGATCACGGCCGCGATCGCGAGCGCGAGGACGGTGAGCAGCGACTTGAATGCTTCCTTCTGGCCGGCGCTCTGCCCGCCGACTTCCAGACGAATGCCTGGTGGTGGCGGATTTGCGGCAAGCACCGCGTTTACCCCGCTCATCACGGTGCCGAGTGATGCGGTGACGTCCGACGTCATCGTGATCATCTGCTGCTGGTTCTCGCGCGTGAACGCGGAGCGGGACTGCGTCGGCTCGAAGGTCGCCAGTGCGGAGAGTGGCGCCGTCGACCGGCTCGCGGGAATGACAACAGGCAGCGCGCCGAGCCGGAGGGCATCGTGTCGTACGGCATCGGGCGCGCGAACGCGAACGGCGATCGAACGGTCCTGAAGCCGCACCTGGCTCGCCGGAACGCCGAGCAGTGCGCCACTCACGGCGCCCGACACCTGATCCGGCGTAAGGCCCAGTCGATTCGCCTCCGCATTGTTGATGTGCATCAGCAGCTCGGGCGCCTGCTCCACCACGCCACTGAAGAAATCCTCGATCCCCTCGACCTTCGTCATTCCAGCCTCGACCTTCGTCGCATACGCCTCGAGCGCGTTGAGGTCCGAGCCGAACAGCCGGATCTCGACCGGACGTGCGGCGCCAGCGAGATCATTGATGACGTCACTGAGGATCTGGACGAACTCCACGCGCACGCGCGGAACCGCACTCGCGATCTGTGTGCGAGCATCATTGATGACGTCCTGACTGGAGCGGCTGCGATCACCCGCGGGCTTGAGCCTGACCACCATGTCACCGCGATTCTGCTCGGTCGCGAAGAGTCCGAGCTCCGCTCCCGTACGGCGCGAAAGACCCTCGACCTCGGGGATCTTCAGCAGGATCTGCTCGATGAGCTTCACCTGCCGATCCGTTTCGACCAGCGCCGTTCCGCCTGGCGTCCAGTAATCGAGCACGAACGCCCCTTCATCGATCTCGGGCAGGAAGCCACTCGGGACAACCTTGTAGACGAACACACCGGCAACGATCAGCAGCACCGCGCCGATGATCATCCATCGCGTATGGTGCAGTGCGCGGTCGAGCGAACGCTGATACTTGTCCGACATGGCATCGATCGCGCGGCCAATTCCAGCCAGCACGCCCTTCGCCTTTCCCTTGCCGCTCGCATGCACTGAAATGGGTTCGCCGGGCGTCGCCGTTTCCTCCTCCGGCTCCGCGACGAGGAATGCCTCGGCGAGCAGCGGAATGATGGTCACGGCAAGCACCAGCGAGATCAGCACGGCGATGGTGAGGGTAATCGACAGCGCCGCGAAGAATTGCCCCACGACGCCCTGCAGTAGGCGAAGCGGAAGGAAGACGACCACCGTGGTGATCGTCGACGTCGTCACGGGGATGATGAGCTCCTGCACCGCCTCGCGAATCGCGCGATCGCGATCGGGCGTGAAGCCGAGGTGCCTCACGATGTTCTCGCTGATCACGACGGCGTCGTCGATCACGATGCCGATCGCGATGGCCATCGCGCCGAGCGTCATCAGGTTGAACGTCTGTCCAACGAGCGACATCACGAAGACCGTGATGGCCAGCGTGAGCGGAATCGACGCGGCGCTGATCGCCGTGATGCGGGCTTTCCGGAGGAAGATGAAGAGGATGACGATGGCGAGCACGGCACCGATGAGCATGGCGTCGCGCACCGACTTCGTGGCATCGCGCACGAGCGAGGCCTGGTCGTAGATCGGCTTGAGCGTGACGCCCGCCGGAAGGCTTTTCCGCAGGTTGACCGCCGCCTTCTCCACGCTGTCGGCGATCGCGACCGTGTTTCCACTGACTTGTCGCGTGATATTCAGCAGCGCGGCGGGGCGCCCGTCGCCGGCGACGATGCGGACGTGATCTTCCGTTCCCAGTTCGACCGTCGCCACGTCGCGCACGCGCAGTCCGCGCCCGACTACCACGTTCGCGATGTCGTCTACCGTCGTTGCTTCCTGTGCGGTCACGACGAGAAACTGCTTGTAGTCCTGCGCCACTCTGCCAACGGCACTCACGGTCGTCGACGCCCTGATCGCGTTCGCGATGTCGTCGTACGACAACCCCTGCTCGGCGAGGCGCACGGGATCGGCGATCACCTCGATCTCACGGACATCCGAGGCCTGCACGTCCACACGGCCCACTCCGGGCACGCGCGATAGCACCGGTCGGATCTGGTAACGCGCGATGTCGTACAACGTCGAGGGGCTGCCACCCTCGAGGTTGTAGGACACGATCGGAAAAACCGCGGGCGACAAGCGCTCCACCTGGACATCGAGTCCCGGCGGAAGCTCGTTGCGCACCTGGTTCACCCGCGCCTGCGTCTGCTGCAGCGCGTATGCCATGTCGGTGCTCGGCGAGAACGTCACCGAAAGCTCGCTGGCTCCGCGAATGGATCGCGACTGAACGCGCGTGACCCCAGGCACTACGCCGACTGCTTCCTCGAGCGGCTGCGTGATCGCGAACACGACCTGTCGTGCACCGAGGGAAGATCCTTCGGCGATGATGGCAATGCGCGGAAACTGAAGCTCGGGGTAGATGGCCGACGGAAGCCGGAGGGCCGACCAGATTCCGGCGACGCACAGAAGGACGACCATCAGGTACACGAAGCGTCGCTGGCTGGCGACGGCTCCGGCAATGGTCCAGCCATTCTTGTGGGGCTGCTCAGTGACGGGCGTATCGCTCACGGCTTGACGGGCACGGTCTTCTCCACCTTTGACTCGACCTTGGCGCTGTCCGCGACCCCGAACGCACCCTGCGTGACGACCTTCTCCCCGCCGCTGAGCCCTTCGAGGATCTCCACCTTCTTTGGTGTGCGACCCCCGACCTTCACCTCGTGCGGAATGGCGATGCCCTTCGCGTCGACCACGAACACCTTATAGGTGCTGGGCTCGTCGCCGGGCACGAGCGCCTCCGTTGGAATCACGACCGCACGCGGACTGGTCTGCACCGCGATTTCACCGTACACACTCTCGCCGAGCCGGAGCGCACGTTTCGGCGACGCGAGCGATACGCGGATTGCCACCGAACGCGAGGCAGTGTCGAGGGCCGCGCCGATCGATGCGACGGATCCGTCGCCGAGTGGCTCACCCCCTGTCTTCTCACCCGCAACGAGCGTCACACGACTACCTGGGTGGACCTCCCCTGCTTCCGTAGGACCAAGTGACAACACCACGTCGAACGCCGATGGATCCGCGACCTCGACGAGAACCTGACCGGCGTCCGCTGGTGCACCGAGCACGGCCGTCATCTTCGTGACCACGCCGCTCACCGGCGAGCGAAGGACGGAGAGCTGCTGCGCGCGCCGCGCGGTCACAGCATCCGTGCGTGCCTTGCCGAGGTCCGCAGCCGCCTGCTCGGCATCCTTGCGGGGAACAATCCCTTCGTTAGCCAGGCGCGATGCGCGCTCGTTGTTGCGCTGTGCAGCGACGAGTGCCGCGTCTGCTGCACTGGCCGCGGCGTTGAATCCAACCTGCTCGAACTCGACGAGCGGGCTGCCGGCAGCGATGCGTTGTCCTTCCGACACGTAGACCCTCGATATTCTCGTGGCTGACGGGGCGCTGAGTGCTGCATAGCGACCCGGACGCGAGACAACTTTCCCGATCGCCGGCACGGTGCGAGTGAACGGCTCGATGGCCGCCGTGACGGTGCTCGCGGCCACCACCGGCGTCGCCGCCTCCGCTTCGGGTTCTGCCTTCTTGCAGGCGTTGAGGAATGGAAGGCCGACGACCATCAGCCCGAGCGCGATGCGCGCAGCGGAGTGCGTCGTGATGCCGACCGGTCTGACCGTTCTCATGGGACGGGGGCGTTCTGGGTGAGCGCGCGCAGCTCCGTGTTGACCGTCAGCAGCGCGGCGAGATCGTCGATGTACTGTCCGAGCACTTCTCGTGCGGTTCTCCTCGCCTCGAGCACCGCCGGCAACGCCGAGGCGCCTTCGCGATACGCAGTAAGCGACTTGTCCGCCACGCGCTGGGCTCGAACCACGAGATCGCGATCGCGATCGACGCGCGCGATCAGCTGCTGACGTTCGCGTGTGGCCTCAATGATTCGTTGACGCGCCGCCAGACGTGCCGTCGTCAGCTGCGCGCGCGCCCGATCCCGCTCGGCCCGCGCCTCCGCGATCGGCCCTTGATTGCGGTTGAAGAGAGGTAACGGAACCGAGAGGCCGATGATGGGCAGGTAGCCCGGCTCTCCGCCGCTCGGATCGCCGAACTCGACGCCCACCGTGAGCGAGGGGAGGACGAAGCTGCCGCGCTTCTGGAGTGTGATGCCGAGCTCCGCGGCCTGCACGTTGGCTTCTGCGGCAGCCACGCTGGGTGAAGCACCGACGCCGCTGGATTGCGATGCCCCGCCCGCGGTGGTCGTGGTTTGCGGACTCGCGCCTGCACCAGTTGTCGGAGTGGATGAGGGCAGCGTGATTGCAGATGTCGCCACGGCCGGCGGAACGAGGATCACCGTCGCCCCGCTGTCCAGCGATCGCTGGAGGGAAAGGGTGTCCGGCGCGGCGAGCGATAGCGAATCGACGAGGACAATGCCGATGCTGTCCGCCGGAAGCCCCATGAGTGTCTGGACCGTGAGGAGCGCGCTCATGTAGGTCAGCGAATCACCGGTGGTGACGTTGAGCTGCTGCCCCGAGACCACGGTCGCGAGGTCGACGTCGAGGTCACTGGCGTCTCCTGCATCGCGGCGGGCGACGGTCATCTTGCGAAGGCTGTCGGCGTCGCGCGCGGTCTGGCGCGAGAGGCGGAAGCGCGCGTTCGCCGCAAGCGCGCGCGTGTAGGTCGTGTCCACTTCCACGAGCGCCGCAAGTCGCTCTGACGCGTAGAGCAGGCGCGCCGCGCGAGCGTTGGCGTTTGCCTGGTTCACGCGGAGGCCGCGCGTCCACAGGGCATCGGGGAGGGGAACGTCGAGCGTGATGTGCTTCTGGGGAACGGCCTTGGTATAGGAAGCCGCCAGCGTCGGGTTCGGGAGTACCCGCGCCGAGAGCAGGCGCGCCATGGCCGCGGCAGTGTCGGCGCGCGCAAGCGCGATGCGCGCGCCTGCGCCCAGCGCGGCGCGTTCCGCCTCTGCGCGGGTGACCGCGCGCTGGGCGTCCGCGGGCACCACGGCACCCAAGGCAACAAGCGCCGCGAGCGCCGTTCGCGCGACGATGCGGATTGCGTGTTCGGTCACATGCCCTACCCTAGCGAACCTACCTTTCATCGGGATTACAATCGTGTGGGGATCGTTCCAGCGTTGCTCGATGGGGGAACGGCCATGACCGAACGGCGCGGAACGTGAAATGGGATGTGCATCCGCGAAACGCGCTCCCGCGCGCGTCTGGGTCAATTCACGTGCCGAAGGGCATCGGTGAATGCGTCGAGCCCTTCCCATTCAGCTACAAAGCTGAACGTCAAGCGTTGGGCGCCCGACGTCTCGTTCAGGTCGCCGCACACCCGAAGCTGTCCCACATCAGCCGATTCGAATCGTATGACGTCGTCGTTCTCGCTGGATGGTAATCGCGCCACCCCGGATCGAGCGGTGGACAGTGTCTCGAGCGCTTCAGCAAAGGACAGCAGGTCGTCGCTCGCGAAAACGAAGGGCAGCGCGGCGGCGAAGGCGCCGGACCGAACGATGAGAAAGGCAGCGAGATGACGACCGTCACCAAGTGGCTGCGCCTGCCGCAGCTCGATAGTCGCGGTTGGCGAATTGGTGGAGAGTGCGATGTCGACGGGCATCCGGGCGAAGTAATGGACTTCGCCAGTGCGCCGACAGAGGGCACTTGCGGAAAGCGCGAATCCGCCGGCACGACCGTAATGGCACTGGTGGCTCTCTTCGCCCTCGCCTGCGTCCCCTCGCCGCCCGCGGTCACTCCGCTGCCCGCCCCGCCGGCCCGACCGATCGTGGTGGTCGCGCCACCTCGCATTACACCTGTTTCGTCCCTCGAGAGCGCATCGCTGGCGAGTGTTGGAATGGACTCGACGCTTACCGCCAGGATCGACAGCATCGTAGCGGTTGGTCTGTTCGAAGGAGCCGCCCCTGGCGCCGCAGTGGCGATCGGGCGCTTCGGGCGCCTGGTGCACCTCCGCGGATACGGTGCGCTCGATTACGCGCCGGGCTCGCCGCAGGCGGTTCCAGGCACCCTGTACGACCTCGCGTCACTCACCAAGGTCGTCGCGACGACCACCGTCGCCATGATGCTCGAGGAAGAGCACCGGCTGGACCTGGACAAGCCGGTTCGATCCTACCTTCCGGAGTTCAACGCCGCCGACAAGGCCGCGATCACGCCGCGCATGTTGCTGACCCATAGCGGAGGACTCGAGGCTGGCGCGCCGCTCTACCTGAAATACCGCGGCCGCGCCGAGTTCCTGGAACAGATCAACGCTCGCCCCGTGCGGGCCGTTCCGGGCACCACCACCGTGTACAGCGATTGGGACATGGTGGTGCTTCAGGCCGTCCTGGAGCGGATCACCGGAAGTCCGCTCGACCAACTTGCCTACGAGCGCATCTTCCTGCCACTCGGCATGACTGACACGCGGTTCGTTCCCGATACCACGCTGGCGGTACTTCGCCAGCGCATTGCCCCCACCGCGGTCGACAGCTCACGCGGCGGGTTGCTTCGGGGCACGGTGCACGACGGAAACGCCTGGGCCATGGGCGGAGTGGCAGGTCATGCGGGTCTCTTCTCGTCCGCACGCGACCTCGCGACGTTCGCGCAGATGCTGCTCAACGGCGGGGCGTACAACGGCGCGCATGTCCTGTTGCCCACCACCGTATCGCGATGGACGGCGCGGCAGTCCGCGACGTCGAGTCGATCGCTGGGGTGGGACACACCGGCGCAGGGATCAAGTGCCGGTATTTACTTCTCGCCACGATCCTTCGGTCACACGGGATTCACGGGCACGTCCATCTGGATCGACCCGGAACGCAGCCTCTTCGTGGTCCTGCTCACGAATCGGGTCAACTCGCATGGCGCCAGCACTCGCCACGCGCAGTTGCGGCGCGACATCGCCGATGCGGTGCAGCAGGCGGTGGTCGATGCGCCGCTCACTGCGTGGGAGCCGAGGAAGTGAGATGTACTGACGCTGGCGGCTGGCAACGCGGATCTCTGCGGATCAGCTCCGACATCTGGGTCTGAGGTCCGTCCTTTCCGTTCTTTCCGCCAACGGTCGTCGCCGTTCCTGCGATTGGGAAACAACAGCACCGCGAAGACAGTTGGCGGACTTGCGGAAAGAACGAATGTCGGACCCGGATGTCGGAAGAGCCAACCATCAGCCATCGCTACCGCGCATCACCCGTTCTGAGGTACGCGGTATCGAGCCGCTCGGCCATATCGACCAGTGCCGTGAAGCGTGCCGACAGCGGTACGAACTGGTGCACCATCGGGTTGCGCGCGAATCGTTCGACCTGCTGCCAAACGCTCCGATCATGAGGGCCGAGCTCCGCCGCGCAATCCGCCACCATCCACGCTGCGGCGTAGCCGTCCGATTCCTCCAGCCTGGGCACCGCGGTATTGAATCGCGCGCGCGCCTCGTCGTAGCGGGCCGCGCGCGCATCGAGACGCACGGCAAGCGACTCGAGGAGCTCGCGCTTCTGGAACCACCAGTCGTGACGTGCGCCAAGCCGGCGCATGGCGGAATCCAGCGCGTCCTCCGCGGCGGGAATGTCGCGGAGTCGCAGGGATGCGAGCCCGGCGCCCGCGTGCGCGCCGATCGCGATGTCCTCCGTGCCCAGCTGATCGGCAAGTGCGGTCGTTTCGCGATAGAGCGCGAGTGCCGCCTCGGCGTCGCCGCGTTCCTGTTGGAGATTCGCGAGGTTGTAGAGCGCCGCAAGCCGGTTGGCGTTGTTGCGGAGCGTGGTGTACAACCGGAGCGCGTCGCTGAGCGCCTCGTGCGCCGAGACGAAGTCTCCGCTGCGCATTCCGATGACGCCGAGGTTCATCGATGCACTCGCGGCAACGTCGAGCGCCTGTGACTCCTGCGCAATCAACAGCGCGGACCGGAGCGCGTCGGCTCCCAGCACGTCGTCGCGGAGACGCATGAGGGCAACACCGAGCGTCAGGTAGGCACGGGCTTCCATGACGCGATCGCCGCGACTGCGCGCGCGATCGATCAGTCGACGCAGCAGGTCGACGGCGTCTTCCGTACGCGACGGAAGCAGGGTGATCGACAACCGGTGCATCGCGCCGCATGCCAGGGCGTCGTCGTCGCTGCTTTCCGCGATGTTCAGCGATTCTTCGGCAATGCGAATAGCGTCTTCCATCGTGCCCACGCGTGCGAGCGTCTGGACGAGCAGCGAGCGTGTCTGCACGACGTCTGCGGTCGTTCCCACTCGCTCCGCGGTGGCGAGCAGCGCAAGGCACTCGGCCTCCGTGTCCTTGGCGCCCTGTCCGAGTCGCACGCGGGCCTGAAGGCGCCGCAGGTGTACTGGAAGGGCCATCGCCGTTTCACCCGCGTAGCCGGGCGTCGCGAGAATGGCGTCGCACGAGCGTTCCACGTCCGCCCACCGGCCGGCATGTTCCGCCGCCTGCGCCAGATGGTCGAGCACGATCGCCCGCTCGTCGTCGGTCGACGCATTCGACAACGCGTGCTGGAGGAATTCCGCCGCCTCGTCCAGCGCGTAGAGCGCCATCGCGCTCGAGGCGGCACGGCGGCACCAGAGGTAGGCCTGCGCGCGGTTGGAGCTCTTCGCGTAGTGACCGGCAATGCGGTCGATCGCATCTGGGGAGCGAGCGCTGAAGATGTTGGCGATGCGCTCGTGCGTGAGGCGCCGGCGCGCCGGGCTCACCGACTTCAGCACGGCGTCGACCAGCAGCGCGTGCGCAAACTGGTAGGTGTCGTCGTCCTGATCGCGCGCCGGCTCGAGCACCGAGGTCGCCAGCGCCGCATCGATCGCGTCGACCACGCTGTCCGGCGTGGCCCCCGACGCCTCGATGAGTATCGAAAGCGAAAAGCTCCGGCCGAGCGCGGCGGCCGTGACGAGCACCTTGAGTGCGTCGGGAGAGAGTCGCGACAGCCGACGTCCCACCAGGTCGGTCATGCCCGCGGGGAGCGTGAGCGCCGCCGGTATGGACCACTCCCATGCGGCGCCTGTATACTGGAAAACGTTCTCTTCCACCATCGTACGCATGAGCTGCGTGACGAGGAACGCATTGCCTTCCGTGTGACGCAGGACGAAGTCCAACAGGTCGTCGCCGAGATCGGTGCGGTGCAGCGATCCCTGGAGCCACTCGCGCACTTCGTGTGCGGTCAGGCGCTCGAGGCGCAGCTCGCGCACGCGCTCATCGCGCGTGAGCCGCTGACGACGTTCGCGAATGGCGCCGTATGCGGCCTCCTCGCTTCGAACGGTCAGCGTGATGCAGATGCGTTCCGTCGTCAGCTGGCTCAGGACATACTCGAGCGCATCCCAGCTTGCCATGTCGCCCCAATGCATGTCTTCCAGCGCGATGAGCAGCGGTCGCGCCTCGCTGGCACCGCGCAGGAAGGCCACCAGCTCGAGCATGAGATGGTGACCCTGCGAAGGATCCAGCACGGTCTCACTGATGGTTCTTACCGCCCCGTTCCGCAGCGCCGGGACGATCCGACTGAGCAGCGGGAACGCGCGCGCCGGAGCGAGTCCCAGCGCATGAATGCCCGCCAGCGCCTCGGCCCATGGTCCAAAGGGCGGACGGCTTTCGCTCTCCATGGCCTGGCCCGAAACCATGACGGATCCACGGAGGCGGCACTCCGGCAGCATCTGGCGGACGAGCGACGACTTGCCGACACCCGCCTCGCCGATGACCAGCCGGCACTGCGGAGCGCCATGCACGCTCTGCGCAAGCGCGAGCACGAGCGATCGCACCTCGGCCGCCCGGCCGACGAACCGGTTGAAGACAAGCTGAGGCGACGCGTCGGATGCCGAGCCCGCGGAGACCACCTTGTCGCGCCCGAGTCGCTTCGCGTCGAAGAGGGCACGGTCGGCGGTCGTGAAGAGCGCCTCGAATGACTCCCCGTGTTCCGGCGCCGTGGCGACGCCGATCGAAAGGGTCACGGAAAGGGACCGCTCCGTTTCTTCAGGCAGCGGGATGATCTGCGCGGCGGTCGCTGCACGGATGCTCTCGGCAATGGCCGCTGCGCCCACGGCGTCGAGGCCCGGAAGCAGGACGACGAATTCGTCGCCGGCGTAGCGGCCGACGTACTGGCCGGGGCGGAGCTGGTCGCGCACCGCGGCTGCGACCGTACGAAGCGCGTCGTCGCCGGCAAGGTGGCCGAATGTGTCATTGACGGACTTGAACTGGTCGACGTCGATCACAAGCATGGACACTGGCGCGCCAGTGCGCCGACGCTCTGCGAGCACGGCAGCGGTCACACTTACGAACGCGCGTCGCACCAAGGCGCCCGTCAGGTCGTCATCCTCCGACACCACGATCTTGTTCACCGCCCCTGACTTCCGCAGCGGAGTCACGCGCTGCGTCGAGGAGGGCGCGCTTACCGTCCCACGACGCACCAGATCCTCAAAGAGCGCAAAGAGCGCGGGGTCGAATTGGCGGCCGATTTCGCGGCGCATGATCTCGATGGCTTCAAGCTGCGAGAACGCGCGCTTGTAGCTGCGCTCCGTGGTCAGTGCGTCATATACGTCCGCGATGCAGAGGATGCGCGCCGAAAGGGGGATGAATTCGGTTGCGAGTCCGTCCGGATAGCCTCCGCCGTCCCAGCGCTCGTGATGGCTGCGTACCATGGGTGCCACGTCCCACGGAAACTGGACGTCGGCGAGCATGCGCTCTCCCGCGGCGGGGTGCTGGCGCACCAACGCCCACTCCTCCTCGGTGAGCTTCCCGGGCTTGTTGAGGACCTCCGCGGGGACGATCAGCTTGCCGACATCGTGCAGCAACGCGCCAATGCGGAACCAGAAGAGGGACGTATCGTCGAGCCCCGCCTTCGCGGCGAGGGCGCCCGCAAGGTCTGCCACGCGCTCGCAATGACCCTGCGTGTGCTGGTCCTTCGATTCGATCGACTCGCCCCACGACCGCACGACATCAAGGAAGTCGCCCTCCAGGCGCGCCATGCGGCGCCCGACGTCGGCGAGCTCGTGCCGGGACCGGAGTTGCGTGAAGCATGCGTGCGCGCGATTCAGCGCCTGCAGCGTTTCGCGATTCCTTCCAAGGCGGCCGTAGAGCTCCGCGAGCTCGCGGTTCGTGTCGCCCTCGAGGGCGAGATCCTTCGCCGCGGTGGCAATGCCTCGGGCGGTCGTGAGATGCTCCTCGGCGGCAACCAGGTCGCCCGTCTCGCGGGCGATGATGCCATAGACCTTCGACGCCTCGCCATTGGCGCGCGCCTCATCGAGATGCTGTGCGAGCGCCATGGCGCGGTCGCAGCGGCGCTTGGCTTCCTCGAAGTCCCGCTTTTCGATCTGGAGCGCGGCCGTGTTGACCTCGAGCTGCACGCGCGTTGACAATCCACCGAGCGCATTGGCGATCGTCAGCGCCTCGGCGAATGCCTCTTCCGCCGCGTCGTGCCGGCCGAGCGCCATGTTGGCAAGGCCGAGGTTGTTGAGTGCGACGACGATGTTGTCGAGGAGCGAGTGGGTGCGCCCGTGGGCGAGCGCCTCCTGGAAGTAGCGCAGCGCCTCGCGGAAGTCTCCGCGAATGCTGGCCATAGTGCCGAGATTCGTCGTGACGTCGACCTGGAGGCGGGGGTCGGTCGTGCTCGTTCCGCGGCGGAGGGCCTCCTGGAAGAGCTGCTCGGCGTGATCGAGATCGCCCTGACGCCACCGAACGGCGGCGAGGACGTTCAGGGCGTGGCCCAGCGCGTTCCGTTCATCGCCGAGCTCGGCGGCGGCGACGGCGGCGATGGCGCAGTCCTCCGCGGCGGGATAATCGGCGTCGACTTCGTAGGTGCGGGCGATCCAGCGCAGCAGCATCGACGCCAGTCCAGGGGACGGCGCCGCCAAGGCACGCAGGGCACGTTCGTAGACTTCGCGAGCCTCTACGCGACGGCCAAGCTTGTCGAGGGTACGCGCTTCCTCGATGAGTGCATCGAGTGACGCGGGTCGCTGCGGTTCTTCAACAAGCCGCAGGTGCTGGTTGCGGGCCCCGGCATTGGGGTCTCCCATCGGCTTCGATCCCTGTCTTCGTGCTCGCGGAATGTCGGCTTCGACATGTCCTCGTCAAGCGTGCCATCCGTCTCGCTGCGTCGCGATCAGGTGGGTAATGCGGGAAGCAATGCGGCGCCCCGGCTCGGGTCACACTCGGTGAACCGGCCGGGGCTACGACATCAGCTTGAAGCGATTATGTAGCCGGAGTCGCTCGAGAGCAAACCTGGCATCGTCGGGAACGAGGTCCCGCATTGTGCGTGTACGATCATTTCGGTCTCCAGAAGTAGCGGCGCGAGTGTTCGCGCCACGGCGATTGATTGGTTGGTATCCGGGAAAGTGTCGGGCCGAGACGACTACATACCGCTGACGATGGTGCCATCCTCTGCGCGCTCAGCGACGGTGTAGCCGCTGAAATGCTTCACGCGACGGAACAGCATCTCGTGCTTGTAATCGATGACGGTCGTCAGGGAGCCGTCGGTCAGCGACTCGTCAAAACATTCGCCCAGGTCGGGGCAGTAGGACATCAACCAGTTCTTCGCGTCGTGTTCGGAGACTCTTGGTGCGTACATGTACAGCTGGACGTTCTTCGAGGGATTGAAGCGCATCGCCGGGAAGAAGTTGATGCTCGGATGATCGCTTGCGGCGTTCTTGATGACGACCGTGAGCGTCACGGGCAGCGTCTGCGGGTTGCAGGGCTTGTCCCAGTAGTCCTCTCCGTATCCCGAGAGGAGCAGGTCGCAGACAGATTTTCCCGGGATGTCGAGGTGGTTCGGTCCGAGGGCGAAGGACACGTCCTTCTTTGGATCGAACGTCACCGAGTAGGTGCCATCGAGCACACCGATCAGCGCCTTGTCGGCGGAGGTCGGGGCGTACATCGAATTGCCTTCCACTGTCTTGTTGGAGTCTGCGGCAGGCGAGGAAACCTCACCGGAGCAGCCGCCAAGAAGCAGCGCTCCAACCAGCACCGTATATCGTGTGATTACTGCGCGTGCCTTCATCGGCGTGAGCATCGAACCGTCCCCCCGGACCGAGGCCCGGGCTTGAGTAGTGGGTTGGGTTGGCGGGTTTCCCCGCCTTCCGATTCCTGCTCGCAGCGCTCTGCAGCGCGGCGACGGCGTGTGGCAGGGCAATGCCGGGACCATTACAGTCGAATTGGCTGACATTGGTCAGAGTGACTCAAAAGCAGGCGCGATCATAGTCATTCGGTCAGAAATCCACAGATTCGGTCAGTACGGATGACTGGGCTTCTCCACTCGCATTTTCGCGAAAAGCTGGTGAAGTCGCATTCTGCGAAATCATTGCGGTTTCAGTCTTTCGGCGCGCTCGTCTCCGCCAGACACAGGAGTTCGCCGACGGCGAGGATGAAAGTGATCGGCGAAGGTAGACATCATCGTCCACCGTGGCGACTTTTCATCCACTTGTGGTGATCGCTGAGCGGCTTTCCGTTGATTGGTGTATTTACATCCCATGCCCGAGCCGACTATTCCAGTCCAGTCTTCGCAGGATAGCAGCACGCCGCCATCAAGGAATTTTGTTGACGCTGACGGAGCGCTTTGGGCAGTGTACGAGCAGGTATCCGGCGACTACGATCGTCGAAGCGGCCGGTCGCTGATCTTCAACAGTGACTTCGCCGTTCGTCGCGTGCGGAATTTTCCGGAGAACTGGATAGACCTCTCGGTTGCTGAGCTGATGGAGCTGAGCTGGCGGGCCTGAGACTGCTCGGAGGCTAGCGCGGCGCTCCGACCTTTTGCGCAAGAGGGATCTCGATGGGCTGGGCCGACTGCTGTCCCGCCCCGAGGGCATTCTGCCGGTCGGACATGAGGCGCGTTACGAACCGTTGACCCTCGGATACCCGCTCGATCTCGATGGCAATCGAATCGATCGCCTGCTCCATGCGCTCCAGCCGTTGTGCATTATCGGACGACTGCGGTGCGTGCGTGGGAAGTGAGCCGCGCTTCCAGAACATGCGGGAGATCGACACCGCAAGCGGCGACAGCACGAAGAGCGTAAAAACGATGGCGATGGGCACGAGGTTGTTCATGGCTCTATTGCGCGGGGAGTTCATGTCACCCAGAAAGACGGGCTGGCTCGTCGCAGCCCTGTTCGCGGCGAGTGAGGCGAGTTGGCTTCCGTTCTCGTCAATGTCACCTTCGAGCCTGGCAATGCGGGCATCGAGGATAGTCAAGCGCTGCTCCAGTCCCGCCTTGTCGGCGCCGGAGGCGCTGCGGAGGGAACGCTGAACCTCCGTTCTGCGCCCCGTGGCCGACCTGAGCTGATTCGAGAGCTGGGATGCGCGCGCGTGCAGTGCGGCGAGGTCCCTGGCCGTCAGCGCTCCAGTGGGAACGAACGTAACGCCCGGAACCCCGGATATGGCGGGCGCTGCGGGTGCGGCGGGTGCGGCTGGCACTTGTACGGCTTTCACTTGGCTCATGCGGCTCCCTACGGGTGAACCGGCAACCGTGTTACATCCGGTATCCGATCACCGTCTGGACGATCAACTGTCCGATTCGGCTATGCGCGTGCCTCGCCGGTGATCGACGAAAGCCTCGTCGCAGGTAAGCTCCCGACCACGCCGGAAGCGGTCAACCACGTTCAGCTATCCCGCGTTGGAGGGCGTTCACGGCGGACGTCGCATTGTCGGTCCTGTTTCCGTAGGCGAGCCTCAAAACTGCGAAACAGCGACGACAGTTGGCGGACTTACGGAAACAACGGACGTCGGACCCGTCTCAAGGCAGCGGGTAGGAGAATGACAGCGTTCCGCCGCCATGTGAATTCGGAAAAACCGTGGCGCCGAGTATGAACTTGTCGAGCTTGTTGTCGGGGTGCGCGTGGGAGTAGCGAACGACCTTCAGGCCGCTGAACGTCCCGATGGCCGCTCCGAGAGCGACGTCGCTGGCCCAGTGGTTGTTGTGATACATGCGGGACAGTCCCACCAGCGTTGCTCCACCGTACAGCACGGGCGCCACGAAGATGACGGAGCCTGGGTGGATGCGCCGCATCTCGCTCGTGACCGCAGCGGCCGCCGCGAAGGCCGTCGTCGTGTGGCCGGACGGGAATGACTGGAAATCTCCGCTCTGGGTCGGCTTTCCGTCGCCGCGAAGCGTCGGCCGGTTGCGGCCGAACCCTCGCAGGAAGCCGAAATCCCGAGGGGTGGTGTCGCCGTAGACGTACGGCCGGGAACGTCCCAGCAAGCCTTTCAGCATGCCTGTCACACCCGACGCGATGAGGACGGCTTCGGTACCGTGCCAGCCGAGGTCCGAGAGGTCCGGATGATTGGTGAGCTTACCCGCGGCGTAGAGGCCGCCGCCGATGAAGAAAGAACCAGGGGTCGAGATTGTCTCGAGGCCCTTGCCTGACTTGTCGAAGAACTTGTTGGAGCGGAGATCAGGATCCTGCAGGCTCTCGGCGATGTGCCGGTCCACAGGAAACATCGCGATGGTAAGGACGACAAAACCGCCTGCAAGGGCCGCGTCGCGATACGTGAACAGGGTCCTGTGGCGAGCCGCGTCCGAGGTGTCGCGCGGCACGATCGTGCGTCCGTCCGGACCGGGCGTTCCTTGAGCGGCGACTTGAGAGGCCAACGGGGCGATGAGCGAAAAGCCGAGAAAAAACGCGCGCGCCTGCATTCCTGTGATCCGAAGCATTGATTGAGTCGGGTTAGAGCGATTCACTACCACCGTCGTGCCCGGATGCAGGAATCGCGCGCGGTGCTCGTGAGCGCAGTTTGTGCATTCATCGGCCTACCCATGAATTGCAGCCATTTGATGCCCATCGGGCTTCGATGATCGGACACCTGGGCCGCTTGATCAGCGACTACGGGTACCTGATCGTCGCACTGTTCATTTTCGCGGAGGGGATCGCGATTCCCTTTCCGACCGACACGACGCTGGTGACGGCGGCGGCTTTCGCGGCGCACGGGCGCCTCTCGCTGCCCGTCATCATCCTGGTGTCCACGGTGGCGACGTCGCTGGGGACGTCCGTCGCCTTCCTGCTGGGGCGCCGGGGCGGGGATTTCTTCGAGAAACATTCGAAGCGCGTGAGTCCTGTCGTCCTCGCGCGCACTCGGTCGTTCTTCGACCGTCATGGCGGCACGGCGGTCCTGATCGGCCGGTTCATCCCGTTTGCGCGCATGCTCATCTCGCCGCTCGCGGGACTCTCGACGATGACGTTCGCGCGGTTCACGGTATTCAACGTGGTTGGCGCGGCCATCTGGTCGACCGTGTTCTGCGGCGTGGGCTACTTCTTCGGTCAGCATCCGCCTGCGCTCGGCCACGGACTCGTGCGTGGCGCGCTCATCGTCGCGGTGGGGCTGGGGGTTATCGTCACGATCGCCGTCGCTGGAGGCTGGCTGGTCGAGGAGAGCGATGCCGCGTGGCGCGCGGAAGGGACCATCTGGCACCGCATCCTGATGTCGGCGCCGCTGCGATGGCTCGCTGGTCACTCCCCGGCCGCACGTGCGTTCATGTTCCGGCGCTTCACCCCCGGCGACTATCTGGGACTCAACCTCACCATTGGCCTGGGGCTGAGCTTCGTGGCGCTGGTGATCTTCAGCGCGATCACCAATTCACTCCTGGCACATGGAGCCGTTCCGGAGTTTGACCTCTTCCTCGCCGCGGCGATGAAAGAGACGGCGACTCCCTTCAGCGTTGCGTTCTGGTCACGGGTGAGCGCCGCCGGCAACCTCTTCTTTGTGGCACTGCCTGGAGTCGCGCTCGCGGCGCTGCTCGCCTATCACACCCGGTCGCGGTTGCCCGTCCTCGGCTTCGGTGCGTCTCTCATAGGCAGCGCGGTACTGGACGCGGTGGTGAAGCGCTTCTTCGCGCATGAGCACGGACCCGCCTTGGCGGACGGTATGCCTGCGATGGGGACTCCAAGCGGGCAGGCGCTCGGATCGCTCGTTGGCTATGGGATGGTGGCGTACTTCCTCGTGCTCCTCGCACGCCGTCATACCACGCGGGTGCTGATCACCTGCGGCACCGTACTGCTCATCCTCTCGATCAGCTTCGGCCGGATGTACCTGGGCGAGCGTTCCTTCAGCGACATCGTGGCGGGGCTCGCGGCGGGCGGGGTGTGGCTCGCCGCGTGTCTGACGGGCCTGGAAGTGGCGCGTCGGAAGAGTGGGGCGAGGACAGGCACGGCGCACGACCTGGTGTAGATGCCATCCTTCGCATCCTCCCGCAGTGATTACTCAGGATCTACATTGCGACTCCCAACCTGACGAG
This sequence comes from Gemmatimonadaceae bacterium, assembly GCA_046589725.1. Lineage (GTDB taxonomy): Bacteria > Gemmatimonadota > Gemmatimonadetes > Gemmatimonadales > Gemmatimonadaceae > AG11. Next base: position 37,475 of record JBKJUW010000090.1, read on the forward strand.
CCACGATGCCAGAGAACGCCGTTCGCCATTTTCGCTGGACCGACATGCCCGAGGAGCGCGTGACGGACGACATCAGTCGCAAGCTCGTGACCGGGGACCAGATGATGCTCGCGCACGTGTACCTGAAGAAGGACGCCCTCGTGCCGCAACACTCGCACCACAACGAGCAGATCACCTACATCCTGTCCGGTGCTCTGCACTTCTACATTGGGGTGAATCGCGACCAGGAAGTCATTGTTCGCGAAGGCGAGGTGCTCCACATTCCATCGCACGTCGTGCATGAGGCGCGCGCACTCGAGGACACGCTGGACGTCGATGTCTTCAGCCCGCCGCGGCAGGACTGGCTCGACGGCACCGACAGTTACTTCCACCGGACGAAATAGCATGGATCTCGGTCTTGGTGGAAAAGTGGCGCTCGTCGCCGCAGCGAGCCGCGGCCTTGGTCGTGCCGTCGCCGAGGAGTTTGCGCGCGAGGGAATGGATCTCGTCATCTGTGCGCGCGGAGCAGAAGCACTGCGCGAAACCGCCACCGCCATACGGACCGAGGCGGGCGTTCGCGTCGTGGACATCGCGGCGGATCTTTCGAACCCCGATGACCTCGCGCGCCTCACGTCGCTCACGTTGGCGGAGTTCGGGCACGTCGACGTGCTCGTCACCAACGGCGGCGGACCGCCCGCTGGGCCATTCGAGAGTCACTCGGCCGCGGTGTGGCAGGAGGCGGTTCGCCAGAATCTCGTGAGCGTGGTGGAGTTGACGCGTGCCGTGCTCCCCAAGATGAAGGAGCGGCGGTGGGGCCGCATCATCAACGTGACGTCGATCGCCGTAAAGCAACCGGTCGACAACCTCATCCTCTCGAACAGTGTCCGCGCGGCCGTCACGGGTTTCGCACGCACGCTTGCCAATGAGGTTGCGCCCTTCGGTATCACGGTGAACAACGTGATGCCGGGCTACACGCGCACGCAGCGTGTCGAGGACCTGTCCAGGCGGAATGCGTCGCTGAAGGGGACGTCACCGGAAGCCGAGCTGGCGGTGTTCGAAGGGCAGATCCCGATGGGTCGCCTCGGTGACCCGACGGAGTTCGCGGGGATGGTGGCGTTCCTTGCGTCTGAGCGCGCCAGCTACACGACGGGTGCGTCGATCCCGGTGGACGGGGGTTGGATCCGGTCACTGCTATAGTCGTGATACGGCTCCATGTGCACGAGCACTGACTGAAGTCTGATCCCCACGCGACACATCGCGTACTTCACGCGTCCGCCGAGTGCGTGTGCGTCCTCGAGTGTCGTGTCGGGGTCGGCTTGTACGTGGACCGTGACGCGATAGCCGACGCCAACGCGGCGCGCCGCAAGCTGCTCGATGGCGCGCACGCCGGTTACGGAGAGCGCCGCGCCGCGGAGGGGGGCGAGTACCGCTTCGCCGGGCGTGCGGTCCATGAGATCGTGAAGCGCGGCGAGAAACATCGCGACGCCGTTCCGTGAAATGACGACGGCCGCGACGAGTGCGGCCCAATCGTCCGCGGCCGCCCACTGCGGGCCGCCGCCGAATTTCCTGCCCAGAATCGCCGCCGAGATGCCGACGAATGCCGCGGCCGAGGTGATCGCGTCGCTGAGGTGATGTGCGGCATCAGCCTCGACCGCGGCACTGCCGCTGTTCTTCCCCACCGCCTTGACTCGACGAGCGAGCAGCGCCTTCACGAGGACGACGCCGAGCAACACGCCGAGTGTCCACGCTTCGGGGAAGCGGTGTGGGACACGGATTTCCTGTACCGCCTGGACGACGATCCCGATGGCGGCGGCGAGCAGGATGGCCGACACGGCGGCGGCGGCGAGGGATTCGGCCTTACCGTGTCCGTAGGGGTGGTCTTCGTCGGCGGGTTGTGCGCCGAGTGCGACACCGCCCCAGACGATCAGGGAGGAAACGACATCAGCGAGTGACTCGATGCCGTCGGCGACCAGGGCGTAGGTGTGTCCGAACACACCGGCAGCAATCTTTACGAAGGCGAGGACGAGATTGGACGCAGCGCCAGCCTGTGCGGCGCGAATGGCCTGGCGCACACTTGCCGCGTCAATCTCGGGGTCGTGCTGGTCCCTGCTCACGATCTGAATCTCAGGGTTCAGAACGGGAGGTCGTCGTCGTCGAAGGGCGGGGCGTCATCGAATGGAGGTGGCTCGCCATGCGGTGGCGCGTCGTCGGGCGGTGGACCGGAGATGTTGGAGCGTCCGCCCGCACGTGGCGCCGGCTCGGGATACGGACTCGCGCCACTTCGTGGCGGCCAGATGATTCCCTCGCATCCGGGACCGCCGCGCTCCTTTGGCTTGTTGCGGCACTTGAAGTCGGGCGCCTTGGGATTTCGCTTGGTCAGCCGGTCGTCCCACATGGCGCCTCCGCAGATGGGGCAGAGCGGCATGCCGTCGGCATCCACGCCTCCGCCCTTGCCGGCAGCGGCCGGAGCGGCGGTAGCGGCGGTAGCGGCGGTAGCGGCGAGCGGCTGCGCATCGCGCGGTGGCCAGATGACGCCATCGCACTCCTTATCCTTGCACTTGAAGTCGGGCGCTTTTGGATTGCGCTTGCCGACCCGGTTGTCCCACATGTCGCCCGAGCATTTCGGGCATTGTGGCGGGGGGGTGGCGAGGTCGGAATCGGGCGACTGCTGCTCGGTCATCGGGACGGCGTGGAGGACAGTGGAGATTGATGAAAGATAGGAGGATAGGAAGATAGGTAGCTGCAGTACGGCAACACTTGAACAGCGACGACAGTTGGCGGACTCTCGGAAAGTACGGATATCGGACCAGGACGTCGGACTAATTGCCGTTTCCGAAATCCAGGTCCGATCTCCGCGTCTTCCTCTCTTTCCGCCAACTGTCGTCGCGGTCCCGCTGTTTCCAATCTTCCTATTATCCTATTATCCCATAGTTGTACACCAGCGATCGGCCGCCGAAGAATTCGACGTCACCCTCGAGGGAACCGCCGAGGCGCTCGGCAACTCGGATTGAACCGGCGTTATCAGGTCGGATGAGGCTGACGATTCTTGTCGGGCGACACTCCGCGCGCGCGAAGTCGAGCGCGGCGGACGCGCCCTCGGTGGCGTAGCCGGCGCCCCAATGACTTCTACCGAGCACGTAGCCGATCTCGAAGGCTGGCCACCCTTCGGGGAAGAAGCAGCCGATGCGGCCGACGAGCGCGCCGGTCTCGCGGTGTTCCACCGCCCAGATGCCGAAGCCATGCAGCGTCCAGTGGCCGTTGAAGATCGCCATTTGTCGCCAGGCATCGGCGCGGCTGAGCGGGCGGCCGTCGCCGAGGTATCGTGTGACGGCTTCATCGGCAACGATGGCGGCGTAGGCATCGAGGTCGCGCTGCTCGAATGCGCGCAGGCGAAGGCGAGGCGTGAGGAGCTCGGGGATGTCGCCAGGACGGTGCGCGGGCATCGAGGTCCGACTCTGGGTACTGCTGCGTTGAACAGGTCGATCAGGATTGTCGCCAGTCAAGGTACGTGTGGTCGGTACACGGTGCCCCGCAGGCGTCTTACGTGACCGGCAAACCGATTTCAAGATGGAGGTCGCTCACGCCTTATCTCGGCTGAAGGTACGGTGGAGGTGGAAGCCGAGCGATACGGCCATCTGCGTGCGGGCGGCGAGCAGGTCGGTTGGCATCTGCAGCCAGCGGTATGCGGATTCACAGCGTTCTTCATTCTGGTGTCAGGCCGGCACGCGCGGTAGCATATCGCTTCCAGTCGATCGGTGCGGGCCTCGCGAATCTACCTTCAAAACTACGGCGTTCCATGATGCAGTCAGTCCGGGCAATCCTTAGGGCATTCCTGCCGTCCGCCTCCGCGTTGGCGCTCGTGCTGGCGCCGGTCGCGATCATGAACGGCCAGCAGCCGGGTGGGCGCAAGATCCAGGTGCTCTTCCTCGGACATGACGCCACGCATCATCCGTCGGACGTGGCACTCGGCCTCCTCGCACCGGCGTTGGCGAAGGACGGCATCGAGTTCACCTACACGACCGACCCCAACGACCTCAATCCGCAGAAGCTCGCGCACTTCGATGCGCTGATGCTCTATGCCAATCACGACTCGATCACGCCATCGCAGGAGAAGGCGCTGCTCGACTATGTCGAATCAGGCCACGGCTTCCTGCCGATTCACTCCGCGTCGCACTGCTTCCGCAATTCACAGCGCTACCTCAGCATGATCGGCGGCCAATTCGACAAGCACGGCACCGGGACGTTCACGGCAGAGATCGTGAAGCCGGATCACGAGGTGATGAAGGAGATCACGCCGTTCGAGACCTGGGACGAGACGTACATCCACAAGAACAACAATCCTGACCGCACCGTGCTCATGGAGCGCGTCGAGGGCGCCCATCGCGAGGCGTGGACCTGGGTGCGGACGCAGGGCAAGGGGCGTGTCTTCTACACCGCGTACGGGCACGATGAACGGACCTGGAAGCAGCCGATGTTCCACGCGATGCTGAAGAACGCGATCGTGTGGTCGGTGGCCCCGGCGGTGCGTGCACAGTTCGCGCGCCTCAAGATGCCGGTGGAGAAGTACCAGGCGAGCAGCCGAATCCCGAACTATGAGCGTCGCAACCCACCACTTCAGTATCAGCTTCCGCTCCCGCCTGCGCAGTCACAGATGCTCGCGCAAGTGCCGCCTGGCTTTGAGCTGCAGCTGTTCGCCTCCGAGCCCGATATCGCCAAGCCGATCGCCATGGCGTGGGACGCACGCGGCCGGCTATGGATCGCCGAGACACTCGACTACCCGAACGACATTCATCCGGGGCAGCCGGGTCGCGACAAGATCGTGATCCTCGAGGACTCCAATCACGACGGCAAGGCGGACAAGTTCACGACCTTCGCCGAGGGGCTGAACATCCCGACCGGACTGGTGTTCGTCGACGGCGGCGTGCTCGTCTCGCAGATGCCCGATCTCATCTTCCTCAAGGACACCACCGGCGACGACAAGGCCGATATCCGCGAGCTGCGGAACACGGGCTTCGGCTTTAGAGACACGCATGCGGGGCCGAGCAACCTGCGGTACGGCTTCGACAACAAGATCTGGGGCGCGGTCGGCTACAGTGGGTACTCGGCTGTACAGCACGGCGACTCGATCAACTTCAACCAGGCGCTCTGGCGTATGCAGCCTGATGGCTCACAGATGGAGCACGTCGCGAGCTTCAGCAACAACACCTGGGGGCTCGGCTTCAACGAGACGTTCGACATCTTCGGCTCGACGGCGAACAATACGCATGCGATGTACGTCGGCATTCCCAATCGCTACCTGACCGGCGTCCGGGGGCTGCCTCCGCGTGCCGGCGGCGCGAAGATCGACGGCCACTATGCGATGCACCCGAATACGCCGAACGTGCGTCAGGTGGACGTGTTCGGCGGATTTACGGCAGCCGCGGGTTTCAACGTCTACACCGCGCGCAGCTATCCGAAGGAGTACTGGAATCGCATTGCGTTCGTGAGCGAGCCCACGGGACGACTGCTACACCGCGCCATCCTCGAGCCGAAGGGTGCTGGCTACGCGGAGAAGGACGGCTGGAACATGCTCGCGAGCGCCGATGACTGGACAGGGCCGGTCGATGCCCAGGTGGGGCCGGACGGCAACGTGTGGGTCGCCGACTGGTACAACTTCATCATCCAGCACAACCCGACGCCGGCGGGATTCGACAACGGCAAGGGGAACGCATATGAAAATCCGCTGCGCGATCATCGCTACGGCCGGATCTACCGCATCGTGTATAAGGGTGCGCCGGCGGCGAAGACGATGGCACTACGCGCCGATCGGCCGGCGGAACTCGTGCGCGCACTCACCAACGACAACCTGCTGTGGCGCATGACGGCGCAGCGGCTGCTCGTCGAGCGGCATCGTGCGGACGTCGCGCCAGCGCTCATCAAGCTGGTGAACAACAGGAGTGTCGACGAGCTCGGATTGAACCCTGGTGCGCTGCACGCGCTGTGGACACTCAAGGGACTCGGCCAGCTCGACGGCTCCAATGGTGCGGCGAGGGCGGCCGCTGTAGCCGCGATCGATCACCCGGCCGCGGGTGTGCGCAAGGCCGCGATCCAGGTGTTACCGGTGAACGCGTCGACGTTCGACGCGATGCGCGGCTTCGGGGTGTTCGAGGATCGCGATCCGCACACGCGTCTCACGGCGATCCTCATGCTCGCCGATCTTCCTGCATCGGACAGCATCGGCGCGATGCTATACACGCTCGGCAAGGCGCCCAACGTGCAGAACGACGAGTGGCTGTCACTCGCCGTGCTCGCGGGTGCTGCGCATCACCGCGCCGGCTATTTCAAGGCATATGCAGCCGACGTCGGCGCCATGCCCTTCCGTGAGCTTGCCGACCGCATCGCGAAGGAGGAGACGACACCACCTGCGCCGTCTGAGCCCGGCCAGCGTGTTGGCGGACGCCCCGCTGCGCCACCACCGCCACTGCCCGTTGGCGAGCGGTTCATGCATGCGAACGTGGAAGATGTCGTCGGGCCGATCACGCGTCCGTCGCAATTCGGTGCCCGCAGAGGGCCGGCCGCGTCAGGGCCGGCAATGGAGGTGAATGTCTCCGTGCTGAGGGGACAGATGAAATTCTCGCTCCCCGACTTCACGGTGAAGCCGGGGCAACTCGTTCGCGTGACGCTGACCAATCCTGACGAGATGCAGCACAACCTGGTGATCGTGCGTCCGGGCACGCTGCCCGCGGTTGGCGCGCTCGCCGATGCGATGGCCGCGACGCCCGATGCCGCGGAGCGCAGCTACGTGCCACCCACTCCCGACGTCATGTGGTTCACGAAGCTCGTCGATCCGGGCAAGAGCTTCACGATCGAGTTCACCGCGCCGCGACAGGCCGGCGACTACCCGTATATGTGCACGTTCCCGGGGCATTGGCGGATCATGCAGGGCACGATGAAGGTCGCCGAATGATTGCGGCCGGCGACGCTCGCTCGCTGCTGAGCCGCCGGAGGCGGCGTTAGATGACGGACACAATCAAGGTCGCCGTCGTGGGACTCGGCTTCGGCGCCGAGTTCCTGCCGATATACCAGCGTCATCCGGATGCGGAGCTGTATGCCATTTGCCAGCGCGACGAAAGCGCGCTCAACGAAACGGGGGACAAGTTCGGCGTCGAGCGCCGCTTCAACAGCTACGAGGCGCTCCTGAAGGATCCGAACGTCGACGCGATCCACATCAACACGCCGATCGCCTCGCATGCGCCGATGTCGCTGGCGGCGCTACGCGCGGGAAAGCATACCGCGTGCACCGTGCCGATGGCGACCACCGTCGAGGAGTGCGTCCAGCTCGTCGAGGCGGAACGGGCGAGCGGCAAGGTCTACATGATGATGGAGACCGCCGTCTACACCCGGGAGTTTCTCTACGCCGAAGAGTTGGCACAGAAGGGCACGTTCGGCAGGATTCAGTTCCTGCGCGGCGCGCACCAGCAGAACATGAGCCTTCCCGGTTGGCCGGCGTACTGGTACGGAATGCCGCCCATGCACTATGCGACGCATGCCGTTGGACCACTGCTGAAGCTGGCGAATGCGCGCGCGGAGTCAGTGGTGTGCTTCGGCTCGGGGCGGATTCGCGACGAGTACGTGCAACAGTATGGGTCGCCGTTCGCGGTGGAGAGTGCGCTGGTTCGGCTGAAGGATTCCGATCTCGCCTGCGAGGTGACTCGCTCGCTGTTCGACACGATTCGCCAGTATCGCGAGAGCTTCGATGTCTTCGGCACCAATGGCTCTTTCGAATGGGAGCAGCTCATTGGCGACAAGGCGGTGCTCTACTCGGGTTTCGAGGCCGCACAGCGCGTCGAGATTCCCGACTACGGCCATCGTCTCCCCAGGGAAATCGGATCGTTTACGCAGGCCGGTGTCTACGACGAGGAGCACGAACACACGTCGTTCATCCAGGGTGGCGGCCACGGTGGCTCGCATCCGCACCTGGTGCACGAATTCGTTCGCGCTATTGTCGAGGGGCGTCAGGCGGCGGTCGATGCGTCTACGTCAGCCAACTGGACGATGACTGGCGTCTGCGCGCACGAGTCGGCGATGCGTGGCGGCGAACGCATCGACATTCCGCAGCCATGACCCGGCGCGGGACACGATGAAGATCGGCATCAGTACCTGGGTGTGGACATCGCCCGCGACGACCGCGGTGCTGGAGAAGCTCATCCCGCACATCGCGTCGCTCGGCTACGATGTCGTGGAGCTTCCGGTCGAGACCGTCGATCAGTTCGATGTCCAGCGCGTAAAGTCCATCGCGGCGGCGAGCGGGATAGCCCTGTCTGTATGCGCGGTGATCTCGTCGGGGCGCGACTTCCTGATCTCCGAGGAGGTAGCCGCTGGCGTCGCGTATCTCGAGTGGTGCATCGACGCGGCTGAGGTACTGGGATCGCCCGTGGTGGCAGGGCCGTTCTATTCCGCCGTCGGACGATGCTGGAGATCGAGCGCCGAGGAGCGCGACCGCGACCTCGATGTGGTGGCCGGAGTGTTGCGCGGGCTTGGCCAATACAGCGAGGCGCGTGGTGTTTCACTCGGCATCGAGACATTGAACCGCTTCGAGACCAGCTTCCTCAATACGACCGAGCAGGCGCTCGAGCTGGTGCGACGCGTGGATCACCCGAACGTCGGCCTCTGCCTCGACCTGTTTCACCTCGGCATCGAGGAGAAATCGTTGGGGCATGCGCTGCGTGCGGCCGGACATCACCTCAAGCACGTGCAGGTGGCGGAGAACGACCGCGGTACGCCGGGGTCGGGCCAGCTTGGATGGATCGAGTTTGCGGGGGCGTTGAAGGACATCGGGTACGACGGCCACGTCGTGATCGAGACCTTCTCGGATCGTGTGGAGGCGATCGCGCGCGCTGCGGCGATCTGGCGCCCCCTCGCGAACGATCCGGATACGCTCGCTCGCGAGGGGCTCGACTTCCTGCGGCGCCTGTTCGCTGCCGCCTGAGCGGGATTCAGCGCGCCGCGCGTGGGCGAGTGCGACGCGCTGAGGGTACTTTGCGCTGCAACGGGCGGCGGATATGGAACGCCCGAAGTCGGGGGTAGAGGTCACACCGGTTGCCGAGCCGAAGTGCGGACAAGACAAGGGCGCCCGGCAAGTGGCCGGGCGCCCTGTCCGTGAACTGTTCGGATTACTGCGGCGTGTCGATGGTCGTGAGCTGGCGACGAACACCAGCCCAGACTGACTGGACCTGCCCGGAGGTTCGCGCCGTCTGCATGGCTGCGTCCACACGGCGCGCCGCGTTGACGAGAGCCCGTCCCGCGAGGGCGGAGGCATTCTCGTTGCGACCGGTACGCACGACCTGCTCATACAGCGCAGCATTGTCGGCAAACGCCGACTGCGCAAACCACAGCTCGAGGTCACCTTGCGCGTAGGCGCGGGACTGATCGATGCTTCCCGAGCTGCTGATGCCCAACTCCGAGCGGAGGCGCGAGACGAGTGACTGCGCGTCGCGCCGGACATTGGAGGCTTCGTTAGCCGACAGTGACGCGCCCGCGACGCTTGCATCCAGGCTGAGTCCCAGCGCCTGTGCCGTGCGTCCATCGAGATTACCCGTTCCGCTCAGTCCGCGATCGACCTGGAACTGGAAGAGTGCGCGGCGGGTGGCGTCGTCGAGGACGCCGGACACCGCGCCCCGGTAATAGTTCATCCGGGCGAGGGACTCCTGCGCCTGACGAATGCGGTCAGCGGCAGTGTAGAGCGTGGAGGCTTCGTTTCCACTGAGCCGCGCGCGGCCGCGCAGAGCGACTGCGCGGTCAAGCTCCACCGCGAGCGGTGCGCCGGCGGCGATGTCTACATCCTGTCCCTCCGACAGCAGCCCACCGAGAGCGGCGAGGATGCTGTTCGCGCCACTCGAGGCGCCGGCGCCGGCGATTGCGGCACCGATGCCGCCGCGCCCGCCAACGAGAACGACGTGCGCGTTGGGATCCGCCTTGATCTGACGACGTTCCGCCGAGTCGGTACTGGTGAGCTTGCCGGAAATCGGCATGGTGGATCCGTCGGCGAAGGTGATCCGATCGAAGACCACCTCGATGACGCCAGACTGGCTGCGTGTCGCCGGCTTTACGACACTGATCCTGCCGCGAATCCTGCTATCCGCGGGGATGATGGCGTAATCGTCGACGCCGACGGTCTCCTCGACGTTCGTTTCGAACGTCTGTCCCGTCCGTGCAGTAGCGGACTGGAGGGGCGTTGCAGTGCGCACGAGAATGACGCTGCCCGCGGGCAGCATGATGCGGGATTGCGCAGAGAGCGGGGCCGACAAAACGAGCGCGACGGCAGCGATGAAAGCGCCACGACGGCGATGGGCTGACAAGGGGAAGTGCATGCTCCTCCTGATGGTAGGTGATGAATCACCATGACATCAATTCAAGAGGCATACCTCGCCAACGCTCCGTTCGCTTCCAAGTTGCCCGTTCAAGCGGCTGCCGTCTCCAACGCAGCGATGTCGATCTTGCCCATCGTGAGCATCGCGTCCATCGCGCGCTTCGCCTTCGCGCGGTCGGGATCCTGGAGGAGCTTCGGCAGAATGGAAGGAATGATCTGCCACGACAGCCCGAAGCGATCCACGAGCCAGCCGCACCGACTCTCCTCCCCGCCATCCACGAGTTGCGCCCAGATCCGGTCCACTTCTGCCTGCGTCTCGCAGTTCACGTAGAGCGATGCCGCCGGCGTCAACGCGTAGTGCGGACCGCCATTGAAGAGGATGAGTTGTTGTCCCTCGATCTCAACAGTCGCGCTCATGGTCGACGAGCTCAGGATCCGGGAGCTCGGAAAAACCGACGTATAGAGCGCCACTGCCTCTTCCACGTGCCCGTTGTACCACAGGAATGGAGTGACTTTCTGCATTGTCCCCTCGTTTAATCGTGATGTCGGAGGCCGGTCAGCTTCCGTACCAACAAGTCGGAGCCGATCCAGGCCGTTCGCGGGCTCGATCGTGCGGCCCAAGGGACATCGACAACCATGAGCGCCGCCTCGGTATGGCGACTGATGGAGTCAATGGTCCGGAGCACTTCCGGAATGGTGAGCCGCGGCGGCAGGTCGGAGAATCCCATGCGATAGGTACGCGTCGTCGCACTGTCGACGGGATTCGTCTCAGTACCGCAGGTGCTGCAGGAACGTGATGCTCTTCGGCACATTGACGACCGGGTCGGGAGTTTCATCCTCGAGGTAGTAGTACTCGAGACCGTCCCTGCTCGCCGCGGCCATCACGTCGGTCCAGTTCACCTGTCCCTCCCCAATCACCGCCTGTTGTTCCGCAGGCAGCCCTCCCGAGAGCGATCCACGAGCCACGCCGGCCTTCATGTCCTTGATGTGCATCAGCTTGTAACGACCCGGATACTTCCTGATCTGGGCGGCGGGGTCGATTCCGGGAAGAAAGGCCCACAGCACGTCCATCTCGAACGAGACGAGCGACGGATCCGTCTCACGGATGATCAGGTCCATGAGCGTACCATCCCGGTACGGCACGGGCTCGTAGCCATGATTGTGGTAGAAGAATGTGAGCCCGGCGTCCTTCATGGTACGGCCGAACTGATTGAAGTCGGCAACCGCCTTTCGCGCATCGGCTTCGGTGAAGGCGCCGGAGTGCGGATACCATGCGAGGCCCACGTACTTTGCGCCGAGTGCCTTGGCATTCGCGATGACGACGTCGGGCGTCTTCTTGAGGTCGTCGTAGCCGACATGCATGGACGTCACTTGAAGACCCGCATTGTGCACCATGTCATTGAAGCGCTCCACAGGCATGCCATACAGGCCCGCTGTCTCGACATGCGTGATGCCCATGACGCGCGCCATCCTCAGCATGCCGGCGGGATCGGTCTTCGCCATGTCACGGAAGCTCCAGAGCTGCACGCCCATCTGCGCGCGTGCGTCGCTGCCGATGGTCGCCTGGTATCCCGCAGATCCCGGGATGTTGGCGCCGGACGTCTGTCCGCTGTGGCAGGCCGACACGGCCGCGAGAACGGCGAGGAAAAGCGAACGGGGACGAGGCACTTTCATTTGACTCCACGCTGAGGACCGTTGGCGCGCCGGGTAATCGACGCAAGCCGCGTTGCAGGTAACCTCCAGACCACGCCCGAAGCCGTCAAGCACGTTCAGCCATTCCGCGCTGGAGGGCGCCAAGCCTGGCGAGGAGGGCTATTCTTGTGCGCGGCCCATTCCGGAATGCGATCGACTCTCACCGTCATGCCTTCATGCGACTTCTCGTTCTTTCGAGCCTGCTCTCCCTGATCGCGATCCCGAATGCCTCGACCGGCAATCACATTGCGACTGCCGGCACCCCGTGCACGACGGTGACTTCCACCTGCACGCAGTGGCTGACGTACGGCGGCGGGCCCGCACGCTCCATGGTCTACACCACCCACTCACTCGATGCACCGAATGCCGCGATCTCCCGCGCGCTCATCATGGTGCATGGCGCCGGCCGCAATGCCGATCACTATTTCGCGACCGCGACGGCCGCTGGCTTTCTGGCGGGCGCGCTCGACAACACCATCATCATCTCGCCACGGTTCATCGCTGCGCCCGACTCGGCTCACGTGAATGAGGTCATGTGGCCGAACGGCAACAATAGCTGGCGATCCGGAGGCTTCTCTCCATCGCATCCGACGCTCACGTCATTCGACTTCGTCGACGAGCTGGTACGGAAGCTTGCCGACAAGAGGAACTTCCCGAACCTCACGAAGATCGTCGTCGCAGGACACTCGGCCGGAGGGCAGGTCGTGACGCGGTATGCGATGACGAACAAGGTGCACGATACGAAGGGCGTGGCAATCACCTACGTGGTCGCGAATCCCTCCAGCTATGCGTGGCCAGCCGGCGTACGGCCACTGCCTACGGGCGACGCCGACCCGCTCGGCGCCGATAAGGAGGCCCTTGGCAGCGAAGGAGAGAAGCTGCATGCGAACTTCACGTTCGGTGCGTTCGATGCCGCGAAGCTGCCGGCGTACAACAAGTGGCCTGCCGGTTTGGAGGGTCGTGTCGGGTATGCAGCGCCAATGAGCGATGATCAGTTGGTCAAGCAACTCGCTCAACGGCCAACGACGTATCTCCTGGGGCAGGTCGATGTACTTCCGCTCGGCGGATTCGACTCATCGCCAACGGCGATGGCGCAGGGGCCGACCCGCCGGGCACGTGGCGAAGCGTTCTACAAGTACGTCACTGAGGTGCTGCATGCGAACGCGAGGGCGATCATCGTGCCCGAGTGCGGTCACAATGATCGCTGCATGTTCACGACGGACGTCGTATTGCCGGTCCTGTTTCCGTAGTCGAGCCTCTGAACTGCGGACCGGCGACGACAGTTGGCGGACGTACGGAAGGAACGGATTTCAGACACGGATATCGGATGCTGAGTAGTCGTCCCGAGGTCCGGGTCCGATGTCCGTTCTTTCCGTTCTTTCCGCCAACTGTCGTCGCAGTCAGACCGAATGAACGCCCGCTCCGAACTCAGACCGCGTCGGACAGCGACGTGAAATTGAAGTCCTTCACCTTCATCGCCGGGAACACCACGTTGCCACCAGCCTCCGTACCGGCAACCCGTTCCGCACGCCCCAGCATCTCGAGATTGTTCAGCATGAACAGCGGGCTCTCGTTGAAACGGAGATTCTTCACCGCCTTCGTGATCTTGCCGTTCTCGATGAGGAACGTGCCGTCGCGCGTGAGCCCGGTGTACACGAGCGTGCGTTGATCGACGGGGCGCAGATACCAGAGCCGCGTCACCAGCACACCGCGCGGCGTCGACGCGATCATCGCCTCCGTCGTATCCGTTCCGCCAGCAAGCGTGAGCGAGCTCGCGCCGCCTGTCGGCGCCCTCCCCTGCTTGTTCCCCCAGAAGCGTGTGTACGCCAGGCTCCTGAGCACCCCGCGCTCCACCCACGTCT
>JBKJUW010000141.1:0-13294 GCA_046589725.1 Gemmatimonadaceae bacterium
CACTCTGCGACAGCGCTTTGATGCGCTCGCGGTGGGCAGTCGGAACGAAGCGCAGTGTGTTGTCGTCGGCGGCGGCGCGGGGGGTGTCGAGGTGGCCATCGCGCTCGCGGCTCGCTCTGAAGGCAGGGTGCGTGTTTCCCTCGTGCACGACGGTGAGGAACTTCTCCCCGGCTATCCGGGTCGCGCGCGGCGAATAGCGGCGGCGGCGTGTCGGCGCGCTGGGGTCACCGTCGAAACGGGAACGTGCGTCGAATCGGTCACCCCCGATCACGTGCGACTTGCCCGTGGCATCGCGTTGCCGTCAACGCTGACCGTGTGGTTGACCGGTGCCGCCCCGCCGCCGATGCTCGCGTCGTCGAGACTCCCGCGGTCGCAGCAAGGCTATCTGGCGGTCGATAACGTCCTGCGTGCCATCGATGGCAGCCCGGTGTGGGGCGCTGGCGACTGCATCACCATGCGTGGTCAGGAGTGGGTTCCGAAGGCCGGCGTGTATGCGGTGCGTCAGGGGCCCGTGCTCGCCCACAACCTACGGGTGTTCGTCGAGGAGCATGGGCGCTCGCGGACGTATCGGCCGCAGTCGGGTTTCCTGTCGCTCCTGTCGACGAGCGACGACCGTGCGCTTCTGGTATACCGGGGCATCGCCATCGAGTCGCGGTGGGCGCAGGCGCTCAAGGGGTTCATCGATCAACGTTTCATGAATCGCTATCGCTTCCCACCGGCTGGCTGAGCGCCACGCTGTCAGCCGCGGCGAGGTTCACTATGCTCTCCCGTGACGTGCGAGCGGTGGTCCTTTGCGGGGCATGCTCTGGCGCGCTTCGGCATGCTCGACGATAGAGCAGATCGCTGAACCTCCAGGCAGCGCGCTGAATTCCGCGCTCTTCGCGACGAGTGCCGCAAGGTCGCGCCTGAAGCTCCGCAATTCGCTGAGCCGCGCATCCACGTCCGCGAGCTCCGTCTTGAGCGCATCCTGCACGCGTCCGCATTTACACCCACCACGCTCGACAAGCCGCAGCACTTCTCGAATCTGCTCGAGTGGCAGGCCGAGCGCTTGGGCCTTCCGGATGAAGCCGAGACGCTCAACGATCTCGGGTGTGAAGATTCGGTACCCTGCTGTGGAGGAGTGTGGTGCCAACTCCGTGCCGTGACATGAGCATCGATGTCGGGTGCATGTCAGCGCCGAAGGACCGCGGAGAGGTGAACGAAGTAGACCGACATGCCGAGTAACGCAATGCCGCTCATCACCTCTACCGTGCGCCGTCGACGGTCAAGACCGCCCAACCATCCCACGACGCGACCTGCGAAGACGCCAACCAGCAAGAACGGCAACGCGCGACCGACGCCGTACGCGAGCGAGAGGACGAAGCCATACCACGGGTGGCCCACTGCGGCGGCGAGCGTGAGCACGAGCAGCAGGGGCGCCGCAGAACTCGTGATGGTGACCACACTGAAGAGGATACCATACACCACAGCCCCGGCGAGGCCGCTGCGTTGGCGCATGTGGAGGTCGGGAACGTGACGACGAAGCGCGGGTCCAGCGAAGGCGGCCAGCGCCGCAACGAGCGTGGAGGCTGCCGCCGCGAGCGAGAAGACGCTATCCCATCGCTGCGCCACTCGGCCAAGGACCGCGGCCAACGTCCCCAACACGCCGAGTGCGCCGGCGAGGCCGAGAGAGAATGCGACCGCGGTGGCCGCATGGGACCAGCGCTCCCGACGCATCCCTGACGAGTCGGCGGCGGCCCCCGCACCGATGTAACCGGCGAGTCCGATCCCGCCCGGGACCGTGCACGGGCAGACACTTGTCGAGAACAGCCCACCGGCTACCGCGGCGAGTACCGCGACGACCGGATACTCTGCGATCGACGCCGAAATCTGCTCGAGAAAGGCGGTCGGAGTCATGCAGTCGGCGGTATACTGGAGTGATTGATTTTTGCCTTAGCGGAAGCCCAGTTCCTCGAGCTCCTGGCGAAGACGGTCCTCGCTCATCCGCGCGGGCTCGTACGCGACGAATACTTCCTTCCGGATGGCATCCGGCTCCACGGCGCGAACGCCGTCGAGCGTCGACAGCCTGCGCCGGATGTGCCGCGAGCACGCGTCGCAGTGCATGCGTCGGGCAGGAATCACCGTTTCGGCGACGTCTGTTGCCGTGGCCGCGTCCTCCGTCGTCGCCACATCCAGCTCGAGGCGGACGAGCAGCAGCGTGGAGGCGAGGACGGCGAGCACCGAGACCGCCATGATCGCAATGGCAAGCGGCGCGGTAATGACGCCGAGGATGGCCAGCGTGATCCCGACGACGTTGGCCGTTACGGCGATGGCGATGTTGTGCTTCATCTTCCGGTGCGAGGCGCGACCGAGGACGATGGCGCTCGCCACCTTGTCCAGCTTGTCGCTCACGAGCACGACGCCGGCCGACTCCATGGCTACGTCCGTCCCAGCGCCCAGCGCGATGCCGACGTCCGACTGCACGAGAGCCGGGGCGTCGTTGATGCCGTCGCCGACCATGGCGACCGTGCGTCCCTGTTGTTGCAGCCGCTCGATCACGGCGACCTTCTCGTGCGGCAGGAGTTCAGCGTGCACCTCGTCGATGCCAATCGCGCGCGCGACTGCATTGGCGACGCCACGACTGTCACCGGTGAGCATCGCCGTCCGGAGTCCCAGCGCGTGGAGGCGACGGATCGCGCGCGCAGCGCCCGGGCGCGCTGTGTCCTGAAGCGCGAGTGCACCCACGAGACAACCGTCGGCCGAGGCGTAGACCACCGTGTGCCCCGTCTCGAGCTCGCGAAGCCGGTTGGGCAGCTCTGCGGCTGGCGGCATCGTGACGCCCTCGCTCTCGAGGAACGACGGGCGCCCGACCACAACGCGTCGCCCCTCGACGGTTGCGACCACTCCTTTTCCGGCACTCGCGCGGAAGTCGGTCGCCTCGGGCGTGCGGATCTCGTGAAACTGCGCATACCGCACAAGCGCTCCGGCGAGCGGATGCTCACTCCCCGCCTCCGCTGAGGCGACCACGGCGAGGAGCTCCGCGTCGGTCAGTCCGATAGCGATCACCTCGCGCACCGTTGGACGGCCGTACGTGAGCGTGCCCGTCTTGTCAAAGACAACCATGTCGGTTTCGGCCAGCGCCTGGAAGAACTCTCCGGCCCGGACGAGGAGCCCGCGCGCGATCCCGTGACCTCCCCCAATAGCGAGCACCATCGGCGTGGTAATGCCGAGCGCACAGGGATACCCCATGATGATGACCGTGAGCGCGATCAGCGTCGCCGCGCTGACGCTTCCGGCGTAGAGAAACCAGCCGAGGAAGGTGAGCCCGGCGATGCCATAGACGACCGGACCGTAATAGTTCATCAGCCGATCCATGAGGAGCTGGATCGGCGGTTTCCGCTCCTCGATCTGTCGCATCAACCCGACGATTTGCGCGACGAAGCCCTCGCTGGCGATCCGGCTCACCTGGACCTTCACGAACCCGTCCAGGTTCATCGTGCCACCGACCACCTCGCCGCCCGACTCGCGATAAACGGGCACGCTTTCGCCCGTGACCGCCGACATATCGAAGCTGGAGGCGCCGCTCAGGACGACCCCGTCGAGCGGCACGCGCTCCCCCGGGCGGATTGCGACGACATCGCCGACAGTGACCTCCGCGACGGGCATCTCAACCTCCGCCTCCCCCTGGATTACGCGCGCTTCCTGCGCCTGGAGGGAGAGAAGGCGACGCACAGACTCCGCCGCGCGCTTCCGCGTGCCCAGCTTGAAGGCGCCAAAGAAGAGATGGAGCGCCATGAGCCACGTCGCGACCGGGAAGAAGTCGGGCCAGGCGGCTGGTGCCGCGAGGTGCCCCACTCCGATGGCGAACGCGCCCCAAGCGCCCGTGGAGAGCAAGACATTCGCGTTGATCACACGCTGTCCCACGGCCATGAGTGTCTTTCGGAGGATCGGGTAGCCGATCCACGTGAGGACCACCAAGGCGACCAGACCACTCACGAGGGTGCGCAGGCGGTCCGGCGCACCGACGAGGTTAAGTGGATCGAAAACGAGGTCAGCAACCGCGAGCGCCATGGCGAGAAGCCCCCGACGCCGGATGGTAGCGAAGAGTGCCTCATCGGTCTGGTATTGCTGCTGCTCAGTGGCGACCACGGTGTAACCCAGATCCTCGACCTTCTGGACGATCTGCGGTTCGGTGATGCGGTCGGTATCCGCATCCACGAGGATGATGCCGTGGACGAGGTTGACCTGCACGTGGTTTACGCCGGGCATCCGCCCGAGTGCCTTCTCGACCGACATCGTGCAAAACGAGCACATCATGCCGCTCGCCTTCACGTGGACCAACTTTCCCGTGCTGCTGTTTGCCATGGTGTCTCCTTTTCAGACAAGCCGATCCCCGGAGGGCAGAGCTGCTGAGCTGCATCGAAGAGGTTCAAACTGATGAGGAGAGTAGCACCTCTAGTCGAGTAGAGAGTCAAGAGGCCGGGTCCTCGGTGGGCCAGCAATCGATCCAGTTCCATCGGGGGCTTGCTTACCGCGTGAGGGCTCCAGTGCCCCGCCCTCGCCATCTCCCCCGCGCGCCGCGCGACGATGGTCGTGCCCAGGATGGTGTCGGTACCCTCTCGGACGTGGATCTTGACGAAACCCTCCTCCTCGCCGTGGCATCGGCCATGTGGGTGAACTTCCGCTCCAGGGCCACGTCGCCGGCGGCATAGATGCGCCGGTTGCTGGTCTGCAGATAATCGTTCACCAGCACGCCGTGTTCGACGTCATACTCGACGCCCGCCGCCTCCGTGTTGAGCCGGGTGATGCGACAGCTCGGGGATTACGTGGATGTCGAGCTCACGCCACAACGCATGGATGAAGTCCGTGTGCACATCGAGATGTGCCAGCGGTTTTACCCTCAGTACGAATTCGAGCGCTCGTTCCTCGACGCGATTGCCGCGCGTCGTCGTACGCATGCGAATCCCGAAAAGCTGCGTGCCCAACTGCTCGAGGCCCTGCAAGCAAAAGGACTCAGCGAAGCGTAAGGACCTGCGCGAGAGTGGCGCCACGAATCGCTGAGCAGCGTAGCAGGATGCCGCCGGCCAACTAAGCGGCACATGATCATTGCTGATGCGCGATGGGGGGAACTTTGCGCAATGCTCGGGCCTTGCCACGCCGACAGAGCGGTCGTCGAGCGTCGGATGACGTAACGACTCGTTCTTTGTCACAAGGAGGAGTAGTGCAATGTCAACATTCTTGAGAGATGTGAGCGTCATGCTCATCGTGGTGAGTGCGAGCGCGAGTGCCCAGGGAAGTGCGCGCATGTTGCGCGTCACTGGTGGTGGTCCGGTCATTCAAGTGCTTCCCGGTCCTGACGCGATGGGCGACAGCGCAGCAGCGGTCATCGCGAAGGCGCCGCCGGAGAAGCAGAAGATGCTGAAGATGATGGCGATGGAGGGGCCATTCTCCGACAAGGTGGCGAGCATCTCTGGCGCGTTCGGCGGCCGTTTCTGGGATCGCGGTAAGAGCGGCGACTCGGTGGCGGCGCTCGCGACGTTCAAATCGGAGGACGGCGCATCGTGGCGCGTTGTGATTGACCGCGTTGCCCCTCAGGACGAGAGCCCGATGGATCCCCATTGGGGCGGTGTGGGCATCGACGTCACCTACCACGGTGCCACGGGACTCGGTCTGCCGCTGGTGCCGACGGTCAGTTCGCAGGTCTCATATTACGGGATGGCGCACGTCTATCGGAATGGCGCGCTCGTCGATGACAATGCGCCGATCCATGTGATGTTGACATCACAGACACGCGGCAAAGCGCGCGGAAGCAGTTTCGCTTACACCTGCTGGAACTGCACGCGGAATCCGATTGAGCAACTCCACCTCATGCTGATGCCACCGATGGGCAAGATGTATCCAGTGCCCGGCGGCATCGTGCACGTGATGTGGCAGAAGTCGCACGGCACGACCAAGAAGGCGTGAGAGCAGTGCGTCTCACGCCGGTGCGCTCGCATCGAGTGCCGCAACGACCAGGCGGTACGCGGCGCACCGGCGCCTCGCCGCAAGATGTCCTGCGTCGCGGATCTGTCCACCGACTCGGCGCGCGCGCGCCAGTCGGGCGGTCCACGTGAAAATCCCGGCCTTGGGCGGCGGACCGTTGGCCTTCGTATTCGCCGGCGGCGGAAGCCTGGGCGCGGTCGAAGTCGGCATGCTGGAGGCACTGGTAGCGGCCGGCATTCGACCTGACTTTGTTGTTGGCGCATCTGTTGGTGCGATCAATGGCGTGTACTTCGCGGCGGACCCTACACCTGCCGGGGCTCAGCGGCTGCGCCATATCTGGCAGAACGTGACGCGAGACGACGTGTTCCCCCTGTCCGTACTCGGCGCTTTGCTTGGCCTCGCCGGATGGCGGCGATCGCTGCTCGATACGACGGCTCTGCGCGCTCTGCTCGAACGGAACCTGCCGGTGCGGCGATTGGAAGAGACGGCGATTCCGTGCCACGTAGCAGCGACGGATGCACTGGATGGTGCTGAGGTCATTCTCAGTTCAGGGCCAACCGTCGAGGCGTTGCTTGCGAGCGCCGCCATCCCGGTACTCTTTCCGCCTATTGAGCGCGACGGACGCTACCTCGTGGACGGTGGCGTAGCGAGTAACACACCCATCGCCGCTGCGGTGTCGCTTGGCGCGAACCGCGTCGTCGTGTTGCCCACCGGGTTTTCATGTGCACTCCTCGAGCCACCGCGCGGCCCGATTGCGATGGCGCTGCACACATTGAATCTGCTCGTCGCGCGGCAGCTCGTGGCCGATAGCGAGCGCTTCGCGTCGCGCGCCGACATCCTGGTCGTGCCTCCGCTCTGTCCACTCGGCATCTCGTCGTACAACTTCTCGCACGCTGGTGCGATCATGGATCGTGCTCGCGTTTCGACGTCGTCCTGGCTCGCCGACGGCGGATTGACGCGCACAGGACGGATCCCGCAGGCGATGTCGGGCCACCGGCATGTAATAGTCACTCAAACGGATGACGGTGACGGACCTGCAGCAGCATAACTCAGCGGCGCCGCCCGACGTCTTTAGTGGTGATGGCGTCCCCGATACCGCGCCGCTACCCCTGTCGCGCTCGTTGTGTGAACGTCTCCGACGAGGGAGGAACTCGCCGGATATGTCGTGCCGTCTCTCAGTCTGCGAGCATGAGATCGCACAGGTGTTATGACGCGTTCAGATGTCTCCGAAGCGTTCCCTCGCTCGAGCGCAGTCATCGTAGCCTTATGAGATCGCTGCGGGCAAAAAGACTCGGCACCGCCAATCCGAGCGGTGGTCGGCTGTACAACTGAGGCGGTACGCCGATGTCTGCCAGATAGAGTTCTCCCGTCAGGGAAGGCGCAGCGCCATTCCGAAGCCCCTGCTTGGGAAGCGCCAGCGTCATCGTGGCGGTCGCCTTGATGACTGGATCCAATCCGGCGCCCGTCGTCGCATCCAGGCCCGAAGGCACGTCCAACGACAGGACCGGCGACCCGCTACGATTGGCCCACCGGATCAATTCCGCGGCGCGATCTCGCGGTGCTCCCCGCAGACTGTACCCGATGATCCCGTCGACAATCAGGGTTGGCGAGGTATGCGGCAGGTCGCCCGTATCGCGAACATCGAGGCCCAGATGCCGGACGGTGCGGAGCTGGTGGCGAGGCACATCGGCGAAGCGGGCATCCGGCGTGGCGATGAAGACGGACACGTCGGCGCCCCATGCGGCGAGTCGCCGAGCGCAGACCAGCGCGCCGCCGCCGTTGCCGCCCGGACCCGCCATGACGACAACGCGACCGTTACCTGCATCGCCTGCGAGAAAGCGTTCCCGCGCGAGATGTGCGAGATGCCGCCCGGCCTGCTCCATCATCTGCACCAACAGGATTTCGTAATCCTCGACCATCGCCCGGTCGACTTCGACCATCTGTTCGACGGTGAGCCACGGAAGCTCCGCGGCCAGCTCGTCCGAGACCATCGGAATCGACGTCACTGGAGCCCGTCGACTCGGTGGTGAGGGTTTCCGGCCTTCTTCATCAGTTCGCTCGAAGTGGGCCTGGATGCGGAGATTGCCCGGCGCTCAGCATCGACCCCAGCACAATCTTCACGCGGTGTTCCCCACCGTCGTCATTGAGTGGAATCTCCATTCCGGATGGCGAGGACGGCGTTCCCGTCACCGCCACGCCATCGAGCTCGATCTTCGCGACGCCGTGGCTCACGCCGTCCGGGTTCTCGACGTCGATGACGTAAAGCGATGAGCGATAGCGGTACGTGATGCTGAAGCCGCGCCAGGTTTTCGGAATGCAGGGATCGATAAGCACTCGATCGCTGCGCACACTGAACCCGAGTATTGCCTCCAGGCCCGCCCGGTACAGCCATCCGCCCGAGCCAGTGTACCATGTCCAGCCGCCGCGGCCGGCCAACGATGCGACCGAGTACACATCCGCACACGAGACGAAGGGCTCGACCTTGTACTGAGCGATCGCCTCGGCACTGTCGGCATGGCGGATCGGATTGAAGATGTCGAACAGCTCGCCGGCCCTGTCGCCGTCGCCAAGTCTGGCCCACGCGAAGACGGACCAGACCGAGCCGTGGGTGTATTGTCCGCCGTTCTCGCGGATCCCTGGCGGGTAGCCCTTGATGTAGCCCGGATCCTGCTGCGTTCGATCGAACGGCGGCGTGAACAGCATCGCCACCCTGTTCTTTCGATCGACCAGGCGCGCGTCTACCGCCGCCATCGCCTGCGCAGCGCGCTCCGGATCGGCGACTCCTGACATCACGCTCCAGGATTGCGCGATCACATCGATCTTGCACTCGTCGCTGCGATCCGAACCGAGCGCCGTGCCATCGTCGTAGAAGCCGCGACGATACCACGCGCCGTCCCAGCCATCCCGCTCGAGCGCGGTGCGAACCGTCGCGGCGCACTGCCGCCAGGCCTTGGCCCGATCGTGGTCGCCCCGTACCTCCGCGATCGGCGTGAAGCGGGCGAGGGTATCGAGGAGAAACCACGCCAGCCACACGCTCTCACCCCTCCCCTCGATGCCAACGCGATTCATGCCGTCATTCCAGTCGCCGGTACCCATGAGCGGCAGGCCATGCGGCCCCAGTGACAGGCTGACATCGAGTGCGCGTGCGCAATGCTCGTACAGGCTGGCCTGCTGCGCAGAGACGGTCGGCTGGAAGAACGCCTCGTGTTTCCCGTCCTCCAGCGCTGCGCCTTCGAGGAACGGCACGATCTCGTCCAGCACCGCGGCATCGCCGCTGACATCGACGTAATGCATCGCCACGTAAGGCAGCCAGATCCGATCATCGGTTATCCGGGTGCGGACTCCCTGTCCTGCCGGAGGCAACCACCAGTGCTGGACATCGCCTTCAACGAACTGCCGTGCGGCCGAGCGCAGCAGGTGTTCCCGCACGAGATCGGGTCGTGCCACGCACAGTGCCAGCCCGTCCTGCAGTTGATCGCGAAAGCCATAGGCGCCGCTGGCCTGGTAGTACGCGGTACGCGCCCACACGCGGCACGAGAGGGTTTGATACAACAGCCAATCATTCAGCAGGATGTCTATCGCGCGATCGGGTGTGCGCACCTGGACGACGTTGCACAAGTTGTCCCACAGCGCTTCGACGTCGCGCAGGACAGCCTCGACGTCGGCGCTTCGGTATCTCGTGACCAGGGCCTGCGCGTCAGTCTGTGACGCCGCGTCTCCGAGCAGAAACAGGATCTCGGTTTCTGCATCGGGCGCCAATGCGATCTCCGTCTGCAACGCGGCGCAGGGATCCATTGCTGCACCGGCGCGACCCGACAATGGTTTGCCGTGTGAGAGAGCCGCAGGACAATCGACCGCTCCGAGGCGACCGAGGAATTCGGTGCGGTCACAAGTCCAGGACGTCTGCAGTCCACGTAGATCGGCGAACGCGATGCGCGCGTCGAAGTCTGCGCGCCAGGCATTGCGAGCGAACAACGCGCCGGTGACGGCGTCCTTGCTGGTGACGACGTAGGGAGCAGGCACCGTTCCGTTCGGACCCAGGGCCCATTCGACGTAGGCGGTGATCGACAGTCGTCGAGTCCGCAGGGAGCGATTGTGGATGCGCAACCGGGACAGCTTCACGGAATCGACTGTCGGCACACACTGAAGCAGCTCGACCTCGATACCGTGCGCGACGTGCGTGTAGCGACTGTAGCCCTTGCCGTGTCGCGTGGTGAAGGTCGCCGTCGGTTCCCTCATGGGAAGCGCGGTGGCGCTCCAGAGTGCGTCGCTGTCCAGGTCGCGCAGGTACAGCACCTCGTGCGGAGCGTCGCTGACCGGATCGTTCGGCCACGGCGTCAGTGGGTTTTGCTGGCTGTTGCACGAAAACGTGTGACCGCCGCCTTCGGCTGTCGCGAGAAAACCGAACGACGGATTCGCCACCACGTTGCTCCACGGTGCTGGCGTGCAGGCCGTCCCGCCAAGGGTGACCATGTATTCGCGGCCGGCCCTCACGAACCCGCCGACGCCGTTCCCGAATTCAAGGTCTTCCGGAGTGGTCTCCAGCGTGGGTTCCATGCCGCGGCCCGTTGCGTGCGGCGATGGTCCTGGGACCGCCGCGAATGTCGGAGATCGCATGACGTCGATCGCACCTACGCGCTCCTCCGAGGAATCGACACGGCGTGTCCGCATACCTCCTTCGGCCGCGTCGAGCACCACGCGGGCCGCGGTCGCCAAGCCGTCCCGCAGCGCGTCGGTGATCTGATCGTGGCGGAGCGCGAACACGCCGGCGGCCGCGCCGTCGGACGCGGCCTCCAGCCGGTTCGTCTGCGTCTGGGTCAGCCTGGTCAGCGTCGCGTGCAACGCATCGACATCGTCCGCGGCTCCGTCGTTCAGCAACACCACATCGACACCCAGCCGTTGTGATTGCCAATACGATTGCGCTTGCAGCAATTCGTGGATGTGATCGAGATCGGCGTCGCGTGCAATGCGCAGGAGCACGATCGGGCGGTCGCCCGAGATACCGCTGGCCCACAATACCGGCGAGCCGCCACGACCGCGTTCGAGCTGGTCTACCGGCGCGCGCCAGGCCGCATCAGCGTAGAGCAGTGGCGCGACCAGCCTTTGGCAGCGCTCGGCAGCCTCATCGTCGATGCCGAGCCTCGCGCGATTCTCCGCAGCGTGTGCAGCGGCACTCGCCAGCGTGCGTTCGCAGGCACCTCGCTGATCCAGAGCACGCGCCAGCTCGAGCACGGCATCGCGCGTCGCCGCCAGGCAGATCCAGAAGGAAACCTCGACGCTGGCACCAGGCACGATCCGCACGCGCCGGCGCAGACTGAAGATGGGATCGAGCACGGAGCCCACGCTGTTCGACAGCGCCCGGCCATCGCTCATCCCCGCGGCGTTGCGCAGCGTGCGACCGCGCCCGAGGAACGCCGCCCGATCCGTCTCGTATTCGGTCGAACGCGTGTCCGGTGCGTCAATCCCTGCTGTGTGCGCGGCCCATATCTCCGATTCGTCGTGCTCACGGCGGCGGCGCGTCGCCAGCAGCACACTGCCCTCCTCCACCCATTCTGTCTGCACGAAGATCTTCGAGAAGGCCGGGTGCGAGGCGTCGCCTGCGGCGGATCCCAGCACCAGTTCGGCGTACGAGGTCAGCTCGATCGTGCGCGCGCCCTCGCCGTGATTGGCGATGGTGACACGGCGCAATTCGACGTCCCGATCCCCAGCGACCGCGATGTCGAGCGTCGTCTCCAAGGCACCGTCGCGACGGACGATGCGCGCGCACCCGGCGGACGCGGTCATGGCGTAGGCATCGGCGGCGCCTCCGCAGGGTTGCAAGCCCGCCGACCACACCGCGCCGCTCTCGACATCCCGGAGCAGGACGTAGCTGCCCCACGGGTCGCGTGTCGGGTCTTCGCGCCAGCGGGTGACGGCCAGATCGCCCCAGTGGCTGAACCCCGATCCCGCCTCGCTGAGCATCACCGTGTAGCGGCCATTGGAAAGCAATTGCGCGCGAGGCGCGGTGTGCGTGTGCGATGACATATCCGTCCGTTCTCCTTTCATCTGGACCAGGCCAGCCAGCGGCTGCTGAGCGACTTCAGGAATGGGGTCAGGCGCGTACGGTTGTAGGCGTCGCCAGCCTTGCGGATCGCCTCCGCCTGGGTCGGATAGGAATGAATCACTTGCGAAAGGGTTTTCAGGCCGATCCCCGCCACCATGGCCAACGAGATCTCGTTGATCATCTCCCCCGCGTGCCGCGCGACGATGGTTGCTCCGAGGATGGTGTCGGTCCCCTCTCGGACGTGGATCTTCACGAAACCCTCTTCCTCGCCGTCGAGAACCGCCCGATCCACGTCGCTCATTGGAATGGTGAAGGTCTTGAGGGGAAACCCCTGCTCCTGCGCCCGCTTCACGTACATGCCCACGTGGGCGATCTCCGGGTCGGTATAGGTGCACCACGGAATTGTCAGCGAGCTCAGTCGCTTGCGGCCCCAGAACAGCGCGTTCTGGATCACGATGCGCGCCGTGGCGTCGGCCATGTGGGTGAACTTCCGCTCCAGGGCCACGTCGCCGGCGGCATAGATGCGCCGATTGCTGGTCTGCAGGTAATCGTTCACCCGCACGCCGTTTTCGACGTCGTACTCGACGCCCGCCGCTTCGAGATTCAGCCCTTCGACATTGGGCACCCGCCCGACGCCCGCCAGAATCTCGTCCACCGCCACCGTCGATTCCTGGTGGTCGTTGACCAGGCGTACGCACTTTTCACCATCCACCACGCTGACGCTCCTCACCTCCGTGTTGAGGCGCACCTCGATGCCGTCTCTCCGCAACGCGTTCGAGAGGATCTCCGCGGCGTCCCGCTCCTCGCCGGGGAGGAAGTAGGGTTCCCGGTGGGCGATGATCACCTCGCAGCCCAGGCGCGCAAAGGCCTGGGCCAGCTCGCAGCCCAGGGGCCCGCCGCCGATCACCAGGAGCCGCCGGGGGCGCTCGGTCAAGTTGAAGACTGTTTCGTTGGTCAGATAGCCGGCTGCGTCGAGTCCATCGATGGGTGGTCGCGCGGCGCGGGTGCCGGTGGCGACGACAGCCTTCGTGAAATTGAGCGTGGCGTCGGCCACCTTCACCGTGCGGCGATCGACGAACGCGGCGTCGCCCAGGAACACGTCGACCCCCAGAGCCTGGAACCGCTGGGCCGAGTCGTGGTGGCTGATGCGGGCGCGGAGGCGGCGCATGCGCACCATGGCCGCGGCGAAATCCGCTTCCGAGGGCACCGGCGCGCCCCCGGTGAATCTCGGCGCCTGGTGGAGGTCGGTGTAGAAATGCGCGGCGCGCAGGAGCGCCTTGGAAGGTACGC
>JBKJUW010000132.1:0-13214 GCA_046589725.1 Gemmatimonadaceae bacterium
CCCTGCTGCGGTAGTCGAGCGCGAACACGCTCGCGACGAGCCACAGACCGAGCACCATGTTGGCGAAGTGCGGCCACGATGTGCTCTGTCCGTGCGTCATGGGGGCGTCCGCCATGACGTGGCCCGGTGGCATCCCGTCATGCGCCATCGGCGCAGGGGCCGCCGCGACTGGCGTCGTCTCCACGGGCGCGGCGCTGGCGCTTCGCTTCACCGTTGGTGACTTC
Source organism: Gemmatimonadaceae bacterium (assembly GCA_046589725.1). Classification (GTDB taxonomy): domain Bacteria; phylum Gemmatimonadota; class Gemmatimonadetes; order Gemmatimonadales; family Gemmatimonadaceae; genus AG11. Next base: position 225 of record JBKJUW010000132.1, read on the forward strand.
TCCAGCTTGTTTTCCTTGTACCACCCCTTCGGGTCGGTCTTGAGCGCGGCCACCATCTTGGGCAGCGCCTCGCGAAGTGAGCGCTTTGGTTCCCACTCGAGCAACGTGCGAGCCTTCGTCAGATCGAGTGCGTAATGATCGCCTGCACGGTCGATCATCCAGGGCTTGATGAACTGCGTCTTCCCCGGAATGAGATTCATCAACCACGCGCCAAGCTTCGCCGGCAACCGTGGTACCACGATCGTCTCCAGTGGTGTCCCGTGAATCAGGCGGGACAGCGTGTGCTGCAACTCGTCGTAGCTGAGCGCTTCGCGTTCACCGAGCAACAGTGGCAGCTCGGGCGGCAACTGCGCCCGCCGCTCCACCACTCGCTCGATCGCGTCGACGAGCTCGTCGGCGTGCATGAACGCCTGCCCATGCGCCGTGGACGCGGAATAGAATTTGTTGGTGAACTGCCGCTCGTAGATGCGCTGTATCTGGTGCGCGAGTGGAATCGAGTGACAGCCGTCGTCGTAGACGCCCGAGATACGAAGCAGCACGACGGGAATAGTCCCACGGCCGGACCGGATGAGCTGCTCCGTCCGAACCTTCGACTCCGGGTATGCCCAGGTCGGTTGAATCGGCCACTCTTCATTGATGAACTGGCCCGGCTCGCCGGGCGCATGCACCAGCATCGTGCTGGAGAAGACGAACTGTTCGACCTGAAAGCCGGCCGCCTGCACTCCGCGCAGCAGACGCTCCGTGCCCCGCACCGTGACTTCGTCGTACTTCGGGCTCGGCGCACCAAAGAAGTCATAGTACGCGGCCAGATGGATGATCGACGCGATCCGCGGCCCGTGATGCTCACGGAGAATGCGAAGCCCTTCGCGGACGCTCTCGTCGGACGTCATCTCCACGGCCATGTGTGTGCAGCCGGGAGGCGGCGGATCCGGTGCCTTGCGGTCGAATCCCACGACCTGGTCGAATTGCCCCGTGAATCGCTGCATCACGGCCTGGCCAATCTCGCCATTGGAGCCGGTGACGAGAATGAGCCCACGCTCGGCAGTCATTGCCCGCGCTCCATCAGCCGGGCCATGGGGTTACAGCCGGGCACTCTTTCTACCTCGACTTCTGGGAACTGGTTCGTACATCCTGAACAGAAGCGAGATGAATGCAAACCAGAACACCCACCAGAGCAGGTGCATTCCGATGAAATGATACCCATCATAGAAGTGGAACATGGTGTCTCTCCTTCAAGTCATGGTGTTGAACACTCCGTCCTGGTATTGATCAACTGCAGCAGCTTCCGCCACCGCTGCTGGTTCCGCCACCGCAGCCTCCGGCAGCGGCTGCGGTGTCTCGACGCTCTTCTCCTTCGCGCTCAGTACAGCACCTGGAATGGAGTGTAGTTCGTCAAGCTGAACCGAGCCTGAGTCCCGGCTGAGCCGCTCGGCTGGTGTTAAGGGCGTCTCAGCTGTTCATACAGCGGGAGCCTTCGCTGATCCTTCGAACAGGTAGAGCGCGAGGGCCAGCACCCACAACAGCGCGAGCAGGAGCAGCGGCCACTTGAAGTCCGACGCGATCAGGACGTTGACAAGTGCCATGGTTCCAACGGACGCTGCGCCGGCCACCGTTACCACGAGCGCGGCTCCTCGTGCCCGTGCGCGGAACGTCGTCAATGCCACATGGAGGGTCACCACACCCGTCGCGAACATGTAGCCACCCAACACCCAGAACACGTGACGGAGCCACGCGGTCATTGCGGGCGCAACCATTACAATCTGCGAGAACGATCTGTTGAGGTAGCGCAGATCCTCCGGCAAGAGCGGCGGACGCAGGAAGACGAAGTAGAGGCCGAGGCCCATGACCGCGATGCTTCCAACCGCCAACGTCAGGGACGAAAGTGGAAGCCTGGCACCGCGCCTCCCGATGCCTTTATGGATGCGATGCCCTCGGTGATGCGGCGCGCTGTCGTGAGCCTGCCCGCAACGTCAATGAGCTCGGTGCTTGCGTGCGATCGGCGCTCGCAGTTCGGCCGTCACGCACGTGGTTCACTGTGCGCTACACTCGCACTCCAGGTGAAGTGCTCGTACACACCCGTCCAGTACGCGCCGAACGCGAAGCCGAACGCCAATTCCTCGACCGGGATGCCGATGAGCAGTCCTCCGCGCAATGCGTGCAGGTTCCACACCTCCGCGATGTAGCCGGGCGTGAGCACGCGGAGTCCGAGCATGAACGCGGTATAGAGCGCCAGAAACAGAACGGCGCCAATAGCAGTCCCTCGCAAGAGCGTCGGACGGCAAACGACCGACGCCATCGCCCCCAGGAGAAGGCATGTGAGAACGGCGTAGATCGGATTCCACGGCAGGAAGAACAGCGGCACAAACGAGACGATTGGAACGAGAAGCGCGGCGAGATGCAGCCGGTGCAGCGGCGAGGCGCGCTCCGCGAACGTAACGGGAACGAGATGCCGACGCGTCATGGTATCGTACAGCACGCTGCCGATCCCGCCGATGGCAAAGGAGAAAATCAGGCTTTCAATGTCAAATCCAGTGCGTCGCGCAAGCTCGAAGAGGCTGGGCGGGTTCCAATACGCAGGAACGAAAATCGGCTCGGTAACGCCGAACACGGCCGTCGCGGCGCTGGCGCGCCACATTACGTCGCGCAGCCGTGGGCTGGCGTAGTAAAGCGCCAGCCACGGCAACAGGAACGCGCTCGACCACACGAGCCAGACGTAGTGATGATTCATTTGTGATAGAGCATGGCTGAGGTCTCGCTGCGCGCGGTTGACCCGCTAATGAGGTAAATGCACGCGCTTCCTGAAAATTCCCAGGGTCCAACCTGAAGGCAACGCCGGCTCGCCATGGCGACGTGATCACTGCGCGTGTGACTGCGTGGCGGGTTCATGCATCCCTGCGCCTTGGGCCTGGCTACTCGCCGGCTCCGCTCGACTGCACACACATGATCCGATCGGAAGATGCTGTCAGGAGAACTGACTACCCCAAGTTCGATACACTCCCGATAGACTGCGCTTTTAATCCCCTGTAAGATTGGTCGAACGGCGGCGACACGCGCTGCCGACTGACTCATTTCACGGGCGCGACAATGTCTGGAAACGTACTTGCGGTCGCCAACTTGCACTACATCGGACTCGCCAGCGGGTCTTATGGCGATTTAAGCGTTGCGCGCGTCATTCCGGTCGGATTTGAATGCGAAGCGTAACGACGCGCCGACACTCAATGACGCAGCCAGCGACGCATCGGCAGCTTCGCGAGTTGATCGCGCAGTGTCGATCCGGGACCAGCAGCGCAAGCGATGCCACGCGCCACGCGGCAAGCGCAAGTCCGAGTTCCGTGGAAGGGTGCCAATGCAACGCATTCTAGTGATTGACGATGACGCCGCGCTCACGAGTACGCTCAAGCGCGGGCTCGCGTATGAGGGCTATACGGTCGACGCGGCGAATTCGAGCCGACATGGTCTCACGCTGGCTCGGGAGCGTACCCCGGACCTCGTGATCCTCGACGTCATGTTACCTGAGCTCGACGGGTTCGAAGTACTGTCGCGTCTGCGAAGCGCCGATGCCGAGTTGCCCGTGCTCATGCTCACGGCGCGCGACGAGCCCGAGAGTCAGGTAAGGGGATTGGAGTGCGGCGCAGACGACTACGTCTTGAAGCCATTCAGCTTCCAGGTCTTGGCCGCGCGGGTCAAGGCGCTCTTGCGGCGCCGCACGGCCGATCGTGCCGAGGTGCTACGCTTTGCGGACCTTGCGCTCGACACGGGACTCCGCAGCGCCCAGCGCGGCCAGCGCGAAATCGAGCTGACGTCCACTGAGTACGAAGTGCTTCGGCAATTCCTGCTGCATCCGCGCAGGGTGCTGCCCAAGTGCTTTCTGATGGACCGCGTCTGGGGCTATGCGGTGGAAGGCGGGTCGAACGTGCTCGAAGTGTATGTCAAGCAGTTGCGGCAGAAACTCGAGGCGGATAGCGAGCCCCGTCTCATTCACACGTTCCGCGGTGCTGGTTACCTTCTGCGCGAGCCTTCAGCCGCGCCGAGTTGACCGGGCTCGACGGCAGGGTCCGCCGTCCGCACGACTCATAAGACATCCATGAGAGGCTCCCTCCGGCTGCGGCTTGCACTCTGGTGCGGTGGCATCGTCTGCAGCGTTGTCATTCTCGTCGCTCTCTACGGTTACGCAGTACACAGCCGCACGCACTACGATGAGCTCGACGGTCTCTTGCGGAACGTGACAGGGAACGTCGCGAGCGAGCTCGCACGCGCAGCAAACGCGGACGATCGCGCGCGTACGCTTGCCAGCGCACGGGGACTTGGCGTCGGCGTCGCGCTATATGACGCGGACGGGCGGCCGCTGGGCGCGGGCGTTCCGTCCGCCGCTGGCCTGCTGCAGATAAACCCGAGCAGCGTGATGGCAGGACCGCCGCGCGCTCCGTACGGGCCTCTCGCGGCGCTCGCGCCGGCGGTCCACCACGTCGTACGAGCTCCCGGGTCCTTCGGGCTCATTGAGGACGGACAGGAGCGATGGCGTGTCTATGTCCTCCCCGTGGACACCTCGACGCGCGCCGACGGACGCGTCGCCCGCTACGTCGTTGGCACGGCGCCGCTCTCAGAGCTCGATATGTCGCTGCGTCGAGTATGGCGCTTCATGATGTTGATCGCCGTGGTGGGCAACATCGTCACCATTGCGACTGGATGGCTGCTGGCCGGACGGGCATTGCGTCCCGTGCTCATGCTCACTGAGGCGGCCCGCACGATCGCGCGTTCCGGCGCGTTCGCGCAACGCGTCCCAGCCGACATGCCGCGCGACGAGCTTGGCCGGTTGGCCGAGACGTTCAACGAAATGCTCGAGCGCCTGGAGCGCTCACACACGGCCCAGGCCCGGTTCGTCTCCGACGCCTCACATGAGTTGCGCGCGCCCCTTTCGGTGATCCAGGCCAACCTCGAGCTGCTGGAACATCAGCCAGCGATGTCGGCGACAGAACGTGAGGCCGCCGTTCAGGAGGCGCACACCGAGGCCGCGCGTCTGGCGCGACTCGTCGCCGATCTCCTGGTACTGGCGCGTGCGGACGCCGGTGTACCAGTGCGTCACGACCCGGTTGACCTCGACCGCGTCGTCGTGAACGTCCTTGACGAGGCGCGGCTCCTCTACCCGCATCGACGCATCGCCATCGCGACGCTTGATCCCGCCGTGGTCACCGGCGACGCGGACCGGATCAAGCAACTCGTGCTCAACCTCGTGGAAAACGCGATTAAATACACACCCCCCGACGGCCGTGTCACTGTCGCGCTTCGTCGCACGGGCCTGGTCGCTGAGATCGAAGTGCGCGACACGGGGATCGGTATTCCCGCGGCCGATCTCCCCCGCGTCTTCGAGCGCTTCTACCGGGCCGATCCCGCACGCACTCGCAACGCGGGCGGAACGGGACTGGGATTATCCATCGCGTTGTGGATCGCCAGACAGCATGACGGGGATATCGTATTGGCCAGTGAGCCCGGACGCGGAACGGTCGCGACGGTTCGCCTTCCGGTGAGCACGTGACGACCGATTCCCGCCTAGCGTGTAGCGCCACTCCACTCACTGTCTTGGTCCACGGCCCAGCGGCGGCGGCCAGAGCCGCCGGCGGAACGCCGCACCTACTCTCACGTCGAGTCGACGCTACCACGCGGTTGCACTTCTCAGCATGTCTCGCTGCAGCACTGACTCTCCTTGCGTCGGCCGTCCCACGACTCAGTGTGGCGCAGGATGGCGGCGCTCAGCAGCCACCCGCCCGGGCCGACACTGTCCTCGCCCATCGTAGTGGCATCTACCTTTCCGCCGCCGCTTTCCAAGCGCACTGATTGGAGCACCCCATCGATTCCCGCACGGCAAGGCACGTGATCGATCGCCACACCGTGCGGAAGAACTCCGACATCGATGCAGAACACGAGCGCAACACTTTCGGCACGAGAAGCAAGACATTTTCGGCTATCGCGACGGCGATGATGAACCTCAAGCGAGCATATCCCAGCGCGCATCGCTTTCAAGCCTGATCGATGCCGCCGCTCAACGAGGCGACGACCTCACGGCGTTCGACGACGTCCGCAGGACATATCGACTGAATCGGCTCTTCACTCAGGCGCGATGATACCCGCTCACTCACCTGCCCTTCAGCTCCGCTTCAGGACCCGAGCGCACCCTGGAGCGGGGGTCCGGGGACCATGTTGGAGCCAGGCGCCGTGATGAGTGATCCCTGCACACTATGGTACCGCTGAACAGAGGAGCCGCTTCATGCATGCCAATTTCGCATCGATCATCGTACCGCTGGATGGCTCGGCGACGGCCGAGAAGGCGATCCCCTTGGCCATCGCGATCGCGCGGCGCGCCGGTTCACGAATAGCGCTCGTGCATGTGCACGACGCAGGGGTGCTCGTCGCGAACATCTCCATGATGGACAGCCGCTGGGAGGATGAGCGAGCCGCCGAGATGGGTAGCGCCATTCGGGCGATAGCCGAACGACTCGCGCACGAAACGGGACTCGGCGTCAACGCCGTCACGCTGCGCGGCTCACCTGCGCCTTCGCTCGTGCAGCACGCGGCGGATCACGCCGCGGATCTGATCGTGATGACGACGCATGGTCGGAGCGGCGTCAGCCATGCATGGTTCGGGAGCGTCGCCGAACGCGTGATACACGCCGCGACGACCCCGGTGCTCGTCGTGCGAGTGGGTGACCACGCCCCCGCCGACGTGACGGAACCGCTCTTCCGTCACGTGCTCCTTCCGATCGACCGGGAGCACTCCGGCGCGGAGGCGATGCAGCGGGCCCTTACGCTGGGTACGCATGGGCGGACGACGTACACACTCCTGACGGTGGTGTCGGCGCTTCCTGTGCTGCCACCGCCCTATCCAGGCGCAGACGCGATCGCCGGAGATCCCGGCTCCGGGCGCCGTGGCGCGGATGCGTCGGCACTCCTCGAGCGCATTGCGGCACCCGCGCGGACCGCGGGTGCCACCACGGAGGTTCGCGTGGTAACGCATGAACGGACTGCACCTGCCATCCTCGAAGTGGCAGCGTCGCAGATTGATCTGATAGTAATGCCGACCCACCCGCGAGGCTCGTTCTCGAGAGCGCTGCTCGGCAGCGTGGTGGACAAGGTGATGCGCGGAGCAACGGTGCCGCTTCTCCTGTTTCGCGCATCGCAGGCGATGGAAGAATTGCCCGCCAATGCGTTTCGCCAACCCTTCGCCAGCGAGGCCGGTCCTGATGCGGGCTTGGCGTGAGTCATATTCACGACATGCAAGGCGCCGTTCCAGACTTCCCCTTGTGCGCAGGTTCCAGGCAGAAGTGCTGGTGAAGTCCACGAACACCCAGATCCGGCATCATGATGTGTGCGCCGCGCGCCGATGCCGCGCGCGCTCCACGTTGACCATACACGATACCGTTTCATCGAGGAGGCTTCAAATGCGACAGATTGTGATGACCATTGCTGGCATGAGCTGCGGTGGATGCGTGAGTAGCGTGCGCAGGGCGCTCGGCGCCGTCCCCGGCGCATGCTTCGACGAAGTCAGTGTGGGATCGACCACCGTCAGCTACGACCCGTCCATGGCGAGCCCTGCGGCCATTGCAGAGGCGATCGGCAATGCGGGATATCAAGTTCGTGCCGAACGAATGTCCGGCTCGAATGCATTGTCGATGGCGGGCGACGCGTGATGCGGCGTCAACCGGCACTCCTGTAGAGAACTCGCGCACCATGTGCTTCTCCGCATCCGCCAGCTTCGTCGCTGGCACGACGCTCTCGATCATCGGCGTGGCGACCATTACGAAAGTGAAGCAGCGCTCTGAGCTGCCGTTCGCGCTCATCCCGCTCCTGTTCGGCATTCAGCAATTCATCGAAGGGGTCATCTGGTTGACCTTCAGCCATGACGCGCCGCTGTTGAAGCAAACGATGACTTACATCTACTCGATGTTCTCCCACGTGCTGTGGCCGATCTATGTACCGTTCGCGTTTCGTGTTCTGGAGACCATACCGTGGCGCAGGACGGCGATGCTCTGGTTCCAGGCTGCCGGCCTCGCGGTGGGCCTCTACCTGCTCTACTTCATCGTGACCCGCCCTGTGGTCGCGGAGATCGTCGGCCAGCACATCGTCTATGACTCACCGCACTTCCTTGTTGTACCGATAATCGTGCTCTATGTCGTGTCGACGTGCTTCACTGGCACAGTCTCGAGTCACACCTTCGTGAGGCTTTTCGGCGGGCTCGCGCTGCTATCCTTCATCGCGACATATTTTTTCGCTGCCAGCGCACTGGTCTCGGTCTGGTGTTTCTTCGCCGCAGTCTTGAGTGTTCTCATCTACCTGCATCTGACATACCGACAGTTTGGCGGCTTCCCCCAACCCGTCTCGGTCGCCGATCACCCTGTCGTGCGCAATGCGACCGCCAAGTCATGATGACGACGCCACCTTCTGAAGCGCGCGAGTCGTACCGAAGAGCTCGTTGACTGCGTCAGGCACGAAGCCGCAATGCGCATCGAGGCGCTCACGCATCCGACGCCCTCGAACCGCCGTCCATTGTGCCAATCAGCTCGAGCCATGCCTTGAAGAGCCTGCGCTGAGCGAAGCCGACGGAACGAGAGCGCTTGTCGGGATCAAGCGTGCGTCACCCGTCGTCAGCTATGGGGCAGTGAAAGGAGATCCTGACACGCTTCGCGCGGAAGGACACGCCGGAGTTTCAGGATGAGACTCGCTAGGTTTACAGCGGCGTGTCTGCCGCGCCGCTATGCCGTGTACGCATCAGGTCCCTGGAGCGCTCGTGAGACTCGCCACCGCTCGACCGCTCACCGCCGGAATGACGCTCCTGGTCGCCGCCTGTTCCGGTGGTGACCCGGCCGACTCGTACGTCCGCGGACACGGGTTGAAAGCTGCGAGCCTGTCCGCAGACGCCGAGTCGCGCATCGTCGGCGCGGCGGTTGGTGCCGCGTTCGATGTCACGCCGGACCTCTCGCTCCGCCTGCACCCGCGCCGCCTGCCGCGCACCGCGGGGGACAGCGGAGGCGCGCCCGTGCAAGCCACGCTCGTCCGCGCGCTGCGCGACCGTGGCGTGATCATCGGCACGTGCGAACCGAGGCGCGAGTCGCTGCGGGACACGCCGCGATGCGCGGGGCCGGAAGCCGGCTACATCATTCGTACGACCGACGTATTGGCCATGCCCGCCGACACGCTCGAGGTCTACTTCGCCGCGGAGACATACGGGGCCGCGACGGGACGAAAACCCGACGCCTTGCGATTCGAGCGGATCTACAAGCTGGTGAAGCAGGGCGAGTCGTGGCGCGTGGTTCGCGAGGCACCCGTGCGGCAGCGCTGAGGAGTCACATCGGCACCGTGGACTTCGATGGACATCGCGAAAGCGTGCTCGGACTTTCGAAACGGCATTCGCCACTTACCCAGGTATCAACGCACCGCACCCCAGACGATGGCAGCGCAAAGGCCAAGCATGCCAAGCGCAGGAAGGGATTTCTTCAGGGGATCGCCGATCTTGGCATGCATCGCGAGCGCGCCGAGCATTAAGATGAAGATCATTGCAGCCGCGGGGAGTACGATGCCAGGAAGCCAGATGCCAGCGAGCAGCGCCAACGCTGCCCCGATCTTGAGTGACCCGATCAGGTAGGCGAACCACGTCGGCAGCCCGTACGCGGCGAATTCTTCCACCATCGTTTGGGCATTGCCGCCACGATAGCTCGTTCCCTGGTGGAATCGCAGCAGCCACACGTTCAGGAGTCCGAGTGCTGCCGCTACCTGCAGGATGATCATCACCGTCCGCATGCTTGCTCCGCTTCGTGAGGCATAAGGGTCGCGCTTCGCACCGGTTGAACACTACTCCGACATGTACGCAATGCAACCCGCTACAGCACTTGTGCAGGCCCTTTCGATCCTCGCGTTCGGTTCGTATGGCGTGTTGACGTTGGTGTCGCGCGACATGGCGGCGGAATTCGAGCGCTATGGACTCGGACGGCTGCGCGTGCTCATCGCCACACTCCAGATCGTGGGCAGCCTTGGCCTTCTCGCGGGGTACTACTCTCGTCCACTGCTCCTGCTGTCCGCCGGTGGCTTCACGGCGATGATGCTGCTTGCGCTCCTCGTGCGCGTGAGGATCCGGGATCCGCTGGTCGCCATGATCCCCGCGTTCGTGCTCATGTGCCTCAACCTCTACCTTGTCCTCCGCGCCATTGCGTGACCCGTAGTTCAACGCCGGCTGGCAGGTCGCGCTCGGCATTCGCAAATCCGGCGGGCAGGTGACGATTCGAGCATCACCGTCCTTTGGCGACGATAATCATCCCAAGCCCCTACAGGACGGCGGACGAGAAGAACTCAGCGAGATTCACGGTAAAGGGCGCCGGCATCCCGCGCGGATGCCATGCCACATCCCTGCTCAGCACCTCACCTGGATCGCCGGCCCCGCTCCAGCGCGACACGTTCCGCGCGTCGGGATTGATCACCCAATACTCGCCCACGCCTTCCCGCAGGTAGAGGTCGCGCTTCACCTGATAGTCGAGGATCGGGTTGCTCGGCGACGACACCTCCACGGCCAGGAGAAGGTCGTGCAGCTCGTACGGATACGTCGGGCGCACTCCATCGATGAGCCGAACGACGAACACATCGGGCTGCACGCGGTTGCGCGTGCGATCTCCGCGACGAACGTCCGCGGGCGAGATCATCGCTTTCCCGACGCCGTGCCCCACCATGTAGGCACTCAGGCGAACAAACAGCTCACCCGCGATATCCTGATGGCATTCACCAGGACCCGCTGTCACGAACAACTCTCCGTCGATGACCTCGTACCGCTGGCCGTCATGCGGCAGCGCATCGAGCATGTCGACGGTCCAGTCGCCAATCGTTGCGGGCATGCCCATACCTTAGACCACTCGGCCAGAGATGTGCAAGGGACCATGTCGCACACTAGTCAACAGTGCTCCACCGAACATCACCATAATCACGCAGCGTGGCGCGAATTCCTGCCCCCTTCCCGGCCTATCCAAAAGGAGCTGCCGACGGACATGTTCTACAACACGGGCATCAGCACGTATGTGTGGATCGTGAGCAATCGCAAACCGAAAGCTCGCAAGGGCAAGCTTTAACTGATCAACGCCAGCGCCTTTTGGCAGAAGATGCGCAAGAGCCTCGGCAGCAAGCGCAAGGAGCTGAGCGACGCGCACATCGACGAGATCACCCAACTGTTCGGCAAGTTCGAGGAACAGAGTCGCGACGGCGTGCCGATCAGCCGCATCTTCAGGAACGAGGAGTTCGGCTATCGCACCATCACGGTCGAACGGCCTGAGCGCGACGCCGATGGCAAGGTGGTCCTCGGCATCAAGGGCAAGGGCAAGGGTAAGCCGACGCCTGATTCATCGCTGCGGGACACGGAGAACGTGCCGCTGAGTGAGGACGTGAACACCTACTTCACGCGCGAGGTGTTGCCGCACGCGGCCGATGCGTGGATCGATCACGAGAAGACCCGAGTGGGATACGAGATTCCGTTCAACCGCCACTTCTATGTGTTCAAGCCGCCGCGGCCGTTGGCGGAGATCGACGCGGAGCTGAAGGGGGTGACGGATCGCATTCTCACCATGATTGCGGGGCTAACGTCGTGAGCGTTACCCTCCATTTCTGTCAAGTTATTACTTGACATCCAGGCGGTATCGCCTAGCTTTCGCTGTCTCAACGGAAGGGTCGGAGACAATAGGGGATGATCAGTTCTCGCGAGGTGATAAAGAGGCTCAAGGACGATGGTTGGGTGCTCGTGGTCGCGAAGGGATCGCACCACCATTTCAGCCATCCGATCAAACCCGGGAAAGTTAAGGTGAAGCATCCAGCCAAGGACTTCCCGATCGGTACGCTCAAGAGCATGGAACGGCAATCAGGAATCAAACTCACCTGATCGGCCGGCACGGATGAAGTGGTGGGTGTGTGGACGGAAATGCTGGATCGGGCTACTGGATGGAGGGATGGCGGAATGGAGTATCTTGCAAAGACGACGCGCCTGGATGATGGCCGCGTCGAAGTTGAATTCCCGGATTGCCCGGGATGTCAGACGTTCGCCGAGGCGGACGAAGATGTCGGCGCGATCGCGCAGGAAGCGCTCGAAGGGTGGCTGGAAGCGCATCTTCTAAATGGCGAGGCGCCGCCCCAGCCGATCGCAAAAGGGGGCAAGGGAGCGCTACGCGTGCGTGTCTCTCCCCCCGTGGCTATCGCGCTCCAGGTGCGTTGGCGCCGGCAGGAGTTGAAGATCTCGCAAGGAGAGCTCGGCCGGCGACTTGGTGTGACGCGCCAGCAGGTGGCACTCATCGAGCGGCCAACGGGCAACCTGCGCGTGTCGACTCTGGTGAAGGTCGCCAAGGCACTCGGCGCTACGCTGGACGTGGACCTGGCATTGACCTGAGGAAATCCAGACGATGCGCAAGGGCCTCAGCAGCAAGTGAAGGGATCTGACGTCGTGAGCGAAGGCGAGTTTGCGGCTCCATCGAGCGGCCTCGTTCTCTATCAGACAGAGGATGGGCAGACGCGCGTCCAGTGCCGGTTCGACGACGAGACCATCTGGCTGACCCAGGCGTTGATGGCGGAGTTGTTCCAGACGACATCCCAGAACATCACACTCCACCTGAAGGCACTGTACGAGGAAGGCGAATTGAGCGAGGCGGCAACCCGTAAGGAATACTTACAAGTTCGCCGCGAGGGTGCGCGCGACGTGTCGCGGCAGTTGCGACACTACAACCTGCCGGCCATGCTCGCCGTTGGCTTCCGGGAGGGCGTCGACCTGACACAGGTGGTGCTCACGCACCATCATCTGAAGAACCGGGGGAGCAGAAGCTGCCCCTGAACGCGGGCGACGCGCCGCAGCTTCCGCCGATTGGAGAAGCCGGCAGCGGAGCGGTTCACGAGCGCGAGCGCGCCTGGCTCCGCGAGATCATCGACAAGGTGAACGACCTGTTCGACGGTGACCTCTCCGAGAGCGACAAGCTCGTGTAC
>JBKJUW010000095.1:0-23236 GCA_046589725.1 Gemmatimonadaceae bacterium
ACGATGCTGATGAGTGTGCCCGCCGATGCGCCGCTGCTGCAGACGGGGATTGCGGTGGTGGTGTCGGTGGGGATCGGGTTGGTATTTGGGGTGGTGCCGGCGCGTCGTGCGGCGAAGCTGGATCCGATAGAGGCGTTGCGCTACGAGTAGTCCTCGAGATAATGCCGGCGAGGCGGCATTCGATTGCCTGCCTGCGGATACGGCTGTTGCAAAGAGCATTCACCACGGAGGACACGGAGAACACAGAGGACAACCTTACAAGGGAAGCAGTCCTCTGCGCACTCTGTGTCCTCCGTGGTAAAGCGCCCTAGCTTCTTCCAAGGCGCGGCGCCGCAGAGATATACCGACCGCGCTCGCTATCGCCGCACCGCACTCCCAACGACCGACTCGGAGTTGAGATACGCCACCAGCGAACCGATTTCGCGTGACGACAAGCCGAGATTCGGCATGCGCACGTAATTCTGCCCGATGCTCTTCGATAGCGGACTGCTTTCGGGGTCAGCGAGGAAGCTCGACACCACTGCGGGCGCGTACCGTCTGACGGTGAGGTCCGGCCCCATCCTGCCGCCAACATCGCCGCGCATGTGGCAGGTCACGCAGCCCTTGGCGACGAAGAGGTGATGTCCCGCGTCGGCGTCCGCGAGTATGCGCGGAGCGGGGGCGCCAGCAGCAACGGCACGCAGGGGAAGCAGCGTGTTCTCCGCGTTCATGAAACCGCTGACGATCCTGATGGTCCACTCACCCGGCGTCGGCGCGGTAATCGTCGAGCTGTATTGCCCCGCGAGCCGCCCTGGCTTGGCGGTCACGGTGAGCTCTGTGCGCCCAGCCGTGAGGTGCACCGTGGGGCGAAGCCCACCAAGTGGCGTCACGCCATGCTGCCGGATCATGAAGTCGAGTGAAGTCGGTGTGCCGGCTACAATATAGGAAGGCAGTGCCTCCACGGTGATCACCGCCCATCCGCCAAGACGGAATGCGAGGAGCGGAACGAGCAGCAGTGCGCCGAGCGCGGCGGTTTTCAACGGCTTCATGGTCAACTCCTGCGTGGCGGCGGTGAGACACCTGAGCGATCCTTGGATGCCGGCAGCGTGCGACGCGTTTAGCGCGTTGCGTCACTCAGGCACTGGTTGCGGTCCACGAAGAATCGCGACGTGGGGCACGACACTGTCGGCCGAGCCCGACGCGAAGCCGCTGGCGGACTTTCTCGCGATGTGACGCCAGGCCGACCCGGTGCGCTTCGCCGATTCTCGCTGAGCATCGTCAAGCTGCTCGGTCCCGGCGCATATGTGGTCGACAAGTCAGGCCCTGCCAAGGATCAGGGACACTTCGGTCGCGCGGCGCACGACTACACACACGCGACGGCACCGAATCGTCCTGACGCCGACCTCGTGACGCTTGGTAGCTCGGCTTGCGAATCGAGCGCTATCCCAACGCGACGGGATGAACGTGTGATATAGTTGTGCGTGCCGGCCCAATACGAAATCGTCGGCGCTCACGTTCAGAAAGGAGTCCGTTCTGTCGGAGTTCTACGCGCAGCGCCGAACGTCGATCAAGGATGGCGTGGCGCTCGTCGCATTCATAGCCGGCTGGTTTGCCGCGGCGCCGTACGCGTGGCCGTACATCTCGCGCGGCTTCGATGACGGCGGCAATGCGGCGCGCGGCGTGTTCCTCTTTCTCATCATCGTCGTTATCTCCGGCGTCGCCGCTGGCGCACTCGGACTGCTCCTGGGCGACGCGATCGGCGCTTTGTGGGAGCGCTATCATCGCATGCGACGCGCTCCCACCTCGACCCGGAGCGACGAGGCGCAAGCGACGCGGACTCGCGCCGCAGATGTAACGGCGCAGGGGCAGAGGTCGACGGGGAATGTGGTGTCGCCGACGTTCGAGACGTCGGTGGACGTGGCCGACTACCTCGGCCTGCTGGCGCTCGTGTCGGCCGAGTCGCCCGATGTGGAGAGGACGACGGCGGCTCTTCTGCAGACCGTGAATGTGGCAGCGCGGCATGACGGACTGCTGATCGGTATCGCGCGCGTGCTCACCGACGGATATCTCTACGCTGCGCTCGCGGACATCGTCGTACATCCCGACTTCCAGCGACGCGGCGTGGGTCGGCAGTTGATGAACCGTGCGTTCGATGCGACGCCAAAGGGCGTGCTCTACGTCAACGCGCGGAGCGGCAGCACGCCATTCTTTGAGCGGATCGGCTGTGAACGAGGCACGCCCGGATTCGTGATGCGACGGGTCGCCCGTGCGCCTGAGTAGAACACTTCCTGATTGACTAACCAGACGAGGCACCATGGGAACGTACGGACCGAAGGAGATGGCCGCATCATTCCGCACCGTGCGGAAGAACACCATCCAGATCGCCGAGGACATTCCGGAGGACCAGTACGACTTCGTCGGCGCGCCGGAGACGATGTCCGTCGGCACGACGCTCAAGCACCTCGTGTACTCGCCGCGACTGCACCAGGAAATCCACGACGGCACCGGTGCGACGACCATGGTCGGATTCGATTTTCCGGCGGCGCTCGGTCGCCTCAGGGCAGCCGAGGGGGTGCCGCGTACCAAGGAGGAAATTATCGGGTTGTTGAAATCGGAGGGAGAAGGCTACGCAGCGTGGCTCGAATCGCTTTCGCCCGAGTATCTCGTGGAAACGTTCACCGACGGCACCGGTACCCAGCGCTCGCGTCTCGAGAGCCTGCTCTCACCGAAGGAGCACGAGATGCATCATCGCGGGCAATTGATGCTGATGGAGCGCATGCTGGGCATCGTCCCGCATGTCACCCGGGCGCGCCAGCAGCGCGCGCAGGCGACGAAGCCATCACCCTGACACGCAGATTGCGCCCCATCCAAGTCCCCTGCTCGGCGGGCTCGCGATCTCCGCGAACTCGCCGCGAACTGTGCCGCCATGACGCGGGTGACACCGGTGACACCCGCGCGCGGAGCAGCCCGCGCTACGGCATGGGCGAGTAGTCCACGACGAACGCGCCATCAAACACGCCGAGCCCGCCGAGCAGCGTGCCGAACGCCTTGTGCGCGGGATGGACGAGGTAGACGTCGCGTGCCGCCGCGCTCGTGAAGGTGAGCTGGTAGACGTGCGTGAACCGCTGGTTGAGCTTCTCCGGGCTATTGTTCACGCCGTGCTCGAAGGCGAGCACGCCAGGGATCTGCTCCTTCAACGCTGCGAAGGCCGCGGTAATCTGCTGGATCTTCGCCGGGCTCGCGTCGGGCTTGAACCGGAACACGACGACGTGGCGCACCGCACCGGCGGGCGGAGTCGCCGTGACCGGCTGCGCCCCCGGGACCGTGCTGCAGGCGAGGGTGGCGAGCGCGAGGAAGCTGGTGATCAGAGTTGTGCGCATGGACTCGAGGGCATGGGCGGAGGAGCGACGTGGGCGTGTCAAACCGGCTGCTCGATCGACAGACTCTGTGGCGTGAACAGCTTCGGCCCTGACTCGGTGATATGCAGGCAGTCCTCGAGACGAACACCGAACTCGCCGTAGATCGCGATCGTCGGCTCGTCGCTGAAGCACATGCCGGGCTCGATGCGCGTCTTGTTGCCTCGCACGAAGTTCGTCCACTCATGCCCATCGAGACCGATCCCGTGCCCAGTGCGGTGCGGGAGCCCGGGCACTTTGTAGTCGGGTCCGAAGCCCGCCGTCGTGATCACCTTGCGTGCCGCCGCGTCCACGGACTCGCAGGTCGCGCCAACTTGCGCCGCGGCCAGCGCCGTACTCTGCGCTCGTTTCTCCACCTCCCAGACGTCGCGCTGGCGTTGTGTGGGCGTGCCGAACACACCCGTGCGCGTGATGTCGGAGACGTAGCCTTCGATAGTGCATCCCGCGTCGATGAGCACGACGTCGCCTTCCTGGAGCTTCTGCGGCTGCACGCTCCCATGCGGGAATGCAGAGTACTTGCCGAAGATCACCAGGGCGCCATCCGCGACGCCGCCGAGCTTGCGCGTGGCCGCTGCGACGCTCGCTGCGACCTCGCTGTTTGTCATGCCTTCCTTGAGGATGGCAAACGTACTCCCGATGGCCTGGAGCGTGATATCGTTCGCCTGCTGGAGCAGCGCGATCTCCGCTGGCGACTTGATCATCCGGCAGCCAGCGGTGACCGGCGTCGCACTCACGAACTTTGCCGCCGGAAGCTCCTTCCGGAGACCATCATAGATGAAGAAGCGCAGCCGCTCTTCGATGCCGATCGTGCCGGTGGTCCGGCGATCGCGAAGGATGTCGGCGATGACGTGATAGGGACTTTCATCCTCCTGCCATGCGCGCACGTCGGTCGAGTTCTTGATCAACTCACGTGCCCGCGCTTCCTCGAAGCCCGGTGTCACCCACGCGAGCTCCCCATGCGCCGGGATGACGACCGCGAAGGTGCGTTCGCTGTTTCCCCAATGCACGCCGGTGTAGTAGAACATGCTGGTGCCGCCCTCGAGCACCATCGCATCGATACGGTGCTGCCTCATCAACTGACGAGCCTTCTCGATGCGGGCGCGGCGCTCGTCGTCCGTAATGGGGACGACGGCCATCGTTGGTTGCGGCGTCAGTGCGAGACGCGGCGCGTCGTCTGCGGCGAAGAGGCCTAGCGGACGGGCCATCGCAGTCGCTCCCGCCAGTGCCGACGATCGAATGAGGAAATCTCTCCGCTGCATCCTTTATTACTCCGTGGTTTCGAGATTCACGTGAACAAACAAATACCTTGACGCGTCAAATGCTCGTGTCAGGACTCACCCACCCACTTGTCCAACGGGCACCGCATCGCGGCCAGGTGCGCCTTGACGGTCAGGAAGCAGCCGCACTCGACACACCGGCCATCGCGGAACGACGCACAAGCGACACACACGTCGAGCCTCGCCGCGGCTGCGTCACTCGGCAACAGTAGTGGCGCTCCCTCAGCGGTGTGACGCGCCGCGAACCACGCATCGCGCGCCAGCGTGCGCGCCATGCGGAAGAACGGAGGAAAGTGATCGAGCCCCTCCGACGCGAGCATGGCAGCTGTCCGCGCGGTGTTCTTCTCCTCCTGCGCCTTCTCCTCGGCGACGCTGGAGCGCGACGCTGCAGCTCGCTGCGCCTCCTGCAGCGCATCGAGCACCTCTCGCGGCGATGCCCCCTGGGACGTGATGAGCAGTCGCGCATCTCCCCCCTCGTACCATGATAGCGTCGGTGAGGTCGCCACTGCTCCGCACATGAGGTGCACCGTCGCAAACGCGCCCACCGCACGCTCCACGAGTCGCCCATGATGCGCGCCCTCTTCGTCACATTCCGAAGTGATCACGAACACGAGCATGCCCGCTGAGCGCCCCAGCACGTCGCTGAATTCGTCAAAGGTGAGGAATGCCGGCATCGTGTCACCGCCCGCAAGCGCGTGAAACCACGGTGGCGTGCTGTGACCAACCTTGCCACGCCAGAACAGGAACCCTATCCTATCTCCGCGTTACCCAACCTGCCACCGCCGAACGATGCGCATGCAGTCGCTTACCAGGCACGCGGGCGTCTCGTTCAACGGTGGCCCGGGACTCGTCCACCTTCGGGTCACGAACACGGATCCCCGCAGGCTCCGTGCGAGCTGGGAGCGCCTCGTAGTGAGCGGAGGCCTTGGAGGGACGTTGAACATCGACGATCGCGGCGCTGGCGAAACACATGCCTCCGCACCCGTGTATCCGTTCCTGTCGTTGACCGCGCTCGCCGCCGCGCTCCGCGCCGACTACGCAGGACGTCCGATCGCCCGCGCTCTGGCCGACGAACTGGCGCTCGCCGCCTCGGACGCGCGAGTGTACGAAGCGTCCTACGGAAAGCACCTGCACGAGGCCGCGCGACGCGGCTGGGTCGTCCAGCCGCTCACGCTCGGCTTCTATCCCTCGATCCTGCTCGGTGCCGGTCGCCATGCGCGACTGCTGGCGATGAACCTGTCGACGCGCGTGAGTTCCGCGATCACGCTCGCCGGAACCAACAAGGCGATGGCGCGCGACCTGCTCGCAGCGCACGGATTACCTGTGTCACCCGGTGCGCTGGTCGGGTCTCCCGACGCCGCACTCCGCGTCGCGCGACGACTCGGCGGAGCGGTGGTGATCAAACGGCTCATCGGTGGCAACTCGGACGGCGTCATCGTCGACCTCACGGATCCACGCGACGTGAGGAGCGCCGCGCGCACCTTGCTCGCTGGCGGCCACGGCGTCATCGTCGAATCGCTCGTGGCGGGCACCGAGCTCCGTCTTCATTACCTCTCCGGCAAGCTGCATCGCGCCTACGTCGCTGAACCCTTCACGGTGACCGGCGACGGCGCGCGCACCATCGGTGCGCTGATTGCCGAGCGTTACCCACGGTACCTCAGTGTGATGACCTCGGCCGCGGCATACCGCCGCCGCCTGGTGATGCGCCTCTGGGGACTCGGCGTTCGTCGGCCGGCCGACATCGAGCGGATCATTCCGGCAAGCAAACGCGTCGTGCGGATCTCGGCAGCCACAGGCGCGGATATGCAAAAAGTGACCGCCACGGATTTCATCCGGCGATCGGATCTCGCGCAAATCGAGCGCTTCCTGGCGCATCACGGCTCGCCGAGTTGCGGCATCGACGTGATCATCGGGACGCCGCGCGCGCCCCTGTCCGAGAGTGGCGTCATACTCGAAATCAATGTGCCGTGCGGGGTCATGTACCTCGACGACCCCGCGCGCGCCGTCGCCGCCGACCTTTCCGCCGCCATCGAGGGCGACGCCACCTTTCGTCGGGACAAGGGGTGCGTCCCCGTCTGGCTGATTGTGGAGACGGAGGCACGGAATGTGATGCGTCGCGCGGAAGCGGCGCTCGGCAAGCGGTACGGATGCGTCGCAACGGGAACGCTCGACCCCGTGCACTCGACCTGGCTCAGCCTGCTCAACCAGCCGGATGCGGATGCGCTGCTCATTCGCGTAAGCGAGGCGGCTATCCTTGCGCATGGTATTCCGGTCAACCTTGCGCCCGTGCTCGTGCACTCGGGAGACCGTCCAACGCTGTTGCGGATCAATCCAGCGACGTGCGCTACAGTGAGGAATGCGAAGGGTCGGTTCGCGGAGGTTCCGGAGTAGGTAGGGGGCACGATTGTTCGCTGGCGCGCGACGCGTTCTGTGATCCACGACCTTGCCGTGCCAGCGTGGCCGTCATATCCTAGTCCCGCGTTACTCTCACTCCCCAGGAGGTTCCGATGACGGACAAGGAAAAGCCGACCGCAAAACCAACGCAGCCCCTTTCAGAAGCTGAAACCGCGAAGGTGGTCGGCGGGATGATGGCGAGGGAATCCGAGCAGTGCAAGGAGACGGGGGACAGCGGCACGACGGGTTGCCCTGGCTGAGCGAAGCCCCTCACCGCCTTGCACTTCCGGCCACCCGCCCGGACGTCCGCGGCGTGACGAATGTGCATCATTCACGACAGCGCGCGTATGCGCGCTGTCATGAATGCATGACAACTTCTCACACCGCGTCAGACAAGGAACTGAACGTGAAGTCGCGAACCTTCAACGTCGGCATGTAGGTCGCGCCTCCGGCACCGAGCGCCTCCGACGCATTGATGCGCATCACCGGGCCGAGCGCCTCGAGATTGTTCAGGAAGAAGATGGGCGACTCGTTGAAGCGGAAATTCTTCACCGGGTGCGTCACCTTGCCGTTCTCGATGAGGAACGTCCCATCGCGCGTGAGGCCGGTGTAGGAAATCGTCCGCGGATCAGTTGGGCGAATGTACCAGAAGCGTGTGACGAGAATCCCGCGTTCCGTGCTCTTGATCATGTCAGCGATCGACGTCGTGCCGCCGAGCATGCGCAACGAACGTCCGCCGCCACCACCGAATCCGCCTCCGCCTCCCGCGCGCGTCGGCTTCACGCCCTGCTTCTGTGCCCAGAAGCGATCGTACGCCAGGTTCTTCACGATACCGTTCTCGATCCACACGACCTTCTCGAGCGGCAGTCCGTCGCCGTCGAAGCCGCCGCTCGTACTCGGGCTGTCCTCAGGATCCGTGAGCAGCGTGACGCGCTCGTCCACCACCTTCATGCCGATCTTGTTGCCGCCACCGGGCTTCGAGAAGAACGAGCGGCCTTCGTCAGCGCTACGCGCCTGCATCGCGCCGGCGATCATCTGCACGAGGTTGCCCGCCGCGGTCGGCTCGAGAATCGTGACGTAGCGACCCGGCTCGACCGCCACCGGACCGCGCGACTTGAGCGCCTTGTCCGTCGCCACCGCGCCCACCCGCTGTGCATCGATGTCGGCGAACGTATCGCCATCGCTGCACGCCCAGCCACTCCCGGTTCCATCCGGTGTGCGCACCGTTGCGGTCATCGTGACGACCGCACTCGAGTCATACGCAAACAATCCCTTGGAATTCGCAAGCGCCGTTGCACCAGCGCGGCATTCGATGAACCCGGTGGCGATGAGCCCCGCCGCACGCGCCTGCTCCGTCACCTTCTTCGCCGCCTGCGCACGATCGGCCGGTGACGGCAACGTGATGATCCGCGACTTCGGCGACGGATATTCCTGCGGACCCAGTTCCGGCATCCGCTCCGGATTTTCGGGAACGAGCTTCGCGATCTCGGTCGCCTCGCGCGCGGCGGCCGCGAGGGACGCTTCGTCGAGCCGATTGGTCGTCACGCTCGCGGAGCGTCCATTGACGAGCGCGGTGATCGTGACGGTCGTGTCGCGGTTCTCGCCGCTCGTCGTCACCTGATTGAGCGCAAAGCGGGTGTCGGCACGCGCCGCGCTGTTGATGCTGACGCGCGTTTCGTCGGCGGGGGATGCCTTCAGGGCGCGATTGGCGACGTCCTGCGCATCGGAACGGGAAAGGATGTCCACCGGCGCGTACAGGCTGCGCGAATTGATGAGGCTCATGCCTTGCGTCCCGTGTTGATGATGTTGGTCTGCGTGAAGAGCGCGGGCGGACAGCCGTGGCTCACCGAGTTGCTCTGGCCGGGCTGCCCCTTCGCGTCACCGAAGGCGCCGCCGAGGTGATAGCTGCGCGGACCGCCGATCACTTTCATCGCCCCCCAGAAGAGCGGCGTCTTGAACTGGTAGGCGACGTCCTTCAGCATGCCCACGATCTTGCCGCCCTTCACCTCGTAGAACACCTGGCCGGCGAACTGGCCATTGTACCGCTGCTGGTCAATCGAGAAGGATCCGTCGCCGATGATCGCGATGCCCTTGTCCATCTGGGAGATCATGTCCTCCCACGTGTAGTCGTTCTTGCCGGGCTGGATGGAGACGTTCGGCATGCGCTGGAACTGCACGTCGGACCAGCTCTGCGCGTACGAGCAGCCATAGCTCTTCACCGGCTTGCCGACGCGCTTGTAGTAGTCGGCGAGCATCGAGGCCTGCTCGCGCGTCGTCTGGTAGTCCACGAACACGCCGCCCTTGATGATGTCGAACTTCGTCGGCTTCACCGCTTCATCGTCCCAGCCAATCGCGCCGAGGGAACCGTGCTGTTCGCGATCTCCCACGACGTTCATGATGCTGCTGCCGAACTTCAGCTTGCCGAGCACCTTCTCCGGCGGCGCAACGAAGCTGGTACCCGCGTAGTTCGCCTCGAAGCCGAGCGCACGATCGAGCTCCGTGGGATGCGCGATGGTCTCGTGCACCGTGAGCCACAGGTTCGACGGATGCAGCAGGAGATCATAGCGACCCGGCTCCACCGGCTTGGCCGAAAGCTTCTCGACCGCCTCGGCCGCCCACCGCGGGGCGTTCTCGTCGAGCTTCGCGTCGAGCACATGCTCGTAGCCGAGCCCCATCGGCGCCACGTCGTTGCTCTGGCGCGTCTGGAAATCGGTGCGGTCGTCGGAGACCGCGGTGATCAACATCGACGGCGCCGTGCGATAGATCGTCTGCACGATGTACGAGCCGTCGCTCGTCATGAGCGTCTTCTCCTCGCGCAGGAAGAACATGCTCGACTGCACGTTGCGGACGTTCTTCACCTTCATCGCCCCTTCGTTGGCCGCGAGCAGCAGCGCCACCTTTTCCGGAATGGAGACGGAGAACGGATCGGTCTTGATCGGGCTGGTCCACTCGCCGACTTGATTACCCGGCGTTGGCGCGAGCACCACGGGGCGCAGCTGACTGGCGCGATTCGCTTTCGCCTGCTCGAGCGCGAGGCGCGTGACGCCGGCGATCGAATCCTTCGTGAGGTTGCTCGTGGCGGCGAAGCCCCACGCGCCGTCGACCAGGGTGCGGACGCCGAGCCCGAACGTGTCGGTGTCGCCGACGCCGAGCACGATCCGGTCGCGCGTGGCCACGTTCTGTTGCCGTCGCGCGGACACGCGGACGTCGGCGTACGAGGCGCCGCCGGACTTCGCGGTGTCGAGCGCGACCTGCATGAGCGCGCGAATGGCGGGATCGCCCGGCGTTGGCACGGTGGCGGCATACGCGTCGGCGGCCGCGAGGATCCGCGAGCCGACGGCTGCCGTCGCGGCAGCGGCCGCCGAGGTCTTGAGGAAGTTGCGTCGGGACTGAGTCACGGACGTTGGGGTGCGAGGAGGTTGGAAACCAATATACGGATCAGGGGCGCGCGGCGTTCGCGCGCGCTCTGCGCCGGCCGCAAGTGCGACGACAGTTGGCGGACTTTCGGACAAAACCGTTATCGGACCTGAGTGTCGGATGCCCTGTTCGTTCGCGCCGTGGACGGGCGCATGCGCGTCACGGTCCAGGCCACCGCGCGGATGGCGTGCGCGCTGTTGCGAGGTACCGCTCGATCGTTGTGACGACCTCCGGATTCGCGGCAGCCACGTCGCGCTGCTCGCCCGGATCGGCGCTCAGGTCATAGAGCTCGAAGGGTGTGCCGGCCTTGAGGCGCACGGCCTTCCAGTGGTCCATGCGCACCGCCTGCTGAAAGCCGCGCTCGTGGAACTCCCAGTACATGGCGGCGTGACTCGGCTGCGATACACCACGCAGCGCACGTGCCATCGATACCCCGTCGAGGCCGGCCGGCGCGCGTCCGCCGCTGACGTCCGCCAGCGTGGGCAGCACGTCCCAGTGCGCCCATGGGTCGTTGCTCACCTGCCCAGCTGGAATGGTGCCCACCCACCGCGCGATCATCGGGACGCGAAGTCCTCCTTCGTAGAGGTCGCGCTTGATACCGCGCAGGCCACCGCTGCTCTTGAAGAACACGGGATCGCCACCGCCCTCGATGTGCGGTCCGTTGTCGCTGATGAACAACACCAGCGTCTGGCGCTCGATCTTCCTCTCGCGAACGAGATCGGTCAGGCGGCCAATGTCGCGGTCCATGCGCGTGATCATCGCGGCGAACGCCGCCTTGGGCGTGGGCTGCGAGCGATAGCCGAGCGATGGGACATCTGCCCGCGAACCAGTCGGCCGGGCATCCGCCGCCGTGTTCGTGTATGGCTTCTCGGGAAACTTGTCGGCGAAGGGTGCGAGCGACTCCTGCGGCACCCGCAGCTCCGCGTGGGGAACCGTGTAGTTCAGGTAGACGAAGAATGGACGTGGATCATCGCGGCTGATGAACGGAGCGGCTTCCTTCGTGAACAGGTCGTTGACGTAGTCACTATCCACATCGACGCTGACGCGCTCGCCGTTGCGCCACAGGTGGTCGGTGAACTGGCGGTGCGCATGGCGATGATCGAGGAAGCCGAACGCGTGGTCGAACCCCTGCTTGTTCGGGTCTCCTGTGCTGCCGGGCTGGCCGAGCCCCCATTTACCGACGACGGCCGTCCGGTAGCCTGCATCATGCAGCACTTCGGCGATGGTCACATCCTCCGGCCGCAGCGGAACGTCGCCGCCGGGCAGTCCACCGTTGCCACGTATCCAGGAATGGCCCGTATGGAGACCGGTCATGAGCGACGCGCGCGACGGTGCACACACCGTGCTGCCAGCGTAGTACTGCGTAAAGCGGATGCCTTCCCGTGCAAGCTTGTCGAGCGCGGGGGTTTCGAAGCGCGACTGGCCGTAAGCGCTCAGGTCACCGTATCCGAGGTCGTCGGCCTGGATGAGCAGGATGTTGGGCGGCAGAGCCAACTCCGTTGCGGCGCCGGGAGGGTTGAGGCGGCCACACGCCATTCCCGTCAACAGCAGCACGCCGACACGCAGCATTCCATTCATGGTGTCTTCCCTCGAGAGTCGTGCTCCGCATGGGCTGTCACGCGGAGTGCCGTCCTTGCGCTGCGGCCGATCGACTTTGACAAAGGTTCGGTGAGCGCAGCAATCGCGCGATGGAGATTGAAGCGCGAGATGCTCATAGTGCTGCCGAAACTGCAGGCATGGATGATCCTGGTGCGACTTGCTTGATCAGATACAGTTCGCGAAGCGACGAAGGGCTTCGTCCACGCTCACCACGCATGGATCGAAGAGGCCGTAGCCAAACAAGCTTGGCGGTTTCTGGCGGAGTCATAAACTAGCCGAGCTACGCACGCATCGTCAGACCGAGAACGCGACTGTGCGGGCTCGCTGACGACTCCGGCTCAATGCGTTGAGAAGACACAGTGTGCGTCAAATCGATGACGGAGAATCGCTGGGTGGTCCTCACTATTCGCATCATGAATTGTGGCGCAGTGAATGACCTGTTGATCCAAAACGGCTGGCGTCTCACCCGAATACGCGGAAGACACCGCCACTTCCGCCATCCCCACTTGGAGGGAATAGTCGTGCTTTCAGACGAGCCGAACGACGTCAGCTCGCCGCGGGCGCTCAGGAGCGTCCAGCGACCGGTCGCACTTACCCGCGAAGCTAACGCTGCCAAGTTGCGCTTCGCCGAGGTGATCGAACGAACTGCGAGCGGATTCTGCGCCGATGCACCTGACCTCGTCGGCTGCGTTGCAACGGGGAGGTCGGTCGATGCAGTCGAGGCTGCTATGTCCGAGGCCGAGCGATTCTGCGAAGCAGGTTGTCGCTACCGCGCTCCCCGGGCTGCGGACGCCGTTCCCGTCGATGGTTTGCCGACGCTTAATGTCTCGCTAGACACGATGCTGCTGCACGGCGCCTGTAAACAGCACCACGTTGGGAACAGGAATATCGACGTCGAGCGACCATTGCCGACCGATCCACCGCATCGTCACCTCACTGAAGAAGCAGACATGCGTCAGATCCCGTACGTACCACCACGTTGCGAAGTTGGTCGAGGCGTCGTGCAGGGAGGTCATGACGCCGAGCGTCCCTCCAGGCTGCAGCAACTCGACGAGCTGCGCGAACAACGTCGCAGGATCGTGCGCATGTTCCACCACCTCGCAGCACGTCACAAAGTCATAGCGGTGCAGGAGCAATGCGCCGTCAGCATGAAAGAGCGGATCGTAGTGCTCCGTCGGCCGGCCACTGGCAGTCAAGAGCTCCGAGAGCACCGGCACGGGTCCGCAGCCCACGTCGAGCCCTCGTGCACCCACCGGCACACGCGCGCACATCGGCTCCGCGAGGCGGCGAAGGAAAGCCACGTATCCTGAATCATCTCGACTGTTCTCGTGCGCAAGATAGCGAGTCACCTCATCGAGCGAACGGGGACGATTCTCCGGATCGAGAAAAACGAGATCGCACACCGCACAACGAAAATACCTTCGGTCGGCATTCGCGAAGAACGCAGCCGCGTCGATTACCGCGCACAGCGGGCAGGTGACCTCCTCGATCGGCAAGGGCATACAGGAACATACGCGGCCTGACGTGCGAGTCGGACGTGAGCACGAAAAGGTGGCGGCCGGGTCGCGCGTACTCTAACATTGCATTCCAAACTCCTGCGCCCCAGCGCACGTTTGCGCACCGCCCTGCTCACCTCGGCCATGCGCTCGAACATGCCTCGGCTCCGGGACCTCCAATGGAGCACCACATGAATGGTCGCGACGCCGCAAGCGTGTTGTTCGTTTCCATTGTTGTCGGCCTGCCCACATCCGCGATCCACCGTTCCGTTACGCCGCTTCCGGTGGTGGAGGCGAACGACAACCGGCGTCCCGCCGGCGTAGTCCGGGGCGACACGCTGTTCCTGGATCTCGACGTCCGCATGGCGCGCTGGTATCCAGAGGCGAGCGATGGCGCGTTCATCGATGCCGCAGTCGTAGGCGAAACCGGACACGCCCCTCAGGTGCCCGCGCCGCTCATCCGCGCGCCCGAAGGCACCATCGTCGTCGCGAGGCTGACGAACGCGCTCGCGGATTCGTCCGTCACCTGGCACGGCCTCACGACGAAGCCCGGCAGGGACTCGATCACCCTGCGTCCCGGCGAGTCGCGTACGTCGCACTTCATCATCGGACCGGCTGGCACCTACTCCTATTCGGCCGCCGCGGGAAAGCACAATCTCGACCTGTCCGAGCGCGAACAGGGCATTGGCGCCTTCGTGGTGGATCGCCGCGGTGACCGCACCCCCGACCGCGTGTTCGTGTTGAACATCTGGGGCCAGCAGGTCGACGCAAAGACCTTCCGCAATGCCCTCACGATCAATGGCCACGCATGGCCGTACACGGAGCGCATTGAGGCGCGCCGAGGCGACACGTTGCGCTGGCGCCTCGTGAACGGCACGGTGCGCAGTCACCCGATGCACCTCCACGGTTTCTACTATCGCGTCCTCGCGCGCGGGGATGGCACGCGCGACACGACCTTCGTGCCGAGCGAGCGCGAAACAGTGGTCACCCAGACCATGCCGCCCTTCTCCACGATGGCCATGGACTGGGTGGCCAATCGCGAAGGCAACTGGCTCTTTCACTGTCACCTTTCGTTCCACGTGAACGACGAGGCGCGGTTCACCACCGGAGGGAGTCACGAAGACCACATGTCGGGCGACGTGCGGCGCCACATGTCGGGGCTCGTACTCGGTATCGAAGTCAAAAAGCACGGTGTGGCCGCTCGTCCAACCCGCACCAATGCGCGTGCGATGCGGCTCGTTGTCCAGGAAGGAAAGGCACGCGGCCGAGCGCCGCGGGCCCTGAGCTTCGTGCTCCAGAATGGCACCGCACCGGCCGCCGATTCGGTGGAGCTTCCCGGAACGACACTCATGCTCACGCGCGGCCAACCAACAGACATCACCGTGGTCAACCGCATGAAGGAACCGACCGCGGTGCACTGGCACGGCATCGAGCTCGAGAGTTGGTCCGACGGCGTGGCCGGCTGGAGCGGTGCGATGAACCGGCTTGCGCCGGCCATCGCTCCCGGTGATTCGTTCGCCGCACATCTCACGCTGCCACGTTCCGGCACCTTCATCTACCACACGCACCTGAACGACGTCGAGCAGCTGACGTCGGGATTGTACGGCGCCATCATTGTGCTCGAGCCCGGCCATCGACTCGATCCGCGGACCGATCATCTCTTCGTCGTGGGCTGGGACGGACCGCAGGATCCACCGCACCTCGTGGTGAACGGCGACTCCGCGCCACCGCCGCTCGTACTCGCGCGTGGCATGCATCACCGGCTTCGCTTCGTGTTCATTGGCGCTGTAGGCGGCGAACCGTTCGCGCTGGTGTCGATCGGCGCGCCGGTGACGTGGCGCCCTATCGCGCGCGACGGTTACACGATGCCCGCCGGGCAGCAACGCGAACAGGCCGCACGTGTGGTGGGCTGGGCCGGCCAGACGTACGACTTCGCCTTCGATGCGCGCGACGCGCGGGAATTCCTCCTCGTCGCCGGCGATCCCGCGAAGCCGGTGTGGTCCAGGCGCATCGTCGTGCGATGAGTTACGAGGATAGGAGGATAGGAGGATAGGAACCGCAGAACGGCAACTGCATTGCGCGGAACCCGGGCAACGTGCTGGCCGCCTCATCTTCGCTCCCGTACATTCGGCATACTCGCGACCCCTCACTCCTCCGCATCCACTCCATGCGCACTGCATTCCTCGTTTCGCTGGCCACAGTCGCCACCGCGATCTCCGCACACGCCCAGCAGTCCGCAATTCAGCCGGCTTCGTGGCAGGTCGCGGCCGCCGTCACGCCCCTTCCGGAAGAGCTCAAGGCGGGCGCGGGGGTACTCGGCTACCAGGAGCCTGGCGGCAAGCTCGTCACCCTGCGCGCCGGCAAGAACGACATGATCTGCCTCGCGCCCGATCCCGCTGTGAAGAGCTTTCACTCCGCGTGCTACCACAAGGCGATGGAGCCATTCATGGCACGCGGCCGCGAGCTGCGCGCTTCCGGCGTAAAGGGAGCACAGGTGGACACGGTCCGCTTCGCCGAGGTGAAGAAGGGCACACTGAAGGTGCCCGCACAGCCGTCCATGCTCTACCAGATCTTCGGCGGCACTTTCGACGAAGGGTCGGGCAAGGTCACGGGCGGATCGTCGCTCTACGTCACCTACATGCCCTTCGCGACCACGGCGTCCACGGGGCTGACGGGCAAGCCGTCGGACAAGTCGCCGTGGCTGATGTTTCCAGGCACACCGAAGGCGCACATCATGTTCTCCGTGTCGATGTAAGGGAAGCCCCTCAACCGCAGGAACCGCGTGATTCATCTCGCCATCATCGCCCTGCTCCAGACGCAGGCGACCCA
This sequence comes from Gemmatimonadaceae bacterium, assembly GCA_046589725.1. Classification (GTDB taxonomy): domain Bacteria; phylum Gemmatimonadota; class Gemmatimonadetes; order Gemmatimonadales; family Gemmatimonadaceae; genus AG11. The sequence continues at coordinate 16,408 of JBKJUW010000095.1, forward strand.
GCCCATACCGCGCGCGCCCTTCCGTGGCATCCCTGATCCAGGCGTCATCGCCACCGGGCAGCGCATCTCGCCCGCTGGTGTGCAGAGCGTCTTCACCGGCAAGGTCGGAGGCGTTCGCTTCGGCAGGTCGTCCGACGAGCTCTGGGTCGCCGCACCCAACTTCACCTATCGACTCGACTGGCGCGCTAACACGCCGAGTGCCCGCATTAGAGTCGACGGAACACCTGGCGTCCACGGTATCGCCGTCGACCCGGTTACGCATCGCGCCCTGGTCTCTTCCGTTGGCCGCATCGCGCCAACATCGGTCACACCCGGCACCACACCGGCACGACTCCCCGTGGTCACCCACCTCAGTGGCCTGAGCGGCACCGCGACCGGCGACTCGATCGCGCCCGTCTGGTACTCGCCCTCGCTCGGCGACTACATGGCCGGTGGCCCCGCGGTCGCCTCCAAGGCTGGATCCGACGGACGCCGCATCGCCGTTCTTCCGCTGCCCGCGAACGACGCACTCGCCGTGCTCGATGCCGAAACCGGTGTGCTCCTTCGCACGATTCCACTCGGCGTGGAGCCCATCGCCGCCGTGATCTCCCCCGACGGCAAGACCGCGTGGGTCACCATACTCGGCGGACCGAAGCCGACGTCGAAGCAACGCTCCGCGCGGCAGTGCTGCGATCCGCGCGCTGAAGCCGTTCGCGTCGACGCACGCGGACTCGCCGAGGCAGGCACCGTCAGCCGGATCGATCTCGTGAAGGGTGTCGTCGACCGCGATGTCACCGTCGGCAGGCATCCCACCGCCATCGTGTGGGACGAGCGCGGCGGCCGCATCTTCGTCGCCGACGGGAACTCCGATTCGATCTCCGTGATCGACTCGCGCGCAGGCACGCTCGCCGGCCACTTCGCCGTGGCGCCCTTCCGCGAACGTCAGGCGGGACTCGCGCCCACCGCACTCGCGCTCGCGCCAGACGCACGCACGCTCTACGTCGCACTTGGTGGCGCCAACGCCGTTGCCGCGTACGACGTGTCCACGCCACGTGCGCGACTGCTCGGCCTCATTCCAACTGCGTGGTATCCCTCGAGCCTGGATGCGAGCAGCGACGGAAAATTTCTCGCCGTCGGCGCGCTTCTCGGCGTCGGATCCGGTGAGGGCACCACTGGCGGCGCGCCGGGAAGGCGCGGTCGCTATGTGCACGCTGTTCGTGGCGCGGTGAACGTGCTTCCCGTGCCGAGTGCCAGTGAGTTGGCCGCGTTCAGCGTTGCGGTCGCGGAGAATGACAAGCTCACGCTTGCCACGTCGCCCGCGCCGCGCGCGATTCCGCGCAACAGCATCGCGAAGGCCGTCCCCGAACGGCCCGGCGATGCGTCGCTCATCAACCACGTCGTGTTCATCATCCGCGAGAACCGCACGTACGACCAGGTCCTCGGTGACCTCGGTCGCGGCGCGAGCGACAGCTCGCTCGTCATCTACGGTCGCGACGTCACGCCGAATGCGCACGCACTCTCCGAGCAGTTCGTGACGCTCGATCACTTCTTCGCCACGGGCGGCAACTCCGCCGACGGCCACAACTGGCTCACCCAGGCGAACGAGACGGATTACCCGATCTGGCCGCTGTACTTCGGCCGCAGCTATCCATCGGAAGGCGTTGATCCCCTTGCCTACTCGTCGGGTGGATTCCTCTGGGAGAGCGCGGTCGCGAAGAACAAGTCGGTAGCGGTGTTCGGCGAATACGCGCCGTCGCCGCGCTCGTCCCTCGCGAGCGAACGCGCGAAGATGCTCGACGTCTACCTGAAGCGTCCCGACGACTTCGCCCTCCACCGCGACCTGCTTCGCGAGCGCTACGACACGCACTCGCGGATCGAGTCGCTCGACCGCCTGCTGGTGCCGGAGTACCCAGGCTGGACCCAGGAGGCGCCGGACGTCGTGAAGGCTGGCGACATCCTCTACCATCTGCAGCAATGGGAAGTCGCGGGACAGATGCCGCATCTCGTTGTGATCCTCCTGCCGAGCGATCATACCGAGGGTACAAACGCCGACTGGTGCACGCCGAAGGCCTGCGTAGCGGACAATGACCTCGCGCTCGGAAAGATTGTCGAGGGCATGACGCACTCGAGCTTCTGGAAGGACATGACGATCTTCTCCGTCGAGGACGATGCGCAGAACGGCGTCGACCATATCGACGGCCATCGCACCGTGGCACTCGCGATCTCGCCGTATGCGCGCCGTGGCGTGGTCGATTCCACGTTCTACTCGCAGCCGAGCATGGTGAAGACGATCGAGCTGATGCTGGGCTTGCCGGCGATGTCGATCTTCGACCTCGTCGCCACGGACATGCGCGCGAGCTTCATCGATCCCTCCGCTCGTGCCGACCTGAGTCCGTACGTGGCGCTGCAGCCGAAGCAGTCGTTGCTCGACAGGAACGTTCGCGTTGGCGCAATTACCGGAGCAAACGCGGGAGCGCGGCGTCAGGCCGCTCTCGCCTCGGCGCGGATGAACTTCCGCGAGCCCGATGCTGCGCCGAGCGAGGCGCTGAATCGCATCCTCTGGCACGAGGCGCGCGGCTGGAAAACGCCCTATCCGGCGGTGCGGCAGTCGCTGTTCTTTCCGATGTCGGTCGACATCGCCGATGAGGATCGCGACGAGCAGCCGGCGACCAAGAAGCGGCGCTGACTCCCATGCGATGCCTCTCCTCCTCCCTCATTGGCGCACTCCTGCTTGCCGCACCCCTCGCGGCGCCTGCCCAGGGATTGCGCACCAAGATCGACCAGTTGTTCATCTTCGGCGCGGGAGACGACCCGCTGTTCCTCGGCGGTTCGGCCGGTGCAAGCAACCCCGCGTCGATCCGCGCGCATGGTGCGCACTTCGTTCCGTCGGCGGTGTCGCAGAACGGATCCATCATCGAATTCCTGACCACGGCCATCGCGGGCAGTATCGCAAACGCGCCGATCGGATCCACGAGCGGAGGCGAGACATTCCGGTTCGAGGCCGGTGTTCCCGTGCGGACGTCGATCTCCTCCGGACCCATTTTCGCCGAACGGGCGCAGACTGTGGGGAAAGGCCGTGCGGCGGTGGGCATCGGACGAAGCACATCGCACTTCACGTCCCTGCGCGGGGTGGACCTGCACAGTATCGACCTGTACTTCACGCACCAGAACGTGGACTTCGCCGGCTGTGATTCGATTTATGGTCTCGCGTGCAAGCAGATGGGCGTGCCGCTGCTCGAGAACGACATCATGCAGTTCAAGCTCGACATGGACATCAACGTCGCCGTGAACTCGATTTACGCAACGTACGGCCTCTTCGACAACATGGACGTGGGGATCGTGCTGCCCCTCGTCAGTACGAAGCTGCATGGGCGGAGCTCTGCGCAGATCATTCCCTTCGGCGGTCCGACGGTTGCGCACTTCTTCGCCGGTACACCGAGCATTCCCGTCCTTTCCGCGAGCCGCGACGTGGATGGCTCGGCGTTCGGGCTCGGCGACGTCGCGGTGCGCTCGAAGGTCGGCATCCGGCAGTCGGAGCACGCCAACCTGGCGCTACTGGCAGACGCGCGATTTGCCACCGGCGACGCAGAGGAGCTGCTCGGATCCGGGCACTTCTCGGCGCGCGGGCTCGCGATCCTCTCAGGCCGATACGGCACGTTCGCGCCGCATGGGAATGCAGGGTATGCCTTCCGTGCTGGCAATTCGCGGAACGACGCGGTGCTCGCGACGATCGGTTTCGACAACCTGATGGCCGATCGCGTCACGCTCGCCGTCGACCTGGTGAGCGAGCTTCAGGTGGGGCGCACTACGCTCGTCCTGCCGGCGCCTGTGCAGTACGACTATCCATTCAAGCGGACGATCGTGCCGACTTCGATTCCGGACATGGCGGACGACATCGTGAACGGCTCGTTCGGCTTCAAGTTCGCAACGACGAGCGGGTTCACGATCGTGACGAACGCGCTCGTTCCGCTGAATCGCGGCGGGTTGCGCGCGAACGTCACCTACACGACGGGGTTGGAGTTCTCGTTTTGACTTGCCGTCCGCCGTCAGTGCACCGAAACGAGCTGCCAGGTTGATCGCTCGCGAAGGAACGTTGCCTGGAACGCGACGGGCTGTTGCGCGGCCTTCCCGCCGTCGGTGACGTAGTCGTACATCCCCACCAGCTTCGCCTCCGCGGTGCTGCCGTTCACATCCAGGCCGTTGACGCCGAGACTCACGCGAAGCGTGCGGAGCGTCCCGAAAAACTGCTCCCAGCCCTTGGCCTGCGCCACGGTGATACCGGGATACGCGCGGCGAACAGTACCAACGTCGCGCGACTCGAGTGCGCGCGCGTACGCGGCTACCGCGGTGGCAATCTCCACCGCGGGATTCGCTGCCGGAGGTGCCGGCGCCTGAGGCAATCCGCTCGCCTGCTGCACCGCGGCGGAGGTCACCGTTGGCGCGGGTGCCGGCGCCTGCGGTCGCGGTAGTTCGACAGTGGGCGCACGCGTCGCCTGGGCCACCTGCGTGCTCGCTGCCCTCGCACTTCGCTCGGCCGCGGTCCACTGCACGGTCGCCTGGTTGAGATGGTCTCCCGCCTCCGCTGTCCTGCCCTGCAGCGCCAACGCGTTTGCCATCCTGTTGTGGTTGTCGCCAACGCTCAGCTGGTCCGCCGCCGCACCCGCGCCGGCTGCGCGGCGCCGCGCGTCGAGCGCGGTGGACTGCAGGCTGCGCAGCACCGCGAGCTCACGCGACGAAGGCGCACTCGTCGCGGGCGTCTTCGCGGGAGAAATCACCGGGGGAGGCGCAATCGCTACGGTCGGTCCGGGAACGGGAGCCGACGTGCTTGTGGAGCCAATCGGGGGAGTGTCTCGCACCAGCGGCGCAACGGCCACGGACGACGCCAGCGCCGCCGCCGGCGCGGGCTCGGGATGCCGGCGCGCGAAATACACGGCCGACGGCAACGCCACGAGCACCAGCACCACCGCGCCGGCCAGCATCGCGATGCGATTGCGCCGAGTCCGCGCCCTGTCTTCTTCGGTGTTGGCCATCGCCTTTGCAACTGTCGCGCGGAGCGACATCGTGCGGATCGGATCGTCGTCGTCGAGCAGCCGCATCCGGACGTCGCCCAGCGCGTTGGCCATGTCGAGCGCACTCTCGTAGCGGTGCTCGGCGTCCTTGTCGAGCGCCTTCACAACGATCGCGTTGAGTGCCTTCGCGACGCTCGTGCCCTTGTCCGGCGAGAGGCCCGTTGCCGTCATCTTCAGCTCGGGTGTGGGCGCGCTGACGATCTTGTACATCACCGTCTGCAGCGACTCGCCCCGGAACGCCTGCACACCCGTGAGCAACTCGAACATCACGGCGCCGACGGCGAAGATGTCGCTCGCGGGCGTCACCTCGCCGCCGGTGATCTGTTCCGGGCACATGTACGCCGGCGTTCCCACCATCACGCCCGTGCGCGTCATGTTCGAGGACGCCAGGTGCGCGATCCCGAAATCCATCACGCGCGCGCGCCCATCCTCGTCAATGCGGATGTTGGCCGGCTTGATGTCGCGGTGCACGATGCCGCGCTTGTGCGCGTACGCCAGTCCGTTCAGGACATCGATGAGGACGTCGAGCTTCTCGACCAGCGTCAGCGGCGTCTTCTTCTCGAGGATCTCGCTGAGGTCCGCGCCCTCGACGAATTCCATGGCGATGAACGGATGTCCGTCCACCTCGCCGAAGTCGTAGATCGTGATGACGTTCGGATGCTGGAGTGAACCGGCCGACTGCGCCTCGCGCAGGAAACGGCCACGGAGATCTGAGTCGCGGGCAAGCGCGTCACTCATGACCTTGATGGCGACTGCGCGGTTGAGCACGGGATCGAGTGCGCGGTAGACCACGCCCATCGCCCCCTCGCCGATCTGGCCGAGGATCCTGTATTTGCCGATTTCGGCGATCTCGCTTCTAGCCATGCGATTCTCGTGAACGGCGGAGGGACGTCGGCGCGCAGAGAGAATACATCCGCCGGTGCCGGAGGGCAACGTCCAGCGTGGCCGGCGCATCAGCGCACGTGGCGAACGTCTTAGTCCGATTGCGCCGTATTCACCTTCCCCAGGAACATGTCAGGGTGGAGACGAGCTAGCGTTGAGCCCTACTTGAGGGAATACAGGTAGGCGGCGATATCGCGGGCTTGTCCGTCGCTCACGCCAAGGTTCGGCATGGCGACGCCGGGCTCGATTGACTGCGGCACCGTGATCCACGTGATGAGGTTCGCGGGCGTGTTGGGCACTTCGCCCGCGATGATGCGGCGCTGCGCCCACGACGTCAGCGGAGGTCCGACCATGCCACTCGCGCCGTTGATTCCCGGAATTGCATGACACGATCCGCAGCCGTACGCGACGATCTGCACTCGTCCCCGTGCGGCGTCGCCGCCCTCCACGTGACGGTCGAGGGAGACGTCATCGCTGCGGACACAGGCACCCGCGCCCACGAGCGCGAGCCACGCGAGATATCGCAGCCGCCACCATGCGCGCATCACGCGCATGGCAACCCCGTTAGCGCAGACACGAGCCGAAGCAGGATACCGAAGCCCGTGATCGCCGACATAATCAGCGCCGCAGCCGCCAGGAAGCGCGTACGCTCGGCCACCAGCGAGGCGTCGCCGCCATTGTCGTTTATCCGCTCCCGCAGCCGATGCGCCGACGAGGCCGCGAATGCCACCACGCCGAGCGCCACCAGTGCGACGACGACGGTTGCCACGTAGCCCGCTGCACCGATTCGCGCCGGGCCTCCGCAGGCACCGGCGGCAATCACGAGCGCAATCGCCTCGTCCGCCGTCCACGCAACGGGTCCGGCAAGCAGCGACATCCACACCACGCGCTGGACCTGC